>JAFDVL010000064.1 GCA_018268995.1 Acidobacteriota bacterium | reverse complement strand
ATTGAGTCCAGAGAGTCCAGGGAGTCTGGAGAATCGGTGAGTCAGTACATTCCCCTGACTCTCTAGCCTCCCTGGACTCTCTGGACTCAATTGCAAATGACCAATGACTGATCTTCCCATTCTCTCCGCTTCGTATTTGCCGCGCGTGATTGCGTGCCCGGCCAGCCACGTTTTGCCACAGATGAAACTTGAAACGAGCGAGGCGGCTGAGCGTGGCACAAACATTCATGCTTTCCTTGAAGTCGCATTTAACGAAGGGCGCGAGGCGGCACTGGAAAAGTTTTCAGCCGAACTGCCAGGAATCGGCATTGCACGGGAATTGGATTTGGAATTGCTCTGGGCAGATTTAGACGAAGGATTGGCCGAAGCCACATTTGCTTTTCATCCTGAAAAGCAGGCTGCGCGATTGATGGGCACCAGCCTGGGGCGTCAATACGAAAATACAGGCGAGATTTTAGGCACGGCGGATTTTGTTGCCAAGCATCGGGCTACTCAACAAATTGTGGTCGTAGATTACAAGACCGGGCTGATTCCGGTTGATGCCGCAACCAGTCAGCAGTTGGCATTCCTGGCTCTTGCCGCGCATTTGCATTTTGGGACGGGAGACGTGATCGCGCGCATTGTGCATATTCGGGAGGATGCTACGTTCCATTTCAACGAGCGGGAATATGCTGCGGAAAAGTTGCGCGAGTTCGGTGCCAAATTAAGCGAATTACAACAAGTCATTTCAGTGTTTTCTAAATGGCACGATGCTGGAAAAACATTGCCGGTGAATATCGGCGAACATTGTCGGTATTGCCCGGCCATTGCATCCTGTCCTGCCGCTGCTGCGGTTTTTCAGAAGCTGCAATGGGCGCTCAACAAAGACAAGATTGATCAGTGGAACCTTCGGCAACTGAGTGCGCAGGAAGCAGGTGCGCTCTGGGAACGATTGCAACTCATCAAAAAAGCTTTGGAGGTTCAGGAAACCGCCTTGCGTGACTTTGCCCGCGAGAACGTGCTGGAGGTCTCCGGCGGCAAACAAATGATGCTTGGCAAACAGGAATATTCGCAAATTGCGCTGGGCCGCGCCTTGGAAATTATCAGTGAAGTTTGCGGCCATGACCTTGCCGAACACCTGCTGACCGCCACAAATGCAAAGCTCCCAAAATCTGAACTCGAAACTGCACTCAAAGCCAGCGGGTTGCAGGGCGGGGAATTGCGACAGGTGCTGGCAGTGCTGAATCACGAATTTGAGAAGCAGGGAGCCTTGATTCACGCTACCCGCGAAGTAATGCAGCCCGCAGAGAAAGTGATTAAGCTACAGGATAAGTAAGGTATTTCACGAATAAAGATTCATCGGACGCGTCAGCAAGGCAACTGGATCGTCAACATTCAACGCCTCACGCACAAAAAATCCCTCGCCATATTCTCCTCCGATCAGGGCTCCGAAATAACGATCTCGTGCTTCCATCTCGCGCAGGAATTGCGGTGTGCTGACACGGGATTGTGGCTCGTTACTTTGTGGATTATGGAACTGCGAAGCATGGGCGTAAATCGCCTGCCACTTGCGGTCAAAGTGGGAACTGATGTCTACGATGAAGGTCGGTGCAACGGTGCGTGAAAAGAGAAAATAGGCGATCCCGGAAGGTCGCCAGCGTGGCAATCCAAAATCAGCATCATATTTCGCTAAGCCGGAAACGTGCGCTGCCTCGCGGACAAGTTGCGATGTGTGCGCGTGATCGGGATGCGGATCATCCCAATACTGCGTAAACAAAACACGCGGACGCAGGCGACGCAAGGCCCGCACCACCTGAACGCGAGAGTCTTCATTGACCCAAAGATGCGAATCGCCCAGATCAAGATTTTCGCGAACGGTCAGCCCTAAAATCTCTGCTGCTGCCGTGGCCTCTGCCGCCCGAATCTCCGGCGTTCCGCGTGTGCCACCTTCGCCGCACGTCAAATCCAGAATGCCGATTTTATAACCTTGCGCCGCTAGTTTGAGTAGGGTTCCTCCGACGGATAATTCAACGTCATCGGGATGGGCGGCAATGGCCAGGATGTCAAGCTGTGGTGGTTCGCTAGTCAAATCAGAACTCCTCCGTTACAATCTCGGTTTCTTTCTACAACGTCTGTTGGCAAAGAGCAACTGGCATCAAACTAGGAGACTTAGCAATGCCCTCTGGGAGATTAGCAGTTCTGGTTGGCGGCGGCCCCGCACCAGGAATCAACGCCGTCATTTCGTCCGCGACGATTGAGGCAATCAATCAAGATTTCGATGTTGTCGGCGTACAAGATGGATTCAAACATTTGATTCGTGGCGACGTAAGTAAAATTCGACCGCTCACGATTGACGATGTGTCGCGTATTCACTTAAAAGGCGGCTCAATTCTCGGCACCGCACGCGACAATCCGACCAAAAAAGAAAATGACATGAAAGCCGTGATTGACACGCTGCGCAAAGTTGGCGTCACGCATCTGGTGACGATTGGTGGAGACGATACGGCGTTATCGTCCAGCTACGTGTCTGAAAAGTCCGGCGGTCAAATTCACACGGTTCACGTCCCAAAGACAATTGACAACGATTTGCCGTTGCCGAATCACATCCCAACCTTTGGTTTTCAAACCGCACGTCACGTGGGGGTGGAGTTGGTTCGTAACTTGATGGAGGATGCGCGTTCGACGAAACGCTGGTATATCGTGGTTGCGATGGGACGGCAAGCAGGCCACCTCGCGCTCGGTATCGGCAAAGCGGCGGGCGCAACGTTAACCGTCATTCGCGAAGAGTTGGAACAGGAAACCGTTCCTTTTTCGCAAATCTGTGACATTGTCGAAGGCGCAATTATTAAGCGCCGCGTCATGGGGCGAAATTACGGCGTGGCTGTCTTAGCCGAAGGCGTGATCGAAAAACTCGACCCGCAGGAACTGGCCGATTTGCAGGATGTCGAACGTGATGAACACGGTCACATTCGCTTCGCAGAAATTGATCTCGCGCGTAAAGTCAAAGTCGAAGTCCAGAGTCGGTTGCTGGAACGTGGGATCAAACTGACGATAACCAATAAAAACATTGGCTATGAGTTGCGTTGCTGTGATCCGATCCCCTACGACGCTGCCTACTGCCGTGATCTGGGCTATAGCGCGATCAGGTTTTTGGTAGGTGGCGGCAGCGGCGCAATGGTGACAGTGCAGGGGGGGAAACTGGTGCCGATGTACTTTAAGGATTTGCGAAATCCCGTTACCAATAAAACCCGTGTGCGCAACGTGGATATTCGTAGCGAAGGCTATCGCGTCGCTCGTGAATATATGCTGCGGCTTGAACCGAAAGACTTTGAATATTCGGCCTGGGTCGAGAAATTAGCCGAAGCTGCGAAAATGTCCGTCGGAGAATTTCGTGGCAAATTTGAGTATCTCTGCACCGAAAATAAATCAGGAGCATAAACCCTTTCATTAGTCATTTGTCACGTGTCATTTGTTCTTGGAAAGCGTCAAGGGCAATGGGCAAGGGGCAAATGACCAATGACGAATGACAAAATTATGAGTATCAAAAAACTTGGTATCGTCGTAGGCGGTGGCCCTGCTCCTGGCACAAATGGAGTAATTGCTGCTGTCGCCATTGAGGCAATTAATGCCGGTGTGACCCCGATTGGTTTTCACGATGGATTTGAGTGGCTGGCGGAACGTTATACGGATGAGTGGCACGAACTGACAATCAATGAAGTCTCGCGTATTCACTTGGATGGCGGCGTGGTACTGGGCGCTTCGCGGCGTGACATTACGCGCGATCCAGAAGCGCTGGAAAACACGATTTCCGCACTCAAAAAACTTGGGATCGAATCATTGGTTGCCATCGGTGGCGATGACATGATTCGCAGCGCTGCTGCTGTCTCAGACGCCACAAATGGGGCAATCAAGGTCGTGATGATCCCCAAGAGCATAGATAATGATCTGTGGATGCCGTTGCCTGTGCCAACGCTCGGCTATGAAACCGCCAGACACGTTGGCGTTGGCATTGTGCAAAGCCTGATGGAAGATGCCCGTACGACCGGACGTTGGTATTTGGGGGTCACAATGGGCCGCCCGACTGGGCATCTCACGTTGGGAATCGGAAAGGCTGCCAGCGCAACCTGCACGATTATTCCCGAAGAGTTCAAGAGCGATACGATTCGGCTTTCCGATATTTGCGATGTTGTCGAAGGCGCAATTATCAAGCGTCGCGCAATGGGGCGCAGTTTTGGTGTTGTCCTGCTCGCTGAGGCATTGGTGGAATACCTTTCGCCCGACGAGGTTGAGGATTTACGCAACGTTGACCGCGACGCGCAAGGCAATATTCGCGTGTCAGAAGTAGACCTGGGCCGAAAAGTCAAAAGCGAAGTTGAAAGACGACTTGAGGCACGTGACATCAAGGTCACTATCGTGGATAAAACAATTGGCTACGAGTTGCGTTGTGCGCCCCCGATTCCAATGGATGCAGAGATTGCCAGGGACTTGGGTTATGCCTCTGTGACCTATTTACTCAAAGGTGGCTCAGGCGCAATGATTACGATTCAGGGGGGAGAATTTCTCCCGATTCCTTTCAAGGAAGTGTTGGATCATACGACTGGCTCCGGGCGAAGACGGCCCGTAGATGTGGACACCGAAAGCTATCAGGTTGCGCGTGATTACATGGTTCGCCTGAATGCGCGTGATTTTAGTGATGCGACCTGGCTTGAAACCTTGGCGGAAACTGGAAAGCTCAGTGTCGAGGTATTTCGTAAACGTTTTGAAGCTCAAATTTAAGTCAAATTCGGCTGAAAAATGTTTGGCTAAACCGATTAAAATAAAAGATTTAATCTATTACCTCAAAGTTGCACGAAAAATCATTTTAGGGCTTGACAAATTTTGTTAGCTGCTTAAAATTGTTGGCAATCTAACTGTTGATGGGGTGAGGACATCAGCAGTTTTCGAGCCGGTTGCAAGTCCCAAAACTTGTGATCGGCTCTCAGTTTTTAGCCCCACTTTTAAGAGCCAATCCCAATCAGCTAAATCGTTATTCGCTACCGTATTGGATTTCCATTCGCCGGATCTTGACACTGGCTAGACCTAGTACAATTGCTGTCACTGCAAGCATCCCGGAAATCGCAATCCATGAAGGTGTTGGTTCACCAATAATGGCCAGCGGCCCTTCATTTACGGGAACTGGAACCAATGAATGTAGATAATGGATGATACTGATTTTCTTCAGCATGGGGGGCAATAAGAAATTCAACCACTCCCATCCATAGACGAGCAGAGCGGGGATAATCGGATTGCGAAAGAACAATCCGATGACCATAAACAATGCGCCGTAGCCAATGCATGCCAGAATCGTGATGCCCAGGTAATCTACAATTTGCGCCCAACCTGGTCCGTCGAAAATGTAATCCAGATTGGCCTGTAAGCCTCGTGGTAAAAGCAAAAAGAACAGCGCGCCGATGGTGGTCAGCAAAAACAAAGTGCAGGATGCAATCAACCCGGAAAGATATTTCCCGACAACAAGAACCTCGCGTTTGACGGCAGAGAGAAAATAATAGTGCAGACTTTTGTCCACGACCTCGCCGCGAAACAGATTCATGAAAATCCAGGCACAACCGAAAAAGATCACCGTGCGCAAGATTAACCCTTCGTGCAGGTTCGAGAAGACGATAAATGCCTGTGACAAATTGGTTCGCACTCCGCGTTGCATCCCTCGATCAAAAACGGCCAGCATCATCAGGATGACAACCGGAATCGCGGCCAGCAAATACATTGGCAGGGCACGTTTACTCAGGAAGTTCTTTTTGATTTCGAGTCGCAGGATGCCGACGATTTGCCTGCGCCACAAGGGCCACGACGAACCAAGGGATGGAGTTTCAGCTAGACTTGCGTTCATTCGCCCTCCTGTCGCGCGCCGATCAAGTAGTGATAGACGGCATTTAGGTCATTATCAACAGTTGCAACAGTTTCAATGTTGAGATTGTATTCAAGCACCGCATGATGCAATAACTCATAAAACATATCGGTGTTGCGTGTTTTCACAAACATGCCCATTCGATCATCATGAATCCTCACTTCGACAATGTGTGACTCTTGGAATAAGCGTGCGGCCAACGTCGAAGGCTGATCGCATCGCACCAGAATTTGCAGCGGATGTTCTTCCAGTTCATTTCGCACGCCTTCAACATCGCCAGCGGCCTTGACGTAGCCGCTTTCAATGAAGATTACGCGATCAGACATTGCGTTCACTTCGTGCAAAATGTGACTGGAAATAATCAGATGCAATCCGCTGTTGGCTAATTCTCGAAACAACCGAATCGCATCGGCGCGCGCCATTGGGTCGAGACCATTCAACGGTTCATCCAGCACGATCACTGTTGGATGATGCGCGATGGATTGTGCCAGGCGAACACGTTGCCGCATTCCTTTGCTGTAGCCTGCCACCTTACGTTTCGCAGGTTCGGTCAATCCCACGCGCTCCAACGCTTGCCAGGTCATCTGGTCGGCAACTTTTTTGCCATAGCCTTGCACGCGCAAATACGAATAAATGAATTCATACCCCGTATGCCCTGCCGGAAAGGAATCAAATTGCGAGCAATAACCCACATGGCGGAAATAAACTTCTGGGTCGCTGGGCGAAAAATCCAATACTTTGACGCGACCCCGCGTGGGTTGAATCAAGCCTGTCATCAGGTTCATGAGGGTCGTTTTCCCTGAACCATTCGGCCCAACCAAACTTGTGATGCCGGGAGCAATAGATAGATTCACTCGGTTCACGCCCAGAATTTCGCCGTAGAACTTCGATACGTCTTCAAAAATGATCATTTGCTCAGTGGCGACCGAGGCTTGGGCCGTGCTGTTTATTGGAATATTAATCGCGGCTTCCATTATTTGACTACCTCATAGGCACGCACTTTGAGCGAGAGCAGTCCGACACAAATTAATGCCAGTGTTGCTAAGGATGCCCACATACTCCACGTTGGTGGCACCATCCAGTCAGGCGTGAAGGTATTTTCCATCCGAAACAATTTGTCCATCAACATATTCATCAGGAAACCGGGGTGGAGCAGCGTGCCCACATTCGACCGAAACATTTCGTTGATGATTATGGTGATTGGCGTCGGAACCACAAACACCGCGAATAAAGCCCCACTGGCCGCAATCCGCCACTTCAGCCAGCCGGAAAGGGCCGTGGCTAGTAAAGCCAGGATAATAATCCACGTCCAACTGATGACAAACACGGCGCGCGCAACATACAAGTTGTCCCAAAGCCAGGAGCCTCCTTCCAAATACGCCTGAAAAACAAACAAGATCAGCAGCGGCACCCACGTGATCAATGAGAGCAAAATCATGATCACCGACATTTTGCCGATCACGTAATCTGCTCGTGACAAAGGGCGGCAAAGATATAACGGCAGTGCATTGTTCGATAGATCGCGCGAAATCAATGTTGGCCCGATGATCACCGTCAACAGAAACCCCAGCGAAGTTTGCAGGCTTGTAAAAATGCGAAAGAAAAATCCATTCACATCAAACCCAATGTCAGAAACTCGCGCATTGAACGCTTCCAGTACAGATATGTTGTGTTTGAGGTAAATAAGGATCGTCATCAACAGCAGTGGCGCGAAGCAGACAGCAAACAATCCAGTAAAGAGCTTGGATTGAAAGACGCTTTTGTATGCGTAACGTGGGATGATGAGAAATCGTGACCAAAGAGGAGTCGAAGGGCCAGAATACTGTTGGTAAGTATGTTGGTAAACCGCCATTAGTGTTTCCTTTAACGAGACAGGATTTTGGATTAATTTCAACCAGGTCAATCCTGTCTCATTTACGCAGAAACAATATCAGATGTTCCTCAACTCTACTTCTTTTTTGATCATGGCGGCGATGACCAGTGACGTAATGCTGCCAATAATCACGGCTGCCAGGACGCTCTGAATCATATAGCTTTGAAGATTGAACAGCGCCTGAGCGTTATCCAGAGTTGTCTTGCCTTGGGCCACGCCATAGCGGATAGCATTTTCAAAGTATCCTGGGTTAATCAGGCGGTGGAAAATAAATTGAGTGATTGGGCTTAAAACGGCTACCACAATACTGACGCCCAGCCCGCAAAGAAAGGCTTGACCGAAGGTGATGATGCCGCCCAGAACACGGCGCTTTTCCAGAATCGCCAATACCATAATAATCACTGACGGAATCGCCACCAAATTGGTCAGAATTGGATGCCAGGCAATGAATCTGTCGTGCAATCCGACCAGATATTCCAGCGTCAACCAGATCAGTCCCATTGCTGAAAAGATGATGCCCCATTTGATTTCAGTTTTGGTGAACATTTGCTGCCTCCTTTTGTTGATCGTTTTCACATCTTGTGCGTACAAACGGGAAGTCTATGCCACGTTTGGCCCCGTTCAGGTCGCCCTCGATTCGTGCCTGCAACGAACCATCCGCATTTAAGGCATAAATGACGCGCTGAGGAAAATCGTGTTTGGGGTTTTCAAAGATTGCGATCTTGTTGCGCAGACTGACCAGCTTGAAGGTCGCCTGTGGTTGTCCCGATGGCTGTGCAGTGAAGTACAGACCATCCGCTTCCTGATGAATTCGCATAAATTCATATTCTGTAGTTTTTCCGTCAACGACCGCTCTGCCAGTGCCAAACATGGTTCCCCCCTTAGGCTTGCTCCAATTCTCGTCGCGTTGCCTTTTCCCCGTATTGTTTTCCCAGCATCCAGTCAGCCAGGAAAAATCATTGATGGTTGGTTGGCGATCTTCAGCGCTTACGACAATCAAGCACAGACATACGAAAAAAATAATACGTGTCACATTACCCATGGATTCTCCTTCAGTAGAAAAATCAAAAGGCAAAAGGTAAGTTGCGAAAGGCAAAAATGCGGAACTGTTTTTTCTGAATTTATTCTGAAAAAGAATAAGTGCAGAAACCTTTGCCTTATACCTTTTGCTATTTGCCTTTTGATTTGCCGTTAAGCTGCGGCTGGATCATCTTGCATGATACCGAGAATATTGCCTTCTGTGTCTTTCACGTAAGCTAACCAGCCAATTCCCGGCACTGCCATTTTGGGCACTGCTACCGTTCCTCCATTCAAGGTCGCCTGGTTGACGTCTTCATCAATTGTTTTCGTGATCAGCGTACACACGAAGGCGTTTACTGCCTGACCATCTGTGGGAGCTGGCCCCATTCGTCGCAATAAGCCACCATCAATACCTGGTTGATCTGATTCGCCCGTTTTGATCAGCCAATAATCCTGTGGCCCCTCCCATTTATTGAATTGCCAGCCAAAGACAGTTTGATAAAAAGCGATTGCGCGGTTGGGATCGTCTGCGTGAATTTCAAAATGACAAACACGAGCCATCGTAAGCCTCCTTTTAATTTTGGTACTACTTGTTGCTATCTCTGAAGTCCGAATTTAGAGGTCGGACCTGCTTACTTGCCGCTATGGCTGCGCACTATAACCTAATCGAATTTGTGTTGCAAGAGTGAAACGCTTGTTTCAGGTTTGAATTATGTGCGAGGTGCAGAAGAGAATTCTGAGGTATGATTTATTGGTTCTGAGCGATGGGATGCGATTCATTCCTTGCGTAGCAACATGAACCAGCCGGTGACAATCATTAAACCGCCAATGAAGCCAGTAGCTAAAATGCTAAATAGAAAAGCGGATGGAATTTTGGCAAAAATGCCGCGCGTCGCTAAGGTCAACGTTAATCCTGTCAGCACCACAACAGCGTATCCGGCACGCTCAATCCAGTGTGGCGTGACATCTGAAAAAGTAGGCAGCGGCGCTCGGCTATTGAATAGCAGTGGTTTGAACTTGTGATAGTCCCAACACAAGAGATACAGATTGGCCAATAGCATCAAGCCTGTGACCACAGGTGTGCCAACAAAATTCATCGAAACCGTGATGATGAAAATATTTAGGATGATGGGAAAGAAGGCGATTGCACCTAAAGTGGATGTGCGCGGAATCAACGTCAACACGGCAGCGATAATTTGTGCTGCGCCCAGAAAACGCCAATAGAAACCCGTTTGATATAACGCTTCAAAGAAAAATCCTACGGGAGTATCGGTGCCGAGCACGGTGAACCGATTGCCCACAACTTTGGTCAAGCCGGGTGCAATGAAACCAATGCCCAGCAGCAAACGCGTAAAGCTGGTGAAGCGCTGTAACACCGGACAATTGCGCACCCAGGCGTGTAAATTATCCAGCCTGTTTTGTAGGGTTGTCATGCGGATTCCATTGCTTTGAGGAAGATGTCTTCGAGTGAATCCCGTTTGTAATTCAAACTGCGGATTTGCAGATTGTTTTGATTGGCAATCTGGTACAGGTCACGCACCTCGATGGTTTCATTCAAAATCAGCTTCATCCGTTGTTTACTGGTGATTGCCGATTCACAACCGAGCGCATTGACTGCGTGAGCAAAGGCTCCCTGCTCGCCACGCGTTTCGATTTCGATGAATTTACGATTGGCTTTACGCTCTGCTTCCAGGTCGTGATGTGCCGCGATGCGTCCTTGTTTCAGGATCAAAATTTCTTCGCAGCATTCTTCGACATCGTGCAGCAGGTGCGAGGAAAGCAAAATTTGTGCTTGTCTGCTGTCCCGAATTTCGCGGATCAGTTCCAACATGCGTGCGCGGGCGGGCGGATCAAGTCCGTTCGTCGGTTCATCCAGGATAATGAGTTTGGGGCCGTGAACAATGGCCTGCGCAAGTTTGGCGAGTTGTTTCATGCCGAGCGAATACGACCCTAGTTGACGATAGCGCGCTTCCCCCAGACCTACATAAAACAATGCTTCGTGCGCGCGTTCGAGCGCTGCCTCTGATGGCAACCCTGAAAGCTCCGCCATCAGTCGCACGAAATGCACGCAAGTCATGTTGGCAATAAATGAATCGCGCTCCGGCATAAATCCGATCTGTGAGCGAATCTGTTTGGCTTCAGTTGCAATGTCGCGCCCGAACACGCGCGCCGTCCCTGAGTCCGGCGTATGAAACCCTAGCAGGGTATGAATCAGCGTCGTTTTGCCTGCGCCGTTTGGCCCCAGCAATCCAATGGCACGTCCGGTCAAGGCTACGTTCAACTGATCCAGAATAGGCCGCCCGCCAAATTGAATGCTAAGTTGATCCAGTTCGATGATTGGGGTCATAAATTTCAGGAAAAAGCAGGAGAAAAAAATAACGCGGATCGCTGAATTTACGCAGAGCTTATCTGTGTGAATCCGCGAAATATCCGCGTTACTTGTGATCTACTCGGATAGGGTTTTAAGCACCTTTCCCGTGACGGTAGGTGTTTTGGTTCCGCTTGCCGTTGCCCCTTCGCGTGCCAGCCAGAGGTTTCCATTTGTGCCGTTCACTTCAATTGACGGGCCGCCCGTGCCGATGATGGCGTGGTATCTGCCGTGTTTTTGGTCTTCGACTTTGACGTTTGGCAAATCAGCGTTCACGCGACCGTTGGAGCCGTTCATTTCGACCTCGGCATTGACCTCTTCTGTAAATTTCAAATCAATATTGCCGTTGACGCCGTGAATGCTGACACCCTCTTTGTCCAATTTTGCCAGCGTGGCTTCAATTTTACCGTTAATGCCTGCAAATTCTACCGCACCATTTGCTTTTGCGACGGTCACTTTTCCACCGATGTTATGCACCTCAAGTCCGCCCTCAATTTCGCCGATATTCACGCGACCATTGCAGCCTCCAACCGAAAGTTCTTGCAGCTTGCGTGGGAGCTTTAGTGTGATGCGTGTTCGCAGTTCGTTGTCGCCAGTAATCGAGTCCCAGAGGCCGCTGCTTTCACGGGCATTGCCACGGATTTTAAGCTGATTGTTCTCAAAAGAGAGGTGGGCTTTTCGTCTCTCGAAAGTATCTTTGCTTCGTGCCAGCCGCAAAATATAAATTTCCGCCTTGTTGCTCTCACTGGTCGTAATATCCACTGAGCCATTGATGCCGACGACTTCAACCTCGCTATCTGGTGCGAGAGTGAAAGTTTGTGTGATCTCTTCGCGCGCGTTGAAATCTGCATCATCGTTGCCTTTGTTTTCGGCCTTTGCCGCCTGATTGGCCTTGGCCGCCTGTAGCCGTTTGGAAAAGCAACCAGAAGAAATCGCCGTTGCCGCAAAGATCGTTACAAATAATACGAGAGTGGTTTTTTTCATTATGCCTCCAGAGACGGGAGTTGAAGTCCGAAACCAAAATACGCCAATCGGTAGGAGGAAGTTCCCACCGATTGGCGATAAATTGAGGCGCGTGCTTAATGTTTCATCGCCCCACTAAGAATGCCTTTCATTGCAAATGATCCAGGCAGTCCCAGGATGTCTCCCAGATTTAAGGCACCTTTTTCCGTATTGACTGACAAGGTAATGCGGTCGCCGTAAGAGTAGGCATAAGCCAGCGATGGCGCGTCATTTGCCAGGGAAGTGAGCGCACCGATTTCTCCGCCTCTCATCTTCTCATTGAGGTTCCCCATTGTCTTCGCAATCGGATTCACAACGGGCGCAAGGTTTTGATACAACATCGCTGAGAAGTTTGCCTGCTTGTCTTCAGGCAAGGAAGCAACGAAGCGAGCCGAGCGTGTGATCGTATAACCAGAATCACGATACCGCAGCGCACGATCAATCAGCGCTTTGCTTGGTGCCATTACCACGTAGCCATTGGAGAAGGCATAGTTCACTTCGACCGGGAAATCAAGCGACTTGATCGTGTAGAACGTTTGTCCGCTTTGCTCCGATTTATCCAGCGTGAAACCCTTCTTGTTTGATTGTTGCGCCAGGCGATTTAACTCTCCGACGATGCGCTCGAAGGTTTGTTGCATGCGTGCCTGATCGTACACTTCAACGATAATCTTCCACGAAGGCGTTGGGACGAGCGGGCCATCCAGCGCCATTGCGAATTCACCACCGAGCGGTGCGGCAATGTCGTCACGGACGCTGATGCCGTGCTCGGCTTCAAATTTCGCCATCTCATCGCCAAACTTTGGCTCGACGGCTTTCAGGGCGTTGATCAGATTGTCGGCCATTGCCGTCGGGTCTTTGATGACGACTGCGGCAACCACATTGGCATCGGCTGAAATGTAATTCAACGAACCCATTGGCGCAGGCTGTGCCAGCCACGAAGCGATGCCTTTGTTAGCTTCACTGAAAGTCAGTTCGGCGCTGTTTTGCGCTTTGCCATTGCCGTCTTTGATTTCAGCGATGAAGTGCTTGAAGTTTGTCAGGCCAAGTTGTTCAGATGCAGCATTGGCTTGCTGATCTTTAGTGGCAATCTGCGGCGTAATTTTTTCCAAATCTGCCGCGACTACAACGCTTGTGCCTTCATTGTAGCGTTTGGCTAATGAAGCGTAGAACGAAGTGGATTTGAATCGGCTTTCGGCTTTCAGCGACACCGCAAAGCGTTGCAGATTTGCAAGCTTGGGCGATGCAGCTAACAAATCACCATTCAACCAGACGAACAGGTCTTTGCCTGTTGCCGACTGAGCGGAGGCGGGATCGTCCACGATTTGGATGGACGGATTGTTGAGCTGCCCAATCGCGGAGCGCAGGCCATCGGCATTCAGCAAATTGGCAACAAAGAGCGGTTCAGCCGGTGAGCCTTGTGGATTCAACTCAAAGCTCATCGTGATTTCTTCTCCCAAATGCGAACCGAATTCGCGCAATTGCCCAAACGCTTTATCGGCCAGACCGAGCGGACGATTTGTATTGCCTGCCTGTTTATTTACCCACGCATTCAGTTCAGGATTTTGCTCAACACGTTGTTTGACCAAATTGTAAGAGGCATTCAACGTTTCGCTCAGGTTTGGCAGTCCCACATAAAACACTGTGCCTTCAGGCATCACATCAAGAATACGAGTAGACGTGCGCACGCCGGGACGTGGCAACGCTGCGATGTCGGCTTTCAATTTCGCCGCTTCTGCCAGCATCTGATTGTAGCGTTCGGAATTGCGGCTCCAGCTTACTTCCTGTTTGATTGCAACTGGCTCAATGCTGGCATTGGTTGTGACCTGATCGCCCGGTAAAAGCTTGGAATCCTTGCTGTCGTGTTCGACGTGAACTTCGCCTTCAACGACGGAAACGCGCGAGCCTTTGGTGCCGTTATTGACTGAAAAGATCGTGCCGACAACAGAAACCAAAGCATCATCCGTTTTGACATACAGATGCTTATTCTTCTTTTGTTTCGCGGCTTCGACGATGACGTTACCCTGATTCAGATTGATGGTCGTGCCTGAAGGGTTATCTGTCAGCGAAAATTCTGATCGTTCGGCCATTTCGATCTGCGTGCCATCAGTCAATTTGACAATGGCTGTGGAGCCTTTCGCCGTCCGCAGGCGTTCGCCACGATTGATCTTTTCGCCAGGCTGTAAGAGCTTGTTTTGTGTGTCGCTAACGCGGTACACCGGGCCATTCGCGGCCATCACCACAGCATCGAAAACTTTGAAAGAGTTGAGGATGTATTCCAGAATCTTCCATGATCCCGCGCCTAAGCCCAAGACCAGCATTGCCGCCATTGCATAGCGAAAGACAGGTTGCTTGAAGCTGAACCCCGAAGCTTTTGTTTCTGGCACGGCAGCAACTTGCGGTTTGGCATTGGCTGTCCGCGCCTCTTTCAGCGACTTGCGGCAGGCAAAGCATTCGCGGGTGTGATCTTCAAACAAGAGCACGCGCGCCGATGTCAACTGCTTGCTCAAATAGGCAGGAATCAGCGATTGAAAATCATTACAATCGCGCAGGTGTTCGGCCTGCACGGTGTTGGTTACCAGAACTTCGGCTTCATGATTGGCGACGCGCGCCCAAACGCGATCTGCGGCGGCATTGATCGTCGCGTGATCGGGTTCGTCGTGCCGAATGTTGTTCAGGGCCTGATCTAAGATTTGATTGGTGTTCTTTTTCATAGCTACCTCGCTTGTATGAGTGCGATATAAAATTTGGTTTGAATGAATGCGATTAAAGAACAGACGCGATTCGTTTTTTCATCTGTGCCCGCGCCCGATGCAACAAAACGCCGACAACCAGATGCGATGTGCCCAGCATTTGGGCGATTTCTTTGTTGTCATAGCCTTCAAAGTATTTCAGGACAAACATTTCCGCAGAATTCTGGCTCAACTTGGAAATCTCGCTTTGTACCAGTGCACGCAGTTCGCGATCCGCTTGTTGGGTTTCAGGATTGCGATTTGTTGAAATATGATCGGGCGTAATTTCGTCAATCGGCACCAGGTTATTGATGGTGCGTGATCGAACGATGTCGAGCGAAGCATTGATCGCGGCACGTAGCAAATAGGCCTGCGGATTAGGGGCAAGCGCTAAATCGTTTTTGCGACGCGCCAATCGTAAAAAAACAGTTTGCAGCACGTCTTCGGCGTCATTGGCATTGCCCGTGACGCGGTACGCGGTGCGAAAGATTTGATCGTAATGCTGTCGAAATAATTGCTCCAACTGATTGGGTGGGCTTGGGACAGCTTTTAAATGTGATGCAGTTGATAACACAATAGCCTCCTTACAAATTCGCGTCTACAACCACGAAAACGACCAGAGCAGTGAAGTATTAACAATAAAATTGAAGTGGAGCGAAAATTTATCAAAAAGACTTCCCAGAATCTATTTGATTTCTATGAGTTAAGTCTTGGCTGACCTTAATTATTTCTGCTTGTCTGGTTTTGCTTTTTTAAGTTTCGATTTAGAATGCTCGCCGGCAACGCTCTCTCGGAAAATCAGAATTCACTATGCCAATAAAAAAAGTCGCGCAGCAGGCGGTGTGGTTGGTTTTATTGACGCTTTTTTGCACTACCTTATCCAATGCTACGCAAAGCAATCGCCCGCCCAATATTATTTTCATCTACGCCGATGACATGGGCTATGGTGATCTCAGCGCTTTTGGTGCGCAGGCAATCAAGACTCCAAATCTGGATCGGATGGCAGCTGAGGGGCTGAAATTGACCAGCTTTTATTCTGTCTCGCCCGTTTGCACCCCTTCCCGCGCGGCGCTGCTGACAGGGCGGTATGCGGCACGCATGGGCATTGAAAACATGCATCTGTCAAATGTGCTAACGTTTCAGGATAAGACGGGTTTGCCGACGAATGAAACAACCATCGCGACAGCCTTGAAAGCGCGGGGCTATGCGACGGGCTGCATTGGCAAATGGCATCTGGGGCACTTGGCTCCGCATCGTCCATTGGATCACGGGTTTGATTATTACTTCGGCATTCCCTACAGCAACGACATGCAACCTTCAATGCTGAAGAAGATGGATGAAACCATCGAACAGCCTGTGAAGCAGGAGACGCTGACGTTGCGTTACACGCAAGAGGCGGCGCGATTTATCGAGCAAAACAAAGCCCGGCCATTTTTCCTCTATTTGCCACACAACATGCCGCATATTCCGCTCTTTGCTTCAGACAAATTCAAAGGCAAGTCGGTAGGCGGAATTTACGGCGATGTAGTCGAAGAACTGGATTGGAGCGTAGGCGAAGTGTTGGCGACACTGAAACGTTTGAGCCTGGACAGGAACACCCTCGTCTTTTTTGCGAGCGACAACGGCCCCTGGTATCAAGGCTCGCCCGGCCAGCTTAGAGGGCGCAAAGGGTGGACGTATGACGGCGGCGTTCGCGTCCCCGGCATTGTCCGCTGGCCCGGCAAAATCAAAGGTGGTACAGTTTCAGACGAACCACTAGCAACAATTGATATTTTCCCAACGCTGATGACGCTGGTCGGAGAGGCGAATGGCTCCAAACTGCCGCTGGATGGGATGAGTGCGGTGAATTTCCTGTTTGGCAAAGAGAAAACCTCGCCTGGGAATTTGTATTTGTTTTTCGACAAAGAGTTTTTGCAAACAGCGAGATTCGGAAAGTGGAAAATTCACGTGGCGCGCTGGAACGTGCAACGGTATCAGGCTGGTGCAAACAATCAAATAAACCAAACTCTAAGTACACCTGAACTCTACGATATGAGCATTGATCTGGGGGAAAGTTACAATCAAGCCGCGCGGTATCCCGAAGTTGTCCGCGAGTTGCGACAACGCATTGCTGCGCGTCTGAAAACCTTTCCTGCCGAAATTCAACAAGCGAATTCTGATTTGATGAAGTGAAACATGATGAAACGAATTACTCTGACCCTACTCATTAGTCTTATGCTCCCAGGCTTGGTCTTCGCTCAGGCGAAAAAGACTTCCGCTGGACGTTCTGACCTGTTGGTTTCGACTGACTGGTTAGCGAAAAATGCCAGCAATCCCAAAGTTATCCTGATTTATGTCGGGCGAGATAATAAAGATTATGTTGCTGGCCATATCCCGAATGCTCGTTTTCTGGCTTTGACTGATCTGGTGACAACGCGCGATGGCAAACCGAATGAAATGCCTCCGGTGGAGAAGCTGAAAACCGTGTTTGCCGGACTAGGAGTCAATAACGATTCCCGGATCGTGCTCTACAGCGATAACTACAACCTTTTTGCTGCGCGTGCCTATTTCACCTTGGATTATCTGGGGCTGGGTGACCAAGCAGCCTTACTGGATGGCGGACTGGATAAATGGAAAGCTGAAAAACGGCAATTGAGCACCGAAACTCCAGAACTAAAAACCGGGAATTTTTCGCCTCGGCTCAAACCGAATGTCCTGATGGTTCGTGATATTGTGCGCGATGTTTCCTGGGCGACCAGCAATCTTGAAAAGCCGAACTATGCGTTGATTGACGCGCGTCCAAATGCGGAGTACACCGGAGCGACTCCCGGCGATGGCGTGAAGCGAGGGGGGCATATTCCTGGGTCAGCGAATGTATTTTGGATGGAAAAGAATTTGGTCAGCAAAGAAAACCCTGTTCTGCGTCCGGTGACAGAGCTTCGCAAACTGTATGAAGCCGCAGGTGCGACCAAAGACAAAACGGTGGTGAGTTATTGCCGCACAGGCGTGCAGGCTTCACATACTTACTTTGTGGCAAAGTATTTGGGCTACGACGTGGCGATGTACGATGGCTCATTTTTAGAATGGAGCAACGCCGAAAATACGTCTGTCAGCACAGGAGACAAAGTCAAATGAAGCGATTGATTGAGACCTGTTTATGCATGATGGTTTTGCTGCTCGCCGTTCAGGCGCAACCCGCCAAGCCCAGATCAGCTCGTACCAATTTGCTGGTTTCAACTGACTGGCTGGCAAAGAATCTTACGAATCCCAAAGTTGTCCTCTTGCACATTGGACAGACGCGAAAAAATTATGACACGGCGCACATTCCGGGCGCACGTTTCCTGCTTTACGCCGATTTGATTACCTCGCGGAGTGGCGTCGTGAATGAGCTTCCGCCCGTTGAAAAGCTGCAACAACTTTTCGCTCAAGTCGGCGTTAACGACGATTCGCGGGTAATTCTGTACTGTGACACGCAGGGGTTGTTATCGGCGCGAACCTATTTCACGTTGGATTATTTAGGCCTGGGGAATCAAGCCGCATTGCTGGATGGTGGGCTGGAAAAATGGAAAGCAGAAAAGCGTGAGGTTTCGACCATAGCCCCGGAAATCAAAGCTGGGAACTTTACGCCTCGGCTCAACCCGAAAATAATTATGCAACGCGAGGCTGTGCGTGATATTTCGTGGTTATCCGTGGCTTCAGATCAGCCAGTTACTCTGCTGCTCGATGCGCGACAACCCGATGGCTACGATGGATCAATCAAGCGCCCTGATTTGCCCCTGAGCGGGCATATTCCTGGTGCGGTCAATGTGTACTGGACGCAAAACTATGTCAGCAAAGAAGCGCCGACGCTCAAGCCCGTAGCAGAGTTGCGCAAAATGTATGAAGCAGCGGGAGCAACGCCAGACAAGAAAATGGTGACATACTGCTGGATCGGAATGATGGCTTCCCATGCGTATTTTACGCTGAAATATTTGGGCTACGACGTGGCGATGTATGACGGCTCCTTCACCGAATGGGCCAAATCTGAAGGCGCTCAGGTTGTCACAGGAAAAAATCCAAAATGAATCAAACCTCCCAAACTTATGATGTCTGTGTTGTTGGCTCCGGCGCGGCTGGTGGTGTCGTTGCGATGCAACTTGCTCAGGCAGGCGCATCTGTCGTCGTGCTGGAAGCAGGGAAGTGGGTTGATCCGACGAAAGAATTTTACAGCCACACTATGCCTTATGAGTTGCCAAAAAACGGCAGAGGCTGGGACCCGCGTAAACATTTGACGGTTGATCGAAGCAAGGAGCCTTTCACACAGGAAGGCAACAAACGCGTAGATCATTTTCTTTCTAAGGTCGTCGGCGGCAAGACCTTGCTTTGGGCGGGACTGAGCTGGCGCAACAGCAAATATGATTTTGCAACCTGGCCTGTGAGCTATGACGAACTTGCACCGCATTATGATCGAATGGAAGCGATGATGGGCGTGACAGGCGCGGCAGATAAGCATCCGAACGTGCCGGATGGAATTTACCAAAAGCCGCTCAAATGGAACTGCGCCGCATATGAAGTTCAAAAAGGCTGCAACAAGCTGGATGCAAAACGCTTCAAGATGATTACAGCCCGCAAGGCCATCCTGACCGAAAAACACGCATCGAATCGGCCTGTCTGTCATTACTGTGGCGTTTGCATGCGCGGCTGTGACGCAGAATCGAAATATACCTCGGCAAACACGGCGATTCCGGCTGCAACCAAAACGGGCAAGTGCAAATTGATTCTGTATGCCAATGCGGCTGAAGTGATGATGAGCACAGATGGCAGCCGTGCCACAGGCGTTCGCTATTTCGACGCCCGCACGCGTCAGAGTTATGAGGTCAAGGCGAAGAATGTTGTCCTGGCCTGTGGCCCAATTGAATCGGCGCGCTTGTTGTTATTATCTAAATCCAATCACTTCCCGAACGGACTGGCGAATTCCAGCGGTCTGGTTGGCAAAAATCTCATTTCGCACACGTCCGTCAGTGCCCAAGGCTATTTGCCATCGCTCAAAGGCCGCGATGTTTACAACGATGATGGCACCGAAAGCAGTCACGCCTACATTGCCTCGTTCTATTGGGAAAAGCCACATCCTGATTTCCCCAAGGGCTATCACATCATCGTAGATTCAGGAACTCGCGTTGGAACAGGCAATCCGAACTTTGCGACGCACTTGCCAGGGTTTGGTGGGGATTTCAAACGCTCCGTGCGCGAACGCTATCCGGCGCTCATCAGTTTGTATTCCCAAAATGGAATGATTGCCTCGCCGGGGCGCTATGTCGAACTTGATCCGACAGTCAAAGATATCTATGGCCTGAGCGTGCCCAAGATTCATTTCAATATGACCACCGAGGATAATGCCATTGCCAAAGATGCAATCGAAAAAATTACCTCAATCATCGAAGCCTCAGGTGGCGTCATCACAAACGTCAACCCGAATGCGGGCGTAGACAGCGTTCACTGGGCAGGCACCGCAAAAATGGGCACTGACCCGAAAACCTCTGTGCTCACGCCTTACCTGCAATCGCATGATGTGAAGAATTTGTTCGTGGCCGATGGCAGCGGGTTTATTGATTTTTCTGAGAAAAACCCGACCTTGACGGTGATGGCATTGGCTTCGCGCTGTGCTGATTTTATCAAAGAGAAAATGAAGAAAGAGGCGTGAGGGAACCGCATGAAAAAACTGACGAACCGACGAATTTATTTCCTGGCTATCCCGATCATTGCAATCATTGGGGCCTTAACGATTGCTGCCGTCCAGAAAAAATCCGGCCCACCGGATGAACCGATCATTGCTGCTTTTAAGAAAACCTATCCAGCCTCTGTGTCTGATGCAGTCGAATTGGTGACGGGCAAAGTTGGCACCATGCGCTATGACATGAAACTTATCACCGGGACGCCGATTGTCGGACGGGCGGTAACCTCTTTGGTGAAGCCTGCTCCGCTGGAACAGGCGACCCCTGCGCTTTCGACCAAGCATTCCGTTGAGATGATTGATAACGCTAAACCGGGCGAAGTCGGTGTGATCGTGATGGAAGGCACGCTTGACATCGCGGCTATGGGGAATCTGATGGCGACGGCGGCCAAGGTGCGTGGAATGGCTGGAATGGTATTGGATGGGGCAATTCGTGATATTTGGGATGTGCGGCGAATGGGGTTAACGGTGTACGCCCGTTCGGCGACGCCCCGCACTGCGGTCGGGCATTACGCAACGGTTGCGCGCAATATCCCGGTGGAATGTGCTGGCATCACGGTTCGTCCCGGCGACATCGTTGTTGCTGACGAAGATGGCGTCGTTGTTGTGCCGCAAGAGCGTGCTGAAGAAGTCCTGAAAAAAGCGCAGGAAATTGATGCACGCGAAAAAGGGATGTTTCCATTCATTCGCCAGTTCAAATCTCTAACGCAGGCAATTGAGAAGTTTAATCGCATTTGATTGCTATTCACCGAAAACTAATATGAAACGACGCGAATTTATCAAATCCAGCACGGCGGTTGTCACGACGACGGCTGTTTCCTACAACAAAATCCTCGGTGCGAATGATCGTGTTCACCTCGCTTTGATCGGTTGTGGTGGGCGCGGAACGCAAGTCGCCAGACTTATGCAGGCTGTGCCAAATGTGGAATACAACGCACTGTGCGATGTTTATTTGCCGAACGCCGAAGGTGCAAGAGCGTGGGCCGGCTCCTCGGCACAGGTTTTTCAGGACTTTCGTAAAGTCCTTGATTTGAAATCTGTGGATGCTGTTCACGTTGCGACGCCAGATCACTGGCATGCAATCATTTCGGTGATGGCCTGTAATGCGGGCAAAGATGTGTATGTCGAAAAACCACTTGCGTACAGCATCAAAGAGGGGCGTGCCATCGTGACTGCGGCTAACAAGAATAATCGTGTTGTGCAGACAGGCATGCAGCACCGTTCTGCGCCACATTACAAAGAAGTGCAGGAAATTATTCAATCTGGCAAGCTGGGTGAAGTACGCTTTGTGCGCGTCTGGAATTACAGTAACACTACACCGTTTGGCATTGGCAGAGTTGCCGATGCGCCCGTGCCGGAAGGGCTTGATTGGGAAATGTATTTAGGCCCTGCGCCAAAAGTTCCCTACAACAAGAATCGCCATTTGCGGTGGTATCGTTGGTTCTGGGATTACGCTGGCGGGACGATCACCGATTTTGGGACTCATCGTTTTGATACGGTGCATCAGGTAATGGGCGTAGATGCCCCGAAAACCATTACTGCTACTGGCGGAAGATTTTCGGTCAAAGATATGGGAGAAATGCCCGACGTGTTGCAGGTGACCTATGAATATCCTGGCTTTATGATGAGCTATGAGGCCTGCAACATGAACGGAATGGGAATGGGCATTCGCACGCCTGGATTTAATTATTATGGCGCACGCGGGACATCAGATCGTCCGAACGGGGAAGCGTACTACGGCACCAATGGCACCATCGTCTGTGACCGGATTGGGTATGAGGTTTTTCCTGAACCGAATGCCAGACGCCGTCGCGATGGCACGCAGGATATGAACGCACCCATTGAAACTTACCGTATGGAAGCCCGGCGAGTTCAGGGCCGAGATTCGACTGATTTACATTGCGCAAACTTTATTGAATGTCTACGATCACGCAAAAAGACAATCGCAGAACCAGAGATCGGGCATCGCTCAACGGCGGTTGCTCATCTTGGTAACATTGCTTTCAAAACAGGACGGCGCTTGGTGTGGGATGCCGGGAAAGAAGATTTTGTAAATGATTCCGCAGCTTCCAAATTGCTCAGCCGCAAGGCGCGCAAGCCCTGGGATCTGATTTAAGCCACACACGTTAACAACGGGAAACGAAACCAACATTTGCTCGCGAAGCATTGAGGAGGTTGTATGTTTTGTCCTGCTTGTGGCGTAGCCGCGTCGGAAGATCAAAAATTTTGCCGCGTTTGTGGCATGCATCTTCAAGTCGTTTATCATTTGGTTGCCGAGTATTTACGTGAAGCAACTTCTGAAGACGAGCCTGCTGAAAAGAAATTTTCCCTGCAAGATTTTGGACTCACCTTGAGTTTTATCGGAGGCGGTGGCCTTATCATGCTGGCCTTTACCGTCTTGTTGATTTTATCTACAGTCCCCCCGCAATCCAGAGAATGGAGTCCTCTTTGGTCGCAACTGGCATTAATTTCATTTGGGATGATCTTTGTTGGTTTATGCCTCTTTCGCCTTCCGTGGCTCTATACAAGGATTTTCGGGCAAACCAATCGTGATGAGACATCAAAGCTGGTGCCTCAGGAAAACACGCAAGTTCCTTCTTCCTTAATCACAGAGGGAAAAAATAGTATCACCGAGCATCCGACGCGGAGCCTTGACGCCCTATCTCCGACACAACGTCACTCATCCAATCCAGTGTTACATTAAGTTGTCTTAAGAAGGCTTGCGAGGAATTCGTATCTGAAGACAAGTTCGCAACAAATCTGCTTTCAGGTTGCACTTTCCTGGCCAACAACCTATAATCTGCGGCTTTCTACGTTAACCCTATCGGGAGGTATTCAGACAGTGGCATATGCAATTATCCGCAGCGGCGGCAAACAGTTCCGAGTTCAATCCGGCGAGGTCGTTCGTGTTCCTTCGCTCGCGGACAAAAACGAGGGCGATGCAGTTGAATTTGGCGAAGTTCTTGCAACGGGTGGTGACAATGGCGTAACCATTGGTGCTCCGCTTGTGTCTGGGGCGAAAGTTACCGGAACCGTTGTGAAGCAAGGACGTGCACCAAAAGTTCTGGTGTTCAAGTTTAAGCGTCGCAAACAATTTAAGAAATTGAAAGGGCATCGTCAGGGCTTCACTGCGGTGAAGATTGATGCGATTGCCTAATTGAAAATTTGAAAACTACAGTTTCAAATTTGAGAGTAAGGAATTTAAGTCATGGCACATAAAAAGGGAGTAGGCAGTTCGCGCAACGGACGCGATTCCAATGCTCAACGACTGGGCGTGAAACGCTTTGGCGGGCAATTGGTTTCTGGTGGTTCGATCCTCGTCCGTCAGCGCGGCACACGTTTCAAACCCGGCAGCAATGTTGGCATCGGCAGCGATGACACGCTTTATGCCAAAATCACAGGCATCGTGAAATTTGAAGATCGCGGTCGTCGCGGTCGCTTCATTAGCATTTCGCCCGCTGAAGCATAAGTGATTTCAAATTTGAAATCTCAAATTTGAAGCTGTAAAAATGCTGATTGATCGCGCAAAAATCTATGTGAAGGGGGGCGATGGTGGCAATGGAATTTTGGCGTTTCGGCGCGAGAAATTTGTCCCCCGCGGTGGCCCTTCCGGTGGCGATGGCGGAAACGGCGGATCGGTAATTATTGAGGCTACCGAAAGCCTGAATACGCTTTTGCATTTGCGCTACCGACCGGAAAACAAAGCCGGTCGCGGAAAGCACGGTGAAGGCTCCAATCGGCATGGGCAAAATGGCGAGGATATGGTTATTCCCGTTCCGGTTGGAACGGTGGTGATGGATGAGTTAACAGAAGAAGTTCTTCATGATTTTACTCATCCGGGCGAACAATTTGTGGTGGCACGCGGTGGACGTGGTGGCAGGGGCAATGCGCAGTTTGCGACCCCAACAAACCGTGCCCCGCGACATCACGAAGATGGGAAACCAGGCGAAGAACGATATTTGTTAATTGAATTAAAGCTTATTGCAGATGTCGGATTGGTTGGGCTGCCAAATGCAGGAAAGTCCACCTTGATTTCACGGATTTCCGCTGCGCGACCGAAAATTGCAGATTATCCATTTACGACACTGGAGCCACATCTTGGCGTCGTTGATTTGGGCGATTACAAAACCTGCGTTGTCGCCGACATTCCAGGCTTAATTGAAGGCGCACACGAAGGGGCCGGGTTGGGGGATCGGTTTTTGCGGCACATCGAACGAACAAAGTTCTTAGTCCACGTGGTTGATCTTTCCAGTCTGACAAAAGACCCAATCGAAGCTTATAGAACGATCCGGCATGAGCTAGCTGCATATAGTCCTGTGGTAGCAGAGAAACCCGAAATCGTTGTGGCAAACAAGATTGATGCTCTGGATGATCCTGAACGGCTCAAAGAATTCCAGGCTTTTTGCCAAAATAAGGGATTGGAGTTTTATGCGATTTCCGCTGCGGCTGGAACAGGGGTACGAGAGTTGATTTATGCGTTGCGACGCAAACTGGTAGCAATCGTAGAAAGCGAGCCAACCGTCACAGCGACATAGTAAATGCTACACTGTGATCGTTAGGATACGACGTGAAACCATACGTGCAGGAGCGCATCGGAATTTACGGCGGCACGTTTGACCCAATTCATTATGGACACCTGAAGGTCGCCGCTGCTATTTGGGAAGCATTTTCGCTTGACCGATTTTTATTTGTTCCTGCGTTCATACCACCTCATAAACGAACTTGGCAAATATCGGCTTCCTATCACCGATATGCGATGGTTGTGTTAGCTACCTTGAATCCCCCTCAATTGGCAAATACGAGGTTCGCTGCTTCGACGATTGAACTGGAAGCTCCATCGCGTCCCTACACGATTGAAACCCTCCAGCAGCTACAAACGATTTACCCGGCAGCCGAGTTGTTTTTTGTCATGGGCGCTGACTCATTTGCTGAAGTGAACTTATGGCGTGAGTATGAGCGATTGCTAACAGAATACAATATCATCGTTGCTGCGCGGCCTCCTGCAACGGGGCTTTCTGCGCAACATTTATCAGCAAAATGTCAGCAACGTGTGATAGATTTACGCGGCTCAAAACGCCCCTTTCTGGATGATGTTTCTGAGCCAAATGTTTTTTTGACTGATTATGTCGCTGTTAATATTGCAGCGACAGACGTACGAGCCGCCGTCCGAACCGGGCAGCCGATTGATGAAATGGTTCCACCGGATGTTGCGCGCTATATCAGAACGTATGACTTATACCGAAACTAAAACCGAGTCTGAGGTGACAATCTCCCGCACTGGCTTTGACAATGTCAAGGTCGCGGTAGCTGCTGCTGAAGACAAGAAGGCAATTGATTTAGTTGTCTTGAAGTTAGTCGAAATTACCTCGTTTGCTGATTATTTTGTGATCTGCTCAGGGACGTCTACCCGGCAGGTACAAGCTATCGCAGATGAAATTGAAGATCGCCTGAAGCAGGTGAAAGTGCGCCCGCTCAACATCGAAGGTTATAACAATGCTGAATGGGTGCTGATGGATTACGGCTCAATGATTGTCCATGTGTTTTCTGAAAACTCACGCCGTTTTTATGACCTCGAACGACTCTGGCGTGATGCTGAAAAGCTGGACCTGACCAGTCTTCAGGGATAAAGAAACGGGTTATTGTTTTTGCTTTGGGGCCGAAGAAATCGCAACGGCCAAAGTCCTAAGCCCAACGCCCCAAAATGAAATTGCATCTGGTTTGGATTGGGAAAACAAAAGAACGGCATTGTGGTGCCCTCATTGATGAATATTTGAAACGATTGACACGGTATGTGAATTACGAAGTCAGTGAACTCAAGGAAAGCTCAGGCAGTCCTGATGAGGCACGCGTAATTCAGATGGAAAGCGCCAAACTACTAGCGGCAGTCGAGCGCGATGATTTTGTCATTTTACTGGATGAGAGCGGGCGAGAGTTTACATCGGTAGAATTCGCCACTTTGATTCAGGAGAAACAACAACAAGGAATCAAACGATTAGCGTTCGTGATAGGTGGCTTTGCCGGAGTCAGCGAGGAAGTGAAAAAAAGAGCGCAACTGAAACAATCGCTTTCGCGTATGACGCTCACACATGAATTTGCTCGTGTGCTGCTTACCGAGCAACTGTATCGCTCTTACACCTTATTAGCCGGCGTGCCCTATCATAAGTTTTGATGACGCCCCCAAGTTAAGGAGAATTTGGATGGACAAAAAGAAACTGAAATCATATCGCGATCTCTTGGTTGAGAGACGCGCTTCACTGCTCGGTGTCGTTGGACGAAACGAAGATTATGGGCGCGAAGCTGATACCGAAGCGACGCAAGACCCGGCAGACAAGGCTTCAAACTCGTACACCAAAGAATTGCTTTTTAGCCAATCCACCAATGATCGCCACATTTTGACAGAAATCGAAGCCGCGCTTGAACGACTTGACGACGAGGAATATGGCAATTGCACAAATTGTGGTGAGCCTATTGCCCCCAAGCGTCTGGAAGCAATCCCCTGGGCGCGATACTGCATCAAGTGCCAGGATTTACATGAACGTGGCTTACTTGATGAAGAAGAGTAAGTAATTTTTTACCTGTGAATTAACAAAAAGCCCTGAACCGACCGCACCTTGTGTTAGGAAATTCAGGGCTTTGTCTTATTTGATTTTCACTTTGACTACATTGGCAAGCTTACCATCCACGCTCAAAACGACGTCTACTTCACCCCGCCCTGCGAGTTCGCGCGGAATCATGACATTGACTTGATCTAAGCCTGCGTAGCTGTTTTGTAATCCCGCATAGGCCACACGGACTTTCATCCCGCCCACTGTTGCACCCACATTGCTCAGCTCACGACGATGGCGCACGCCTGTGCCATAGAGTGAAAGGTAGACGATGTCGCCCTCCGCCCCCAGATCAATGGGAATCGCCATAATCTGCCCGCGCGAGAAATCGAATTGACTGATAACCTCAACGCTCTGTTTGCCGTTCGCGCGGATACGTTGCACGGTTGCGGCGGCCACGCCTCTGCCGGAAGCATCAGCGGAAAACAGACCGGGCGCAGTATCGCTGACGGACAGGATTTCAGTCGCTTCCAACCCGTTTGCATTGCGAATCGTGACGACCACTCGCCCGGCATGAGTTCCGGGAGGCATCAGGTAATTGACTTGTGTTGGAGACACAAAGAAGAGTGGCGCATATCGGAGCGCACCTGTTAGATCACGAACGGTGACGGTTGTCCCGCCGAGATTGGTTGGGAGTGGTAGTGTGTTTGCACTCAGTGTTTTGGTGGCCAGATCGGAACCAAAAGCGGAAGTGATGGAATTATAGGCCAATGCTCGCTCATAACTAGCGGCAGAAACATTTACTGTCACACGCTCTGTATTGTTGCTGGTTGCTGTGAAGCTTACGACTTGTTCTTTGCCGAGCAGGTTGAGTGTGACTGTGGGAGGATTAAAAGTATAACCGGGTTTGGTTGGCGTAATGATATAGTTCGCACCTGCCGGGAACCCGACTGAAATGGGATAAAAACCATTACTATCAGTGGTTCGAGCCATAGACATCCTGCCATTTCCCTCATTCTTCCAATTTGAAGAGACTGTCTCCATCTCAAAGTATCTCGCTGCCACATGACTGGCGCTGATATTGACTGTAACCCCTTCAACAGGGCGGCCCAGCGTGTCTTTGATCCGACCCGCCACCGGAAACGTACCCTGCGAGCGTGGATTTTCTGGGAGTAGGTTGAGCGGCAGAAATGATTCCGGGCGAGTCCGGTTGGCAAGTTTGACAATAAATGCATGAAAGCCTTTGTCCGGCGGATTTTGATAATCTGGTTGATACGCATTTTCTGTTACGGGCAAGCCTTGCCGTGCGTTGCCCGTGAGATAAACATTCCCTTGCGCATCCAATGCCATGCCTCCCGAATTGTCGTCCGCAGTTGCAACCGGAATAAAAGCGGAATAGATCACGCCGCTGCCATCTGCCTTCAATTTGACCACAAAGCCGCCTTCTTGAAAATTGCTTCTTGAGGGCAGCGCCGGAACGGCGCGAGGAAGGGCTGTAGTATAGGGGAATCCGGCGAAGGGCGAATTGCCAAAGATGTGTGCACATCCTTCTGCATCCACCGCAAGTTCAAAAAGCCGAGTGGCTTCTTCGGTGCTGTTAATAAAAGTGGAATAAATCACTCGGCTGCCATCCGGGCTAAGTTTCATCACAATCCCATCTTCGCGCGAAGAATGTTGGTTTTCCGTTCCCCCCCGCAAACGAAATGCGCCAGGCGTAACTGGAAAATCGTTGGAGCGCGAGACCCCTGCGACATAAATATAGCCTTGTTTATCGAGTGCCATCTTGTTGCCACCTGCGCCAACCATCGTGGAGAAAATCAAGTTTGATCCAGTTGCGTCAAGCTTGGCGACGTACCCACCACCAGCAACTACCTGCGGATCAGCGGAACTCATAAAGGCATTGAAGGTCGTTGGAAAGGGCTTATAGTCGTATCGCCCGGCGTTAGAAATTCCACCGCCCTGGCCGGAGAAATAGATATTTCCTTGTTCATCAAAAACCGGACATTCCGCCCAATCCTTTGTTCCTCCACCAATAAAAGTCGAAAACAGCAGGCGGCGTCCATCGCCCGTTAATTTCAGGACAAACCCATCTTCATTGCCTTCGTTCTTTTTCTGAAAAGCGTTCTCTGAAATAGGAAAGGCTGAAGAATTCGTTCTGCCTGCCACCCCGATATTTCCTTCTCGATCCAGTGCAATGCCTAAGCCCTCTTCAGATCCGCCGCCACCTATGACGGTAGAGAAAAGTAATTTGCTGGCGTCCGCATTAAACTTGGTGACAAAGACCTTCCCGTCGGAATTCGCGAACGAGTTTCTCGTGCGCGGAAAATCGCTATACGCACTCCTCCCGGTAACATAGGCATTGCCTTCACCATCAACGGTAATCGCATTTGGCTGGACATCACCTAAAGGGCTTGTTCCACCTAATAAGGCGGAGTAGGGCAAGCTAGTTCCCGCCGCATTAAATTTCGCGATGAAGACAACGAAGTTGTTTTGATTGAGGCGTGTCGGTCGGATAGCTCCCGCTGTGGTTGGGAATTCCGGGGTTGCGGTTTTGCCTAAGAGGTAGACGTTTCCCTCAGCATCCACCGTAATCGCCGTGCCCACCGTCGTATAACCTCCTGTTGAATCAGCGCCAGGCCCCGGGCCAAAGAACGTGGCGTAACTGAGCACGGGATCAATGACGAGCGTCTTGCTTTCGTCATATTCGCCTACCGCAAAGCGCACTTCGCTCTCTCCTTCCAATACATAGTTTCCGGCGATTTCCTGGCGTTGCCCTTCGACTTCCTGATAAATGATGGGCTTGTGTTGTTTTACCGTTCCACTCGCTGTTTCCAGGACTAGGTTTCCTGCGTCATCCAGGCGCATTTTTTCGGCCCCGGCAAAGCTCAGCTTGATGGCATTTGGATCAGCGCCCGGGGCAACCACAAAGTCGTATTCCAGTTGTTGCTGGTTGCCGTAATAGACAAGGTCTACGCCTGGATAGACGCTTTCGTATTTCACGCGTGCATAGGTGGAAACATTCGTGCGCCATTGGTGAGGATCATTACCAAGAAAATAATTGCTGGTTCCTTCCAATTGTTGTTCACCTTTGACGACAGGATTTTGCGCGGCACCAATGAGTTTCATGTGCAAAGCACTAGCACGATCTTTCTGTTTCAGTTCAACTACGGCTTCCTTCGGAGTCAGAAACAGATTTTGCCCATTCGCCCGCGTCAGAAATTTGACCTGCTCATTGACTTGCCCGTGATTGGCTTCAAAATGAAGCGGCACCTGGCCATAATTTTCTTGCAGGCGCGCCGTCGCATTTGAGGTTTCCTGTGGTTGTTCGGCTCGTTTGATGGTCAGCGCAAAGAGAATGAGCAGGGCTAGACAGGCGGCCAGGATGATTACTATGCGAACAGAAACAAAGGGTTTTACCTGACGACTGAACTGGCTAAGTATAGACAATGGCATGAATTTCTCCTGTATCCAAAAATGAACCAGTGAACTTAAGGGAGATTTCTTACCGCTGTGATGGGGGAGGAGAGCAACAGGTAATAAATCGTTGTATTGTGCCGGAGAGAAGCTTTCGAGAAAGTTTGAATTGCCGGTGAGGAAAGCTTCAGCTGGGATTATAAATTCGTTTCAGAAGCAGTCAAGCAGCGCCATGAGAATTCAAGAGATCATCACAATTTCAACCCAACAGCAGCAACGCCTGCGTGGCAGATACGCTTCGTTTTCAGCGCAAAGCCCTCTTGTTATCTTTGCGCACGGACTCGGTTCCACGCGCAATGGCGAAAAAGCCCACGCCCTGGAACTTGAATGTGAAAAAAGAGTCTGGGCCTTTGCGGCCTTTGATTTTCACGGGCACGGAGAATCTGTGGGGACGATGCAGGATTTGCGCGGCTCACGGTTGTTGGAAGATTTGAAAGCGATTACGGACTGGGCCACGACGCGAGGGCATCAGACAATCTTTCTGGTTGGCTCAAGTATGGGCGGTTGGGCGGCTTCCTGGTTTTCTGCTTTGCACGTGGGACGAATCACCGCCTGTGCATTTATCGCTCCGGCCTTTCGGTTTTTGGAATTCAAACGGCTGACGGAACTGGAGCGCGAAACGTGGCGGCAAATGGGATCGCTGGAAGTGGTAAACCAGTGGATTGATCTGGCCCTGGATTATGGCTTGCACGCAGAAGCTGAGACATATCCGTTCGATCTGTTGGTCGAACGCTTTCACACGCCGAGTCTGATTTTTCACGGCATGCAGGATGACACCGTGTCGTATCACTTGAGTCTGGAATTTGCCAAGCGTTGTACGGCTACTGAGATTCAGCTTTGGCTAATCAACAATGGCGACCATCGGTTGAATGCACACAAAGAGATGCTGGCGCGGGCCTCGTGTGATTTCTTTGCCGGATGGATTTCGCCTTAATCCCGCTTGCGTTTTTGCCCTTTACGCGTCATCTTTCCCGTCCGTTTGATCGGAACCTCGCAAGGAGAAAACGTTCATGAAATCCCTGTTGATACTGTTTGTTGGTTGTGTAGGAATCATTTCAGTTATGGCACAAACTCCACCTGTCGCAAAAAAAGAAACAAAAATTACCACGATCCACGGCGATAAACTCGTAGATGATTATTTCTGGCTCCGCGAAAAATCCAATCCCGAAGTTCTCAATTACCTTAAGGCTGAAAACGCATACACTGAAGCGATCATGAAGCCGACTGAGGCATTGCAGGAAACGCTGTACAAGGAAATGCTGGGCCGAATCAAAGAAACCGATTTAAGCGTACCGTATCCGAAAGACGGCTATCTGTACTACACCCGCACCGAACAGGGAAAACAATATCCAACCTATTGCCGTAAGAAGGGAACATTGCGCGGCAAAGAGGAGGTCTTGCTGGATATGAATGCAATGGCAGCAGGCAAAGCATTCTTTTCCGTCGGCGCTTTTCAAGTCAGCAATGATACAAACCTGCTTGTGTTTTCGACCGATGAAGTCGGCTTTCGACAATACAAGTTACACGTCAAGGATTTGCGCACCGGACAAGTTACGACTGACCTGGCAGAACGCGTGACTTCTATCGCCTGGGCGAATGACAACAAGACGTTGTTTTATGTCACCGAAGATGCGACGACGAAGCGTTCCAATAAATTTTATCGGCACGTCATCGGTGGAAAGCCTGAGTTGCTGTATGAAGAGAAAGACGAACTGTATCGCATCGGCACCGCACGTACGCGCAGTCGCGGTTACATTTTGTTGGGCATTGAAAGCTCGACGACGACCGAATACCGCTATCTTTCGGCAGATAAACCAAACTCCGAATTGAAACTGATCCTCAAGCGCGAAAACGATCACGAATATTATCCCGATCATCACGGCAAGCTTTTTTACATTCGCACCAATGACAAAGGGCGCAACTTCCGATTGGTAACCGCGCCGATTGATGATCCCGGCAAAAAGAACTGGAAAGAACTGATTGCCCATCGCCAAGAGACAATGTTGGAAGACGTAGATATTTTTGCAAATCACTATGTCGTTTTAGAGCGCGAAGACGGGCTGAACAAAATGCGAATCACGGATTTGAAATCCGGCGATGCACATTACATCAATTTCCCTGAACCTGTTTACGCTACGGCTGGCGCAACAAATGCGGAGTTCAATACGGCGAAGTTTCGATTTAGTTACCAATCCTTTATTACGCCTAACTCTGTTTTTGAATATGACTTCGTTACGAAGAGACGAAAGTTGCTGAAAGAAACCGAAGTCCTCGGCGGCTATGACAAAACGAAATACACCTCCGAGCGCGTTTACGCGACCGCCAGCGATGGCACAAAAATTCCGATTTCGCTGGTCTACAAAAAGGGCTGCAACCGCGATGGCATGAATCCCTTGCTGCTGATCGGCTATGGCTCTTACGGCATTTCCTATGACGTAGACTTTTCGTCCAATCGCTTCAGCCTCTTGGATCGTGGCTTCATCATCGGGATTGCGCATATTCGCGGCGGTGGCGATTTAGGCAAGCCCTGGCACGACGCAGGCAAGATGATGGTCAAGAAAAATACCTTCACTGATTTTATTGCCAGCGCTGAATATCTTCTGGATAAGCAATACACCAGTCAGGATCGCTTGCTGATTACAGGTGGCAGCGCAGGAGGATTATTGATGGGCGCGGTTGTGAACCTGCGGCCTGAATTATTCAAAGCCGTCATTTCTTATGTTCCGTTTGTGGATGTGATGAATACGATGCTGGATGCTTCGCTGCCACTGACGGTGGGCGAATATTTGGAATGGGGTAATCCGAACGAGAAACCTGCGTACGAATACATGAAATCATATTCGCCCTACGACAACATCGAAGGCAAAGATTATCCAGCGATGCTGGTCAGAACGTCCTTTCACGACAGTCAGGTGATGTATTGGGAACCCGCCAAATACGTGGCCAAATTGCGCGCAATGAAGACGGATAAAAACGTTCTGCTTTTCAAAACCAAACTGGAACCCGGCGGTCACGGCGGCGCGTCAGGGCGCTATGATCGGCTGCGCGATACGGCATTTGATTATGCCTATATGTTGCATCAGGTGGGGATTGAGAAGTAACTGCCGAGGAATTTAGCCACGAATGAACACGAATTTTCACGAATGATTTTTGCCACAGATTACACAGATTGACACAGATTATTTTTTTTAAGCCGAGAAAATCTGTGCGAATCTGTGTAAATCTGTGGCTGATAAAAACGGTTTTGATTCGTGAAAATTCGTGTTCATTCGTGGCTAAATCTCACAATCCCGCCCGCAAATACGCAATCAAATCAGCCATCCCCTGCTTATCAATCAACATTTCAAACGCGCCTGGCATCAGTGACATTTGCGAGGCTTTCATCTCCTTGATGTTCTTGCGCAGGATCGTTGTATCACCGTCGAGCGCCCGCAGCGTGATTGCGCCCGGCGTCTCGTTCAGTAGCACACCATTGCGAATGCGGCCATCATTCGTCGTGACGATGTAATTCACAAAGCGCGGCTCAATCGCATAGCTCGGATTCAAAATCGAAGTCAGCAATTCGTCCTTAGTTTTGTTGTTCACGCCCGACAGATCAGCGCCGATGCGTCCGCCTTTCTGTGGCAGGTGACAAACGGCGCAGTATTTTTCAAAAATCGGCTTCCCCCGCGCCTGATCGCCATTCATCGTCAGCACGTCTTTGTATTTTTCCACCGCCGCCCCGCGATCATCGCCGGAGCCTTTGAATAAAGCCCTGGCACGGTCGGCGACTTCTTTTTCGGGATGTTCGTACAATCGGGCGCGCATCTCTTCGCCAAGCGCAGTCTTGGGAACTTTGTTTTCTTCGACGGCTTTCAGTAACGCTTTCATTCGTTCTTTTTCACTGAGCAAGGCTTCCAACGCTTTCGGGTGGACATCGGGCGTGAACGAATCCCAACCTGCGAGCAGCGATGAGGCGACGCTTGGGTCATCGAAGGACGAAAGCGATTCGACTGCCGCCGCTTTGACTTCGCCCGCTTCGCCTGACGCCAGTACCTTTTGCAGCACTGGCGAAACCGCAGCGAATTGGCCACCACGCAACGCACGAATCGCCGCGACTTTTTTCTTCGGGTCTAAATCCGCTTTCGCCAAATCCGTCATCGCGCGATCAATCAAGCCTTGCAACGAAAAGAACCGCGCCGAATCCCAAGCCGCTTTGCTGACGTTTTCGTTCGTGTGATTGAGGAAGGGAAGCAGCGCCGCTTCGATGCCTGCACCGGGGAGATTTTTGACATTCGCCAGATTCAAACCTTTCGCCAAGCCGTTCAATCCCGCTTCCGGTTCTTTCAAGCCAGACAATCCTTTAATGAAGCTGGTCATCTCTGCGTCATCGTGTTTCGCGCCAATCAACGAACCAAGTTGCGCGAGCATGTCTTTGTTCTCGAAGTTTGGATTTTTCGCGCGCAGAGCCAGGAAGAATTGCGCGGCGGAATCGGCAACGGAACTCAGGATTGCCAAGCGGAACCATTGATCGTTGCTGCGTTCAGAAGCCATTGTGACGAGGGCATCGAATGCGAGTTTGTCTTTGATGTTGCCGAGCGTGAGGGCGAGTTGGAATTGGACGCGCGTGTCTTTGTCATCCTTAAGGGAAAGAATTGCCGACTCAATTTCACCACAGAGGCGCAGAGGATTCACAGAGGTGCGCAGAGTAGCGGATTTCTCTGTGAGACTCTGTGCGATTTCTCTGTCTCTGTGGTGAGAAAGATTTTGACAACCTGCTTCTGCCAAGTGCAATCCCTGTTTCCGAAGCTGCGCATCTTTGTCCTGCAACGCTTTGAGCACCAACGGTTCTTCGAGCGCGGCTAGTCCCTCCAATGCCCACATCGCCTTTACGCGCGTAGATGCTGATTGACTCTGTTCCGCCATCTGCTTCAGGAACAGCACCGCCGCTTTGTCCTGTCGCTCCAGCAACAATCGCTGCGCCGTCGTGCGATGCCAGCCGTTTGGATGCTCCAGCAACTTTACCAATTCTTCCGTCGTTGCTTTGCTCAGATTCGGTTTCAGATTGCGTGTTGTGCGTGGCTTGTTGGCGACGATTTTGTAAATCCGCCCCATCGTGTCGCCAGCATAAAAGTCCATCCCTTTTTTGATCTCTTCGGGAATGGATTCGGGCGTTTCGATGAAGAGGCGATAGACATCCATCACGTACAAATTGCCGTCCGGCGCGTTCGCAAAATTGCACGGGCGAAACCATTGATCTTTTGATGCGATGAATTCCGTTTCGTTTTTTGCGCGGCTGGCTTTGAAGGTCACGCCATCGGGCGTGATGACATCGCGGTGAATCAGATTGCCGCTGACATCGCCTGTGAAGATGCTTTGCTTGTATTCCTCCGGCCACGCATCGCCGTTGTAAAACATGCTGCCGCTTGCCGCAGTGAAATAGCCACTCAGGATTTCTTTCCGATTCGTTCCGTTTTCGTCGTAGCGTTTTTGCCGTAGTTCGGTGCGTTGCTTGCGCCATTCCTGCGGGCCGGTGAGCGGAAACATTTGCGAGGACGGTTTGCCGTGATCCGAAATGTCGTAGGAATATGCGGGCACTTCCAGCAGTGGCGCGCGCGCGATGTAATTCATCGGCAGCACGACGTGACGCAGGTGGATCGTGTTTTCGGTGATGAAGCGATTGCCCCATTCGTCGAACGTCAGCCCGAACTGTGCTACACCACTGGTCGCCTCGGCTTCGCCCGTCAACGGATTGAAACGAAAGTCTGCGCCGCGCACGAGCAACGGTTTCATTCCCGGAAACTCTGGCGAAGTGATGGTGCCTTCGCGTCCGTGATTTGAGGCATAAATCCAGTTATCAATGCCAAGCCGCAAATTCGTGATGCGCGCTTCGGGATTCACCTTCGGAAAGCCCGTGTACCAGACTTTGCGCACGTCCGCTTTGCCGTCGCCGTCGTTGTCTTTCATGTACAAAATGTCGGGCGCGCTGGTGACGAACAGGCCGCCTTTCCACGGCAAGATGCCGCTGACTTCCAGCACTTGATCGGCAAAGATCACCGCCTTTTCGTACTTGCCGTCGCCATCTACGTCTTCGAGCAGTCGGATGCGCGAACGTGCCGGTTTGCCCGGCGGCGGATCGTCCGGGTAATCCAACATTTCGGCGACGTAGATGCGTCCGTCTTCGTCAAATACCATCTCGACCGGCGACATCACCTGCGGTTCTTTCAGGAAGACTTCGGCGTGAAAGTCTTCGCTGAATTCCATTGCAGCCAGCGACTGTTCGGCAGTGTAGGCGGGTTGCTCGGACGATGATTTGTTTGTGCAACTGGCAAACGTGACCAGCAGCAAGAGGGCCAACAAAAGAAGAAGTGTTTTTGGCATAAATTGCAGTTTGTAGTTGTGTACGCGAAGCGCCTGGGAGCGCAAGCGTCCCGCTTGCTGAGGCTTTGGAGCGAAATCTGCTGAGAGAAATGTTACCGCATGTGAATGCAAGCAAGCGGGACGCTTGCGCTCCCAGGCGCTTCGCGTCGCCAGCTTGCGCGTAACATTCGGGAGGAGGCAATCAGGCTTCATCCTTCCGCCTTCACCTTGATGACGAAGTAGGTAAATTTCTTGCCGTTTTCGACGATGAGTTGATGGGGCATGCGATGCGGAATATGCACGACATCGCCCTTCACCAGCGTTTTTTTCTCGCCGCCTTTGATGCCGTCGCCACGGGTTTCGCGGGGATCAGCTTCTTTGCGTGGATTCACAACTTCGCCGCCAATCGTGAGTACTGCCGAACCAGATTCGACGATGAAGTAATCATCCATGTGGTCGTGGACTTCGGGAATGCCGGGCGCTTCGCGGTGACTTAGCGCCACGTTACTGGAGCCGTAATCCGCAAGTTTTACGCTGGATGTCTTATTCGGCCCGGCCACTTCTTTTTGCAAGCGTGGTTCATAGCCGCGCAATTCTTTCGCTGTCCAATGCGCAAAGCCGGGCAATTGTGTCGTTGGCATTTTAGCGACTGCGAGCGTCGCCACGATAAGTAATAAAATCAGAGGTGAAATTAGTTTCATAGGGTTCTTTCTGAGCCACGAATTGACACGAATTTTTCACGAATTATCTTGGTAGCATCAGTGTTGCGGAAAACCAGATGCTTATGATTTCTGAAGCTGCATTCGTGGTAATTCGTGGTAATTCGTGGCAAAAAATTACAACTTAAAAATCCGTTCCATCAGCATCCATTTTTCGCCCGGTTGTGCCCAGGGCAGTGCTTGCTGATACTGCCACATCAACGCTTCCCACGTTTGGACTTTAGGATTTGCCGCATCCATTTCCGCCTTTCCTGCAAACGAAAAATCATCGTTGGCCTCAATCATCATGAACATGCGATTGCCAATGCGGAAGATTTGCATGTCAGTGACGCCGGAATCTCGGATGCTTTTTGTGATCTCAAGTGGAAAATGTTGATGATGTGCTTCGTATTCGGCAATTAACTTCGGATCGTCTTTCAAATCCAGCGCCAGACAGTATCGTTTCATAGTTGGTTAGTTGAGCTTTGACCATTCATTAAGAACACGATAATGCTCGTCGTTCACCTGATTTTCTGCAAGTGGAACACGTTCGCCGCGCCAGAATTTTTGCGCCCAGGATGCCAGCGGCGAAGCGGGCGTTCGTTGCTGCCAGGCATTGAGCAAGCTCTCTGCCTCGCTGGTTCGCCCCAGTTTTTTGAGCGCTAGCGCTGAGACCAATGCTCCCAGATTATTGCCGCGTGATTTGAAGGCTGCGATTCGTTGCAAGGCCGCCCGCGATTCATCCGCTTTGCCGAGCCGGGCATAAGTGTCCGCCAGCAACCAATCTTCCAACCGTTCGTCCACATCTTCCTGATACGGTTTGCCGACGCCCAGATTTTCCGGCCAGCGTTTTGCCGCCTGTAGGAACACCAAAGCGTTGTTGTAGTTTCTTGCCTTCATCTGTTCCAGCGCGAGCATCAGTTGCGTCTCACGATACAACTGCCGCCCTTCGGTTGCACCTTCATAAGGCAAAATATTCAGCTTGGCTAACAGGTCATTGCATTGCTTGTATTGCTGATTCAGCAGCAGTAATTTAGCGAGCAGCATGCCAAGTTGATAGTTTTCCGGCGCTTGTTGGTAATAGGTTCGTACGGTAATCAATGCCTGCGGATACTGCTTCGCTTCGATGTAATGCTCCGTCAGCAATTTGCCAAAGCGCCATTGCTTTGGATCAAGCTGCGCCGCGCGTTGTAGATCAGCGAAAGATTTTTCGGGCGCAGATTTTCTCAATAACTCCGCCCGCGCCGCATACAACGGTGCATACTCCGGCTCATTGCCGCAGGCAGAAAAGAGTTCCGTCGCTTTGGTGAGATTGTTGCGACTCCAATAAATCAAGGCGAGATAGTATTTCGGCTTCCAGGATTTGCTGTTGGCAATCGCCCATTCAAAAACAGGGATAGATTCAGGGCGATGCGGAAAGACTAAATACGGTGAAGCCTCATTTGCCTGTTGCAAAAGATCTGTGACTTTGGATGTGTCGTTTGTTTGTTCGAGGAATGCTTGCCAATAGAGAATCTCTGGCGTTTTCGGCGCATAGCTGAGCAGTAGCCGCAGGGCTAACCTGTTCCCGAAAAAACAACAGGAAAGCCCCTGCTCCAGAAATGTTTCCTGTGGCATCTCGTTTTTTACGGGCGATAGATCAGTAGGGATTTCTCTAACGCCGCCCCCTGTCGAGCCAGTTACCCAGACGTGGTTTAGTACGCGAACAAAATAATTCATCGGGTCAAGCTCATAAATTTTGCGCATGGCCTCTTTGGTTTTGTCAGCATTGGAACCCCAGTGCGCGAGAACCAAAATTTGCAAAGCTTCGATGTTCTTGCTGTTGGCTGCCAGGCTTTTGTTTGCATACTCAATGGCTTTGTTTTGATCTACAAATTGTGCGCAGTAAATCTTAGCCAACTCCAAATACGCGGCGCTCCGAAATTCCGGTGATTGTGCTGCCAAATCAAAACCATCTTTCGCATCCGTGATCTTGCCCAGTTGCACGTTCGCCAAGCCATAATAGTAATTCGCTGCCGGATCGTAAGTATCAATGCTCAAGGCGCGCTTTGCATAGGCTAATGATTTCTCGTATTCGAGGTTGCGATATTCAAGCATCGCCAAATCCACAAGCGCGGGCGCGTAGTTCTTGTCTTTCTGCAAGCAGGCTTCGAGCTTTTCCTGGGCTTGCGGATACAGGCGTTGACGCAGGTTTTCTTTGCCTTGCAGCCACAGCCCGTAGACCGAATTCCAGTCGAAATCCTTTGGCATTTCCAGCGGGCGGGCCAGATCACCTTCGTGTGTCTTGGTAAAATATTCCAGCTTATTGTTGCCCAGCGTGACGCGTAAATCTTTGGCATTCACTTTCACCAACAGCCTATCGCGAAAGGTTTCCATTGGCTTCAGATCAATCTGTTTTTCATAGATGAGCGTGTCGCCATCAAAGACTTGCAGCTTGTCCTGAATGCTCTGCAACGCTGAGAAGTACAACGTCACTTCGGCGTTCTCTTCGATCACGTTCAGTGCGCCGTAGGGATTGGCTTTGACGAATCCTCTTGTCCCTTTGACGGGAAACCAATATTCCGTCCAGGTGTCAGACTGGTAGGGAGCGAAGCCACGATGTTTGAAGGGGGTGAAGGTACTGCGTTCGGCGGACTGATTGAAGAGGCGACCGGATTGAACTTCAACATATTGGCCGTCCGTATCGGTCAGCAGCTTTTCCCAAATCATTCCTTGCTGCGACAAACCCCAGATCCAAATCTTCTTGCCTGCCTTGTCGTCATGTGTCGAATATCGCCCCATGCCGAAATCTTCGTCATGCCAATAGGCACCAAAAAAATCTGTGTACTTGCCGAAGACGTGATAGGACTTTGAGTCACCAAAATTGTTGTTCTCGTAAAAGGAAATGTCCTTGCCGTTCTGCCTGTTTTCCGGCCAGTCTGAATATTCGCCGTCATGTCCGAGGTAATGCGTGCCGGGGTAAATGAATTGCAGATTTCCTTTGGCTTTGATTCCCGCATTCATCCACGTGTAGTACGGCTGTTCAATCGGCGTTGCGTTGTACCAGAACGAAGTCGTCGTGAAATACGCCTTATCTTTCGCCAGGTTAATTTCCATGCGCCAGGGCGTGCGCGTCAGCAAATCCAATACGCCGATATGACAGCTCACGCTGCCGTCGGCCTTTTCCTGCGTAAAGAAATCTACAGGCGTAGCGACAGCTGGCGTGTGGCCGATGATGCCGTAATTGGCTTCGATGCCACCGCTTGTCCACGGGCCGCGCATCGCAATGTCACGGAACTTCACGACCTGATTGTAGTAAATGAATGGCTTGCCCGTGGACTTCTCAATCGCCGTCCAAATCTTGCCGCCGATTTCCGGTAGGATCATGACTTTGATGTATTCATTTTCCAGTTCGACGACTTTCCACTCTTTATCTATTGGCTGATTTGTGTAGCCATCGTAGCGAAAGTACGGATAGATTTTCCCCATCGTCGGAATCGGATTAGGATCGGAGAAGGGGTAAGTTTTGAAGACTTTCTTATACTCACGCACCGTTGCTTTTGCGCTTTGCGCCAGCGTTGTGCAGGGAAGCAGAAATGCGAAAAATAAAATCGCAAGCAGAATTTGCGGCATAGTGGATTTCAACCAAAATGTTCTTGGAAATTGCGTATCACGTGCAGACAGGATTGTACGCGCAATGGCGCTAAAAACGAAAAGGCTGAACAGTAGAAACTGCTCAGCCCAGGTCATTGTGAATCTTCGTAAATTCTTTTAGTGACGATTTGGCCCTGTCTCAAACAATCGAGCAGTGGCTGTCAGCCGCTCCGCTTTGGGAATTGCCTCGACCGCTTGCATGGCCTGTGGGTCGCTGTCTAAGAGAAACTGTTCTTCCGCCTCGATTCCATACGCCGCTGTGATTAGTTCGGCACGAATGCGACGACGGGCATATTCCAGATGCGAATTCAACAGGGCTTCAGAGATACCCAAATCATTGTGTTCCCGCAGGAAGTTGCGAAAGGCTGTGACTACGCCATCCGAGATCTGAAATTCAGTGCCACGCAATCGGTATCCAAACTCGACCTTGGCGACTTTGTATTCATCAAATCCTGGCAACGCGCCGCCTGCCAGCAACCGGGCAAACTCGAAACACGCATCCCGCATCGCGTAATTTTCCAGCGAGCCTTTGATCACGATATCAGGGGTGATGCCACCGCCACCGTGTAGTTTACGTCCTGTGGGCGTAAAGACAGCATCAGTGTCAGGCGTGGGGCTGGGCGTCGCTTGCGGGTCGCCATTTCGACGCGCCCAGTAATAATCGTACAAGCTGCCGCCGCTGTAGTCGCGTTGAATACAGCGTCCGCTCGGGGTGTAGTATTTGGCTGTGGTTAAGGTCAACCCTGTTCCCCCCGGTAGCGGAAAAACCGTTTGCACCAGTCCTTTGCCAAAACTGTCTTCCCCAACAATCAGGCCGCGATCTTTGTCCTGGATTGCCCCTGCCACGATTTCGGACGCGGATGCCGTGTTACCGTTAATCAAGATCACCAACGGCAATGATTCCGGGTCTCCGTTTTCAGATTTATACACTTGGCTGCGGACTCGGCCTTCACGCCCGCGAACACTCACTACTTCGACACTACGCGGCAAAAAGATTTCTGAAACTTCAATTGCCTGTTTCAACAAGCCACCTGGATTTTGACGTAAATCCAGAACTAGAGAATTCATTCCCTGTTTCTTCAACGTTGTCATCGCGTCCTGTAATTCTTCGCTGGTTTTCTTATTGAATCCATTGGTCAGGGCGATAAAACCGATGCCGGGGCGAACCATGAAATGATTGCGGACGGATGGATAAGGAACCTCATCGCGAACGATTCGGAATTTTACCGGAACAGGTTCACCGACCCGTTCGACGGCAATTTCCACCTCGGTGCCTCGTTCACCTCGGACGTGATTGAGAACTTCAGCTTGCGACCAGCCTTTCGTGGGTTTTCCATCCACTTCGACAATGATGTCGCCGTACTTCATCCCGGCCCGTTCGGCGGGCATTCCTTTGACAACCCCTAACACGCAGGTTTTGTCATTGCGGCGATTGATTGTGACGCCGATGCCGTAAAACCGCGAGCTTTGTTCTTCCTGCATTTCATTGAAGGCCCGGCGATCAAAAAAGCTGGAATGTGGATCAAGGACGTGCAACATACCCAGGACTGCCGCTTTGGTGAGCATCTCCTGGTCGCGATCAATCGCATAGTTATCCTCAATTAGTTGAGAGCCTTCAGTAAAGGCTTTGACCAATTGATTGTCCTTCATTTCAGCGCTTGGGATATTGGCAGTGCGTGCTCGCATCCGAGTGGCCCATCCGCCTGCGCCCGCGCCAATGATGATTAGTACAAATGCGACAACGAGAAAACGGCTTCTTGATTTCATTGTGACTCCAGCCAATCTGTTTTGGACTGAAAACTATAGCATAAGCCGTCCGGGTTTGCTGAATGTTAATTGCGGTAGTTACGATGAAATAGAAAATCGCCGGGGCCGAGAAGATGCGAGACTGGAATGCTTTTCCGTTACCCTGTCAGCTCTCGCACCTTCTTCAGGGCATTGCGTGAATCAAGGCGACATAGTAAATACTATCCGCGCTGTAACCCCTCACAGCTCACAGAATAAATTACAGGATTAAAATGAATGTCTGAAAACTTATCTTCGGTTGGTTTGGCGATGGCAGGGGCGACCTCCATCAGCAATGTTATCAAGGATGTCGCAGCCAAAAAGGTGCTCGAACGTCATGAGGTGATTGCCTCAGGGTTTTGGATTCGCCTGTTTGCCGCGCTCACGTTTGGCGTTGCGCTTGCCTTTCGTGCAATGAATGGCTTATTGCCGGATATTAAGCCTAGTGGCGGCCCCCTGTTTGGCGTGGCTGGATGGGACGCGTCGCCCCTGGAAACGTGGATTGTGTACCTGACTATCGAAGTTATTCTGGTGGCCTGTAACACGATCATCATGTTCCGTGCGATTCAGATCACGCCGATCTCGGTTTGCATGCCATACATTTCATTTACGCCCGTCTTTCTGATCGCGACAGATTATTGGATTAACGACGTGATTCCTGAAAAACAATATTGGATCGGTGTTTTCCTGATCTTTATTGGTTCCATCGTGATGCACCGTGAGTTATTTGCCTATGGGTGGTTAGAGCCGATCAAGGCAATTTACCGAGAGCGCGGCTGCCTGTACATGCTCATCGTCGGATTCGTCAATGCAATTACCAATCCGATTGACGCCAAACTGGTGCGAATGACAGATGCCTTTGCGCAGGCCTTCGCCTTCGGTTGTGGGATGGTGCTTTTCTTCGGCATCCTTGCACTTCTGCGTCGCTCTCCCACAGGCGAAGTGATTAAGTCCGTCCCCCTCTGGGCGTTATTGGCGGGATTGCTGGAGGCGACGGCATTGATCTTTCAACTGGCCTCGCATAACTACTTGCCCGTTGCGATCACCATCAGCATCAAGCGAGCGGGGATCATCCTGACAGTTTTGCTGGGCTGGCTCGTCTTCAAAGAAAGAGGCATTGGCGATAAACTCATCGCCTCTTGTGTAATGTTAGCGGGCGCAATTATCTTTTACGCCAAACTCTCAATGAATCAGGGGCTGATGGTTGCTGGTATCACCCTGATCGGGATGGGGTTGGCATTATATGTGACTCGAAAACCCACTCCACAAATTGAAACAGCATAGGATTTATGGAAAACGCACAAAAACAATATGAATGGGATGTTGAAGTTCCTGATTACGCCCCCGGTTTGTATGACTATACGGCTTTGGCCGAAGGTCTGAATGGGCTGGAGAGCATAGACGACGCGGCGCTGACTTTGTATCATCAACAAGGTTTTCTGGTTGTGAATGACGCCTTTACTCCGGCTGAAATACAGGATGCGAAACAAGGACTGATTGACCTGATCGCAGAAAAGAATCCGAATTTCAGCATTATCCAATTCCGTTCTGAGGTGCGCGACCAGTTAGCCACACTGAGCCTGGAAGAACGGCTGAACAATGTGCGTAAGATCGGTCAATTTACTGATTACGACGAACGCCTGAAAGCGATGGCCTTTCACCCAAAGCTAGTGCCGGTTGTGGAATCTATTCTTGGTGCTAAAGCCGAGTTGTATCAAAGCATGGCACTCATCAAACCCCCGAAGGGCCGCGAAAAACCCTGGCATCAGGATCACGCCTATTTTGATCTATCTCTGTCCACAAAAGTCGTAGGGGTCTGGATCGCTCTGGATGAGGCGACGCCAGAAAATGGATGTATGCGCGTGGTGCCAGGCTGGTTTCACGATCAAACCTTTCCACATTTTATGGTGCGCGACTGGCAGCTTTGCGATGATGCTTCGCAAGAGTATAAAAACAAATGTGTGGCCGTCCCTCTCAAACCGGGTGGATGTTTGATTTTCGATAGTTTTCTTCCACACGGAACCCCCAGCAATTACTCGCCAACGGGACGAAAAGCATTGCAATATCACTATCTGCCAGCAGGTACTTTGCGTACCCCGCCTGCCGAACGCCTGGCAATCTGGGGCACTGAAGGCAAGGATGTGAGTTGCTGAGCAATCTCAGCATTTGCAAATCTGAAGCAAGGAACATAGCCAATGCAACTCAAACTGGTCAAAAGCTTCTGGGGGATGGAAGGCACATTGCGCGAAAAAATGGAGCGCATCGCCGAAGCTGGTTTTGTCGCTGTCGAAGGGCGACCCGCAGGGATTGGAACGGTCGAAGAGTTCCTGCCCTTGCGCCGCGAATTCAATCTGGATTACATCGCAATGGTGCTGACCGAAGGCACGACATTGCAGGATCATCTGAACGACTTTCGGCAGAAAGTAGAAGAAGCACTTCAGTACGAGCCGATGCAAATCACTGCGCACAGCGGCAAGGATAGCTGGAGCTTTGAGCAACAAAAAATCTTCTTTGCCGAAGCCCTGGAAGTCGAGCGCCACATCGGTATTCCCATCAATCACGAAACTCATCGCAGCCGCGCGATGTTTACCCCCTGGACAACCACTGCCTTGTTGCGTGAATTTCCAGATTTATACATCAATGCCGATTTCAGCCATTGGCTGAATGTTTGTGAAAGCCGACTTGAAGATCAGGCGGATCATCTTGCGTTGTGTATTTCGCGCACGCGCCACGTGCATGGACGCGTCGGCCACGAACAGGGCGCACAGGTCAACGATCCGCGCGCACCCGAATGGAAGCCATATCTTGAGTTACACGAATCCTGGTGGGCAGACATGGTCTCTGCGCGTCGCATGTTAGGGGAAGCCACTTTTACTTTTAATCCTGAATTTGGCCCGCCGAATTACATGCCAACATTGCCTTACAGTCAGGAACCCGTGGCTGATCTGTGGGAAATCTGCATTTGGATGGCGAGGCGGTTTGAGCAGCAATTCAAGGCGCTAATGGTGCTGGAAAAATAGATATTGCTGGACCGCAACTTCATAACTCCTTGGTCTGTGGTTCGATCCCACGCGCTACCGCCTTCTAAAATCAACAGCTTCTCTGGAATCTTTCAGATTACTGAAATGTATATCCCACCTTCCAGGAAATATTATGAGCAGGCAGCTTGATGTGGGGAATTTGCCTGAGCAGATTTCAAGCAATGTGCTGGCGATACCACTCGTGCAAGCTGGGGCTGTAAAATCTGCTCAGATAATCGCCACAAAGGTGGGAAATTCGCCAGGCTTTCGCTTTGTTGCGATGGAAACGCACGAGATCTTTAATCTTTGACATTCCCTTCACTAAAGAGTAAGGTTCTGAAGAACCGAGTTTGGTCACTCTCTTCTCAGTTTTTCTGAAATACCTCAGGCATTCTGAACCATCCTACCCACTTATAAGCAAGTGATAACTGTTCACTTGTTAAATCCTTCAGAGTTTTTGTTATCACGTGAGAAGCGGCTTTCAGCGCTTCAACCATTTCAGAGAAGCGGCTTTCAGCGCTTCAACCATTTCAGAAAGGATGCAGACATGTCTGCGAAATTATTCATTGGAAATCTCGCTCCAGAAATCACCAGTATTCAATTACAAACGTTATTTAGCACGGCAGGTGACGTGGATTCGTGCCGGGTCATTACTGACCGCGCGACGGGTCTTTCCAAAGGCTTTGCTTTTATCGAGATGCGTTCCGTTGATGCGGCCAGTGCCGCCACCGAAAAATTCAACGGACACATCCTTCAGGGAAAAACGATGAAAGTGAATGAGGCGAAACCAAGGATTTGATGAGTACTACGATAAAAAGTGGAGCTCTTTTAATTGCCGAAGGTGCGATTTTACCGCAGTCGTTTCATATAGCGGCAACTGCGTATATTCCAGGCTGGCAATTAGCCACCAACGTTAACCGAAGCGCTTTGACCCAAACCGTACATCAGGCTGGGTGGAAACTTTTCCACCTCTCTACAAAACTTGAAATGCTGGTCTTCGGCTTTAATGACCAGGATACTGTGCGAAAAGCGATCAAGCGCATCACCGCCAACGTTCGGGCGAAAAGCTTCAATTGCCTAGAGATCAAGAAAGTAGAAACGCGACGTCTGCTGGGGTTTCCCTACATCGTGGTTTCCGCTTATTCGTGGCATATCCAGCACAGTGTGGCGTTGGGTACGGCGTAAAGCCGCAACGGTTCGATTGGAATCAAATTGTCAAAGGCAGAAGGAGTTGTATGTCAAAAAGAAATGGAGATAAAGCCAGGGCAGATCGCGAGCAAAAGAAATATCTCCTTTGCCGCCTGCGCACTCAAGCCTTACCGCATATAATTGCCAGCAATACCACGAGAAAGGCGCTGGCAACTCCTGGAATCAGCCAAGACATCCTGAAGTAGCAGGAAGGTAGAGACTAACTTCCCCTATCTCATCACAAACGATGTGAGGTGTAATCATGGAAAAAGGCAAGATTGATAACAAATACCGCAAAGTATTATTGATGTCCCAACGCGTAAAACAAATCCGCAATGGGGCACGTCCTCGTGTTTCCCTACCTGGCTGCCGTGCCACGCGCATTGCGCGGGAGGAAGTTGAGCGCGGTCTGATTGGTTTCGACTATGTCATCCCGTCTCCGAAGGAGAAGCGATAATTTAGCAAGAACCTGCGGTCAATATGCAGAAAGACAGGTTGAAAACTGCGTAGCAGAACAAAGAATCCTGGTTCAGGAGAGAGTCTAGCTTCCTCTTTTCTTCGCCAAGCCGGAATCCTTCGGCTTTTCAGTTACCTACAGCTCACTGACCCTGGAGTTTAGTTATGTCGCTCAAAACGGTTCGTTGGGAAATACAAGCCAAAAATGAAAACCCCTCTTTTCGGTTCCTGCTGATGTTTATTGGCGTTGTGCCGGGTTCGCTGCTCTTATTTGCCATTGGAGTACGCGATTTCAGCGTCTTGCCGCAGCCGAGCCTCGCCTGGTCATTTCTGATCATCACGCTGTTTGTATCGCTTAGTATCATCATTGGTGGTTGGAAGTTTTGGCATCAGGTAGTCTTTCCTAACCCTCTCTCGATTTTTTCCACTTTGCCGGTTATTCCCCCTCGTAAAAACTAATGCAAAATATCCCCGCCATCAATTTGGGTTCTCTGCTGCTTGCAGAGGGAATCCAATTACCAACATCAGTTCATCTTGAAAGCACTCCTTATGCGCAAGGCTGGCACCTGCTCAAGAATGTCGGGCTACAGCAGATGAAAGATCTCATTACGCAGATAGGCTGGCATATTCTTTTTATTGCTGGCGAATTCAAGGCGGCTGGCTGGAGTTGGAGTCCTGAAACTGCGCGCCGGAAAGTCATCCTTCGTATTACGGCACAAAGCACGGCTGCCAAATATAATTGCGTTGAAATTCGGCAGATTGAAATGAAGAAGTGGTTAGGACTGACCCGGATTGGCATTACCGCGCAGGCGCGGCAAATCCAGGTTACAGGGATGCTTCCCCCTGGACGAGCACGAATTTCTTATGCCAGCGAGTAACCCTTGCTGGCAAAGGAAAGCAGTCTTCGGGGTAACGGAAATTAAAATGCAAACCGAAAGGCAAATATGATTCAGCAGACCCCACAAGTGAATAAATTCAAAGAGCAATTGCAGGACTCTCTGCTGCGCGAAACGTCGAACACTCGCACTTTGAGGTTAGCCAAACACGACCATGCTTATACCTGCGGCGATTCGGATGGAATGGTGTATTTCATTGTTCGCGGGCAAATCAAATTACTTATGCTCTCACCGACAGGAAAAGAATGCATTCTGGCCATTCACACTGTGGGAGATATTTTTGGAGAACTGTGTCTATCTGGACTTGGTGCGAGATTGGAAACGGCAGTGGCGATGGAAGAGACGGAGGTAAAGCAAATACCCAGCACCAGTTTTATTGAGCGATTACAGCTCGATTCTCTGTTTGTGGGTTTCGTGCAATATCTAGCCGTTCGGATTGCTGACCAGCAACAGGTGATCGCGAATTTAGTGACGGTGGATAGCGAACAACGCTTAGGCAAGACGCTTTTGCAACTGGCGCGCAAGCTGGGCAAACAAGACCCGCGCAGCATCCGCATTGAACATAAAATTTCCCACGAAGAACTTTCAGAAATCGTTGGCACCACACGACCGCGGATCAGCGAGTTTATGCGCCGCTTTCAAATGCTGGGGCTGATTGAGCGCAATGCCGAACGGTTTTTGATCATCAAAGAACAACAATTGACTGATTACCTGGCGCGTGCCGCTTAATAACCAGCCAAATCGGCATCTTAAAACTCCCCATGATTTTTAGCACAACTAAATCCCTAATTTATAAGGAGAAATTTATGACAAGCAGCGAGCGGGAGCGAATTGAGGCGCTAGCCCAAAAATCTGTAACCTTGCGAGAAATGTGGCTGCGGGAACGACAAGAAGTCCTGGCAGAACAACTCGCCGCGAATGCAGAAATGAAGAAACGTTGGGAATTGTCCGACCCGATTGAAATAATCCAACGTAAAGCTGTCAGCGAAAAAAGGAAAGAATTGTAACAAAATCCAACTTCCCTAACTGACAACAGGCAGCCTGCGCACATGCTGGAATGGTTGGCACTGTGTGACTGAAATAACCCGTGAAACTTATTACCCCACGCGAAATTGTTCAATATTGAACAGCATTATTTTGTATATCAGCCGATGATGTTGCAGTAAGCAAATAGCTTCAAAAATAGCTAAGAAGCAAGGGAGCAACTGCCTTCCAACCATCTTAGCTCAATCAAGCCGGGAGGCTTTATGCCGCGTATAGAAAGTGACCACGCCCAAGAAGAATACAAGCAACATATCAGCGAGTTGAAAGGTGATATTGCAAAATTGGCCGCACACCGTGCGGCATTGGAAGAGGAAAACCATCGTCATTCACCACTGATGCAAAAACTCGGCAAATACGTCGGATTTGGCGCAGCGGGGAAACTGGAATGGGTTTGCTTCAAACTCAACTTCAAACAAGAGGAACTAGCACGTTTGAGTCTTCAGGCCGAGGCCCACTCGAACGAGGCAGTCCAGAACGGCGCAAAGGTATTCAGTCTGGTTCCTGCCTCTCAAGCGAGGCAAACGAACGAAACTGCGCAGCAGAAGATGGAGCGCATGATTGCCGAAAATCCCCCCGCCTTAAAAGTTCATATCCAGCAAGTTTACCAACCACTCATCGAAGCCGAGCAGCGAGAAGCACATTAAATATCTTGAACTCCTCTCAAGTGAGTTTACGAGTGAGACCTGGGCCATATGGACTTGGACTTGGGGGAGTAGAAGTCTTTAGCCGGTTCTTGGGTCTCACTCGTAAACTCACTTGAGAGGAAATCAATTATCGGTTTCGTCTGTCAGGTGGGGGAAAGGACGACAAATGATGAACATCCAAAGCATCGCAATTTCATTTTTAGGGGCCGCTCTTTCAGCGCCTTTAGGGTATCCACCGGATTTATCGAAGTATAGAGATTTTCGCTTTGGCGATAGTCTGGCAGTTATCGCTAAGTTGGTCCATCTGAAGCCAAGTGAGGCAAAGACGATTCACCAGCGTCCGGCACTTATTCAGGAGCTAACGTGGCAGCGAACGACTTTACCGCAGGGGGATCCGGTAAAAAACATGGTGTTTAGTTTTTATCGCGATGCGCTTTATCGCGTCGTTATTACTTACGATGCAGAACGCACTGAAGGATTGACCGTAGAGGACATCATCGAAGCGATTTCCAAACAATATGGAACCGTCACCAGGCCGGTTGCTGAGATTACGCTCACGACGACCTATCTTTACAATGATGGGGAAAAAAGCATTTCCGAACAGCATGAAAAGGTTATCGCTCGCTGGGAAGATGCTCGGTATTCCTACAATCTTTTTCAGCCCTATCCGCAATCTCCCTTTGGGATGGCGATCTACGAAAAAGCGCAACAAACCCAGGCTGAGGCCGCTATTGTTGAGGCGCTGCGGCTAGAGGAAGAAGAGGCACCAGTGCGGACACTCACGCGGCAAAAGCAGAAAGAGGCGGAAGAACGTCTCCAACAAGGAAAGGCCCGACAGGCTAACAAGCAGCCCTTTCGCCCATAATCATCACTAACGGTTTATGGCCTTATTTTGAAAGAGTCGGATTGGTTGATTGAACCGTGAGGGAGCAGTTCGCGAATCCGACTACGGGTAAAGGCGCAAAGCCTCTACCCAGACATTTTTCTTATTAAGTTGGGTAAGTGTTGAGCCTCAACATAGCGAGGAACATCAAATGCAAAATATTGTTGAGACAATCATTACAACCCCTTCGTTGGTCACGATGCAGAAAGTAATTCAAGCTGCCAAATGGGACGAGCTGCTTTCGCAGCCAGGGCCCTTTACGGTTTTTGCACCAAACCAGGACGCTTTTGGCAAACTCCCTGCAGGCAGTTTCGAGAACTTGCTGCAAGACCTTCCCGGAATACAGGAAATATTGGCATACCACATCGTTGAAGGGCAGGTATTAGAAGAAGAGATAAGAAAACACCCTTCAATGCGAATGCTATGCGGCAAGAACATCGGCATTGCGGTGCAGAACGGAATCAAGATTAATCAGGCCAATCTGATCAAGGCGGACATCATTTGCGAAAATGGCGTGATCCACATCATTGATGCTGTATTGGCGTTGCCGAATACAAAATTTACCACTGTCTGAATTTCAGCCATCGGGTTTGAAATAGAGCCGCTGACTGCTGAACCTGAGTCAGGCGGCGGCTTTATTTCTCAAGGAAAGAGCAAAGAAAAAATATGGCAAAACAAATTGTTTATGGAACTGATTCGCGTGTCGCAATTTTACGCGGCGTGAATCAACTGGCGGATACGGTCAAAATCACACTGGGCCCCAAAGGGCGCAATGTCGTGATTGATAAGAAATTCGGTTCCCCCACAATGACAAAAGATGGCGTGACCGTTGCACAAGAGATTGTGCTGCAAGACCCGCTGGAAAATCTGGGCGCACAGATGGTCCGAGAAGTTGCTTCCAAGACTTCTGATGTGGCCGGAGATGGAACCACAACCGCGACCGTACTTGCGCAGGCAATCTTCCGCGAAGGCGTTAAGACCGTCGCGGCAGGTGCCAATCCAATGGCCTTGCGGCGTGGCATTGATAAAGCCGTTACGCATGCCTTGCAAACAATCAAGCGCTTAGCCAAGCCTGTTTCAGGCCCGGCAATCGTTAATGTCGGTACGATTTCCGCGAATGGCGATGAAACGATTGGCGCAATGATTGCCCACGCCATGGAAAAAGTTGGCAAGGATGGCGTCATTGCGGTCGAAGAATCACAGACGATGGAAACCACCCTGGAATTCGTCGAAGGCATGCAATTTGATCGCGGCTTGCTCAGCCCTTATTTCATTACCGACGCCGTGCGAATGGAAACTATCCTTGAATATCCGCTGATTCTCTTGTGCGAAAAAAAGATTCATTCCATGAATGAACTGTTGCCGGTGCTGCAACAAGTGGCGCGAAAAAATCAGGCGTTGCTGATCATTGCGGAAGATATTGAAGGCGAGGCGCTCGCGACGCTGGTCATCAACAAGTTACGTGGCACACTCAACCTTGCGGCGGTGAAAGCGCCCGGCTTCGGGGATCGCCGAAAAGAAATGCTGGAAGACATCGCGATCCTCACCGCCGGACAAGTCATTAGTGAAGAACTTGGTGTATCGCTCGCCAAGGCCGGGTTGGAAGAATTGGGACGCGCCAAAAGAGTCATCATTAACAAGGACAATACGATCATTATTGGCGGCAACGGCATTCCCACTGAAATCGCGGGCCGTGTAAAAACATTGCGCGCGCAAGTGACATCCTCTGCTTCAGAATACGACCGCGAGAAATTACAGGAGCGCTTAGCCACGCTCGTGGGCGGGGCCGCTATCATTAAAGTGGGAGCCGCCACAGAAATGGAAATGAAGGAGAAAAAAGCACGCGTTGAAGATGCGATGAACGCTACTCGTGCTGCGGTTGAAGAAGGCATTGTGCCGGGCGGTGGCGTGGCGTATATCCGAGCGGCAAAAGCACTGGAGAAATTCAAACTCTTTCCTGCTGGCGAGGGAGACGCGGACGAACAAATCGGTGTCAATATCGTTAAGCGCGCTTTGGAGGAGCCTTTGCGCCAAATCGCGCAAAATGCAGGCAAAGAAGGCTCCATCATCGCGGCGCGGCTGCGTTCTGAAAAGAATGAACAGATGGGCTTCAATGCGGTCAGCGAAGAGATTGAAGACCTGGTGGCCGCTGGTGTAATTGATCCGGCAAAAGTCACCCGCACAGCGTTACAAAATGCGGCTTCGATTGCTGGATTGTTACTAACGACGGAGGTGATGATTTCGGATTTCCCTTCGGACAACTCAACCGCAATGATGCCTCCTGGTGCCGATGGCGGAATGGGATTCTAGGTAGCGATACCTGGCAAGCAATATTTACAGGCGCTGATGCGCCCGCAAAAGACGGGATATATGATGGCAAACTTTGAAATATATCAGGATGAAGAAGGCGATTTTCGCTGGCGGTTTCAAGCCAATAATGGAAAGACATTGGCCGTTTCGGGTGAAGGGTTCCACAATCGCTTAAATTGCGAGCATTCCATTATCCTGCTCAAGCAACAAGCTCCCAGAGCCTCAACCAGCGTGGAATTGAGAAGCAATAATCAACTGAGCAAAGTGAAAGAGGGTTGATTGAAAGCACTAGCTGCTAATTGCATCGTGTGAAAATGCGAGCGGTTTTGAGGCTGGACTTCCATCCAACGCAAACCTTATTCCCTGCCCGGACGTGATAGTACCGACTGAAAAATTTCGATGAATATACTGCTCGTCTATCCAGAGTTCCCAGATACCTACTGGAGTTTTCGCTACGCGCTTGCTTTTGAAGGGAAGCGCGCGGCGTTCCCTCCGTTGGGACTCCTCACGATTTCAGCTTTACTGCCAGCAAACTGGCAACGGCGATTGGTGGATTTGAATATCTATTCTTTGCAGGTAGCCGATCTGCGCTGGGCAGACGTGGTCTTTATTAGCGCGATGATTGTGCAAAAGGATTCCCTTGGCGAAATTATCAAGCTCTGCAAAGCGCATGGGAAGCGCGTGGTAGTAGGCGGCCCCTACATCACAACCAGTTCCCAGGACGTGGGCGCCGATCATATTTTTCTAGGTGAAGCAGAAACAACCCTGCCGGAATTTGTGCGCGATCTTGAAAGCGGCCAAGTTAAGCGCGTCTATCAGGCCCTTGAAAGACCCTCTCTTTCTGCGTCTCCAATCCCTGATTTTCAATTGGCCGACTTGCAAAAATATAGTGCGATGTCCGTGCAATATTCGCGCGGCTGCCCCTTCCAATGCGAGTTTTGCGACATTATTGAAATCTATGGTCGCAAACCGCGCACAAAAAGTAATGAGCAAATCCTGGCAGAATTGAACAAGCTCTATGATCTCGGCTGGCGTGGGATGGTCTTTTTGGTGGATGATAATTTCATTGGCAATAAACGCCAGGTCAAGACTTTGTTGCCCACCCTGGCTGCCTGGTCGAAGCAACATAACAATCCCTTTTCTTTCATCACTGAAGCAAGTGTGAATCTGGCCGAAGATGAAGAATTATTAAGAGGAATGCAGGAGGCAGGCTTCCGGCGCGTATTTCTTGGCATTGAAACGCCCGTTGAAGCGAGTCTGAAAGAGGCGCAGAAAGGGCAAAATCTGCAAAGCGACCTGCTCACTTCCGTCCGAAAAATTCAAAGCTATGGCATGGAGGTCATGGCAGGTTTTATTATCGGATTTGATAATGATCCAGAAGATATTTTTGACCGGCAAATTGAATTCATTCGTGCCAGCGCGATCCCGTTGGCGATGGTTGGATTGCTTACCGCGTTGCCTGGAACACAACTCTGGCGCAGGTTGGCACGCGAAGAACGACTGCTGACAGAGAGCTCCGGTAATAATACGGATGGTTCGCTGAATTTCGTTCCGAAGACGGATGCCAGACAACTGACTATCAATTACCAGGAAATGCTGCGAACACTCTACAGCCCGCACGAATATTATCAACGCGCCCTTGATAGTTTGGATCGCGTGCGTGTCACCTCAGTCGAGCCGCGCCGTAATGGACGGTTCAGCGACGTCATTACTTTTGCGCGCGTTGTGTTACAATTGGGAATTCGTGATCCATCTCGTAGTTCTTTCTGGCGCTATCTCAGTAATGTAGCATTTCAGCGCCGTCAGCGATTTGCCGAAGCGATTCGTTTGGCGGCGTTGGGGTATCACTTCCGTAAATTGGCTGATGTTTGTTTTCCACACCAAACCAAATAATTCGAATCTGACCTGTGACATATATGTGGCCGGAATAGCGCATAATTCGTGGAGATAGGTGGGAGCGAATATCAATTCAGAAAGCTGCAAAGCTGTAATAAATGGTCATAGATAGCGTTTATATGGGTATGAATGCAAAAACTTGGGCGGCCGTTCAATTGAAGTTTGCGGATGTCCTTCTGATCACAGTGCTGGATTTGGCTAGCAAATAAACCAATGAAATCTATCCATCTATCCATTCTATCGCTCGTAATTTTGGGTTGTAGTCTATGGGGCTTGACTGCGTGTAGCCAACAATCGGCACCTGCACCCGTAACAACTTCAGGCCACAGCAATCACCAGCCAACACCTGCGAAAACAGAAACGGCGCAAAAGATTCCTCATTATTTTGCTGATCCGGCGCAGGCGAAACCTTTTCCCAAGACGCTTGACCCCGCGCAATTTTCGGCACCTTCGATCAAAAAGGCCTACGAGACGGCCCGCCGTATTCCCGAAGTGTTGGCGCAGCAACCCTGCTTTTGCTATTGCGATCAGGGATTTGGCCACGGCAGTTTACTGGATTGTCACATTGACGATCACTCTGCTGGCTGACAGATCTGTCTCCAGGAGGTTCTCCTGGCCGATCAGATGACACGAGATGGAAAAACTGCGGCTGACGTTCGTGCCGCGATCATTCGCGGTGATTGGAAGTCGGTGGAATTAACCATGAAATAGCCGGGTTGATTTATGCCTCTCTCTCCCTTGCGGGTCGCCTTTGTCGGTTGTGGTGGCATCGCCAGTCATTACTTAAGCGTCTATCGTGATTTGGAAGGCGTCGAACTAACGGTTTGCGTGGATGCCCGAATCGAGAATGCACAGCAGGCGGTCGCCCAATCAGGCGATGGAAACTCAGCACTTGCGACAACTGATGTACAGGCAGCCTTGTCTGAAAATGTAGATATTGTTGTCATCAATACCCCAAATCATTTACACCGTGAACAATCTTTGGCCGCCCTCGCAGCTGGCAAGCATTTGCTCCTACAAAAACCGGTCGCGGCGAATTTAGCTGATGCGCAAGCTATCGTGGCAGCTGCCGAACAAGCCGGGCAACGTGGGATCATCAGTGGATTGTATTTAAGCTACTTCGACCAGCCACTGATGCATGATTTGCGGGCGATGGTGCAAGCGGGCTGGTTCGGCGACGTAGCACATTTGTATGCTCGGCTCATGCATCGAGGCGGGCTAGCCCTTTCGCAGCAGATTCAGGCCGGGCAGGATAACTGGCGCGCTTCTCTCGCACAAACAGGCGGTGGATGTTTTATTCAACTTGCAGTGCATTACGTTCACTTGTTTACCTGGATGATGGATTCGTCGGTGGTGCGGGTGATGGGGATGACTAAAAATCAGCATTGCCCCGGCGTCGAAGGCGAAGATATTGCCTGCGCAATTTTGGAATTTGCGAATGGCGCACTGGCAACACTGGATATGGCTTGGAATACGGCAGGCGAACAACTTTCGATCCACGGAACGCGCGGGACGGCGCAGTACATCGGCAATCGCTCGTTGTTGTTGGACTCTTCGGTTGGCGCATTTCACGGGGCAGTTGTGCAGTACGATGGGCTGAGCAGTATGACTTCTCCGAGCGCACCCGGTGCAGCGGCTACGCAACAAAGCTCTATCGTGATCGCACCGCTTCTTGATGACATTCACAATCCGTTCAATCAGCATCGTATGTTTTTAGAAGCGGTACGTGAGGGGCGTGAGCCATTTGTGTCAATCATATCGGGAGTTGAGGATTTGCGAGTAGTCGAAGCCGTTTATGAATCTGCGCGAAGTGGAAGCGCTATTTATATTTCAGATTGATCAAGAATCTCACGAAACGTCCCTTGCGAAATATTTCCCCTCTCGGTACATTTCCCCTCGAAATTCACTGATTTACAAATAAAGTCGTTTCTATTTCCAGGAACACGGATTGCCCCAGACCAGTCTTGCATCCGTTTGTGGGGAAAATTCCCACTTGGACGAAATCGGAGCATGAATAAACGAACGATTCAATTAGTGATTGTCGCCGCTACCCTGGGGATTGCGATGGGCGTGGGGGCCTACACCTTTATTTACGCCAAAGGAGCATCCTACCTGACGAACAATCCGGCTTCGTGTGCGAACTGTCATATTATGAACGAGCAATATGATGGCTGGTTAAAATCCTCGCATCGCTCTGTGGCAACGTGTAATGATTGTCATACACCCGATGGATTCGTTGCCAAGTATGCGACCAAGGCATCGAATGGATTCTGGCATTCGTTTTACTTCACTCTGAATAATTTTCACGAACCCATCCAGATTAAAGCCCGCAATCTGGCGATTACCGAACAGGCTTGTCAGAAATGTCATTCCGACATAACAACTGCGATAGCGATGCCGCATAGCAATGCCAAAGGCGAAGCTATTTCGTGCATTAAATGTCATCGGTCCGTGGGGCACCTACACTAAAAAAAGATTATGGCTGAGAACCCTGAAGAAAGAGCAAAACGTCATCGCACACGCCGCCGCGCGATTCTGTTAACAGCATTGATTGCCATTGTTGGCACCATCGGCGGATTGATGTTGTTTGTAAATATTTTTGAGCGCAAACAGGAAGCCCGAAATCCATTTTATCGCGTCGTGGAATTGAATGATGAAATAGAAGACCCCGCAATCTGGGGCAAGAATTTCCCTCTGCAATATGACGATTACAAGCGCACGGTGGATCAGGTGCGAACTCATTACGGCGGCAGCGAATCGTTGCCCCGCAATCCAACGGCAGCTGATCCGCGCTCTGTGGTGGCTCAGTCTAAACTTGAAGAAGATCTGCGTCTGAAGGCTATGTGGGCGGGGTATGCCTTTTCAAAAGATTTTCGGGAAGAACGCGGCCACGCTTACATGCTTGACGATCAAACGTTCACCGAACGCCAGCAGGTTGTGAAGCAGCCCGGCACCTGTATGCAATGCCACGCTTCGATTTACCTGCCATACAAAAAATTAGGTGGCGGAGATTTGATCAAAGGCTTTGAGGCGATGAATCAAATGCCGTATACCGAGGCGCGAAAATTGGTTACGCATCCGGTTTCGTGCATTGATTGTCATGATCCCAGCAATCTGCAATTGCGCATCACCCGCCCCGGATTTATTGAGGGAATGCGTGCTTACAAAGCCTCACAAGGAATTGCGAATTACGATGTTAACGCGATGGCTACCCGCCAGGAAATGCGCTCTTTTGTCTGTGGTCAATGCCACGTGGAGTATTACTTCAAAGGCCCGGAAAAACGTTTGGTCTATCCCTGGTCAAAGGGACTGAAGGTGGATGAGATCATGGCGTATTACGAAGAGGTCAATCATAAAGACTGGACGCACGCGGATACCGGCGCGCCTGTTCTCAAGGCACAGCATCCAGAATTTGAAATGTGGAACCAGGGCATTCATTCTCGCTCAGGGGTAGCCTGTGCAGATTGCCATATGCCTTACAAACGCGAAGGCGCATTGAAGATTAGTGACCATCACGTTCGGAGTCCTTTGCTGAATGTGAATCGCGCCTGCCAGACCTGTCACAAATGGTCTGAAGGCGAATTGCACGCACGGGTGGAAACGATTCAAAGCCGTCATTTTGCATTACGAAACACGGCGATGGATGCCTTGATGGATTTCCTGACTGACCTGAAATCTGCCAAAGCCGCAGGCCGCAGCGATGCAGAGCTGGCGACTGCGCAAAACTTCCAACGCAAGGCGCAGTTTTATCTGGACTTTGTCGAGGCTGAAAACTCCACTGGCTTTCACGCGCCACAGGAAGCGGCACGCATTTTGGGTGAATCCATCAACTTTACGCGGCAGGGCCAAAAGGCTTTGCGTGGTTTAATACCCGGCGGAAGTGCGCCGCCCGTCCAAAAGGCCGGACTAAAATAAAATTGACGGAGAACGAATTGCTCGCTCTGGTGGAAAGGTTTATATGTTTTCCCCAAAATTTATAGGGCTACTGTTTTGGCTCTTGTTGGGAATTTCAGTTTTTGCACAGCCCAGTCAACTTAGCACTAAAAATGCTCCCTCTGCCGCGCCAACGCCAACACCTGCACCAGTAAAAATTGGCAATGTTACGCTTTCAGGAAGTCTCCGGGCACGCTTTGAAAGCTGGGATTGGTTTGAATCAAACCTGGCCGATAATAATTATAATTTTGGTGCAGCGACCTTGCGCCTGTCTTTAAGTCAGCAGCGCGAAAAGGTCGAATGGCAGGTCGAAGGCGCGTTTCCGCTATTGGTGAATTTACCGACCAATGCCATTGCGCCAGCACCGCAGGGACAGCTTGGACTCGGTGCTGCTTATTACGCTGCAAATGGTCGGCAGGATGCCAGTGCTTTTCTGAAGCAGGCGTTTGTGCGATTCAAAGGAAAGGCGAATAGCGTCAAGCTCGGTCGCTTTGAGTTCAGCGATGGCGCAGAAACCACACCAACCGATCCTTCCCTGGCAACGATCAAACGCGACCATATTTCGCAACGCTTGATCGGGCCGTTTGGCTTCACGCACATCGGTCGAAGCTTTGACGGCGTGCAGTATGGGTACAACACAAAGCAACGCAATGTCACGTTTGTTGCTGCGCGTCCCACTGAAGGAGTTTTTCAATTACGCGGGTGGAACGAACTGGATGTGGATTTTTATTACGGTGCATATACGAAACCGATCAAAGCCAAAAACTCTGAAAGCGACTGGCGCGTGTTTGCAATGCACTACCACGATGGTCGGCGTGTGCTGAAAACGGATAATCGTTCGCTGGCAGCGCGCACTGCCGATCTGGCCAAAATTCGTGTGACCACAATTGGCGGGCATTACATCAAAACCGCACAGATGGGATCAGGCAAGGCGGATTTGCTGCTGTGGGGAGCCGGACAATTTGGAGATTGGGGCAACTTATCGCATCGGGCTGGTGCTTTGGCCATCGAAGCGGGGTATCAATTTGGCGGAAAGACGGTCAGCAAATTCAAACCCTGGGTGCGTGCCGGATACTTCCGCAGCACCGGAGATGGCGATCCGAGCGATGGAACTCATCACACATTCTTTCAGGCCTTACCCACGCCCAGAATTTATGCCCGTTTCCCATTTTATAATCTGATGAACAATGAAGACACGTTTGTTCAATTGCGACTTAAGCCTCATGCAAAGATTGGCGTCCGCAGCGATTTTCATTACCTGCGATTGAGCAATCCTAAAGACCTCTGGTTTGTGGGTGGTGGAGTTTTCCAAAAACAAACATTCGGTTTTATCGGACGTCCTGCCAATGGTAACCGGACATTAGGCGCAATGGTTGATATAAGCGTAGACATCACGCTCTCGCCGACGATGGGACTGACTGCCTATTGGGCGGGCGTGCATGGTAGCAATCTCCCTTCCAGCTTATATCCAACGGGGCCGAATGCCCGATTGGCCTATCTGGAATTTACAAAACGATTCTAAAAAACAGATCCAATGTGCCGCATAAAAAGCCAACGGGAATTTTCGCTTGTTGGCTTTTTGTGTTATTACAAGCGTGATTTTTGAAGAAATTCTGTCGGGAAAAATTATGTACTTTTTATGCTTAAGCTAGGAATCGTCGCGGACGAGATTAGTCGGAATTTTCGTAAAGCAGTCGCAATGGGGCTTCAGGCAGGCATTCGCCGCTACGAAATTCGCTTTTTAGAAACAGGCCGCGCGCCGATGTGCGACGCCTCTGAGTTGCGCGAAATCGAGCGCATCCGAGATGGCGAAGGGCTGGAAATTACGGCGCTGTCGCCAGGACTGTTCAAGTGGACTGATACGCCGGAAAAGTTTCGGCAGGAAATGACAGACGTCTTTCCGCGTGCCGTCGAACTTGCCACGCGTTGGCAGCTATCCGCCCTGATTATTTTTGGGTTTTGTAAGCCGGGAGCAACTGAAGCAATCGCTGATACAATTCACGCTGATAACATTCCCAATTGGGTGCGGGAAGCACTTGCCGAAGCTGCTGAAAAGAGTTCGCAAGCCAACCTCCGGCTTTATATCGAACCGGAACCCGTATGTTATGCCGACAGCGGAGCGTCAACGGTGAAATTGCTGCAAGCTGTGAATTCGCCTGCGCTCGGAATCAACTATGATCCGTGCAACGATGCCTGGATGCTCCGACGCGATCCACTGGCTGATTTCGCAGCGGTCGCCCCATACATTCGGAACGTTCACATCAAAGATCAACTGGATGCTCCGGTCAGAAGCGGGATGCCCCAATGGGTGATGATTGGAGAAGGGATGATGAACTGGCACGCGCACCTTGTGGCGCTCAAACAAATCGGTTATGCCGGGCCTGTTTCGCTGGAGCCGCATTTTCCGCTTACGATTGAAAGCCTGAAACAATATAAGACCAAAGTTATGCAGATGTGGGAAAACCTATGAACAGTCAACTTTCTCGTCGCACCTTCCTTGGCGCAGCAGGCGCTGCAATGGTGGCGTCCATATTGCCAGCCAATGCCTCGGCTCCGATGCCGATCATAGACATTCATCAACATACGCATTATTCCGGGCGCAGCGATGAAGACCTGCTCAAGCATCAACGCACGATGGGCATTGCGAAAACTGTTTTGCTGCCTGCGGGATCAAAGTACGGGCTTGAGGCAGATGCGTGGGGCAATGATACCTGTCTGGCGTTAGTGAAAAAGTATCCGAAAGAATATTACTTCTTCGCAAACGAATTGCCGGACATTGATGAAACACGCTCCGTCATCGAAAAGTACCTCAAATTAGGCGCGATAGGCATTGGCGAACAGAAGTATTTTGTTGAAGCTGATTCCCGCGCGATTGAATTGATCGCCTCCATTGCCAATGAATATAATGTGCCTGTCCTGATGCATTTTCAGCACGGCAAATACAACAAAAACTTTGCGCAATTTCACAAAATCCTCGCCAAATTCCCGAAAGTGAACTTCATTGGACACGCACAAACCTGGTGGGGAAACATTGATCGGAGCCTGGATCAGGAAGTGCTCTATCCTAAAACGAAAGTCACACCCGGCGGGCTGACAGATCGCTGGTTAGCGGATTATCCGAATATGTATGGTGACCTTTCCGCCGGGTCTGGCCTGAACGCCATGTTGCGTGATGAAGACCACGCCCGCGAATTTCTCAAGCGGCATCAGGATAAATTGCTGTATGGCAGCGATTGCAACGATGTTGTCGGGCAAGGCGAAAAATGTAGCGGCTCGCAGCAGATCGCAACCGTTCGCAGGCTCTTGCCTGACAAAAGGGCACAGGAGAAAATTTTCTATCGCAATGCCCGCCGCGTCCTGAAAATCAAATAATCTGTGGCAGGCAGGGAGGTTTGGTTTCTGGTTGATTCCAGTGGTACTCTCTCTTTCAAATACCAAATATTCCAAATGATATTTCGTTGAGGTTGGTTAAGAGGAAGTTTGTCCCGATATGAAAAAGCTGTTTGTCTTATTCTCACTTTTATTTTTATTCGTCCCATCAGCAGACGCAAAACAAATGCGTGCCGGACTGGCGAAGGTGATTATCACGCCCGAATACAATATCTGGATGGCTGGGTATGCCAATCGCAACAAGCCATCGCTCGGCAAGTTTCAGGATTTATATGCAAAGGCTCTGGCGATTACAGATGACAATGGCAATCGTATGGTGCTGGTGACGGCAGATATTTTAGGTTTCACGCGTGAGCTGTCGGAATCAATTGCTGAACGGGCGCAACAACAATACGGATTGCGCCGAGATCAATTGATGCTGAATGCTTCGCACACGCACACTGGCCCGGTTATTCGTGGCAATTTGATTGGGGCCTATCAGCTTGATGCTGAGCAGGCAACGCGGATTTATGAGTATTCCCAATTTTTGCAGGAGCGGGTTCTCTGGGTGATCGGACAAGCCTTAAAAGATATGTCGCTGGCGAAACTATCCCTGGGACACGGCACCGGCACATTCGCCATGAATCGTCGGACGAAATCTGCCAACGGTGCCATCAGTATTGGCGTGAATCAAACGGGTGTCGTAGATCAGGATGTGCCTGTGTTGCTGATCGAAACAAAACGCGAAGCCCTGCGCGGCGTCGTCTTTGGCTATGCTTGTCACAACACAACGCTGACAGGTGAGTTTTATCAACTCAGCGGCGATTACGCGGGGTTTGCGCAGGCCGAAATCGAAAAGAAACATCCGGGTGCGATTGCCATGTTTGTGATGGGGACGGGGGCTGACATCAATCCGAATCCTCGTAGCACGCTGGCATTGGCGCAACAGCACGGAGCCTCTTTGGCCGGAGTGGTCGAACAAGTGTTGGAAGGCAAACTGAAAAGCTTTGATGGCGATGTCAAAACCGCGCTGGATCGGGTTGCAATTCCATTTGGCACACCACCGACACGCGAAGAATTTCAGCAGCGGCTCAACGACGAGAATGTCTTCAAACGCAAACACGCTGATCGGATGCTGGCACGGATGATTCGAGATGGGAAACTGCCGACATCCTATCCATACACGGTGCAGATTTTCCAAATTGGCAATTTCTTCACGCTGGTAGGTTTGGCCGGAGAGGTTGTCACGGACTATTCCTTACGGCTCAAACGTGAACTCGGCACAGAAGGCTTATGGGTAGCCGGATACACGAATGACGTGATGGCATATATTCCTTCTGCCCGCATGTTCAGCGAAGGCGGCTATGAAGTCGTAGATTCAATGATCTACTACGATCAGCCTTGTTCGTGGTCGCCTGAACTCGAAGACATCATTATCGGCAAAACGATTGAATTAGCCGAAAGCGTTGGTCGCAAAGCGAAACGATAACTGCCAAAACAACTGTAAGCCACAGAGAGCGCGGAAAGCACAACTTTCACGTTCTTCTCTGTGGCTTTTTCAAGTCTTGATTGCTTAGCTTGCCCGCCGTAACCCATTTCGCGACGTCCGTCCACTGGCAGAAATTTCCTCCGGCACGGCATGGTTCGTGGCCTGCATCTTCTCGATTTTAGCTGACATCCGGCGATCAAGATCAGCGAGCTGATCGGATGTTAGATGATAAATATTGGGTTGTTGATGATAGATCTTGGCCGCAGTGACAATATCCGATTGCTTGAACCCATACTGAACCGCTTTGGCTAGTAAATCCTCAACCGAGATTTGGGGCGGTACAATCTTCAACGGCTCCGAGGTCGGCAACGTTTCGGCTACCGTCAACGGGGCGGGAGTATTGACGGGCAACTTCGATCCGCTCCGTTGCACCAGATGATCCAGGAAATCTTTAAAGGTCACATTGCCAGTCATCTCAAAGCCCAACTCAAAAGCAGGACTGTTTGATTTTACGATCTGGAAAACACGGACAACCTCACCGTTGCGTTCCTGCAAAGACACTTCGCACATAATGTCCACGAAGTACTCCAATCCGCTGGCGGTGGAGGGAAGCACGCGCCCCATTTCATTATCTTCTTTGGTCTCTTTGCCCTTGGCTGGAATTTGATCCACGATCACAACGGATTTCCCCGATTGGCAAAGGCTTCGCAAGACACCCTGTAAAACCATTTGATCGGCGGCAAGTTCTTCAGCATTTGGTTGTGCCAATGGATCACCCGTCCGCTCACGAACCGCCGCGATCATTTCGCTATGCTTGGCAGAAAAATAACTGGCCCACGAATCCAGCGCATAGCAACCGTAATTCTGCTCAGCGGCTTCGGGTGAGTTCAAGAGCCAGTCAACGAATTCCGGGACTTCCCCCGGATGTTCGACCTCAAGGCCATCAAACATCTCGCCTACCCCGTGCAATAAGCGGGTCTTGCGTTCGGTGTCAATAATACAGAGTCGGCCTAACCCTGCATCCGCCAGCGAGGCAGCAAAAAATGATTTCCCGACGCCTGCGCCGCCCCGCACAGCCATGACTAATCGCTGTTGACGTGGCCTGCGGCTTAAGGGGTTTATTTTCGGTCGGTTCATGCTTGTCATACTACTTTCCTCCAAATAACAGTTAAAACTCCCAAGCCACACAAAAGCTCACTAGCACACTTGGGACAAAAATATTGTACTGCGTGAAACAGTGTTTCGCAAATGAAACGCTACTGCAAAGCTAAAAACATCAAATGCGAGTGGTATTCCAATCTTGGCTTTGTGTTTTGTTGGTGCTATGAAGATCGAAGCTGACCTGCGGTGCCTGGGGGAATAAAATTCTTTTTGAAATCCTTCCCACTTCTTGACAATGTGCAACGAGAAAATTAGTATCCTAGTAACTAATATATTAGTTATCGAAATCTTTTGCTGGACAGTAAACAATCGCCTGTCAGAATTCTTAAAGATCAAGTCGCACGTTATGAGCACAACGACAGAATTTGTTATCAATCGAACCACGCTGAGCGACCAGATTTATGATTACCTCAGAGGCGAAATCCTGACGGGGCGGTTTGCTCCAGGCATGCGATTGGACCTGGGGGAATTGGTGGGGCGATTGAAAGTTTCCAAGATGCCTGTCAAGGAAGCGATAGGTCGTCTGGCCGCAGAAGGCTTATTAGACGTTCAGGCACAACGCGGAACGTATATCAGTCGTGTTGATCCGCGTGAGCTGGCCGAGACGTTTGAAGTGCGTCGCGCATTGGAGATGCTGGCTGGCGAATTAGCAGCGGCCAATGTGAAGAAGGCCGATCTTGAACGACTCAGGAATTTAATTGCAGAAATGGAAAAATCCACCGATGTCAGTCGGCATCTGGAACTAAATTTTGAGTTTCACACGTTGATTGTGGAATTGTCAGACAATCGAAAACTGGTGGAAACCTATCATCGCCTGCGGGTGCCGATTCAGGTTGCAGGTATTCATTACCGTTCAGAGACGTGGCAGGAACGGATCACGCAGGAACAAAAAGAACATAGCGCCATCGTGCGCGCCCTGGAACAAAAAGACGCTGAGGCGGTGTCGCGCGCCATCAGTGCCCATATCAAACGCGGCAGTACATCTTTGCTGGAAGATGTCGAGCGGTCTGTAACACAAATCCGCTAGACAAGAACGCATCATTATTTCGGTTAAAAATTCGTGCATGAAGTTCGGGTGCAAATAGGGTAGCACTTTGGCGAGTCACCCACCCGATTTGCAACCATCGAACTCCATGCTTTCCCTCTGGAGGTTTAAGATGAAGCAGTTTCACCCCGTTTTCCAGCGGCAGGTTTTAGGTAGCAAACTTATTCTGCTGGTGTCAATGTTATTTCTTGCATCCATCGCTTTTGCGCAACGTGGACGCGGCACCATTCTTGGCAGCGTAACCGATGCCAGCGGCGCAGTTATTCCTGGCGCGGTTGTAATCATCACCAACACAAACACCAATATTTCAACGACTGCCACAACCAACAATGACGGAAATTTTACTGTCCCGAATTTAATGGTTGGCGGTTACTCTGTGTCTACCTCAAAAGAGGGATTCAAAAAAGCCTTGCGCAGCAACCTCACGCTGGAAGTGGATCAGCGTGCTGAAATCAACATGGTTCTGGAAACCGGAGCTGTCAGTGAAACTATCGAAGTGACCAGTCAGTCTCCACTTGTAGATACGACGACGGCGACCTTTGGTAAAGTCATTGAAAATCGGCGTGTGCAGGAATTACCTGTTAATGGTCGCAATGCGCTCTCGCTTGTGCTGCTCGCGCCAGCGGTTCAATCTGGCGTTGGCCCCACTGCTTCGGGGTTTGCTGATCGCGGCACACAGGTTTCAATGATTCGCATTAATGGCAGTCCGTTTGCGACAAATAACTTAGTGGTTGATGGGCTGAGTAGCGTCAATGCTTATTTGCCAGATGTGAATATTAATCCGAATGTAGATTCTGTACAGGAATTCAAAGTCCAGACAAACACGATGTCGGCTGAATATGGCTTTACGCTTGGGGGCGTAGTGAATCTTGTGACCAAGTCAGGTACTAATGATTACCACGGTACGTTGTATGAATTTTTCCGCAATAATTATTTAGACGCCAATAGTTGGGCAAATAATCGTGCGGCTCGTCCCAAACAACCGCTTCGTTATAACCAATATGGTGGTTCGCTTGGCGGGCCAATTTTGTTCCCGCGCTTTGGTCAGGGTGGCCCGTCACTTTATCGCGGCAAAGATCGCAGCTTTTTCTTCTATAATTACGAAGGCTATCAATTTATTACCAATGCGTCAGGGTTTTACACTTTGCCGACAGAGGCCTTTCGCAATGGTGATTTTTCCAAGTTGGCGGATGCGACTGGCAAGCCGATTATCATTTACGATCCAGCGACGACGCGTGCCAACCCGAATGGACAAGGCTTTTTGCGTGATCCGTTCCCTGGCAACATCATTCC
>JAFDVL010000063.1 GCA_018268995.1 Acidobacteriota bacterium | reverse complement strand
GTGATCATGTTCTTCACGTAGTCGGCGTGTCCCGGACAATCCACGTGCGCATAGTGCCGATTCGGTGTCTCGTACTCGACGTGCGCCGTCGCAATTGTGATCCCACGCGCCTTTTCTTCCGGCGCGTTGTCAATCGAATCAAACGCGCGCACCGTGATCTTCGGATTGTGCTTGGCCAGCACCTTCGTGATGGCCGCCGTCAACGTCGTCTTGCCGTGATCCACGTGCCCAATCGTCCCGATGTTCACGTGCGGCTTCGACCTGTCAAATTTCTCTTTCGCCATGATGATTTCGCTCCTTAAAACAAAGTGGAATTTAAGGTACGGAGTAACTCCGCAATTGTTTTCAACGATCTCAAATCTGAGATTTCAAACTTTCAAATCTATTTTGCTGTGCCTTGTACTTTGGCAATAATTTCTTCGCTCACACTCTTCGGCGCTTCTTCGTAGCGCGCAAAGTGCATCGAAGAAGCAGCGCGGCCTTGTGACATCGAACGCAGTTCTGTTTCGTAGCCGAACATCGCAGCCAACGGCACCATCGCCTTGATGATCTGCGTGCTCATACGAGATTCCATGCCTTCGATGCGCCCACGACGCGAGCTTAAATCGCCAGTGATGCTGCCCATGTATTCTTCGGGCGTGACGATTTCGACCTTCATCACCGGTTCGAGCAACACCGGATTCGCTTTCTTCGCGGCTTCCTTAAAGGCAATCGAACCAGCAATCTTGAACGCCATTTCAGACGAGTCAACTTCGTGGTAACTGCCGAAGACCAAGCGAACCTTCACGTCAACCATTTCGTAGCCCGCGAGGATGCCGCCCTGCATGGCTTCTTCCACGCCTTTTTGGACAGGGTTGATGTATTCTCTCGGAATCACGCCGCCCACGATTTCGTTGACAAACACAAAACCGGAACCAGGTTCGCCGGGTTCGATTTCCAGCACGGCGTGTCCGTATTGTCCACGACCACCGGTTTGGCGGGCATATTTCTCTTCGCCCTTCGCAGGCTTCTTGATCGTCTCGCGATAGGCGACCTGCGGCTTACCGACATTGGCTTCGACGTTGTATTCGCGCTTCAGGCGATCCACCAGGATTTCTAAATGTAACTCGCCCATCCCGGCGATGATCGTCTGATTCGTTTCCTGATCGGTCGAAACGCGGAAGGAGGGGTCTTCCTGCGCCAAGCGGCCCAACGCGATGCCGAGCTTTTCTTGATCCTGGCGCGTCTTCGGCTCAATCGCCAGCGAGATCACAGGGGTCGGAAATTCCATCGCTTCGAGGACGACGGGTTTACTGTCATCGCAAACCGTATCGCCGGTCGTAGCCTGTTTGAGTCCTGCGATAGCGACGATTTCACCGGCATACGCTTCGTCCACATCTTCGCGTTTGTTGGCGTGCATCTTCATAATGCGGCCCACGCGCTCTTTGTTATCTTTGGTGGAGTTATAAACGTACGAACCGGATTTCAGCGTGCCGGAATAGATGCGCGTGAACGACAATTGACCGACGTGCTTGTCGGCCATGATCTTAAAGACCAGCGCGGAGAACGGTTCTTTGTCGTCCGCTTTGCGCTCGACTTCTTCACCATTCATGTCTGTTCCAGTGACAGAATGAATATCCAAGGGGGAAGGCAAGTAATCCACCACCGCATCCAACAACGTTTGGACGCCTTTGTTTTTGAAAGCTGTACCCGCAACGACCGGGAACAACTTGATGCCAATACAACCACGACGCAATGCACCACGAATTTCGTCATCCGTAATTGTTTCGCCTTCGAGGTATTTCATTGCGATGTCATCATCGGCATCAGCCAAAGCTTCGATCATCGCTTCGCGCGCCGCATCAGCGTCGGCTTGCAATGCAGCCGGAATATCTTCAACAGAGTAATCCGCGCCCATTCTCTCGTCTTTCCAGAGAATGGCTTTCATCGTGATCAAATCAATCACGCCTTTAAATTGATCTTCTGCACCAATCGGCATTTGAATCGGCACTGGCTTGGCGCTCAGGCGGGTGCGGATCGTATCAACGGCGTGATTGAAATCTGCGCCGGGGCGATCCATTTTGTTAATGAAGGCAATGCGTGGGACATTGTATTTGTCCGCCTGCCGCCACACAGTTTCAGATTGCGGTTGCACGCCAGCGACAGCATCAAACACGGCAACTGCACCGTCCAAAACGCGTAAGCTGCGTTCGACTTCAATTGTAAAATCTACGTGACCGGGCGTATCAATGATATTAATGCGATAGTTATCGTTGTGGCGCTTCCAGAAGCAAGTTGTAGCAGCAGACGTAATCGTAATGCCGCGCTCCTGTTCCTGCTCCATCCAGTCCATCGTGGCGGTGCCTTCGTGGACTTCGCCGATTTTGTAGTTCACACCAGTATAGAAAAGAATACGCTCGGTCGTCGTCGTCTTCCCGGCGTCAATATGCGCCATAATACCGATGTTTCTAAACTTATTGAGAGGTTCTGTTCTAGGCATAAAACTACACTACCAAAAAATCAAAAGGTGCCGTGAGGAACAGGGTGCGATTACTATCTGCCCCCGCTCAATGAATTGCTACCTACCAGCGATAATGCGCAAAAGCCTTATTGGCTTCCGCCATACGATGCACGTCTTCGCGCTTCTTAACAGAATTACCTTTCGCTTGCGAAGCATCCAGGATTTCGCCCGCCAACCGATCCATCATCGTCTTTTCGCCACGCCCACGCGCATACTGCACCAGCCAACGCATTGCCAATGCATTGCGCCGTGCCGCGTTGACCTCGACAGGAACCTGATAGTTCGCACCGCCCACGCGCTTGGACTTTACTTCAACCTTAGGCGAGATGTTATCAATCGCTTTCTTGAAGACTTTCAACGGATCTTCCTGTGTCTTCTCTTTGATTTTATCGAAAGCCCGATACAGGATTGCTTCAGCGGTGGATTTTTTGCCATCCCACATCAAAGCATTGACAAACTTTGCTACCAAAGGGCTGTTGTAAACCGGATCTGGCAGAACTTCGCGCTTGGGTATTCCTCTTCTTCTTGGCATATCAAATTTCTCGTCTCAAAACGTTACTTCTTCTTCGTGGGTGCGCCCTTCACCGCGCCTTTCGCGCCAGCCGCGCCTTCTTTCGGACGTTTTGCGCCGTACTTGGAGCGTCCCTGTTTGCGATTGGCCACACCGACGGAATCCAGCGTGCCACGCACAATGTGATAGCGCACGCCCGGCAAATCCTTCACACGACCACCACGCACCAACACAATTGAGTGCTCTTGCAGATTGTGGCCAATGCCGGGGATGTACGAAGTCACTTCAATGCCATTGGTCAACCGCACGCGCGCAATTTTGCGCAACGCTGAATTCGGTTTTTTCGGCGTCTGCGTTTTAACCTGGACGCACACTCCGCGTCGTTGCGGGCAAGACTGTAAAGCCGGGCTGGAAGTTTTATATTTAACTTTTTGGCGTCCCTTACGAACTAATTGGTTAATCGTTGGCATATTTCGATCACATCGCGCCATCACAAACAGCGCGTAACGCACAGTCAGTGCAACTAAAAATTAAAATCGAGCCTCATTAAAATGAGCTTGAGATGTCTAGTAAGTGTGCAGATAGTGGCGTCTCAAATCGCCGAGTTTTTCTGTGGCGTAAATTTAAGAAAGCAGTCTTAGAAGCAACTGCCTGAAAGCAAGGTTCGCGTGAATATGCGAACAAGGACGCCACAATACGTTCTCAATAAACCAGCCAATTTTATGCTGGCTGCGCGACGCCTCTGCACTTAAGACCGCTTAGCGTCGCTACTCTGACAAAGACCTTACATGCACAAAGCGGCAGATATTAGTGGGGTGCCCGGTCTTTGTCAAGGGGGCGTGCGATTTTTTCTGCGAGTTATCCAAGATTGATTCCGCCATGCAGCGCTATCCCTTACTAAAGAAGGGATTTTCGGCCAACTATCAACTATCCTGTGTCGTTGCCCTCTACGCTCTTTAATTTAGTCCGCCCCTCTGTAATTTAACCGCGCGCCCTAATTCTAGTCGTCTATAAACGAATGTCATTCCCATTAGGGGCCCTTACTGACAACCGCGCGGAACAATGCTATCCTGCGGCTCTCACGTTCAAAATACTAACCTTCATCACAGGAGATCATGCGAGATGAAAAAGCTCACTATTTTGCTGGCAATCGCCTTATCGCTGCTTGTCGCAGGCACGGCCTTAGCACAAGACAAAAAAACTAAGCCGATCAAAGAAAAAGGGTTCAAAACCCTCTGGGACGGCAAAACGTTCAATGGCTGGAAAATTGCTGAGCCGGAGAAAAACAGTTGGTCCATCCAAGACGGCGCGATTGTCGCAAAGGGGCCGCGTAGTCATTTGTTTTACGTCGGCGACTCCAAGCCCTTTGTTAACTTTGAATACAAAGTCGAAGCCAGGACGGAACCAGGCTCCAACGGAGGAATTTATTTCCACACGCAATGGCAGGAAATCGGTTTCCCCAAAATGGGCTTTGAGGTGCAAGTTAATCAAACGCACACGGATTGGAAGAGAACCGGCAGCTTATATAACGTCGTGAATGTGAAAGAACAACTCGTCAACGACAATGAATGGTATACCTATCACATCATCGTCAAAGACAAACACGTCACGGTCAAGGTCAACGACAAAGTTGCTGTAGATTGGGAGCAACCCGCTGATCGGCAACCCGGCAAGGACATGCCGCTTATGCTCGACAAGGGGACGTTCGCCTTTCAAGCCCACGATCCCAAAAGTGTTGTCCGCTATCGCAACATCCGCGTGAAGCGATTGGATTAAGGCGCAAGAAAAAGCTTTCACCGCAGAGGCGCAGTGGACTTCGCAGAGAAAACTGCTGTAACCCGTCGTGAGATTGCTGATTGTTGCAGTCTTGCGTTGGGCGCAGTGGACTTCGCAGAGAAAACTGCTGTAACCATCTGTGCAATCTCTGCGGTGAAAATATCTCGCCATTGAGGAATTGCCTTGAAACTCGTCACAGCCCTTTTACTACTGCTCGCACTCGCCATTGCCACTACCGCGCAACCCGCTGTCGTCAAGGCTGCTCGCGCCCATCGGCAAACGCACGAACACGAAATCATCAACGAATTCAGGCGTCTGCTGGCAATTCCGAACGTCGCCTCCGATTTGCCCAACATTCGTCGCAATGCCGAATTGATTTCGCAAATGCTCGCCGCGCGCGGAATCCAACCGCAGTTACTCGAAGTGCCGAATGTGCCGCCCGTCGTCTACGGCGAAATCAAAACGCCTGGCGCAACTCGCACGCTGATTTTCTATGTGCATTACGATGGTCAACCCGTCGAACCAGCGAAGTGGGTTGGCGGCGATCCGTTCGCGCCAACGTTGCGCTCCGCGTCGCTCGAAGCGGGCGGCAAAGATATTCCCTTCCCCACCAAAGGGCAACCGTTCAATCCCGAATGGCGACTGTATGCCCGCGCCACAGGCGACGACAAAGCGCCGATCATCGCGCTTGTCACTGCACTTGATGCACTCAAAGCCAATCAAATCACGCTCACGAGCAATATCAAGTTTTTCTTTGAGGGCGAAGAAGAAGCCGGTTCACCTCACCTCGAACAAATCGTGGCGAAATATCCTGAGCAGGTAAAAGGCGATGTCTGGCTGATTTGCGATGGTCCGGTGCATCAGAATCGGCAGCAGCAAATTTACTTCGGCGCACGTGGCGTGACGACCTTGGAATTGACCGTCTATGGCCCGCGCCGCGAACTGCACAGCGGACATTACGGCAACTGGGCACCAAATCCGGCCATGCTGCTCGCGCGGCTGCTCGCTTCGATGAAAGACGAGGATGGACGCGTGTTAATTGAAAACTATTACGACGGCATCGAACCACTCAGTCCAACCGAACAACGCGCGTTAGCCGAAGCCGCCGACAACGACGAAGACCTCAAACGCGAATCGCAAATCGGTTTCACCGAAGGCAAAGGCAAGAAGCTAAAAGAAACGCTGATGCTGCCGTCACTCAATATTCGCGGGCTTTCCAGCGGTTCAACCGGTGCCACGGCACGCAATGTGATTCCCTCGACCGCAACCGCCGCGCTAGATATTCGCCTCGTCAAAGGCATTGATTACAAGACTGCCGTTGCGCGTGTTCTCGCGCATATTCGCAAACAAGGCTGGCACATTGTTGAGACTGAACCCGACGAAGCCACACGCCTGAAATATCCTAAAGTCATCAAAGCCATCATTCCGCGCGCGGGCGACGGTTACAACGCCGCGCGGACTTCGATGGATTTGCCCAGCTCGCGCCAGATCATCGCCGCCATCGAAGCTGCACGCGGCACGACCGTGAAAATGCCTACACTCGGCGGCAGCGTGCCGTTGTACATCTTCACCGACATCCTGAAACTACCCGCGATTGGCATTCCCATCGCCAATCACGACAACAATCAACACAGTGCAAACGAGAACATCCGCTTACAGAATTTGTGGGATGGAATCGAAACGATGGCGTCATTGTTGACGATGAAGTGACCGATCTACGCGCTAACAGCTTGGCGGGGTAGCGACATTGAATTAGGGCGCACACACACCGTTTGAATTACAATTTACCGTGCTGGGGCATACGGTTTGTGTCAGGCAATCGCCAGGGGTAACACACTGACAGCCACAAACATTTCGGACCGGCTCACAAATCGAATTTGGGCAACAATTATCCCCCGGCACACAAGGGGCAGAAAAAGGAATGCATGTTGCCGCCGCCACCGCAACCGGAGCGACGATTGAGACGATTATAGGAAGTATCCCTATCGAGGCCAGGCGGGCTTTTTTGAGTAATGTGCGGCGGGAAAGTCCGGCAACCTGAGGGGTAAAGGCTTCTTCGTTTTCAAGCAGATTTTGTCTCTCAAGGTCCTTCAAGGCAAGCCATACCAAATCTTCGCTAACTAAGATTTTCAGTCTCTTGCTCATCAAGTCGCTGATTTCGGCAACGGAATTTGTGCCATCACAAAACTGATAAACCAATGCTGCTGGTTGATTCAAGCAATAGGCTTTATGAAGAGTTAAATCATACAGCAAAACTTCATTTTCAAGTTCTCGGACAACAATATTTGCCTTGCGGCAGATTGGGTGATGTGACATTGAGAATCCTTTGATTTGGTAAGGCTCAGCCATTTTTTGCTGATTTGATTAGTTGGACAACAGTGAGGAGTGAACACCAGACAAAAAGCTTTAGTTTTGTCTGGTGCTGAGCGTGCAGCAAAGTTGAGGAATAAGCAAGTAACTTGGTTTTGCATCACGAAAAAACAGCTTCGTGTTACGCTGCGTTAGAAACGGAATGGAATATGACTGGACGCCGCTGCCGCCGGACGTCTTGCTAACATTACGGCGGCGAAAGGTGATCTACTGATGGCCATTCACGTCCGCTAAGCCATGAAAAGCGGCACTATTATTGTGGATCAACCTCTAGGTATTAACATTCACGCAAAGCCTTGTGCCCTGCTTCCAACACACGCAAAATACGCTCTACGTCATAAACCGACCCGCGCCACGCACCACCGCTCGCCTGTTGCAACGCCGCCCACAGCCGTGTTTCGGCAGGTAATTCGGGGTCAGCCGCCAGATCACTACGAAATCCGCGACTTTCCAATTCCGAATCATTGGGCGTGTGCGTCCCATCGGCTTCCCGTTTGACGAAATCAATTGTGCCTTCAAGATTACGCGTATCAATCACGACGCGCACCAAATCGCCATCGCGGAGTTTGCCAATGGGGCCGCCTGCCAGCGCTTCGGGGCCGACGTGCCCGATGCAGGGGCCGCTGGAAACGCCGGAAAACCGCGCATCCGTGATAAGCGCAACAGAATTTGCATACGGCATATATTTCAAGGCCGAAGTGATTTGATAAACCTCTTCCATTCCGGTACCAAGCGGCCCACGGCAAATCAATACGATGACCTCGCCCCCTTTAAGACGATCTTCACCCTGGCTTTTGATGGCGGCAATCGTGGCGCGCTCGCTCGTAAAAACACGCGCGGGGCCGGTCAGTCTGTACACGCCATCAGCGCCAATCATCGAACGATCAATCGCCGTGCTTTTGACGATGGCCCCTTCGGGCGCGAGGTTGCCTTTGATGAACGTCACCGTGCTGCTCAGGCCTTTGTGACGCGCTTGTTCAGGATTCATGATGACTTCATCTGGATGGATATTGTCAGCTTCCTGCAAACGTTCGCGCAATACCTGACGGCGCTCAGAAATCGCCCATTCGTCCAACATTTGATCCAGAGGTTTGCCATATGCGGTCAACGCACTGCCGTCAATCAGCCCTAGTCCGCGCAAATGCAACATCACTTCGGGCACGCCGCCTGCCAGGAATACGCGCACAGTCGGATGTGGGCCATTTGGCAAGGAATCCACCATGCGCGGCACACGACGATTAATCTGAATCCATTCTTCAATGGCTGGGATTTCCAGCCCGGCGGCGTGCGCGACCGCAGGCAAATGCAGCAACAGATTCGTCGAACCGCCAAACGCTGAATGCACAGCCATTGCATTGCGAATGGCCGCAGGCGTGATGATGAAACGTGTTTCCAAACCAAGTTGTTTTTGCTGCATCATTGCCTGCACAGAGCGTCGCGCCATATCCGTCCAGATCGGCTGTCCTGAAGGCGCAAGCGCGCTATGAGGAACGGCCAGCCCAAGCGCTTCGGCAATGACTTGTGAGGTCGCAGCAGTACCTAAAAACTGGCAGCCGCCGCCGGGCGAACCACAGGCGCGGCATCCGATTTCTGAGGCTTGTTCTAACGTGATTTGTTGATTCGCGTACCGCGCTCCAATCGTCTGCGCTTTGCCTGCGTCTTCGCCGTCGCTCGCGGGCAACGTGACCCCGCCCGGAACCAGCACCGTCGGCAAATTGTGGGCTCCTGCCAGTGCCATCATCATTGCCGGAAGCCCTTTGTCACACGTCGCTACGCCGATCACGCCTTGCCGCGTCGGCAACGAACGAATCAATCGTCCCAGCACCATTGCCGCATCATTGCGATAGGGCAAACTATCGAACATTCCCGTTGTGCCTTGCGAACGCCCGTCACATGGATCGGTGCAGTATCCCGCGAATGGAATACAATCAAACCGCCGCAACTCCTCTGCCGCCGCCTGCATCAGCAAACCGACTTCCCAATGCCCGGTGTGATAGCCGAGCGCAAGAGGCGTTCCATCTGGCAAACGAATGCCGCCCTGTGTGCTCAAAATCAAAACTTCTGGCCGTCCGAGTTGCGCGGGATTCCAGCCCATTCCGGCATTTTGCGTCCAGCCGAACAGATCGCCACTCGGTCGGTCGAGCAGGTCAGATGGCGTCAGTGGTAATTGCCCCGCCGGACCATTTTGTTTGGTGATAATCGAAAAAAGATCAGGGTCATCTGTGCCAAAAATGATGTCTCGTATTTGCGTCATGCAGTTTCCTTTAGCTAGTTCAGAATAAGTACAGAGATCGTAGTTGTTCATCCTAACCCACCGATGCGAGAGTAGGAAATGGTTGCCCGACCAGGCGACACTTCCTACGACACCTGTTATCATCTTGCCGTCACAGCCGTAGGCAAAAGTTACGAATTACCAGCAAGGTCAGAAGATGCGAAGCTTCTCAGCGTCCGTCCCAACTCTACCGCGTGCATTTTTTCGGCGCGTCTGAGGGGATTGGAGGCGGGATTCCGCTTGATTAGGTAGGAGAAAATGTATGAAGAACGTCCAACATATCGTTGTAACGATATTTTCTCTTGTTGCCGCACATGCGTATGCACTTCTCTTTATTCCTCCAAGCGCATACGCCCAGGAAGTGGCGCAACTTGCGTTAGGAAAGCCAATTGAACGCGAGCTTGTAGGCAGGCAAACACACGCGTATCACCTCTCACTAGCGGCAGGGCAGTTTATACGTGTCGTGGTCGAGCAAAAGGGCATTGATGTGGAGGTACGCTTACTGGACGCTAGCGGGAAACGACTGGCGGAAGTGGATAGCCCAAACGAAGACAAAGGCGAAGAAGTATTGTTTTGGGCAATTACATCAGATTCGCGCTTGCGCCTTGAAGTGAACTCGCTAAATGACAAGATCGCGGCAGGAACGTACCTCCTGGAATGGAAGGAAACCCGTCCTTCCATTGAGGCAGACCGCCATCGCCTTGCTGCACAACAGCACATGAGTGCAGGCAATCAATTCCGAAAGCAACGTAAGGAAGAGGCATATCGTCAGGCCGTCACGGAATTTGAGCAAGCAGGGAAGTTCTGGGAGGAGGCAGGAGAAAAACAGAAGTTGGCACATAGCCAATTTTATGTGGCAATGACCCTAGCCGAACAAGGACAATGGGAGGCAGCAGTAAAATGGTACGGATTAGCACTTCCAATCTATCAATCAGTGGGGGGAGGCTCTGTAGAAGCAACTCTGGTTTTTAACTTGGGCACAGCCTCTCTCTACCTTGGGGCGAATAAAAAGGCATTGGAATACTTTGAGAAGGCGTTGCAACTGAAACGAGCTATGGGAGACCGCGCTGGTGAAGCTCTAACACTTGATAGTTTGGGGTATGTGTATCGCGTGTTGGGACAGTATCCCAAAGCACTTGATTACTCCTCGCAGGCGCTGTTGCGGTTTCGAGCCGAAGGGAACAAGAGCGGTGAAATGATGGCGCTCGAAAACATACGAAGCGTTTATTCGATGAGGGGAGAGCATCAGAAAGCGTTGGATGTGGCGAATCAATCGCTCCAGTTATTTCGAGCCAGAGCGGATCGTGAAAGTGAAGCGACGACGCTTGCCGATATTGGTCGCATCTACTCTTTCATGGGCGAAAAGCAAAAGGCACTGGAATATTATGGACAAGCACTAACGATACGAAAAACCATTGGTGATCGGCGCGGCGAAGGGATCGCACTGAAAAGCATCGGCGTGGTTTACGATGAACTCGGCGAGTCGCAGAAAGCGGTGGAATATTACCAGCAATCGCTGCTGTTGATTCGTGCCGCAAATGATAAGGCGCAGGAAGCGGCAACCCTGACGAATATCGGCATTGCTTATTCCGAAAGTGGTGAACTTCAGCCAGCACAAAAATATTTTGAGCAGGTGCTGCCTTTGTGGAAAGCCCTGGGGTTGCAAGACGGTATAGCCACAAGTCTACTGCATCTAGGCCGCGTCTACGTGGCGCTTAATGAGCAAGAAAAGGCACTGGATTATTTAGGGCAGGCATTAATCATCAAGCAAAAGATGGGGGATCGCGTCACAGAAGCATATATCATCAATAATATTGGTGAAGTCTATGCTTCACAGGGTAAGACACAAAAAGCGCTGGATCACTACTATCAGGCGCTACATTTAGGTCGCATATTAAGTTCCCGTGAGTTCGAAGCCGCCGCGCTCAACCATCTGATGCTGCTTTGGAAATCCAATCAGCAAGTAAGTTTGGCCATTTATTACGGCAAACAATCCGTTAATCGCTACCAGGAATTGCGCGCAGCCATTAGAGGACTGGAGATGGACACGCAGCGCACGTTTCTCAAAACCAAGGAGAAAACCTACCGCGAACTGGCAGATTTGCTGATTGCACAGGGACGCCTGCCCGAAGCCGAGCAAGTCATTCGGATGCTAAAAGATGAAGAATATTTTGAATACGTCCGTAGAGACACAAATAACGCATCAAATACAGAAAAAGTTGCCTTGACGCCCGAAGAAGCGGCGATTGAAAAACGCTACCGCGAGATCGCCGACCAGATTACAGAACTCGGCACGGAACGCGGAATGTTGCTCGAAAAACCTTCCCGCACGCCCGAAGAAGAACAACGCCTCGCCAAACTTGATGCCGATCTCACCATCGCTAACCAGATATTTCAGAAATTCCTTGATGGCCTGGCAAATGAACTCGGCAAGAATGCCGAAGCCAGCCATCGCGTCTTTCAGCTGCGCGAATCGCAAGGGATGATGGAGGCGTTGCGCGATCTCGGCAAAGGCACGGTCGCGTTGTACACACTCGTGGGCGAAGACAAGTATCGTGTGATTCTGACGACGGCGGATGTGCAAAAGGGCTTTGCCTATCCGATCAAAGCGGCGGACTTGAACCGCAAGATTCTCGCCTTCCGCGATGTGCTGCAAAATCCGAAACTTGATCCGTTGCCGCTCGCACAGGAGCTGTACCAAATCCTGGTGGCCCCGCTGGCGAAGGACTTGAAAGCCGCCAAAGCCGAAACGTTGATGTGGTCGTTGGATGGCGTGCTGCGCTATGTGCCGATGGCGGCGCTCCACGACGGGGAAAAGTATTTAGTGGAAAGATGGCGCAATGTCGTGTTCACGCCGGCAAGTCAGACGCGGCTGAAAGATGACGTGAGCCGCAATTGGAAAGCACTCGGCTTGGGTGTGACGCGCAGCTTTGGCGAACGCATCCCCGCGCTGCCCGGCGTGGCGGAAGAAATGCGCGGCATTATCAAAGCTGACGGCGCGACTTCGGGCGTGTTGCCCGGCACGATCAAGCTGGATGAGCAATTCACGCAGGAAGCAATGTTGATCGGTTTGCGACAGCGTCCGCTGGTTGTGCATGTCGCTTCGCACTTTCAATTCAAACCGGGCAATGAAACGGATTCGGCGTTGCTGCTCGGCGATGGACAGTTCATGAGTTTGGCGCAGATCAAATCGTTGCCGAATGTCTTCAGCGGCGTCGAGTTGTTGACGCTCTCGGCTTGCAACACGGCGATATCGGGGAGCGGCGCGACGGGCAAAGAAGTCGAAGGCTTTGGCGTGCTCGCGCAACGGCAAGGCGCGAAAGCCGTCGTGGCGAGCTTGTGGCCAGTGGCAGATCGTTCGACGAAAAATCTGATGCAGGAATTCTACAAGTTGCGCGAAGCCAAAACCAACACGACCAAAGCGGAAGCGATGCGCCAAGCGCAGATCAAGCTGCTGCGCGGCGAATTGCAGGTGACGGGCGAAGCGTTGGCGGCGCGTTCGGTTGTACATGAAGACGCGAAGGCCGGGAACCAGCCTGTCTTTAAGATTGATCCGCAAGCTCCGTATGCACATCCGTATTACTGGGCACCGTTTATTTTGATTGGCAATTGGAAATGAGAGGGGACCGCTTCGCGTTCGCAAGACTTTCGCTTTCTTGTCGAAATGCGTTATTTTGTGTGGTGTAGCAGAATGAATTTATCAGGAGAAATCTTACGTCATGACACCACTGGAAAAAATCAATCAGGACATCACCGCCGCGATGAAAGCGAAAGATGCCGAACGGCTTTCGACCTTGCGGATGATGAAAACTGCGCTTAAGAACAAAGAACTGGAAAAAGATAAGGATTCAACGCTTAGCGAAGCGGAGGCCATTAAAGTTTTGCAAAGTCTCCTCAAGCAACGACGCGACAGCATTGAGCAATATACAAACGCCGGGCGGCAGGAGCTCGCGGACAAAGAAACCGCCGAAATGAAAATTATCGAGGAATACTTGCCTGCGGCAATGGATGAAGCAGCAATTGGCCAAATCGTCGAATCCGTGATTGCGGAAACTGGCGCTTCATCGCCCGCGCAAATGGGCGTGGTCATGAAAGCCACGATGGCCAAATTGGCCGGGCAGACTGTAGACGGAAAACTGGTCAGCGCGATAGTCAAGGTAAAATTGGGCGGATAATTGTCATTGGTTAGTTGTCCTTTGTCATTGGCTTTTGCCTCATGCAAGTGACAAGCGACGAATGACAAATGTCGAATGACCAGTGACAAAGGACAACTGACAATCTCTTTGAACCATCTAACGCGCGGTTTCGTAAAGGAGGGCGGCAGCCGAAGCCCCTACATTTTTATGATCGGCTTTCGTCGAGGAGGAAGTTATGTTCAGTTCTCTATTTTATGTCGCAGCCGTAATTCTGGATATTTTCGCACTTTCTGATGTGATGCGTTCTTCGCGCGACACTGCAACCAAAGTCGTGTTGATGGCATTGATTCTGCTCATTCCCTTTGTGGGTGCGGGACTGTATCTGTTTGCTTTTCGGGATAAAGGGTATTCGTAAGCACGGAGGTAGAGGATGGATTGGTCAACTCTCGGCGTAGCAATGGGGTCAGCCTGGCTTTCCGGCATTAACCTGTACGCAACTGTCGCCACCTTGGGACTGCTGCAAAAATTCGGCTTTGTGAAATTGCCTGGCGAATTGGGGATATTGAGCAATGGCTGGGTGCTGGGTGTTGCGGGCGTGATGTATATCGTCGAGTTTTTCGCCGACAAGATTCCTGCTGTGGATTCCGCCTGGGATGCCGTTCATACCTTCATCCGCGTACCTGCCGGAGCAATTCTGGCAGCAACTGCCTTTGCGGATTTTGATCCTACCGTAAAAACAATTGCGATGATTGTGGGCGGCGGAGTGGCGCTCGGCTCGCACGGATTGAAAGCGACGACACGGTTAGCCGCGAATACCAGCCCGGAGCCATTCTCCAATATTGCGTTAAGTGTGGGCGAAGATGTTCTGACGTTTGGCGCAGCAATTCTGACCGCTTTTTCGCCCGTAGCAATTTTGATTATCGTCATCCTTTTCATCATCCTGCTGATTTGGCTGATACCTAAGATTTACCGCACGCTGCGTTGGCTGATGCGCAAGTTGCGAAGCTTGTTTGGTTCGGCACCTCAGGGAAATGTAGTCGAAAGTTAATTTATGGGTGTTCGTAGATTTGTTTTCATTGCTTTCGTGCTGGCAGGGTTCGCATTGCCGACTCTCGCGCAATCCGATGCGAAAGGCGCGGTCAATTCGTTTTTCTCGCTGCTCAAAACACAAAAGTACGCCGCACTTTATGATTTTTTGCCAAGCGATATGCAACAGCGAGTTTCGCGCGAGCAATTAACCGCCAGCCTCAAACGCCTCAGCAGTTTTATCTCAATTGAGAAAATGGAGATTGGACGCGTGCAGCAAAAAGGCGATTTTGCGGTCGTGGATACGACGATCTTTGGCAAACTGGCGCGTCCGATGAGCAAAGAACAAGCCGCACAGTCACAAGAAGGCAAAGTTACAGTCCAGCAATATCTCTTCAAAGAAAAAGGCCATTGGAAAGTTGCAACCTCAGACAGCACAACCCGCAATTATTTCCTCAAAAAACATCCCGAATTTAAGCAGGGCTTTCAGTTCACGCAACCGCGCTTTTTCATCAAACAGGACGGTCAGTGGAAAGCGATGAATTAATCCTGGGTACGCGCCCTTTATTTTGAGAAATGCCTGTGGGAAAAGTAACAGCAGCTAAGCAGAGCACGCAGGATGCGTGCGTACCCAGAGCGTTATACTAACTCCCGAATCAATTCCCCATCTGTCATCGTTGGACGCTCCATGCGCCCGTTGTGCAAATACAATGTTTGCAGATGGTTCAATCCCAACAAATGCAAAATCGTCGCGTGAATATCGTGGACGTGCGCGCGTTTCTCAATTGCCTTCAAGCCGATTTCGTCTGTCGCACCGACGATCTGTCCGCCTTTGATCCCTGCGCCAGCCATCCACATCGTGAACCCCCACGGATTGTGATCGCGGCCATCACCTTTTTCGGCAAACGGTGTGCGTCCGAATTCCCCGCCCCACACCACTAGCGTAGATTCAAGCAAGCCACGCGCTTTCAAATCGGCGAGTAAGCCAGCAACGGGTTTGTCCTGGCTCAGACACATCTTGGTGTGATTGGCTTCGATGTTGGAATGCGCATCCCACGCGCTGCCGCTGCCGGAATAAAGTTGAATGAAGCGCACGTTGCGTTCGACCAGACGGCGCGCGATCAAACACATCGTGCCGTATTTCTGCGTCGCGGGATTGTCCATGCCATAGAGTTTTTTCGTCGCCTCAGTTTCTTTGTTCAAGTCCACGGCTTCCGGCGCAGCCGACTGCATCCGATACGCAAGTTCGTAGGAATTTAGTCGCGCCAGCAGTTCCGTATCTTCCGGGCGCGGCGCAGAAAAGCGTTGGTTAAGCTCGACAAGCAAATCCAGTTTGTTGCGCTGTTGCTGTTCGCTGACCGTGTCGGGCGGCTTCAGATAAAAGATCGGCGAGCCATCGGTGCGAAATTGCGTGCCCTGATAAATCGCGGGCAAAAAGCCTGCGCTCCAATTCTTCGTACCTCCCAACACTTCCGCGCCATCCGCCATCACGACAAAGCTTGGCAAATTCTGATTCGCACTGCCGAGACCATACATCGCCCACGCGCCAAGCGAAGGTCGCCCCGCCAAAATCGAACCCGTATTCATCTGACAAACCGAACCGACGTGATTTAAGCCATCCGCCCAGCACGAACGAATGATCGCCATATCGTCTACGTGCTCGGCGGTATGCGGCAACCAATCGGAAACGGGAATGCCACTTTGCCCGAAGCGTTTGAAGGTGCGCTGGCTGGGGATGATGTTATTCGACGCCGTGCCCATCGCGGTGATTGGTCGGCCAAATGATTCCGGCATCGGCTTGCCCGCCAGTTCCAGCAGCTTTGGTTTCGGGTCAAACGTATCAAGATGGCTGGGGCCACCTTCCATAAACAGGAAGATAACCGATTTGGCTTTGGCGGCATGATGCGATTTCTTCGGCGCGAGAGGATCATCAGCGCGCGGGCTGGCAACAGTGTTTTCGTTGAGGATTGAGGACAAGGCTAGCGCACCTAAACCGCCGCTGGCTTGCAGCAGAAAATTGCGACGACACAGCAATGCTTGTTCTTGCGATGATAATTCGTTTTCGTATCGGTTGTTCATAACGCGAAGCGCCTGGGAGCGCACGCGGCCCGCGTGCCAGGCGTGGGAAGTCAATTCGTTGCAATGCAAGTTATCCCTGCCGAAGGCTTAGCACGCGGGCCGCGTGCGCTCCCAGGGGTTAGTTGACATACACAAACTCATTCGAGTTGAACAGAACGTGACACAAATCCACGAGCGCCGCAGCTTCTACCGGATCAATCCCCGTAGGCAGTTTTGCAGGCACAGCGACAGGCGCTTTCGCCGCCAGTTTGTCGCGCAGCAATGCCGTTTGCTTTTGCAAAAATGCAGATGCTAATGCCTGCTCACTTGCATCAGGACGGCGCGAAAACGCGTGCTGATAGGCCGTCTCAATCCACGCCGAGCAATCAGGTTTGGACTCGGCAATGACGCGGCTGGCAAAAGCTTCGGCGGCGCGCAACACCGCTTTGTCATTGAGCAAATTCAACGCCTGTGGCGCGGTAGTCGTGGTTGTGCGACGTCCACAGCTTTCGTGCGTGTCGGGCAAATCGAACGCCTGAAACATTGGGTAACGCACATTGCGACGAATGAAGACGTAAATGCTGCGGCGATTTTTCGCGTCTTCGTCTTCTTTCTTCTTCCAGCCCCCGCGAATGTCCATGCCTTCGGGAATGTCAGGGTAAATGCTGGGGCCTCCCATTTGCGGATTCAGTTTGCCACTGACGGCAAGGATCGCATCGCGGATTTCTTCGCCGCTCAGTCGTTGCCGCTGGAAGCGCCATTGCAACCGATTGTCCGGGTCTTTCGCTGCGGCGTCGGCGTTGAAATCGGACGCCTGCTGATACGTGCTGGAAAGCATAATCAGGCGGTGCATTGCCTTGAGGCTCCAACCTTTTTCGATGAACGTCGTGGCGAGGTAGTCCAGCAAGGGGCGGTTCGTTTCGGGGTCGCGCATCATCCCGAAATCGTTCGGCGTGCCGACGATGCCGCGTCCGAAATGATAATGCCAGATGCGATTCGCCATCACGCGGGCAACCAATGGATTTTTCGGATCAATCAACCAATTCGCCAGCGCCGTTCGGCGGCCTGATGAATTGGCTGTCGGAACAATCGTTGCCGGTTCAGGATTGATGATCGTCAAGAACCCTGGCTGCACTTCGGGGCCAAAGTTGTCATAACCACCGCTAATCAAGAGATGCTGCGCCGGAGCCTCACGTCCGACATCGGTGATGCCAGAGCCAATCGGCAAGGGCGCAGGTTTGATCGAATCGAACGCGGCGAGCTTCGCCTTCAAATCATCATACTGTTTCTTCGCGTCGCCTTTGAGCTTGGCGCGAATGCCGTTGCCGTCTTCGTCTACGCCGTAATTCAACTGCCATTGTGCTTTGTGATACATCAGCCACTGCATCGTGTCGCGCTTCTCGGCGGGCGTGGTGATGGCTTTCTGGATGTCTTCGGGATATTTCTCAAAGCTATCGTCGTAGAGAGCCTTAACGACAGGCGCTTCTAGTTTCGCAATTTGGTCGCGGAGGTCTTTGGTTTGCTCCTGCCAAAGGCTGAGTTTCTTTTGATATGATGCTTGCTCAGCGGCTGAAACCAGCACGTAATCATCCTTCGCACGTACACCAGCAAAAAAGGCTTGCAGCTTGTAATAATCCTTCTGCAAAACAGGATCATATTTGTGATCGTGACAGCGCGCACAGGCGTAGGTCGTGCCAAGGAATGTCGCGCCGACAGTATCGGTGATGTCGTTCAGAATCTCTTGTCGCCGTTGCCGCAAATTGCGCGCGTTATATTCATCGGGGTAATGCCGATTGAAGCCCGTTGCGACGAGTGCATCAGGATCATTCGGCCACAATTCATCGCCCGCGATTTGTTCCTGAATGAAGCGACTGTAGGGCTTGTCGCTATTGAAGGCTTTGATGACGTAATCGCGATAGCGCCAAATGTGCGGGCGCGTGTCGTCAGCTTTGAAGCCATCGCTTTCGGCATAGCGCGCCAGATCAAGCCAATGCCGCGCCCAGTGTTCGCCATACGCCGGACTAGCAAGCAAACGGTCTACAACTTTGGCAAAGGCGCTTGATGATTTGTCAGCGAGAAACGCAGCGGTGTCTTGCGGCGTCGGCGGCAAGCCCGTCAAATCGAAGGTCGCGCGCCGCAGGAGTGTGATTTTGTCGGCAGCCTTAGCTGGCGCGAGCTTTGCTTGTTCGAGCGCGTTCAGGATAAAGGCGTCTACGTCCGTCTTGACCCAGGCTTTATTGGTTACTTCCGGGATAGTGGGTTTAACGACTGGCTTGTACGCCCAATGCTTCAGATGCGAAGCCTTGAATTGTGGCTGATCCGCCACAGCCCACACAACACCCAGCACCAGGAAAAGCACCGCGCCCAACTTCAAGCGATGTCTGCGGAACATTGCAGCTTCCTCCAATTTTGAAAACGCCTAACGGATAACGAATGCGCGAGCAGAAGGCTTGCACAAAAATGAGAGGCCGTTATTCTATGCCCACACCTACAGATTGCAAAGAGGAAACACATGAAACAACTTCATCAACGGTTTTACCGCAAAGGGACAAAGGGGCAAAGGAACAAAGACACATACCAGATGAACATTCTTTGTCCATTTGCTCATTTGTCCTTTTGCGTTGAGATTAGTCAGATTGGCTTACTTGTACTTCTGATGTTCTCGGTCACAGCCAAAGCCCAAATCACGACCGTGGCTGGAACTGGACAAGCGGGTTACACAGGCGATGGCGGCGCAGCCATACAAGCTAAATTGGACAACCCTTTTGGCGTCGTGCGCGGCCCCGACGGTGCGTTGTATTTCTGCGATACGAACAATCACGTCATTCGCCGCATCGCTTCTGATGGCACGATCATAACGGTTGCGGGTTCCGGGAAAAAAGGCTATGTGGGTGATGGTGGCGCAGCCACAAAGGCTGAACTAAACGAGCCTTACGAAGTGCGCTTTGATCGGCGCGGCAATCTCTTCTTTGTCGAACGGATGAACCACATCGTACGGCGCGTTGATGCCAAGACGAAAATCATCACGACCGTTGCAGGCACCGGAAAAGCAGGCTTTTCCGGCGATGGCAGCGCGGCCACAGGCGCGATGTTGAATCAGCCGCACAGCATCCAATTTGATCGCGCAGGCAATCTGTACATCTGTGACATTGCCAACCATCGCATTCGCAAGGTTGATCCGAAAACGAGGGTGATTACAACTTTCGCAGGCACAGGCGAAAAAGCTCCAACGCCCGACAGCGCGCAGATCACAGGCACACCGCTGAACGGCCCACGCGCAATTGATTTCGACCGCGCAGGCAATTTGTGGCTCGCACTTCGTGAAGGCAATGCCGTGTACAAACTCAACCTCAAAACCGGGACGATTCACCACATCGCGGGCACAGGCAAATCCGGCTTCACGGGCAACGGCGGCCCAGCAAAAACGGCGACGCTTTCCGGCCCCAAAGGCTTGAGCATCGCGCCGGATGGCAATGTCTACCTGGCCGACACGGAGAGCCATTCCATTCGGATGATTGATGTGCGCAAACAAACGCTGGAATTAATCGCAGGCACAGGGCAAAAAGGCGATGGCCCGGACGGTGATCCGCTCGCCTGCAAAATGGCGCGTCCGCACGGTGTGTTTGTAGATCGGGATAGCAGGATTTACGTGGGTGATAGCGAGGCACATCGTGTGCGTGTAATTTCTCGAAAAAAATAGTGCCTGTACGACGCGCAGCGCCTGGGAGCGCAGGCGACACGGACTGCTAAGAGCGCGTGCAACTGCGCTCGAACCCGTCAGGAGATTGCTTGATCTTTCGCGTATATTCCCCACAAGAAGTTTGCTCCGCCTTCGCTCCACAAACGGCAGGCAAGGATGCCTGCGCTCCCAGGCGCTGCGCGTCACCACGCCAGCCGCAGCAACGACACGCCTTGTCGCGGCAAACTGAATTTCACCGCCAGCTTTCCATCCGTCACCTGCTGGCGTTGCGGCGAGGCGAGCAGTTGCAATTGTCCGGCTCGCTCAAGCTGCTTGTATTGTGCGGGTGTGGGTTGTTGCGGCGAACCCAGCTTTTTCCAGACTTCATACGAGTTACTATGCTCGGCGTCTATACGGTAATGGTGTAACAGCGGTCGCCCCTTGGGAAGACCATCAATCAAAACTTCAACCTCGCTCGGCGGTGCGGGCAAATCGTCGTCGTGATAGTTCCATATCAGCACAGCAACACTGCGGTTCTGGCGGCTGGCAAGCGCGTTCACCTCTGGCTTGCCGCGCACACTCTGGTCACGAATTGTTTCCAGTTTCAACGCGCCTGTGCTCTCAACGGTCAACCGTTCGCCGCCCATTTTGCCCAGCATGCGAAAGACATTGAGGACGGGTTTGTCTATGCCGTTCGTCGCCAGATCGCGGAAGCCGTCAAAATAGGGCTGGTCTTCAAACTCGAACGCCCACGTCACCGAACCCAGAATATTCACGCCGTGCAAGTCGGCGAGTTCATACGTGCGTGCGATTTGCGCAGCGGTGTAGCTGGAATACATCGTGCCGTTGCGATAGCCGTTTTGCGGATAGACGCGTGAGGAACACGCGGCACAACCTTCCGGGTCAGATTCGCCAATCACCAGTGGCGTGTCGCGATATTCAGGAAATGACGCCACGATCTCGAACGCGTTGGAAATGGCTTTGAGTTGGCTGTTGATGCCCATTTGCACGTGGCCTTCGATCACGCGCGGCACGCCTTTGGCGTGAAAGCCAATGTAATCTACAGGTGTGCCAGTCTTGCCCGTTGCCGCGTTTTTACCGCGCGCGCAATGTTCGAGAAAGTCGCGCAAAAACTTTTGCGTCCGCGCACCGAGCGGCCCCGTGACGTGCGGCCCGCCGATGCGCGCGGTCGGCAACGCGCGTTTCACCGCATCCGCCGTGTAATCGTAAAGCTTGAAATATTCCTCCGGCGTGCTTTGCCAGTATCCGATGTCTGGCTCGTTCCATAACTCCCACCACCAGCTTTCGACTTCGGCGCGACCGTATTTTTGGACGGAATGCTTCACCCACTGAAACACCAACTCTGACCATTTTGCGTAATCGCGCGGCGGATGCGCCCAGCCTGTAAAGACCGTGTTGTAGGTCTGCCCGATGCCCCACGAATGTTTGTACGGTTGCGGTTTTACTGATAAGGCTTCGGGCATAAAGCCGATTTCGACCAGTGGCTTCATTTTGCGTTTTAGCAACGTGTCAAAGATGCGATCCACAATCGTCCAATCATAAATCGGCTTGCCCTGCGCATCTTCGGTGTAGGCATTGGTCGAACCCCACTTCAGCGCGGCTTTTCCATCGCCCGTCGTCAGCAAATTGTGCGTGCGAACAAAGACGGGCGTTGGACTCAAAGCCGCAAGTTCTGACAGCAGTTTCTTGCCGTCTTTCATGTAGGTGTAGTTCGGCTCGTCATAACCAAACCAACTCCAGATCGGCTTCATCGGGCCTTTCGGTTTGGCCGCGTCTACGCGAATCGTGATAGGAGCAGTTTGGCTAAGCGTCGTGTGGCTCAGGCCAAGGCAGAGGAGGAAGATAATAATTATTTTGGACATAGGTGCAGGAATCAGTTTTTAGGAGCGCCTTCGCCCGGCGGGAAGGCAGGGCAAGTGCGACGATAGGGCGAGTCGCCCAGATATTGTTTCCATTCGGCAAATGATAAATTCCGATTGGCGCGACGGCAAAGAGATTCCATCAGCGCCGTATTACCCAGGTCAATCAGCACCACCTTATCGTCTTCGTCATTTGTCCAGGTGGCGAGGGTTTTCCCATCTGGGCTAAAGGCAACCTGTACCTGATAACCTTTGTATCCACTCAGCGGCGCACCCAGCGGAAGCCGTTTTTCGACGTTCCATAAATGCACGGCATGAACATCAGTGTCGGTACTGAAATTTTCGTCTGATTCCCGATTGTCGCCCGTCCCCACAGCCAGGGTTTTTCCGTCAGGGCTAAAGGCTAACGACTGGATGGCTCCGGCAGAGCCAGTCAGCGGACTACCAATCAATTGCTTATTCGTGACATCCCACAACCGAATCGTCTTATCCAGACTACCAGAAGCCAGAATCTTCCCATCAGGACTAAAGGCCAGACTGGAGATGCGATGTTCGTGCCCTTCAAGTGGCGGGGCTAGCGCTTTTCGCGGCTCGGCTGACCATAGCTGAAGCTTTTCTGCACCATCGGCATCCGCTTTTACCTCAGCGATAATTTTCCCATCTGGACTAACAGCGCGCACGGATTGATCGGGGTTTGCAGATTCAGCACTTTCCCCCTGGCCATTGGCGGAGGAGCGTTGCCCTGCCATATTCCATTGATACCAGGTGTTACCCTTAAGTCCCTGCGCAACAAGATTGCCGTTGGGGCGAAAGGCAACCGGCCCATGAGCTTCGAGCGTGCGGCCTGAGCCAATGGAACTTCCCATGTCCCACAACGCGATGTTTCCATCATCTCCCGCTGAGGCCAGCAACTTTCCATCGTGGTTGTAAACTAAGGCATTGATCGGCCCGGAGTGACCATTCAATTTCATCTCTTCTTTATTTTCATCGGTGTTCCACAGCTTGATGGTCGAATCCTTGCTTGAGGATGCAAGCAAATTCCCAACCGGACTGAAAGCCAGACTATAGACCTGTTGGCTATGACTGCCCCCCCGCGCTCTCTGCTCACCGTCAGCAGGGTTGGCCGCCCCAAACCTTGGCAGTTCCGAGCCAGCAGACAAAATGGGCTGGAACCAGACAGAAGGGCCAGCGGCTGCTGCAAGCAGGGTTCCATCCTGACTGGCCGCGAGTTGGGCAATACCGAGTTCACCAGACTCAAATGCGCGGTTGTCTGCGCCCTCTTTAATGAGAGCCCGAGTTGCCAAATCCAATAACTCGAAGCCTGATGAAGTCAGCACCGCAAGGGCATTGCCTTTGGGAAGAAAAGCAATGTCCACCGAACCTGCTTGAAGGGGATCGCCCTGCACGGTGCGCGCCTGTACATCCCAAAGCAAAATCGTGCCGTCTTCGCTGGCGGAGGCTAAGGTTTTCCCATCCGGGCTGAAGATCACCCGCCGAACAGCCGTTTGGTGTTTTTTGAGTGGTTCCCCTAATGGTTTACGACTTGTCACATCCCAAAATCGAATCGTGCTGTCAGAGCCACTTGAAGCCAAAACTTTGCCATCCGGGCTGAAGGCAAGACTCAAGACATTTTCCTTATGTCCATCAAGCGGCGTTCCCAGTAACTGATTCTTTGCCACGTCCCAGAAACAGATTTTCCCGTCTGCGCTGCCAGAGGCCATCACCTTCTCCACTGGGCTAAAGGCGACGTCTACGACACGTCCGGGGTAATGTAACAGGGCAATCATGCGCGAATTCGCATGTGTGGTAGAAAGCAAAGCATTATGAACTTCCAGATCATCAGGCTGGTTGACTTCCGCCACACGCCGCGCGGCTTCCACGCTCAACAAAGCGGCTAAGTCCGGCTTATTTTCTTTGAGTGAAAGAGCCGAGGCTGCGATCTTTTGCGAGGTAGCGATAGTGGCTGCGACATTCGCCCGATCACGCTGTTGAGTTGCCAATACCGTCTGATCATCTGCTTTGTTCTTTTGCAAAAAGGCATAGATTGCTAACGCCGCCAGCACCAAAATAATACTGCTTGTCACAGCCAGAGTGATCGTCAGTTGCTGGCGGCGGCGGCGCTGCTCCCGCTGCTCAAGCTCCGCCCGACCTATATCAAGCAGGCTTGCCAGCATCGTATACCAGGAGTCGTCATACGGAGATTTATGCGGCTTGTTCTTTTTTAGATTGATCCCCTGATAGCTAATGGCAAGCGGCAGGGTGAGCGCGTCGCAGAGCGCTGGCGGGAAAGCACGCAAGTCTTCCTGCCCCGGCTTTGCCTCATTGTTGGGAAGACCATCCAGAAGGATGGGAATAATGTTCTTCGGATGATTCAAGGCCGCGAAGTTTTTTACTTCGTCATTGACGAATTGGCTCTTCGCCGACATCGGCGAGCAAATGAGAATCAGCTTGGCGGAAGATTTCAAATTCTGTTCGATAGATTGATAATAATCGGCACCAACCAAATCCTCTGTATCGCGAAAAATGCGCAAATGCCGCTGCCCAGACCTTTCCTGTTTGGGCAGCGTGTACCGCGCCAAAGCTTTTTGCAGTTCATCCGTGAAGGCCTTATCGCGGCGACTATAGCTGATAAAGACGTCGTACTTCATGACGTGCGACGAGGCTACAAATGGCGATTGGACTCCACTGCCAGTCGTTTCGATGGAGGGATCACTTGATGACACGGCGCACCTGCCTTCCTGCAATGAAGTAATGCTATTGGTTGTCGTGGTATTCCATTTTTTGAGAAGGCGCGAACAATAACATACTAGATTTCCAATAGTCTAATCTGCCTGGCAGAGGCTGGGCGCTTGTCAGAGTTTTCGCATATTCATTACAATCCACGCCATGAGCACATTTTCCGAACGCGTTGTACACCTGCCAAAACTCGGCGTTGGCATTTCAGGAGAGTTCAATATCGCGGCGAAAGGCATTGATGCAGGATGGATGAAAGCGAACTATCCTGATCTCATTCACTTTTACGAATACGGCGGCGACCTGGAACGCGGCCTTGACGATGGCGTGCGGCGTTGGGCAGCAGCCAAATTACCTGCCACATATCATTTTCTGGACATCAATCTGGAAGAGCGCGAAGACCTGGACCATAACTGGCTGAAACGTACCAAAGCATTGGCGACGGAACTCAACGCTTCGTGGCTGTGCGGGGATGCCGGGCGCTGGCATTTCGGGCTGCGCGAACGCGGGCATGGGATGTTGATGCCACCGATTCTCTGTCGCGAATCAGCTATTGAAACTGCCCAAAGCATCCAGCAAATCGAAGCTGAAACGGGCTTTCTGTGTTTGCCTGAAAACCCACCGTCGGTCGTATATCTGGGCGACCTGCACATTCTGGATTACTTTGCGTTGGTCGCAGAACGAGCCGATTGCGGCGTCCTGTTGGACTGCGCGCATCTGGCCATCTTTCAGCAGACGCGCAACCTGCCTCCGCTGACGGCGCTGAATAGTTTTCCGCTGGATCGCATTGTCGAAATGCACGTCGCAGGCGGAGCGTATGCCCAGGTTGATGGTTATGAATACATCGAGGATAACCATTCGCCCGAACCATTGCCCGCGACGTGGGAAATTTTGGAATACGTCATTCCGCGTGCGAAAAACCTGAAAGCGATTGTCTTTGAATGCGAGCATAACGCGCCGGAAGAATGCGTTCCGGTGTTCGAGCAATTGAATACGATTTTCCCTCTTAAGGTGATTGTGACGGAGGCCGCGCAAGGGTAATGAGTCATCACACAATGCAAAAGCTGGTTGTGCGAATGCTTTTTGACGAAGCGTTCGTCAACACAGTTCATCAAAATCCAGACGAAGCATTGGCGCGCCTGACGTTGACCGAAAGCGAACGCGCGCAGTTGCTCAGCATAGATCGTCGCGCGTGGCGACACGATGCCCTCAGGCGCAGGCGAACCCTGCGGACACTGGCAGAAGAGTATAAAATTTCGACTACGATTGTACTGGCAGAAACGCGCTCTCTCGCCTCACAGGAACGCTTTTTTTCCAGCGATTTCTTTCACACCGCTGTGCAGAACCGTGGTTCGATGGGAATCGCTTTTTCAGAATTCCTGTTGGAGGGTTGCCGCCAGGGAGCGTGGAAGGCACCGCAAATTTCCGACGTTGTGCGATTGGAAGCAGCCATTGCGGCCTGTCGTCGCTCGCTGGAACGTGAAGAACCGCCGGGCGAATTGCCCGCTGACATTCACGACCGAATGCGCGTCAAGCTGGCCCCTGGTTGCAGCGTAGCCAGCTTTCAAGCCAATATCATTGAAACTATTCAGCACGTCGAACGCTATTTATTTGAGCTGAGCCTGATGCCCGCAATGGCGTTGTGCGAAGATGCTCCGCGTCTGGTGGACTTGCCCGAAGTGGATCAGCTCAAAAAAGTTTATTTGCTCTTTAGTCCGGGAACGTCGGGCATTTCGCTGACCAATATTGACCGAGCATCTTTCCTATTGCTTTACGAAGCGCGTCGCCCAGTGGAAATCAAAAGTCTCCTGACGAAACCCGGTGCCACCAAAACCGTTTCGATACAAATGCAGGAAGCACTTTCAGAATGGCTGGAGAGTGGCGTGCTGATGGTTGTTGAATGAGACCTGGAATGCAGATGAATTGGTGTCATTCGCGTTCCGATAAAACGAATTCCCCAAAGTCCAGAAATTACTCGCTTCTCAATATTTCGACTTACGATTTTCATGAGGTGAACCATGTCCCTAACTCGTCTATCGCAAACTTTGTTTTTGATCCTTTTGCTGGTTGTTGCTTTACCCGCACAAACCAAACGCCCCTTGAAGCTGGATGATTTGCCACGATTGCGCGAAGTGCGCGATGCGCAATGCTCGCCAGAGGGGCAGGCTGTGGCATATGTGGTCTCGTCCATTGATGCCAAAGAAGACAAGGGTGTTTCGCATATTTGGATGGTCGGATTTGATGGCAAAGGCGAACGCCAAATTACCGCTGGGCAGGAAAGCGAATCGTCGCCGCGTTGGAGTCCTGACGGTAAATATCTCGCCTTCACGTCGTCGCGGCCCGGCCCGGCCAAAGGCAATCAGGTCTGGTTGCTGGATCGCAATGGTGGCGAGGCATTTCAGCTCACAGAGGTCAAAGGCCGCCTGCAAAGCTACGAATGGTCGCCCGATTCCAAACGACTGGCCTTAGTGATTGGTGATCCTGATCCTGACGCAGAAGCCAACGCCGCCGCACAGGCTGCGGGAGGCAAGCCGAAACCGCCGAAACCCATCGTGCTGGATCGCTACAAATTCAAACAGGACGTTCAGGGATATTTGATTTCTGGTCGTCACAGCTACATTTACCTCTTTGATATTGCGACGAAAAAACTGGAGCGATTGACGACGGGCAAATGGGACGAAACCGCACCGTCGTGGTCGCCCGATGGCACGCGCATCGCCTTCATCAGCAATCACGCGGCAGACCCGGATCGTGATCCAGACGGGCAATTGTTCGTCGCCGAAGCAAAAGCAAGCGCGACAGAAAAGCTGCTAACCACCGCCGAAAATCGCGTCGGACGTGGTCGCGCGGAATGGAGTCCTGACGGCAAGTGGATCACGTTTCTTGAAGGGGACGAGAAGAAATGGAACGCGTACAGCATGTCGCATCTGGTCTTGGTCGCGTCAGACGGCAGCGCTGCGCCCAAACGTGTTCCCTCCGTCGAAGCGTTGGATCGTGGCGTTTCGGGGCCGCAATTCACGGCTGACGGCAAAGCAATTCGCTTTTTAGTCACGGATAATCGCTCGGTTTATCCGGCACAAGTAAATCTGGCCAGCGGCAAAATAGATCGGTTGCTTGCGCCTCCGGTTGTTGTGTCCAATTGGGAGACGGCGGGCAAGTGTTCCTGCGTGCTGTCTGGTGGCGATACGAAGTACAACGAAGTCCACGCCTTTGAAAACGGCAAGCTACGACAACTGACGCATCGCAATGATGAACTGTTTGCCGAATTAGACCTGGGACAGACGGAAGAGGTTAGCTTCAAAAGCAAAGATGGAACGGAAGTCCACGGATTGCTAACCTATCCTGTCGGTTATGTGAAGGGGACAAAAGTCCCGTTTTTATTGCGCATCCACGGCGGGCCAAACGCGCAGGATCAGCATTCTTTCAGCACCGAGCGGCAACTGTTCGCGGCGAATGGTTATGCCGTGCTGGCGGTCAACTATCGCGGCAGTTCAGGCCGTGGACAAAAATTCTCGCGGGCGATTGCTGCCGATTGGGGGCATTATGAAGTTGAGGATTTGCACGCGGGCGTAGATCACATTATCAAAATGGGCGTCGCCGATCCTGATCGTTTGGGCGTCGGAGGTTGGAGCTACGGCGGGATTCTGACTGATTATCTGATTGCCAGCGACACACGTTTTAAGGTAGCGACCAGCGGCGCAGGCACCGCATTCACGGTTTCGTATTACGGCACGGATCATTACATCATCCAGTACGACAACGAAATCGGCCCGCCGTGGAATCCGAAATCCTGGGAAATCTATCAAAAGCTGTCGTATCCGTTCCTGCACGCGGATCGCATCAAGACACCCACGTTGTTCTTGTGCGGCGAGAAAGATTTCAATGTGCCGATTTCCGGTAGCGAGCAAATGTATCAGGCCTTGCGCAGCCTCGGCATTGATACGCAACTCATCATTTACCCAAATGAGTTCCACGGCATCCAGCGACCCACTTATGTGCGGGATCGGTATGAGCGTTACATTGCCTGGTACGACAAGTATTTGAAGAAGGCTTCGACGGCAACGACAACAGGCACGGCGACGAGTCAGAAGTAAAGAGGTTTGTATGAAACTGATTTCTGTCAATGTCGCTCAACCTCGTGAAATCTGTTGGAAAGATCGAGTTGTCTCGACAGGGATTTTCAAAGAACCGATTGCAGGCCGCGTTGCCGTCAGAAAGCATAATCTTGACGGCGACCGGCAGGCCGACTTGTCAGTGCATGGCGGCGCTGCCAAAGCTGTCTACGCCTACGCATCCGAGCATTACGATTTCTGGCGCGAAGAATTGCCGGACGTTGAATTTGCCTGGGGAAAATTCGGCGAGAATCTAACCACACAAGGTTTAAGCGAAGACGCCGCTTTTGTCGGGGATCACTTTCGCATGGGCTCCAGCATCTTGATGGTGACACAGCCGCGTTTGCCCTGCTACAAACTGGCGGCCAAGTTCAATCGTGACGACATCATTGAGCGTTTTTTGCATAGGGGTCGCAGTGGGATTTACTTTTCAGTCATTGAAGAAGGAGAACTTGGTGCTGGAGATAAGATTGAACTTTTGCAGCGAGAACAAACTGAAATCTCAATTGCTACTGTGGTGCAAATCTTTCTGGGACAAATTATAGATCCGTCGTTGATCGAAAAAGCGGCGGCCTTATCTGTATTGCCCCCATTCTGGCGGAAGCGTTTTCGCTCAATCATAAAAGCAAATCTCTCGGATTAAAGATGGCGCGGCGCGATGATCTACGCGCTATTTTCACGATGCCCAGTTCCACCTAACCAACCAAACAGGAGGCAATTCGCATGTCTGATGACAACATTTCTCGTCGCAATTTTCTTGCTGGTGCTGCAACGACCGGGGCAGTAGCAACCTTGCCCGGCAATGATCCGGTTGTCGTGCCAAATCACCGCATCGTTGAAACCAAACCGAACGGTGATCCCATCAAAATCGTCTGCGCAGAGAAGCTCACGCCTGAAGAGATCGAAAAGATTCGTGCCGCTGGCAAAAACATCGAACTCAAAATGGTGTCGAGCCGGGCTGAGTTGCGCAACCACGTCGCCGATGCCGAAGTTATTCTTGGCGTCGTGGATAAAGAAACGATGGCAGCAGCAAAAAAACTCAAGTGGGTGCAAACCTGGGCGGCTGGCGTTGAATCATTGCCGAAAGAGTTGATGGAACATCCCAGCACGCTGACAAACATGCAGCGTGTGTTTGCACCTGTGATTGCGGAATCAGCGATTGGCTTATTGCTCAGCCTGACGCGTGGGTTGACGCAAACTTCCATTCCGGCTTTTAAGGAGCGCAAATATAAAAATGCGGATGTGCCGCTGATTGATCTGTATCACAAAACCATTGGCCTCGTCGGAATGGGCGGAATTGGGACAGAGACCGCGCGGCGATTGCACTATGGCTTTGAAATGCACGTTCTTGCGACGGATGCGAAGCCCTTGCCGAAGCCCGATTTCGTCGCCGAATTACACGACCCGGATTGGCTGATGGAAATGGTTCCGCAAGTGGATGTGCTGATGAGTGCTGCGCCCCACACGAAGATCACAAACAAGATGTTCAATGACGCGGTGTTCAGCAAGATGAAACCGAGTGCATATTTTATCAATGTATCGCGGGGCGGCTTAGTAGATAACGATGCGTTGGTTCGTGCTTTGAAGGAAAAACGTATCGCTGGGGCCGGATTGGATGCGACTACGCCGGAACCGCTGCCCTCCGATCATCCGTTTTGGGACTGTCCGAACCTTGTCATCACACCGCACAATTCTGGCGTTGCACCAATGCGTCAGGTTCGGTTGGTTGCACTCGTCGCCGAAAACGTTCGTCGCTACAGCCACGGGTTGCCACTGATGAATGTCGTAGATAAAGCCCGTGGATATTAAGACCAAATCAATACCGCGACCGGTAAAGAGCTTCTGACTTTTGGGGCGGCGCTCTCTACCAGTCGCGGTACTTTTTTCTATCGGCACGAATCCGCCCTCGTCTATTTCTTCATCACATCCAACACGACAGCAGTCATTGCTTTCACTGCGGTTCTGAGCGTTGGTTCAGGATCAGGCGGCGCGAATAGGCTGGAATGATTGCTTGGCAGTTGTGTGCCCGTCTTCAGGCTTTCTGCCACCTGCGCGGGTGAATACACGCCGACATAAAAGTAGAAGCCTGGAATCTGATTGTCATCCAGCCCGAAATAGCCGAAATCTTCGCTTCCCATAACTGGCGGGACTTTCGTCACGTTGTTTGTACCAAGCGTTTTTTCCAGCACCGAGCCAAGCCGAGCTGTCAGCGCTGGATTGTTGTATGTGGCCGGAGCATTGACCGCGCCAACTTTGATAATCGGCGCAAGATTCGCCGGAACGCCTGCGGTCAGTGCCACGCCTTTTGCGATGCGTTCAATTGCAGCCAGTACATTTTTGCGCACTTCAGATTTGTAAGTTCTGACCGTCAATTGCAAATGCACATCGTCGGGAATGATGTTGTGCTTCGTGCCGCCGTGAATTGCGCCAACGGTTACGACTGCCGGATCAAGCGGAGAGTTTTCACGGCTGATGATGGTTTGCAGCGCGAGGATGATCTGTGCGGCAATAACGACCGGGTCTTTCGTCGCTTCAGGCCGCGAACCATGCCCGCCTATGCCACGCACTGTGATGTCTACCATGTCGGCGCTTGCCATAAAGTAACCGGAAGCGTACCCAACCGTCCCGGCAGTCCCGCCCATTGCATGCAAGCCAAGTAAATAATCGGGCTTGGGAAAGCGCGTGTACAAGCCATCACTCACCATCGCTTTTGCGCCCATCACGGTTTCTTCGGCGGGCTGCGCGACCAGCATTAAGGTGCCTTTCCATTGATCTTTCATTTGTGCCAGTAATTTGGCGGTCGTCAACAGCGAAGCCACATGCACATCGTGACCGCAAGCGTGCATGACATTCACATCCTGCCCTGCGTCATTTTTGGTTTTGACTTTGCTGGCGTAGGGTAAGCCGGTTTTCTCTTCCACGGGTAACCCATCCATATCAGCCCGCACCAGCACAGTTGGCCCGGCACCATTCTTCATCAATGCCACTACGCCATATCCGGCCATCCCTGGGGCATCGTATTTTCCTATCCGTTCTGTGACTTCGTAGCCGAGCGAGCGTAATTCTTTGGCCACCAGTGCAGCGGTTTTTTCTTCACGCCCGGACAATTCAGGATTGGCGTGCAGGGATTTATACGTTGTGACCAGCGTGGCCAGTTCTTTAGTCAGTAGGTCATCAATTTTTACGGTTTGCGCAGTGGCAGCGACACACAAAATCAGGCTGCAAATCGGTGACCAAAAAAAGTTTTTGTTCGGCATCAGTTGCTCCTTAGAAATCTTTAGGAAGTGTAAGCATGGAGTACAAGTTTCAGATGGGTTCTTGTGGTAAAGAGGCCAAAAACCAAGCTGAAGCTTGTACTCCCATGCTGTTGGAAAAGCAAAGCGATGTGCAAAATAAGCCAAATTTATCAGCGGATAAATGAAACTCATTGGACAAACCAGGAGGCTTCGCGTATATTTCGGCGCTCATGTATTCACTGACTACTGATTCCATCTACTAGCATCCGAAAAAAATTGCTGCGAGTATTTTGGCCAGGGTTATGACCAATTGTAACTTTGTAAATCCAGTTCCGGTAGCCGCTTTGTTGTGCTCCAAATCAAATATAATTAGCTTGCCGCCGCTCGCATCCCGGCTCTTGAAACGCGAGGTAAAATCTTGTTCCCTCGCACTTCTGAAAGCAAAAGACATTTCGGTAGCTGATGGCAAAAGTTAGATTCTGAATTCAACTCAGAAACCCAATCAAAGCCTCAGCGAAACAAACAAATCGCTGAGGCTTTTGGTTTTTAAATCTAGTTTCGTGTTTCGTGTCCTGGATTTCGAGCGAATCCGGCGAAACGCGAAACACAAGACTCGAAACTATATGAGCAATTTCGGACTTCCCGCTAAGCAAGGTTTGTATGATCCCGCCCACGAACGCGATGCCTGTGGCATGGGATTCGTTGTTGATCTAAAGAATCGCAAGTCGCACGACATTATTCAGCAGGCACTGCAAATCCTCGTCAAGCTGGAGCATCGTGGCGCGTGCGGCTGCGAAAAGAACACAGGCGACGGCGCGGGTATTTTGATTCAGACACCGCACGAGTTTTTAGTAAAGGAATGCGAAAAGATCGGCATTGATTTACCGGGGCCGGGACGCTATGGCGTGGGAAATGTGTTTTTGCCAAAAGATGTCGCATCGCGTAAACGCTGCCTGAAAATCTTTGAGGATGTCGTCGCGGAAGAAGGACAGGAAGTCCTGGGCTGGCGAGACGTGCCAACGGACAATTCCATGATTGGCCCGACTGCACTGAATGCTGAGCCATTTATGCGGCAGGTCTTCATCAAAAAAGGGAAGGTCAAAGAAACATCCGATGGCCTGGCGTTCGAGCGCAAGCTTTGCATTATTCGCAAACGCGGTATTCGTAAAGTCCGTCGCTCCGGCGTGGCTAATGCCGAAAGCTTTTACATTGCCAGCTTGTCGTACAAAACGCTTGTCTATAAAGGCATGCTCAATTCGTCGCAGCTGGGGCCGTATTATCCTGACCTCAACGATCCTGACATGAAATCGGCGCTGGGCATGGTGCATTCGCGTTTCTCGACGAATACGTTTCCGAGCTGGAACCGCGCGCATCCCTATCGCTATCTGTGTCACAACGGCGAAATTAACACCTTGCGTGGCAACATTAACTGGATGCACGCGCGCGAATCTCGGTTGAAATCGGAACTCTTTGGCAACGAAGAATTGCAGAAGATGCGTCCCGTGATTGATGTCAACAATTCGGATTCCGGTATGTTCGATAACGTGCTGGAGATGTTGACGCTCACCGGTCGTTCGATTGCGCACGCAATGATGATGATGATTCCAGAGCCGTGGAGCGGGCACGAATCCATGAGCGAGGAGAAAAAAGCCTTCTATGAATATCATTCTTGCATGATGGAACCGTGGGATGGCCCGGCGGCGGTGGCATTCACAGACGGCATTCAAATCGGCGCGACGCTGGATCGTAATGGCCTTCGTCCGGCACGTTACTACGTCACGAAAGATGATCGCCTGATTATGTCCTCGGAAGTCGGTGTGTTGGACATCGCACCTGAAAACATTTCCTACAAAGGCCGCCTGCAACCTGGTCGGATGCTGCTGGCTGACTTGAACGAAGGCCGCATCATTGACGACGAAGAGTTAAAGACCAAACTCGCGAGGGAATACCCATACGGCGAATGGCTCAAGCAAAACATGGTCAAGATTGAAGATCTGCCCGATTCGCCACACGCACATGAGACAGATCATTATTCGGTGCTAACACAGCAACAGGCATTTGGCTACACCGCCGAAGAAGTCACCATGTTAATGACGCCTATGGGCGCAAGTGGAACTGAAGCAATTGGCTCGATGGGCACTGACACACCGCTCGCCGTGCTTTCCAACAAATCGCAACCGCTGTTCAGCTACTTCAAGCAGTTGTTTGCACAGGTCACAAATCCGCCGATTGATGCGATCCGAGAAGAATTGGTCACATCCGCCGAAACGACCATCGGGCCGGAAGCGAATATGCTGGAACCGACGCCCGAAGTCGCTCGCCAAATCGCGCTCAAAACACCGATTTTCACGAACGAAAATTTAGAAAAGGTTCGTCACCTGCGCGATGACAATCCGCTTGGCTTCAAATCCATTACGCTGCCGATTTTGTTTGATGTAAATCGTGGCGCGAATGGTTTGGAAGAGGCAATGGATGAGCTTTGCCAGCGCGCCAGTAAAGCCATTGCGGACAAATTCGACATCATCATTTTGTCAGATCGCGGCATTGACCGAGATCACGCCGCGATCCCGTCGTTATTGGCTGTCGCAGGCGTGCATCATCATTTGATCCGCGAAGGCACACGTACGCAATGTGGTCTGGTGCTGGAATCCGGCGAGCCGCGCGAAGTACATCATTTCGCCTTGCTGCTCGGCTATGGCGTCGCAGCGATCAATCCGTACCTCGCGTTTGAAACGATGCACGACCTCATCAACACGGGGCTGCTGAAAGGCGTAGACCACGAAAAAGCGGTTTACAACTACATCAAAGCCGTAACCAAAGGCGTCGTCAAAATCCTCTCGAAGATGGGCATCTCGACCGTGCAAAGTTACACGGGCGCGCAGATTTTCGAGGCCATTGGCTTAAATGATGAAGTGATTGACAAATACTTCACTGGCACGGCATCGCGTGTCAGCGGCGTCGGGTTGGAACAAATTGCCAAAGAAGTTTGGATTCGTCACAACCACGCCTTCCCTGAACGGCAAACCAACGGGCAGACCTTGGAGGTCGGCGGTCAATACAAATGGCGCAAAGAAGGCGAAGCCCATTTGTTCAATCCCGAAACGATTCACCTGCTGCAAAAGGCAACACGGACGAATGACTACAATACCTTCAAACAGTATTCGCAGTTGATTGATAAGCAGGCGGAAAATTTATACACGTTGCGCGGATTGATGGAATTCAAACCCAATCGCCCGCCTGTGCCGATTGAAGAAGTCGAATCCGTAGACGACATCGTGAAACGCTTCAAGACCGGCGCGATGAGCTATGGTTCGATCAGCAAAGAAGCGCACGAAGCGTTGGCGATTGCGATGAATCGTCTCGGCGGCAAGAGCAACACGGGCGAAGGCGGCGAAGACCCGGATCGTTATATTCCGATGGAAAATGGCGATTCCAAAAACAGCGCCATCAAGCAAGTTGCTTCAGGGCGCTTCGGCGTGACCAGCGAATACCTGGTCAACGCGCGCGAACTGCAAATCAAAATGGCGCAGGGCGCAAAACCCGGCGAAGGCGGTCAGTTGCCCGGCTCCAAAGTCTATCCTTGGATTGCCAAGACGCGCCATTCCACGCCCGGCGTCGGATTAATTTCACCGCCGCCGCATCACGATATTTATTCAATTGAAGATTTGGCACAGTTGATCTACGACCTGAAAAATTCCAATCGCCACGCGCGCGTCAGTGTCAAACTGGTTGCCGAAGTCGGTGTCGGAACCGTTGCGGCAGGCGTAGCGAAAGCCCACGCCGATGTCGTGCTGATTTCCGGCTACGACGGCGGCACAGGCGCTTCGCCGCAAACTTCAATCAAGCACGCGGGCGCACCGTGGGAACTCGGTTTGGCCGAAGCGCATCAGGTTCTGGTGATGAACAACCTGCGTTCACGCATTGCCGTCGAAACCGACGGACAGTTAAAGACCGGACGCGATGTCGTTGTCGCAGCATTACTCGGCGCAGAAGAGTTCGGCTTCGCCACTGCGCCGCTAGTCACACTTGGTTGCATCGTGATGCGCGTCTGCCATCTAAACACTTGTCCGGTTGGTGTGGCGACACAAGACCCGGCGTTGCGCGCGCGGTTTATGGGTTCGCCTGACAACGTCGTGAACTTCATGCATTTCATCGCACAGGAAGCCCGCGAACTGATGGCGCAACTTGGGTTCCGCACGATCACCGAAATGGTCGGCCACACCGAAGTGCTGGAAAAACGCCGCGCCATTGAGCATTGGAAAGCGCAGGGCCTGGATTTTTCGAGCATCTTCTATCAACCCGAAGTCGGCGAGGATGTCGGTCGGTATTGCCAGATCGAACAAGATCATGAGCTGGAAAAAACGCTTGATCTGACCACGTTGCTTGATCTGTGCAAACCTGCGATTGAAGAAGGCCAGCAAGTCCGCGCCGAATTGCCAATCAACAATACCAATCGCACCGTCGGCACAATCACAGGCAGCGAATTAACCAAGAAACACGGCGCAAAAGGCTTGCCCGACGATACGATCAAGATCAAATTCAATGGCTCAGCAGGTCAAAGCTTTGGTGCGTTTATGCCTCCCGGAATGACGCTTGAGCTTGAAGGCGATTCCAACGATTACGTTGGCAAAGGTTTGTCCGGCGGCAAGATCATCGTCTATCCGCCGAAAGTCACAACGTTTGATCCAGCCGAAAATATCCTGATCGGCAACGTCGCGTTATACGGCGCAACCAGCGGCGAAGCCTATTTCAACGGCGTCGCGGGCGAACGCTTCTGCGTGCGCAACAGCGGTGCGCTTGCGGTCGTTGAAGGCGTCGGCGATCACGGTTGCGAATACATGACCGGCGGTCGCGCGATCATCCTGGGCAAAACGGGGCGCAACTTTGCGGCAGGAATGTCCGGCGGCATTGCTTATGTGCTGGATGTCGAAGGCGATTTCGCCACGCGCTGCAATAAGGAAATGGTCAGCTTGATGAGCCTCGAAGACGCCGACGAAATCGAATTGGTCAAGAGCCTGATCCACAATCATGCTTCGCTGACAGGCAGCAAACGCGCGTCTGATGTACTGTTGAATTGGGACGACTATGTGAGCCTCTTTGTGCGTGTAATGCCCAACGATTACGCTCGCGTGTTGGAATCGCAAGCCAAGATGCGTGCGCAAGGATTGCCGGAAGAAGAAGCCGTGCTGGCAGCGTTTGAGATGAATGCGAAAGATGCAGCGCGCGCTGGTGGAAAGTAAAAGTTACAAGGTAAAGTAATCGTGGAGGTCGTGTTATGAATACGATTACAGAGCATCCAAATGCAGGGCCAGGATTTATTCCTCGCCCTCAATATTCGGATTTAATCCTTTCCTTGCCAGCGGGTGCGCGGTTAAGTCTGACTGAAATTAGCTGGCAAGAATACGAAGATTTATTAGTCGAATTAGATGAAAAGCCTCACCTGCGATTGACGTACGATCACGGAGATTTGGACATCATGACTCTCTCTCCTGAACACGAAGGTTACAGTCGGCTTTTTACGCATTTCATTCAGATTCTGACCGAAGAAACGGATACCGATTTCATCGCACTTGGTTCGACGACGCTACACGATCATTTGGTCGAAAGCGGAGTAGAGGCCGATGACTGTTATTACATCGGAGAATTTGCTGATGTCGCAGAAAAAAAACGCTTAGACTTAAGCCAAGACCCGCCGCCAGATTTGGCGGTCGAGATTGACATTACGAACCGTTCACTAGGCAAGCTGCCGATTTATGCGTTGCTACAAGTAAAAGAGGTTTGGCGATTTGATGGAAACGAGATGCGTTTTTACGTGCTTGTCGGCTCGCAGTATGTTGAGCAATCAACCAGCAACTGGTTCTCGTTTCTTGCACCAGAAACACTGAAACCTTTTCTTCAACAAGGCCGGACTCGGGGCATCAACGCCATGCGCCGTGCGTTTCGTGATTGGGTTCAGGCAAATAAAAAATGAGAGTTTGAAGCCATAATTTCAGGCTCAGTACGACTGATTCAAACACATGGGTAAACCAACAGGATTTTTAGAATTCACACGACAACTGCCCGTCGAAAAAGACTCGCTGGAACGGGTCAAGCATTGGAACGAATTTCACGGGCATCTTTCCGACGAAGACTTGCGCCAACAGGGCGCGCGTTGCATGGATTGCGGCGTGCCGTTCTGTCATACGGGCAAGCTCATCAACAATATGGCGTCGGGTTGTCCGATCAACAACTTGATCCCCGAATGGAACGATCTGGTCTATCGTGGACAATGGAAAGAAGCGTTGCTCAGGCTGCAAAAGACGAATAACTTCCCCGAATTTACCGGACGCGTGTGTCCCGCTCCTTGCGAAGGTTCGTGTGTGCTTGGGATTAATCAGCCGCCGGTCACGATCAAGGAAATTGAAGTCACGATTGTTGACAAAGCGTTTGACGAAGGCTGGATTGTTGCGGAGCCTCCGGCAAAACGAACGGGCAAGAAAGTCGCTGTCATTGGCTCTGGCCCAGCGGGATTGGCTTGTGCAGCACAGCTCAACAAGGCAGGGCATTTGGTCACGGTGTTTGAGCGCGCGGATCGTATTGGCGGCTTGCTGATGTACGGCATTCCAAACATGAAGTTGGACAAAAATGTTGTCCAGCGCCGCATTGATTTGATGGCCGCAGAAGGCGTGACATTCAAAGCTGGCGTCAACGTCGGCAAGGATTTTCCCGCTTCAGATTTGCTGAAAGATTTCGATGCGATTGTTCTGTCAGGCGGTGCAACAGCCGCGCGTGATTTGCCAATTGAAGGCCGCAATCTCAAAGGCATTCACCTAGCAATGGAATTTCTGCACGCGAACACGAAGAGCCTTCTAGACAGTCAGCACGAAGACGGCAAATACATTTCGGCGCAGGGCAAAGATGTCATCGTGATTGGTGGCGGCGACACCGGAACGGATTGTGTTGGCACATCACTGCGGCATGGCTGCAAAACTCTGACCCAATTTGAAATTATGGATCGCCCGCCGCACGAGCGTGCCGCTGATAATCCGTGGCCGCAATGGCCCAAGGTTTACAAGCTGGATTACGGGCAGGAAGAAGCCAAAGCACGCTTTGGCGAAGACCCGCGCACCTACGCAATTCTGACGCAAAAATTTGTCAGCGATGAAGACGGCAACCTCAAAGAATTACACACCGTCAACATCAAATGGGGCAAGGACGAACAAGGCCGCTTCGGCCCGCAACCAGTTCCCGGCACAGAAAAAGTCTGGCCCGCACAATTGGTTTTATTAGCGATGGGATTCTTAGGGCCGGAAAAAGGCGGAATGCTCGAACAGCTCGGCGTCACGCTCAACGAACGCGGCAACGTAGCGATTGATGACAACCGGATGACGAACGTCCCCGGCGTGTTTGCCGCTGGAGATATGTCACGCGGGCAATCATTAGTCGTGTGGGCGATTCGGGATGGTCGCGACACTGCACGCTGCGTGGACTTGCACCTGATGGGCGAAACAAACCTGCCATAAAAGTTCCTCCTTAATTACTTCTGACCCGCCGCAATTTGGCGGGTCTTTGTTTTTTGTGGCGGCTTCGGATATAACTGCAAGCGTAGTTTTTACCCTACCAATTCAATTCTATTTGCAAATGAGGAGCAATTAATGGCTGATAAAGTAGAGATTATTGTCAATAAAAACGGCTCGTTGCGTGTCGTAGGAGACATTGTTTTGAAAGATGCCGACGGCAACGAATTTGGCTTAGGCGGAAGAACCGTAGTGGGCTTATGTCGCTGTGGGGCTTCAAACAACAAACCATTTTGCGATGGATCACACGCCAAATGTGGCTTTGAGTCCATTGTCATCGCACGAGATTTACCCGCCCCAGCACCAAAACCTGTGGCCTAGTGACGCTTCGCTGGCAGAGATTTGCTTCACAGATTTCTGTCAGCATTCGCCTTTCCTACATTCTCTTACGAAATTGTAGCAACTCCCTCCTCAACCAACATTTCCGTAAGAACCATTCCGATTCGGCATTAATCTGCCAAGTTATGCGCCAACCTTCCCCCAAAGAAGCGCTAAAATCCAGCTAAAGCCACAACCGCTCCCCTTACAATATTGTTGGTTTACCAATTCATTCTAACAAATCCGTACCCTCAAGATCATATTTAGTTGCTGGATAAATGGCCCACCTTCGCCTCTAAGCCTTGGCAAATACAGGCTTTATCAAATCCATCCCTTCTTATCCTCATTTGGCATCGTGCTTGCACTAGAAAGAAACGACTTGAGCAATCAAGTTGTCAAGCGACAGAGAAAGCAATTTAGGATGCACATCAACTTCGAAACGATAGAAAAACACGCAGGCGAAAAGTTGCGGCGGATTGAGCGTCAAGCCACTACAGAAGAACGGCTGGTAGCACTCAAGAAATTTATTAAGACAGAAACGCAACGGCTTTATATGCGGCATCGTTTCGGATTGGGCGGCGAGTTAATTGCTTCCGCACGCAGCCTAATCGTGGATTTAATGATTCAACGGTTGGCACAGATGGTTAGCGCGAAAAAGTCTTTCGATGAAAGTTCTTTGAATGTTGCGATTGTCGCGCTGGGTGGCTATGGGCGTCAGGAACTAGCGCCGTACTCTGATATTGACCTGCTCTTTGTGCATGGTCGCGGTGATTTGGCAACAGCCGAAACATTGAATGAAGAGATTTTGTATCTGCTTTGGGATACCGGATTTTCGGTGGGCCATAGCGTTCGCTCCTTGAATGAATGCCTGACTGCGGCAAAAGAAGATGCGATTACACGGAACGCTTTGCTCGATGCGCGGTTGCTCTGGGGCAGTCGAGAGTTATTTAAAAACCTGACAGCCAAGTTGGATGAAACCATCGTGGCGAAAAATCGCCGCACGATTCTTGATGAACTGGCAGAAGAACAAAATGGCCGATACGCCAAGTTTGGGGCCGTGCCGTGTTTGCAAGAACCAAATATTAAGGAATCCGCTGGCGGTTTGCGTGATTTGCACTCGTTGTTGTGGGCCACACGCGTTGCTTATGGCTACAGCCATTTAGCGAATCTGGCAACGCACGGTTTTATTCCTGAACGGGATGTCAAAGCAATTCTGGGTAGCTATGACTTTCTGTTGCGCGTACGCAATGCGCTGCACTTTCTCACTGGCCGTAAAACGGATTTGCTGACGCTGGATTTGCAGGTGTTGCTGGCCCGTGATTTTGGCTACCAGGATACGCCAGAGCAGCGGGCGTCAGAGTTATTCATGCGCGACTATTACTTGCACGCGCGCAGGTTGCATCGGCTGACGCGCACGCATTTGCAGCAGGCATTATCGCAACCAGGAAAAAGTCGTTGGCTGAGCAGGCTGCGCAATTTCGCGGCTTTGGGCGGCTTTGTGATGCGCGATGGTGCGCTTGAAGTACAAACCGAAAATGATCCCTGGGATGCCAGTAAGTTGATGTTGGCGTTCAGCTATGGTCAGGCCACGGGAGCCAGCCTAAGCGCAACGTTACAGGAACGAATTCAGGAAAATTTGCCACTCGTCAATCGCGTCTTTCGCTCTTCGCCGGAAATTGCGCAAGCCTTTCTGAAAGTGCTGCGCGTCAAAGGCAAGGCGGCGGCAGCGCTCAGGCAAATGCACGAAATGGATTTTCTGGGCAAGTATTTGCCTGAATTTGGTCGCGTGACCTGTTTGGTACAACACGATCTTTACCACAAATACACCGTGGACGAACACACGCTGCGCACAATTGAGGTATTGGATGAGTTGTACAACTCGCGAGCACGGAGTTCAGAGCGCTATCGTCAGCTTTATAGCCAAATCGAAGACCCGGCGATTTTGCATCTGGGCTTACTCTTTCATGACATTGGCAAGGGATTAGGCGGTGGTCATACAGAAAAAGGACTAGCGATTGCAGAGAGGGTTTGTAATCGGTTGCATTTGGAAGACGCCCAAAAGAAGCAGATTCGATTCCTCGTCAAGCAACATTTAACGATGTCGCATATTGCACAGCGTCGTGATTTATCCGACGAAAAAGTAATTCAGGACTTTGCTGGAACAGTTAAAACGTTAGAGAACCTGAATCTATTGACGCTGTTGACGTATGCCGACATCAATGCGGTGGGGCCGGGCGTGTGGAATGAATGGAAAGATGCGCTGCTCTGGGAATTGTATTTAAAGGCGCGGGCGATCTTTGTACCAGAGCCACAGGCTGGAGCCGCCGTTGAGCAGTTGCGCAATCACATTGCGTTGATGTTGGCCAGCGAGATTGGAATAGACGAAGTACACGATCACTTCCACCTGTTACCAGAGGATTACGCGCGCGTGACCTTGCCACAAACAATTATTGAGCATATTCGGCTGGCGCATTCGCTCAACTCACGGATGGTTCGCACCAGCTGGCGCGTCAATACACAATCGCGTTGCACCGACCTACATATTTGCGCGCGCAACCGGCGGGGCTTTCTGGCGGCAATTGCCGGAACACTCACAGCGCAAGGCGTGAACATTCTGAGTGTTCACCTCAACACACGTGCTGACGGCGTAGTCGTAGATTCTTTTAAGGTTTGCGACACGGTCGGAGAACCGCTGAGCGATCCTCTTCGGTGGGAGCAGATTGACGATGCCATCAAACGTGCGTTGAGCGGCGAATTGGATGTTGCCACGGCAGTAGAGAAAAAACTCAAAGCACATTCTTCGCGCATGAAATCGCGCAAACGCAGCCTGATGACAGAGAAATTCACAACCAAACTTCTCTGGGACAATCAGTCTTCCGATAAAAGTACGATTCTCGAAGTAACGACGCCAGACCGTTTAGGATTAGCGTACAAAATTGCCAATGCCTTGTCAGCACTAAGTCTTGACATTGCGTTTGCGAAAGTCGCAACGGAAAAACATCTCGCGCTTGACATCTTCTACATCACGGACGCAGCGGGAACAAAGTTGGCCGATGCGGCATTACCGGCTATCGAAGCGGCGATCTATCAAACACTAGGAACCGATGAAGCTTGAAGTTCTAGTCTTCATTTAAAACTCAAAATCAGGAGCCTTTTTTATGACTTCACTAAGCAAGAAAACTTACCTATTAGGCAAGGTACTTACCCCCTTATGCCTAATGCTCTTCTCAGTGTTGGCCTGGGCGCAAACTGCTCCGGCACCGACATTAGAAGAAAGATTGGCAAAAGCCGAAGGCGCGCTCGCCGCAGCACAAACCGCTGGTGATAACGCGTGGATGCTCGTCTGTTGCGCGTTAGTGCTGATGATGACTGGGCCGGGTCTCGCGCTCTTCTATGGCGGACTTGTACGCAAGAAAAATGTGCTGTCCACCATGATGCAAAGCTTCACCATGATGGTCATTATCACGATCATCTGGGCCTTGTTTGGCTATAGCCTTTCGTTCGCCAAAGGAAGTCCATTTATTGGCGGCCTTGATTTTCTGTTCTTGAAAGATGTGGGAACTGCGCCCTCAGCCTATGCGGGAACCATTCCGCATTTAACCTTTATGGCGTTTCAATTGATGTTCGCCATTATCACCCCGGCGTTGATTACCGGCGCGTTTGCCGAACGGATGAAATTTAGCGCAATGCTGGTGTTCTGCACGCTGTGGGCAATCATCGTGTATTTTCCGCTCGCACATATGGTGTGGGGCGACGGTGGATTCCTGAATGCGTTCCTCGGCGGCAAAGTTCCGGCGCTGGATTTCGCAGGCGGTACAGTTGTGCATATTTCCTCTGGCTTCTCGGCGTTGGTTTGCGCGATGTTTCTCGGTAAGCGCATCGGCTATCCCAAAACGCCATTTGCACCGCACAATCTGGTGCTGAGCGTCATTGGTGCCTGCTTACTGTGGGTCGGCTGGTTCGGGTTCAATGCAGGTAGCGCAGTTGCGGCTGGCGGCCTGGCTTCCAATGCATTTGTCACCACACACTTTGGCGCAGCAGCTGCCGCGCTCGGCTGGTTAATAGTGGAATGGATGCGTTCAGGTAAACCAACGGTTCTGGGCGGCATTTCAGGCGCGGTTGCGGGGCTGGTTGGTATTACGCCAGCAGCAGGTTTTGTGACCCCGATGTCAGCGCTGATCATCGGCTTTATTGCAGGGGTTGTTTGCTTCATCGCAGTGACCGAAGTGAAGAAGCGGCTCGGCTATGACGATTCGCTGGATGCTTTCGGTGTCCACGGAGTCGGTGGTTTTACCGGCGCGATTCTGACGGGCGTTTTTGCCAACAGTGCGGTCAACACGGTCTTCAAAGATGGAGACAAAGCATTACCTAGCGGATTGCTGGAAGGAAACCCCAAACAGGTTCTTAACCAGTTGATTGCCTCTTTGGTTGCCATCGTCCTCGGAATGGTTGCGACGTATATCATTCTGAAAATTGTTGACATGACTATTGGCGTACGTGCCAGCGGAGAGGATGAATTAGCAGGTCTTGATATTAGCCAGCACGGCGAAGAAGGTTACAACCTGGATGCAGATTTAGGTGTCCTGGGTAACTATACCGGCGCGGCCTCAATGTCTGCTCTTGGCGAAGTCGTCGAGGCAAAAAGCTAGCAAAAATCTGTCAGCTTCGATCCCCTGCTACGGCAATCAATCGAAGCTGACAGAATGCCACCACAGGAGAAAATTATATGAAAAAGATTGAAGCAATCATTCGTCCCCACCTGCTGGAAGCTGTCAAGGATGGCCTGCAAACATTAGGTATCCAGGGCATGACAATCAGCGAAGTCCGTGGCTTCGGACGACAAAAAGGACATACCGAAGTCTATCGTGGCAGTGAATACAAAGTTGAATTTGTTCCGAAAATCAAACTGGAACTCGTGCTGGATGATGAAGTCGCAGAAGGTGCGATTGACACCATCTCAAAAACAGCGCGGACAGGAAAATTTGGCGATGGCAAAATTTTCGTCTTCACCGTTGACGATGCCATTCGTATTCGTACTGGCGAGCACGGCGAACAAGCCGTCTAGCGGCACACCATAAAATAAAGCAGGGAGCCATGCATTGGCTTGGACGGCTACGATGCAAGGCTCCCCCTCATGAACAGTTATGACTGCCCACTCGCTAAGTATGAAGTTATCCCTGGCAGGATTCAAGATCATCACAAAATGCATGTGGGTAGAGCCAGAAAAGAAAGGTTCTGCACAAAATGAAGAAGTATAGATTCAGTAAATTTTTGTCCGGCTGCATCGCGGCCTTCTTACTTATTAACTCTGCTTATGCACAACAGATTGCTGCGGTAGCGGCTGTGGCTAACGATACAGCTAAGTCGGCGGCAACCACTTCACCAAACAAAACAGAAACGGCGAAAAAACCAATTGACACCGCCGAACTGGAAAAAACGATTAATGCGTTGGAAGAACGAATTCGTCAATTAGAGGAAAGATTGGCGAAAACAACCTCTCCGGTAGCCACACCTGCGACGGCAACTGCAACTGCGCCCACGGCAGCAGCTCAAGACGATCTCAAGAAAGAAGTGGCGACTCTCAAAGAAGAGGTGAAAAAGAACGAGGGTGCATTAGGCTTTCTGCGTGATGTCGAGGTCAGCGGTATCGTTGATGGCTATTACAGCTACAACAACAACAAAGTGGATATGTTCACGCAAGGCCGCGCGTTCGACGTGCGCCACAACGCTTTCAGCCTGCAATTAGGCAAAATCACTTTAGAAAAGAAAAATTCGACAGATAGCCCGTTTGGCTTTCGTGTTGATTTAGGGGTTGGCGAAACCGTTGATCGCATCATCTCGGTCAGCGATTCCAGCCGGAATGATGCAACAAAACACGTCCTACAGGCTTACGGCAGCTATGTCACGCCTGGCGGCTTAACCATTGATTTCGGAAAATTCTATACGCCCATCGGCGCTGAAGTCATCGAAACCAAAGATAACTTCAACTACTCGCGCGGCTGGTTGTTTACTTATGGCCCGTATTACCACACAGGATTCCGCGCCAAATACGCCTTCAATGACAAGGTGGCGATGAGTGGATTCCTCGTCAATGGTTGGGACAATGTATTTGAAAATAACGTTAAGACCGGCAAAACCGTCGGCGTGCAATTGGGTCTGACCCCAACCAAGAAATTCGCGCTGACGCAAACCTATATGGCTGGCCCGGAAGCGCCGCTGGCAAACGTTCCCGCCGTTTCTGCCCGTGACAACTGGCGGCATATTGCGGACACAGTGGCGACAGTGTATGTCACCGACAAGTTCTCCTTACTTGGAAACTTTGTCTATGGCACAGACGGAGACAACGCCGGAAATCGCGGCAAGTGGACAGGATTTGCGGCGTACTTCAAGTATGCCTTCAATGATCATTTAGCCTTCTCGCCTCGCTTTGAAGTGCTCAATGACAAAGACGGATTACGCACGGGCGTCGCCCAAACCGTTAAGGACATCACCTTGACGCAGGAAATCAAATTGGCAGGCAATTTCCTGACGCGGTTTGAATATCGTCGAGACTTTTCAAATCAGAACTTCTTTACGAATTCGGCGGGCGCGTCGCGCAATAACCAAAACACATTCATCATTGGCCTAAGCTACTTCATCACGTCGAAAGGCCAATAACGAACACGATTTTTTACAAGTTACTTCTATAGGTGCTTAGTTGATGGACTCTTTATGCGGTGAGGCTCGTTTGAGCTTCACCGCTTTTTTTGTTATTCAGGGGGCATGAATGCAACTTACTTTCCGATCCTGATTATCATTGCGGGAGGCTTGCTTTATCAGCTCTCGCAAAAATCCATTGCTAAAGGACTCAACGCCTATTTTGTGATCATTGTCGCCTACCTCGCAGGCATCCTTCTTTGTTTTCTGGGCAACTGGCTTTATCCGGCAGAAGGATCGTTAACCGAAGCCTTCAAAAAATCCAATTGGGCTGTCTACGGCATCGGCGTTGGCGCGGTGCTGGTTGAAATTGGCTTCCTCATTGCCTACCGTCAGGGCTGGCGCATTAGTGTGACTTCGATGCTGGTGAATATGATCATCAGTCTGATCCTGATTCCCATTGGACTTTTGTTGTACAAAGAAAAGATTTCAGGCTGGAACGTACTGGGGATTGCCTTTTACTTTGCAGGATTAATTCTGATTTCCAAGCGATAAAATAAAATCGCTCCGACAGCAATACCTGACGGAGCGATTTGCTATCTCATTGTCTTCCGAGATTTCGGTTCTTACTTGTCAGCCGTGCTATTGCCCGTATCTGTTAAGACAATGGCGCGGCGATCTCCCGCAAATGTTAGCGTATCCAGGCGCGCCCCTTTATCTGTGGCCTTGAACGAGGCAGTGTTATAGCGAGCTTTGTCTGCCCGCACCTCCACATTAGCCTTGGTTGTAAGAACAACTTCACCTCGCTTTAAAAGTGAAACTTCGTTTGTCTTGGAATCAAACTTCACGTCGTATTCCCCTTTTTTGACCATCGTATCGTTGATCATCACGTCTTCCTTGAAAGTGATAGTTTTCTTGAGATTTTTCTCGTTGGCTAATGCCGTTCCCACAAATAAGAGACAAAGCAAAGACATTGCCACTAAAATCACCGTAAACTTTCTCATTCTTACTCCTCCTAAAGATGAACGATGTTGATATTCTCAGTTTTAACTATACTGTTGTGACGCTTGCGTCACGTCTGCTTCCAATGCAACAGATATGCCAATTGGTAAGACGGGCTGAGAGCCAGCGCAAACAGGCCATTTTATTGGCTTGAAAATAAAGACTCCCGGTAACAGGCGTCCTTACCGAACGCCTGTTACATCGCAATCTTCTGCCTGCCTTTCTAACTCCTACAGGTGTCTCAACTTGCCTCACAGTTGCGCTAAATTATCCCACACTATCCTACAGTGAAAAGATTGGAGGCCTATAAATCGGCCACTTCGCTGGTCTTTCTTTCGGCACACCAGTTGCGACAGGTGGCAATAAACTCACTGCTATGAATGAGAAATGGCAGAGCGCTAGGAGGAAAATTATGATGCGAGTAGACTCCTTCACAGGGCGATCATCCGAATTACAAACAACGGAGCTTCGCCAACAGGAAAAAGAACACGTCACCAAGCGGCAGGAGAAAGCGCGCGTCAAAGAGCGTCAAGAGATGGGCCGCATTTTAGGCATTAACGATGAATCCATCCTACTGCGCCTACAACAAATCGGTTACAGCAGCGAAACCATCTCACTGCTATATTTCGTCCCGGCAGTGCTAACGGCGTGGGCAGAAGGAAGGCTTACTCGCCGCGAGCACGAGTTCATTTTTGCAGTGGCCGAACAACGGGGCATCAAACCAAACAGCGAAGCGTATTTGAAGCTTCTGGAATGGCTGATTGAAAGTCCTGGTAAAACCTTTTTAGAGCAATCCATGCAAGCCATCCGTACCATCCTGCAAAATGCTCCGCCCGACGAATGCGAAACAAAACAATTGGAAATTCTGCACCAGTGCACACAAATCGCTGCGGTCTCTGGTGGCCTGACCGGGTGGCTGGGGCTGACCAGTAATGTTTGCGCTGAGGAACAACAAATGCTGGAAAATATTGCGCGCCAACTGACGGCGATCAAGGAGAAGAACCATGAAGAAAGCGAGACTTATCAAGAAAGGAAAGCTGCCTGAGTTGCAGCCAACTCAACCATCTGCAACCGCTCAAACGTCTACCATCAAACACACGATGAAGACGGTACAGCATTGGGTCAAAGAGCAACGTGCTTCACAACGGGAACAGGCACGCCAAATTTTTGCCGCCTTATTTATTCAGCCTCAAGCGTAGAAAGAGAACGGCATACCGATTTAGTAGCCTTACCCCAAACTGTCGAAAACCTATCCCATCAAAATTAAAAGGGCGAGAAAGATATAAAATCCCTCGCCCTTTCATTACCGCTTATGTGCCCCCAAGACTACGCGTTTTTTGCTGCTGGAGCACGCACGATTTCAACGGAGCAGTTCGCGTGCAAAGCGACTGCTTGTGACACCGAACCAAGCAGGAAGCGATTCAACCCGCGCCGACCATGTGACCCAACAACGATCAAATCCGCCAGCCATTTTTCGGCTTCGTCCAAAATTACTTCTTTCGGTGAGCCTTCGATGATTTCACCGCTCAATTCAAATTGATTATGGCTGTTTCGCAACACTTCAACCGCGCGATCAACTGCGCGGCGGGCGATTTCATACCGATTACTTTCTTCGTTCAAGTTCGTATATAAAAAGGTATCAACCGCGGATACGATTTTGACTTGCGTGCCAGCTTCCCAGGTTCGTTGTGCAACGCTTGCGACTGCGGCCTGACTAAAGCTTGAATCATCTACACCAATCAGAACTTTCATAATTATTTCTTCTTTCGTAGAAAAACGAGAGAATTATTAAGCGAAGATACTCATCATATAACAAATTGACACGAACCATCCTTCAATCAAAAACTGTCGCTTTGGTTGAAATGAGATTCGTGTCAATTTGTAATGTTGCTCTTCCTCACTAAACCAGTGATCAACAAAAACTCAGGCAGGCACAAATCCCCGTCATATTTGTGCCTGCCTCCCGACGCTATTGCCCCGCCTTGGCTGCTGCCATGAGCGGAGGTTGTGCAAGGGAATCTACAGTTGCTTCACGGACTTGATAACGCTGCTGCAAATCTGCTAATGGAACTTCGGCTTGCCCTTCGCGCGCGATATGCTGCTTGCGCCAGTTAGAGATCAAGTCCAAACAGGCGTGGTCAATATAGCTCAGCTTTTCAATATCCAGCTTCACAGACGTCCCCGCCGGAATAGATTCCAAGGCAGCAGCCAGTTTCGGCAAACGAACAAACGTAGCAGCACCATCCAGAATTACGGTGGTTTCATTGGTAGCAGGCTCTGTATGAATGCGCACGCCAAGATGCGAGAACGTATAGAGCAGCTTTACAAGCGCCAGTCCCAGGCCGATCATCACCCCCACCAGCAGATTGGTTGCAACGATTCCCACCAGTGTCGCGAAGTAAATTCCGACTTCAGCCCACCCGTACGGCTTCAACTCTCGCACAGCTTTGGGCGAAACCAGTTTGAAGCCCGTGTAGACGAGAATAGCCGCGAGTGCCGTTGTCGGAATCTTGTTGAGAAGGAAGGGGGCAAAAACCACGAGTCCCAGAATCCAAACTGAATGCATCATTGCTGACAAACGAGTCTTCGCTCCGGCCTCAACATTGGCGGAACTGCGCACAATCACACCCGTCATCGGCAATGCGCCCAAGACCCCGCATATCGTGTTACCGACCCCCTGAGCAAATAATTCTTTGTTGTATTTTGTACGCTCGCCTTGATGCATACGATCTACCGCCGCCGCAGAAAGTAAGGTCTCTGCACTGGCAATAAAACACAGCGCAATAGCGGAGCCGATGACGGAAGCATTCAGTAAATTAGTAAATGCTGCCATCGTCGGGAACTGCGTCACTGCCGCCAGATTACTAGCGACATTCACATATTTAATGGGAAGCTGAAGCACTGCGGCAGCCACGGTGACAATCACAACCGCCACCAGTGGAGCTGGAATAAGCTTTAAGCTCTTCGGAACATAACTCCAGCCAAACATCAGCGCCATCGTGAAGACGCCGACGGCAGCGGCAATGTGATGTGATGACCCATCCAAAGGAAAGATCCCTTTATAAATGGCTTCTGGAATGGAAAGCAGATTTTGCAAACCACTTCCTTTCGGGCCATCGTCCACCATCACATGAATTTGCGAGCCAATGATTAGCACGCCGATACCTGCGAGCATGCCCTGAATAACCGCAGGCGAAATGGCACGAAACCACTGGCCCATTTTAAGAACCCCCATCAACATTTGCAGGACGCCTGCCAGCAAAACAATCGCGCCCAGCATACCGATACCGTGCTGTTGCACGAGCTCCCAAACTAAAACCGTTAAGCCCGCAGCAGGGCCACTTACCTGAAGGGGGCTACCAGAAAGTGCGCCAACAACCAGACCACCGATGACACCAGTAATCAACCCCAAAGCAGGCGGCACACCGGAAGCAATGGCAATTCCCATACATAAGGGCAATGCAACCAGAAACACGACGATGGACGCCATAAAATCTTTGACGTAAGTATTATTACCTGTATTTGCTTCTGGGATACTGGGTGATTCGTTCATAGCCGCCCCTGACTCCTATTAACCTATAATTTCAAAAAAGACCTCTCGCATTCGAAAGCTCAAATGCGAGAGGTGACGCTGACGAATAATCAACTACAAGATGTGACAGAAATTATGAGGGCAAGAGGTATGCCAGCACAGAAGCGTTGTATTTACAGGCCTTTCAGCAATTGCCCAGCTTTTCAGTGAGAAAAAATGTCCCACAACTGGGGCAAGTTGAGACAAAATCGCACAAGCACATTCGCGTTATAAAAGGCAGCGGTCAGGCGAGAAGAAGTGAAACTGAATGAAGACCAAGCACGTTCCGACAGTTTTGTAACGACAATTTTATCTGAGGGTCATTTATCTGCTGGCACCAGATGGCCGGAGCTTTTGTAGCAAAGCGCTCATTTCTCTCACTCGTTCGGGATATTGTTTTGCCACATTGCGTGTTTCGCTAATGTCGGTGGACAGATTATAGAGCTGACCATCAGGATCGTGTCCCATTTCGACGTTGGTGTAAGCGCTGACTTTGGGGCCACGATTCGGTTCAATGTATTTCCATTGTCCGACGCGGATCGAGAGCGAGCTGGCCTGCTCAACCAAATGTTCGCGGCCAGTTCCTGTTTTACCAAGCAGTGCAGACAAGAGGTTCTGGCTGTCAGGTGCATCGTTTTGAGCGAGGGATTGTTTCGTGAAAGCGGCAAAAGAGGCAAGAAAATCAACTTGTGACACCAGCGCATTGGATATGCCACGCCTGACCTGTTTCGGCCAGCGCACGATGAAAGGCACGCGGGTTCCTGCTTCAAAGTTACTATATTTGCCGCCGCGCAACGGGCCAGCGGGTTTGTGACTTCCAAGCTTTACCACCGCATCATCTTTATACCCATCATCCACCACAGGCCCATTGTCACTGGTAAAAATGACAATCGTGTTATTCGCAAGCCTGAGCTGATCCAAAGTCTTGACCACTTCGCCGACACTCCAATCTGCTTGCAAAATTGCATCGCCTCGTGGCCCCATTCCTGATTTGCCAACAAAACGCGGATGCGGAACGCGTGGCACGTGTGGATCGTGCAAGGCAAAATAGAGAAAAAACGGTTTGGCTTTTTGTCGCTCAATAAACTGCACTGCTTTGCCCGTGAAGACATCGGCCATATCTTCATCTTTCCACAATGCCGCTTTGCCTCCTGTCATGTACCCGATGCGGCTAATGCCGTTGACAATCGTCATATCGTGGCCGTGGCTGGGGTGCATTTTCAGTTGGTCAGGATTCGCTTTCCCTGTGGGCCAATCGCCGATTGGTTTTGTGTAATCCACCTTGATGGGATCAGCCGGATCAAGGCCGACAACGCGGTTATTTTCGACGTACACCGTCGGCACGCGGTCGCCGGTTGCCGCCATAATAAATGAATAGTTAAAGCCGATGTGATTTGGACTCGGAGCAATTTCAGCGTTCCAATCCGGCCCGCCCTGTGGCCCTAATCCCAAATGCCATTTGCCGACGACGCCTGTTGTGTAGCCTGCTTTTTGCAGCATCGAAGCCAGTGTGGCCTGCTTCGTGTCAATCACCATTGCCGCATCACCGGGCAAAACGCCTGTGCCTTTCTTGCGCCAGGCATATTGTCCCGTCAGCATCGCATAACGCGATGGCGTACAGGTTGCTGCCGCCGCGTGTGCATCCGTGAAGCGTAATCCTTCGCGCGCCAGCCGATCAATGTTCGGCGTTTTTATTGCGGTTGCGCCATATGCAGAAGTGTCGCCATAGCCAAGATCATCGGCGTAAATCAACACAATGTTGGGGCGAGTTTGTGCCGTGGCCAGGACGGGGAGGGCGACGAGTAGAAAATAGAGCAACGTTTTCATATTTGTTTTCGCTTCACTGTTCTTGAGATGAATCGGGGCTAGAGTCGTTCCCGGCGGCGCTGAGAGCCTCTTCCTGACGACGGCGAAGATGCCTCCTGAGTAAATTCAAGAGCATTATTGCCAGAACCAAGGGCAGGCCGCAAAAAATCAGGCCCAACAACCAGACTGCGGGATTCAGCTCGACATCCGAGTTGAGAAAATCGTTTTGGAAAAGGAATCCGTACGCTAAAGAATCCGCCATTAATCCTCACTGTGATTCACGTCTTCACGGCGTTCGCCTAAAATCAACGCGCTGCGCGGCGCAACAAAGGCCTGTGCATCTTCAATCCGTGAAATGCTGCGAGCAATTGGAGTTGTTCCCACTTCCCGTCCGTCACCATAAATTTTCCAGACGCCTGTCGGAATCGTAAATTCGACTTGCCTGCCATTCGGATTCAATAAGATCAACGCTCGACACCATTCGTCCACTTCGCTGAGGTCTTCGATTTGATACGCAATGCAACCCGGCGGTACTGGCAAGCCGAGTTGATCATCCAAGAACTTCACGGCCTTGCTGGCTCCGCGTGCAGTGCGGTAACGAAACAGGCGATGTTTATGAAAGAGCGCGATCAGTCCTCGATAGTAAGCAAAAACATCGTAATTTTCAGCCTTCTGATGCCAGCGCAGAAAGTTCACGGCGTCGGGTTTGTTATAGCTGTTGTGATCGCCGCTTTTCGTGCGCAGCCATTCCTGTCCGCTTTGAATAAAAGGAATGCCTTCGGAAGTGAAAAGTACAACGGCACCCAGTTTATCTATCGCGCGACGATCTCCATCTGTGATGGACGCATCGTGAATCGTGCTGATCAAAAGGCGATCCCACAGCGTGTGATTGTCGTGGCATTCGATGTAGTTGATGGTTTCCAGCGGCGAGGCAGCGAAACTGTCTACGGAGCCGAGAATACCTGTTTTTACCGCATGGATGTTATTGCCGGACTGAATGAATCCTGTCGCGCGCGCATCAAAGACATTGCCTTTTAGCGCATCGCGGAAATCATCATTGAAGATCGCCCAGCCTCGCCCCCATTGCTTGCCCTTCGTGGTTAATTCGATAGGCGAAGTCCCACCCGCCCACGGTTCGCCATAAATCAACAAATGCGAATTGATCGCGCGCAATTCGTCTACGATCAATAGCATCGTTTCCACATCCATCAGTCCGAGTAAATCAAAGCGAAAACCATCTACCTTGTATTCTGTCACCCAATATTTGCAGCAATCCACGATGTAACGTCGTGCCATCGGCGCTTCGCTACGAAATTCGTTGCCTGTGCCGGAGCCATCCCAATAACTGCCGTCTGGTCGCAGACGGTAATAATAACCAGGCACCAAACCTTCAAAACTAAAGACGAGATTTTTGTTGATTAACTCAAACGTATGATTGAAAACCACATCCAATGTGACGCGAATGCCGCGCTGGTGCAACGCATCAATCATACGTTTGCATTCGCTGACGCGTCGCGTGTCAAAGCGTTCGGTGGCATACCAACCTGCGGGCGAAAAATGATGCACCACGTCGTAGCCCCAACCGTACAAATCTTCTGCGGCATTTGTGTAAAACTCGCTGATTGGCATGATTTGCACAACGTTGACGCCGAGGTCAGTCAAATGATCCAGCCCCGTCGTGATGTCAATACGATTCGTGAGGTGCGTGCCCGCTTCGGTTAAGCCAAGATACTTGCCACGCCGCTGAATCCCGCTGTCTGGGTCGAGAGTGAAATCGCGCAGGTGCATTTCGTAAATGATTGCCTCATTCATCGAAAACGTCGGGCGATCCGCTATTGGCGTTGTGTCGTGAACAACAATGCTGCGACCATTGTGGGCTGTAACAGCACGAGAGTACGGATCAAGCAGTTCGCGCTCAGGATTAAAGCGCGGATCGTCGCCCTCAGCAGTGTAGGTGTAATACGTGCCGTTCAAATCGCCAGGCACCGTCGCTTCCCAACTGCCATCATCGTTTTTCTTGAGCTTAATGCTGTTGGTCTCATCACTGCTCGGCCCCGTGTATAAGTGCAGTGTGATCTGACTGGCAGTGGGTGCCCAGACGCGAAAAGTCGTCTTGTCCGTAGAATAAATTGCACCGAGCGGTTGCGTGCAAACCAGCCCATCCGCCGGATGAGGGACAACAGGAGCGGTATAGTTAATCCGGCGAAACAATCGGGTGACGTAATCTTCTGTCATTCGGGGGACTCAGTGGGTTCTTCTGCTGGTTCTGCCCCAGCCTCAAGCTTCGGCTTTCTGCCGTAAACTTCTGTCAATTCGGCTAAGCGGTTACTAATTGCCTCCGTCAACGATTCGGCTCGGTAACGCCAGCCCCAGTTTCCGCTTTCGCGCGCGGGGACATTCATCCGGCCCTCCTGGCCAATGCCGAGCAAATCCTGCATCGGCACGATAGCAATGCGTGCCACAGAGCTGAGCGCCAAACGGATCATGTCCCAATTAATTTCTTTGCCATCCGTGCCGAGGTATTTCAGCACATAGTTGCGTTCTTTCTGTACCTCTTCCAACGAGCGCGTGGTGTCGCCTTCATCTGTCGAAGTAAACCAGCTCACTGTGGTGTCGTTATCATGCGTGCCAGTGTAAACGACGCAGTTTTGCGGAAAATTGAACGGCTTGAAATCATCGGCTTGATCATCCGCGCCGAAAGCGAATTGCAGAATCCGCATACCGGGAAATTCAAATTGGTCACGAAGTGCGTGAACTGCTTTTGTAATGAATCCCAGGTCTTCTGCAATGATCGGCAATTCCTTACCAAGCGCGGTTTGCAACGCGGTGAATAGCGCTGCCCCCGGCCCAGTCTTCCATTTGCCATTGATAGCGGTGGTTTCATCGGCGGGAACCGCCCAGTATTTTTCAAAGCCGCGAAAATGATCCAGACGCAGGATGTCCACTTGCGCCAACGTGGCACGCACCCGATCAATCCACCATTGATAGCCGGTTTCAGCAATCACCTCCCAACGATATAGCGGGTTGCCCCAGAGCTGCCCGGTTTCACTGAAATAATCGGGCGGAACGCCAGCCACTTCGCGCGGTGTGCCGTCATCATTCAAATCAAACAATTGTGGATTTGCCCACACATCAGCACTGTCGTGCGCAACGAAAATCGGCACGTCACCAATGATTTTGATGCCCTTATCGTTAGCATAATGCGCAAGGTTGACCCATTGCTTGAAAAACAAATACTGATAGAACTTGTGCGCGTTAATTTCATCCACATGATTTTCATTCCAGAAATGCAAGGCCACCTCTTCGTGAGCGCGCAAATGCTCATCCCACTTCGTCCATTCCTGACCTTCGTGTGCGTCCTTGCAGGAACGAAAGACCGCATAATCATGCAGCCAGGATTTATGCTGCTCACAAAACTGTGTAAATTCCGCGTGCAATTCGGTTGTGCTATTTGCCGTGAATTTTTTGTAGGCTTTTTTGAGCAAAGCATTTTTGAATTCGATGACCGGGCCGTAATCAACGCGATCTGTGGGAAAGGCTGGTGCGTCGTCCAAATCGCTTTGCTCCAGTACCCCGTCTTTCAATAATAAATCCGGGCTGACCAGCAGCGGATTGCCCGCGAAGGCTGAAAAGCACTGATAGGGTGAGTCGCCATATCCGGTCGGGCCAAGCGGCAACACTTGCCACAGGCTTTGATGCGTGGCTGCCAGAAAATCGACAAAATCATATGCCGCCTGTCCGAGGTCTCCGATGCCAAAACGTCCCGGCAGAGAAGTCGGGTGGAGTAGCACACCGCTGGATCGTGGTAAATTCATAAATACCTCATCGGGGATAGTCAGAGTAAAGCAAGCACGAAGATTATGGAGACAACCTGCGTTTGTCAAAGCACGCCTCTTGTCAGTTGTCGTATTTTTCGGTAGTATCCCTGCCGTTCCTGCGGATGTGGCGGAACTGGTAGACGCGCTAGTTTCAGGAGCTAGTGAGAGCAATCTCGTGGAGGTTCGATTCCTCTCATCCGCACCACAAATTTTCAGGGAAGGGCGACCACGTTCAGGTCGCCTTTTTTGCATCAAGAAAAATTCCGGGATTACGGAACAGACGAAAATAACAGAACAAACAAAAAACGATTAGGGCAATAAGTAAGATTGTTACCCATTGAGCTTATTTGTTCAGTTTGATTTCTATTTCGTCTCTTTCGTTATTTCCGTTTGTTTCGTAGTTCATAAAAAATCCTATGACCCAAGTTGCCTCGACTTCCGAAATTCGCTCTCAATTCCCTGCCCTTGCTCGCACTCATAACGGTTTCCCCGTCGCGTATTTTGACGGCCCCGGTGGCACGCAGGTTCCGCGCGCAGTGGCCGAAGCAATGACAGATTATTTATTCCATCACAATGCCAACACGCATTGGGCGTATCCGACCAGCATGGAAACGGACGAGATTGTCGAACGCTCGCGTCAGGCGTTGGCTGATTTTCTGAATGCCTCACCGCGTGAAATTGCTTTCGGGCAAAACATGAGCTCGCTGACCTTTCATTTGTCGCGCACACTTGGCCGAGGCTGGAAGCCGGGCGATGAAATCATCGTGACGGAACTGGATCATCACGCGAACATTGACCCGTGGCGCGCACTGGAGCGAGATCGCGGCCTTACAGTTCGCGTCGTCCCGATGGACATTGAAAGCGGCACGATTGATCTGAAGGATTTGGAAAACCTCCTTAGCAATCGCACGAAACTTGTTGCTATTGGCGCTGCCTCCAATGCACTGGGTACGGTGAATGACATCAAACGCGCTTCCAGTCTGGCACACAGTGTTGGTGCCTTGTGCTTTGTGGATGCCGTGCATTATGCGCCGCACAATTTGGTGGATGTCAAAGACATTGATTGCGATTTCCTGGCGTGTTCAGCATATAAATTTTACGGCCCGCACGTTGGTATTCTGTATGGCAAACAGCATCTGTTGGACATCGCCGATTTCCCCAAACTTCGCCCCGCACCAAACAATGCACCTGACCGTGTCGAAACGGGCACGCAAAGTTTTGAATCCATCGCTGGGGCTGCCGCTGCGGTAGATTTTCTCGCCGGATTGGCCGAAGGGAATTCGCGCCGCGAACGCCTGGAGGCGGCCTTCAGTGAATTACATCACCGTCATCTGGAATTGCTGAAACGACTCTGGAACGGATTGGCTGCGATCAACGGCATCCGCATTTATGGCGTGCCGCCGGAAGGATTGCGCACCTCTACGATTTCCTTCACGCTAAAAGGACACAACTCTGAAGCGATTGCCCGCGCCTTAGCCGAAAAAGGAGTGTTCGTTTCCAACGGCGATTTTTATGCGGCGACAGTGGCGGAAAAGATGGGACTGGTCGAAGATGGTTTCGTGCGCGTCGGCTGTGCCTGCTATACGACAGAAGACGAAATTGATCGAGTGATTGTTGGTGTGCGCGAACTTCTCTAAAGTTTTCCTAGTTCCTGAACCTGATCCGACTCATAAATCTTCAGCCCTTGCGTCTGCGCCTTCGCAATTTTGATCATTGCGGCGGCAACCGTATGCGCTTCAATCGGGCGATATTTACGCAGAGGGCCAATCAACAAAAATGATAAGACTTTCAGGACAGGCTCAGCAAAACGTTCGCCGAATCGGAATTCAGATCGTTCGCCCAGCAATAAAGAAGGCTGGAAAATACTCACAGCAGGAAAAGGCAAGGCAGAAACTGCCATTTCAAGCTCACCTTTCACACGGCTATAAAACACGGAAGAATTAGCATCAGCGCCGAGCGAGGAAACTAACAGAAAATGTCTGGCCCCCTTCTCGGCAGATAGCTGTGCGGCATCGTAGGCATACGTGAAATCCACTTTGCGAAAGGCCTCTTGCGAGCCTGCTTTTTTGATCGTGGTGCCGAGGCAGCAAAAGACATCATCCACCTGGAAGAAATCGGCATAATCGCGCAGGTGGTCGAAATTGACGATGTGTTGCGTCAGCTTCGGATGCGATTTCGCAAGTTGTTTACGAATAAGAATCGTAACGGTATCGTAACCCTCATCCTGCAAAAGCAAATCAAGGCAATGACCTCCAACTAAGCCGCTGGCACCCAGGAGTAAAGCTTTTCGCGTGTTCATAGAATCGTTCTCGTTAAGGAAACATTCTCTGGCAAATCATGAATAAATAAACACTATTGCGAGACGTAGGTATCGGAGAGGTGAGTAAAGGTCAAGAGGCAGGCAAAGAGAAACAGCAACAGCGAAGCTGAAAAAAGGCTTCGCTGTTGCCATACAGCATAATTAATCTGTAAATCTAGCGGTCGGCTGCACAACAGGCTCAATATCTTTGGCCTTGGGAAACAGCAATGAAAGCACTGTCGAGACCGTGATGATGCCGCCGATGATTCCCAACGATAAACTGATTGGGAATTTGCCGCCAAACCAATCATTCAGCCAGACCATCTTCAAGCCAACAAAGACCAGTACCAAAGCCAGCCCATATTTCAGCAAATGGAATTTATCCACAGCTCCGGCCAGCATGAAGTACATCGAACGCAAGCCGAGAATCGCGAAGATGTTTGACGTAAACACCAAAAATGGCTCTTTTGTCAGCGCGAAAATTGCAGGCACTGAATCCACAGCAAAAATGATGTCTGTGACCTCCAGAAATAACAGCGCAACGAACAACGGCGTCGCAGCCCAAACTTTATTGAGCTTCACGAAAAACTTGTCGCCGTGCAGGAATGGCGTGACCGGAACAACTTTGCGGAAAAGCTTGAGCAGAATATTGTCTTCCGGGTTCATCGGCTTTTCGGGCGTAAACATCATCTTTATCCCTGTAAAAATCAGGAACGCACCGAAGATCAAAATGATGGCGTGATACTGCATCAACACCGAACCGAGTGCGATGAAAACAGCGCGGAAAAACAACGCTCCCAGAATCCCGTAAAACAGCACGCGGTGCTGATATTTCGCGGGAATCGCAAAGAAACTAAAGACCACCACGAAAACAAAAATGTTATCTACAGCCAGTGATTTCTCAACCACATATCCGGTCAGAAATTCCAATGCGACCTGCCACGCCGCAGCTTCAGGAACGAAGCCGGGCAATGAAGTTAATCGTGGAGATTGTGGCAACTTCCAAAGCGCGTACTGATACAAGCCGAAGTTGAACAGCAAGGCCAAGGTAATCCACACCACGCTCCAGGTGGCGGCTTCACGAAATGTGACTTCGTGTGCGTTGCGATGAAATACGCCTAAATCAAGCGCGAGCAAGCCTAACACCAGCCCGGTAAACGCCAGGTAAGCCCACCAATATTCTGCTAAAGGAAAAAGTATAGTCTCCATACGATTGTGCCATCATGGCAGCCGCACTCGTTCGCCAAGCGCGGCTGCTAATTTACGCCTTAGTCAAAATCAAAGATTTCACCCAAAAATGATTTGCGCTTTCGGTGGTGCGGATGCCGATACTCGTCATCATCGAAATCTCGTTTATAAAATTTGCGAGATTCCACTTCTGGCGCTGACGCAGCGCTTCGTTCGATGATCTTGTCGAGTTCGCCACGATCCAGCCAGACACCACGACATTTTGGGCAATAATCAATTTCGACGCCGCTCCGATCTGTCATCGTCAACGGCACATTACACACGGGACAATTCATAGGCTCCCCTTTCTCCTGCAAATTTATTGCTGCTCATTGCCGTAAGGCGTTCAATGCGCGCCTCTGTTGACGGGTGCGTACTAAACAACCGAATCAGCCCTTCGCCCGCAAATGGGTTGATAATGAACAAATGCGCCGTGGCAGGTGAGCCGGCTTGCATTGGAACTTGCTGGCTCCAGCCTTCGATTTTTCTCAGGGCACTGGCCAACGCCATCGGATCACCCGTTAAGTTCGCCGCCGCTTCGTCCGCCATAAATTCGCGCGAACGGGAAATGGCCATTTGAATCAAGCTGGCCAGAATCGGCGCGAAAATCACGCCCAACAGTCCACCAAACATTCCACCACCCTCCTCTTCGTCATCTGAAGAACCGCCCAGGAACGAACTCCACAACGCCATGTTGGCCAACATACTCAGGGCACCTGCAATCGAAGCCGTCACGGTCATCACCAACGTGTCGCGGTTTTTGATGTGGCCCAATTCGTGAGCCAATACACCCGCCAATTCACGCTGATCTAACATTTGCAGCAGACCTTCGGTGACAGCAACCGCTCCATTGCGGGGATTGCGACCGGTGGCAAAAGCGTTCGGCGTCGCTTCAGGAATAATGTAAACCTTAGGCATCGGCATTTCGGCTCGCGCGGTTATATTTCGTACGAGCGCATATAGCCCCGGAGCTTGTGATTCCTGGACTTCCTGCGCGCCGTACATTCGCAGCACAATGCGATCTGACCACCAGTACGAAGCGAAATTCATTAGACCGGCGAATAGCAACGCGATAATGAAGCCTGTTGTACCGCCAATCATTTGCCCCAACAGCAAGACCAATGCAGTCAATGCTGCCAGGAGTAAAAATGTTTTCACACGCGGATTCATTGATCTAAATTGTTTCATAGTGTCTTTTTTCACTTCTCCACAAACAAAAAGACCTTTTGCAGCTCCCATCTGCAAAAGGTCTTGATCCATTGAGCCTCAAGCTCACTGCTGATAGACCGGATGGTTGTTTGCCATCGTCTTGACGACCTATCAGACTTCGGAAGCGATCTACTCCCCTTAACAAAACTATAAATTAACGGCGCACGAACAGTTTAATGTCCGTGCGCCTCACCCAGTTGCTTACTGCTCAACTTTCCCCACTAACACAGTTGAGCGACAAGCCTAACGCCAATCAGTTAGGCAATGCGTGTGCCACGCGATGAAATAACAGAACGTCAATCATTTAGCCTCAAAAACCTATCCAATTAGCCTCGCAAACTGCGACATTATGCGACAGGCTGATGGCAAATTGCCTCAGCGTCTGAGGTCAAGCCTGCGTTCATCTTAAAATTGAAAAGATGGATCTGCGGCACGATACTCATCCAACTTGCGATGGAGTGTACGGCGGTCAAACCCCAGCATTTCTGCGGCCCGCGATTTGTTGCCGTTCGTCAGGCGTAATGTTTCCAAAATATATTCTTTTTCTAAATCCTGTAGCGTCATACGTTGTTCACGACCGCGTGCCAACAGCGCAGACACTTTGCCGGTGCTGCCAATTCGGGCGGGCAAATCATCCGGGGTAATCACAAATCCTTCAGCCAAGGCCATCGCACTTTCGAGCGCGTTCTCCAGCTCGCGGACGTTTCCCGGCCACGAGTAGGCGGTCAGAATCGCCAGCGCTTCAGATGTTACGTTGAAGGGTGGTTGATTCGTACTTTCAGCCATTTTGGTGAGGAAATGGTCAATCATCAGCGGAATGTCCAGGGGACGCTCGCGCAATGGTGGAACACGCAAATGGATGACGTTCAGCCGCCAATATAAATCTTCCCGAAAGCGCCCTTCCGCTACTTCTTTTTCTAAATCCCGATTGGTGGCGGCGACCACGCGCACATTGACCTCGCGTTCGCGGTCAGCACCAACACGGCGCACAGAACCTTCCTGCAACGCACGCAGTAGTTTTGGCTGCACCGCGAGCGGCAATTCTCCGACTTCATCCAGAAAGAGCGTGCCAGCTTCGGCTGCTTCAAATAATCCAGCGCGTGCCTGTTTGGCTCCGGTGAATGCCTGCCCGGTATGTCCGAACAATTCCGACTCAATCAATTCCGTGGGAATGGCCGCGCAATTGACGGGCACAAATGCCCCTTTCCGATCTGACATCTCATGAATGGAGCGCGCAAAGAGTTCTTTACCTGTACCGGATTCACCCGTAATCAGCACGGTGCTGTTGCTGCGGGCGGCCTTTCCAAGCAACTTGAGAATATCTTTCATCTGGCGTGACGCACCGATAAGACGCGGCGGTGACGATGGCAATTCGCGCCGGAGCCGAGCCTGGCTGCGGAGCGGTTCGCTTTGTTCCAACGCCTGTTCGATGGTGCGCAACAAATCGTCCGTCTCAAAGGGCTTGGTCAAATATTGAAACGCCCCGTTTTTTACCATCTCGACAGCCTGCTCGACTGAGCCAAAAGCCGTGACGACAATGACTGGAATTTCAGGACGCTTTTCGCGCGTCGCCTTCAGCAATTCATCCCCCGTCATCCCTGGCATTTTCACATCGGTAATCAAAACATCAATAAAGTTGTTTTCATCATTCAGGTGGGCCAGCGCAGCACGCCCATCTACCGCCACAATGGTTTCGTATCCGGCATCTTCGAGATCGTCCTGTAATAAATCCCGTAGGTCGGCATCGTCTTCAGCAATTAAGAATCGTGCTTTCATATCTAGTTATCCGGTTTAAGCTGCGGCAGGTAAATATAGAAAACGGCTCCGCCCTCAGCGCGATTAGCTACTTCAATATGACCTCCATGTTCGGCAATGATCCGACTGGCCACAGCTAATCCCAATCCGGTGCCGTGCCCGACTTCTTTCGTCGTGTAAAAGGGGTCAAAGATATGCTCCAGGTGTTCGGAAGGAATTCCCGGTCCAGTATCTGAAATTTTAATAAGCGGATCACTTCCGGCAGGGTCAGCCAAACACTCTATGGTTAAGAGACCACCCGTTGGCATGGCTTGAATTGCATTCTGACAAACATTCAAAATAGCCTGAAGGATCAAGCCCCCATCCGCTTCAATCATAATTCTGTCATCACACTGCACGTTGATCTTCACACCATTGGTGGCTGCGGTGATTTCTACGGCGTCTGTAATCTCCTGAATAAGCTGAGCCACTTTGGTCGGAGCAACTTGTAGATTATAGGGACGTGCCAGATTCAGCATCTGTCGCACAATACGCCCAATACGCTCGGCCTGGGTGCGAATAATCGTGAGGTTTCGTTGGCGCATTTCCAGATTGGAATCGGCGCGATCCTGCAATTGCTTTGCCCGACCGTCAATCACTTGCAGCGGTGCCCCCATTTCATGCGCGACACCTGCTGCCAGACGACCGAGCGCAGCAAGTTGTTCACTATGTCGAAGCTTGCGCTCAAGCGCGATTTTTTCTTCGGCTTCGCGGGCAAGCGCCTCTCGCTGTTCTGCCAAATGCTTGGCCATCTGATTAAATTCAGTTGCCAGGCGAACTAATTCACCGCTGCTTTTCGGGACGGCCACACGGTGTGACAAATCGCCCCTGCCGATGGCGATTGCCCCGGTGAGCAGGCTTTGTACAGGGCGCGTAAGATTGAAATGAAGGACGAAGGAAACAACCAGCAGAATTGCCACACATAGGCTGGCTGCCGTCAAGGCAATATTTCTTCGTTCCCGGACCAGTTCTGTTCGGATAAATGAAATGGATTGGGCAATTTCTATTGCCCCAACAACCGTCCCTGCATTTTTGATTGGGGCAATGACCGAGAACAAGTCCTGTCCATTCAACTGCCGAGAAATCTCAACGGCGCGCGCCGTTTCCAAAACCTGCTTCACTTCTCCCAGATAACTGAATTCTCTGGCAGCAATACTGTTGGAAACAACTTCAATTTGGCCGCTCGCATTAAAAAGAATCGCTCCATAGATACTGCGGTTTTCGCTGAGACGATTGATAAGTCGTTGCGCATCCAGGGAACGACCTGTGGCGTAATCTTCCTCCAGTGCAATTTGTAACGTGGCGGCATGGGCACGGATTTCGTCTTGTGTCGCCGCCAGCAAATTGGCTTCAAGCTGGCGCAAGATAAAAAACGTTGCCACCAACATCACGGCATTAACGCTAACGGTGAGAATGATAATCAGACGAGAGCTGATTTTCATGGTTTGGTTTTGTTCGTTTGGCAAGTTCAAGTAGGCCGCCAAAGCGAATTGCGTGCCAAGTTTTTTGGCGACAAGGATACAGGAGAATACGGCATAGAGGTTGCCGCCTCTGCCCATTTCATCCTCAGTTTTCAATGACAGGTAGCAAGAATGAATTTTGATTTGCGGTCTTTTTTATGCCTGGGGTACTTGCCACCGCCAACTTCAGCTTTCCCCAGGAACAATCCCCCCCTCACGAGAAGACAACCAATTCTGGAATAACACCCAGCTCATCAAACCCCTTGGCAAAAGTAAAGACTTAATCATCATTGGCGTCTTACGCGTTGGTCGCGATTTTGGACGTCTGGTCGACGAACGCATTAACGCGGGCCTGGCGTTCAAGAGCAATAAGTATTTGACATAGCATTTTACGTCCAGGCAATGTTCATGCGAGTGGAACGTTATTTCGTGTCTTTCTTCCCTAACCCAACCGACTGCGACAAAACATCTCGACGCTGAGACAAAATGTCTCAGCGTCATGTCACATCATCGTGCTTTTTCATAGGAAACACAATAACTTACCTGTGGCGTACCGATTGCTCTTCTACGGGCGCGAATCAATGAGAATCCTTTAGGGATTACTTTTTGGAGCGGCGAGCGAAAGTTCGTCGCTCCGTTTCTCATTGGAAACGGTCAAACCTTAGGAGGCAGTCTTTGTGGAAAAATTAGTACGCGGAATTCATACCTTCCAGACGACTCATTTTAATGAGCATCAGGATTTATTCACCCAGCTCTCAAAAGGTCAAACTCCGGAAACCTTATTAATTACCTGTTCAGACTCGCGCATTATGCCGGGTTTACTCACACAATCCAAACCGGGTGAGCTATTTGTTTTGCGAAATGCAGGCAACATCGTGCCACCGTATGGGGCTTCAACCGGGGGCGAAGGTGCAACCATTGAATATGCGGTGGCAGCACTTCAGGTCAGTCACATTGTGGTGATGGGTCATTCTCATTGCGGTGCCATGAAGGGCCTGTTGCAACCCGAAGATTTGAAACCGCTGCCTTTGGTTGAGGCATGGCTCAAACACGCTGAGGCCACCCGCCGTGTCGTGCTGGAAAATTATCAGGATTGCACGGGGAATGATTTGCTGAATGCGGCGATCAAGGAAAACGTCTTGGTTCAATTGGATAACCTGCGCACGTATCCAGCCGTAGCAGCACGTCTGGCCAAAGGAAACCTGACTTTACATGCATTGATTTATCAAATTGAGACGGGGCAAATCCTGGCCTACGATCCTGAAAAATCCCAATTTGTGCCGGTTACAGCGACTTATGCGGGAAGTATGATTCCCCACCGACCGCGCATTGCCGTAAATAACTCAGCAAACTCAATAGACACCACTTTAGAACGCGCGGCATAAAGACTGATCGAACGATTTAAAGCGCGCAGCTAATTACTGACCAAACAAAAAGACTGCGTAGCTTCGACTACATTACGAATTACAAGACGAATTACAAGATACCCATTTTTTGACGCTGACGAATAACGAAGAGAGCCTCTACTACAGGAATCATACACGCTATAGCTCCGAAGGAGGCGACTCTATTCGGACGATTAAAAATTTTTCTCAACCCGATAGATGGCCGCTACGAAGATCTGGCTAGCGGCTCGCTCAAGCTAAACATTTTACGTGATTTCACGGCTGGATTGATTGCTGCGATGGTACCAGTCCCAATGGCAATTGGCTTTGCCATGGATTCGGGGTTGCGCCCTGAACAACGCATTGTAAAAGGTGCCGTCAGCGCGCTGTAGGTCAGCATTTTCTACTCTCTTCGCATTGTTTATAGCGAAGGGCTTTTTTACTTGAGCCTCAAGATCAATGCTTGCTGCGCACCTAGATCGGTTTTCAATTCAGTGTATGGAGCCGTCACCCACGTCGCTACCGCTCCGGGTANNGGTACAGTACCGCGAGCGGTAGCGACCGGGTAACCATACACGCAACTGAAAACTGATCTAAATCACTTTGGGGCGCTTGTATTTCTGCCGTCGGATTGGTATGTGTTTCCCCGTAATTTTAGATCCGTTGAATATCTGCAAGGAGGAATATGAAAGCCATTGTGGTTGAAAATTGTGGCGGGCCAGAAGTGCTGGTGTACAGCGAAGCAGAAAAGCCCGTAGCTAAGCCAGGCGAGGCCCTCATCAAAGTTGAGGCTATCGGATTGAATTTTATTGATGTCTATCATCGTACCGGTTTGTATCCGCTGCCTCGCCCTTTTATTCCCGGCATGGAAGCAGCGGGCACGGTCGAAGCCATTGGCGAAGGCGTCACGGATGTTGCTGTGGGTGATCGCGTAGCCTACGCTATGAATCCCGGAGCCTATGCCGCATATGCGACTGCCCCCGCCTGGAAATTGGTTCGCATTCCGGCAGAGGTCAGCGCAGTACAAGCGGCAGCGACCATGTTGCAAGGTATGACGGCGCATTACCTGGTCACATCTGTGTATCCGCTGAAAGCTGGCGAGATTGCGCTAATTCACGCAGCAGCAGGTGGGGTTGGGTTGTTGCTCATTCAGATGGCCAAAAACATTGGTGCGCGTGTGATTGGCACCGTTTCGACCGAAGCTAAAGCTGAACTTGCACGTAGCGCCGGAGCTGATGAAATCATCCGTTACACCGAGCAGGATTTTGAAGC
>JAFDVL010000062.1 GCA_018268995.1 Acidobacteriota bacterium | reverse complement strand
TCGGTCAGGCGGAAGTCGCGTCCCTGGAACCGATAGGTTAACTGTTCGTGATCGAAGCCAAGTTGATGGAGCAACGTCGCGTGCAAATCGTGGACGTGCATGTGCCCTTCAATCGCGCCGAAGCCAAGTTCATCAGTCTCGCCGTGAATGGTTCCAGGTTTGAAGCCGCCACCGGCCACCCACATCGTAAATCCATCAATGTGATGATCGCGCCCCGTGGTTTCGCGCACTTCACCCATTGGGGTGCGGCCAAATTCCCCGCCCCAAACGACGATTGTATCTTGCAGCAAGCCGCGTTGTTTCAGGTCAAGCACCAGCGCCGCACTGGCCTGATCTACCTCGCGGCAACGGGCTTCGATGTCTCCATCAAGGTTGTTGCCGCGTTCGCCGTGATGATCCCAATCCGTATGATACAGCTGCACAAAACGCACGCCACGTTCGATCATTCGCCGCGCCAGCAACGCATTCGCCGCAAAACCAGATTCGCCGGGCTTCACACCGTACAGCGCCAGAGTCGCCGCCGATTCTTTGCTCAAATCCATTAATTCCGGGGCGCTCGTTTGCATCTGAAATGCCATTTCGTAGGCGTTCACGCGCGTCATGATTTCAGGATCGCCCGTCACCGCAAGGCGGGCTTTATTCAGCACACCGACGGTATCGTAGAAGTCGCGTTCCTGTTCACGCGAAACGCCTTCAGGGCTGCGCAGATTCAAAATCGCATCACCGCTGCCGCGAAATGGTACGCCCTGAAACGAAGTTGGTAAGAATCCGCTGCTCCACAATGTCGCCCCGCCACGCGGGCCACGGCGACCGCTTTGCAACACCACAAAGCCAGGCAAATCTTTCGATTCACTACCCAGCCCATACGTCACCCACGCGCCGAACGCGGGACGACCGGGAATTTGAAATCCCGTGTTCATAAACAGCTTTGCTGGCCCGTGATTGAATACATCGGTTGACATCCCACGCAACCAGCACACTTCGTCTGCGATTTTGCGGTGGTGCGGCAACAATTCGCTCAGCGTCATTCCCGATTGTCCGTACTGGGCAAACTTCCGCTTTGTGCCCAAAAGCGTTTCATTGCCCTTTAGAAAAGCGAAGCGACGCCCTTTCATCAAACTTTCCGGCGGCTTCTGCCCCGTTAATTCACGTAGTTTTGGCTTGTCAGAAAATAATTCCAGTTGCGACGGTGCTCCCGCCATAAAGAGGTAAATGACCCGTTTCGCCTTGGCCGGAAACGGTGGTTTACGCGCTGCCATTGGATTTGTCGGATCAATTTGCGGCCTTTGGTTTTGCGTATTCACCGGAGCGCTAAAACCATCGCGCGCCAGCAAACAATTGAGCGCGATGGAACCAACTCCAACAGCGCACTGGCCAAAGAAATGGCGGCGCGTGGCATCTTGTAATTCATTTATTGGCGGATTTTTCATTAGTTTTATGAGCGTGAAAAGTGGATTTCCACCTGACACAAGCTGAAATCGGCTTGCCGTCAGAGGCAATCGTGACGGGATAATTAATCGTGCAGAAGGCTTACCTTCCCGCTGGCCAAATGGTAATAGCCACCGACCACCATCAATTTTTTCTCTGCGATCAGATGAGCCAGGATCGGTTCGCTGGCGCGCAATCTGCCGATGACAGTTTTGACATTGGCTTTGGCTACCTGCTCGTGAAACTGTGGCGAGTCGTCTGCTTGTTTTTTCCCTTGTGAAGCCTGCACATCTTCGACGGCAGAATGGATGGCATCAACCAAAGCAGAAATATGTCCTTCTCTTTGATTAGCAATGGCAGCATTCACCGCACCACACTTTTCGTGTCCCAGCACCATCAACAGCGATGCCCCCAGATGTTCGGCTGCGTATTCAATGCTGGCAATCACAGCATCATCCGCAATGTTTCCGGCGATGCGTACGACAAACAAATCGCCTAACCCTTCGTCAAAAATAATTTCCGGTGGGAGCCGCGAATCGGAGCAGGACAAGATGATCGCAAATGGATGCTGGCCTTTCCTGGCTAACTGAATTCGCCGCGCAACACTCTCATCCGGGTGTTTGAGGTGATGTGTGGCAAACCGTTTGTTTCCATCAATCAACTTTTGTAATTCCACCTGAGGGTTAAGAACTGGTGCTTTGTGCTTTGCATGTTTCGTGGTTTGTTTGGCAAATGTCAGCCCATTCAACAACAACACAAAAATTATCAGCCATATTTTTTTCATAACATTTTCTTTCCATCTACCTAATCGAAGCGCCTCGTTCCTGATAAACAAATACTCGTTTCACGTCGTAGCAAACGCATTCACTACTACGTGCCAATCTCAGTGTGTCTAAAAGTCCACGATTTCAATCCAGGTCGGATTTTTGCCTACCGAATATTCCTTGAGCTTCGTCAGCTTACCTGTACCGGCGTCAATCTGGAAACTCGACATGCGATGCGAACGTTGCCCCGCGACAAACAAATAGCGACCTGATGAATCAATGCTGAATGTGCGCGGCTGGTTTTCGGTCGGCACAAATTCAATCAGCGACAACGTGCCATCGGCAGGATTGATTTTGAATCCTGCGAGCGCGTTTGACGTGCGCTCCGTGCTGTACAAAAACTTGCCGTTTGGCGTGATGTGCAAATCCGCTGCTGCGATGCGTCCGGTCGTTCCTGGCAACAACGCATTGACCGATTGTTTTTCTTTCAGTTGCCCTTTGCCCGCATCCCAATCAAACACGTGAATCGTCGCATCAAGTTCGCCGAGCATATACACAAGCTTGCTGTTCGGATGAAACACAAAATGACGCGGCCCGGTTTTGGCTTTGACAGAAACCGAGGGCGGTGTGTTGGGTTCCAGCTTGCCAGTCTTTGCATCGAACTTGAACACATTCACCAAGTCATTGCCAAGCGTCATCGCCAGCACAAAACGATTCTGCCTGTCGGCCATCATCGAATGCGCGTTGGTTTGCTTCTCCAGCACTTGCTGCGTCGGCTGCACGATGCCTTGCGCGTTGATGGGATTGACCGTGAGCTTGTGACCGGGAAATGAAGCCGCGAACAAATACCGCCCCGTTCGATCTGTCGCAATGAAGGGCATGCTGTCTACGAGCGGGCCGTTGCCCAAATATTTCAGCTTTCCGCTTTTAGCATCAATCGCGTACGAAGCCACCATCTGCGGCTCACCACGCGTCGCGACAAACAAAAACCGCCGATCCGGGCTGATGGCCAGCGGCGTAGACATCCCTGATTTCACGACGCCGGGAATTGGCACCGTTTCAATCAAGGTCAATTCGCCCGTTTCCCGATTCAGTTGCAGCACATAAATGTCATTGCTTTCGGCATTGCTGACATACACGATGGTGGCCGCAAGCACGGGGGCAACGAGTGATGTACCCGCGAGAATTGCCGTCGCCGACAATGCAGACCATAAAACCTGACAAAAGATTTGACGCATGCTTTCCTTTTTCTAAGTCGAAGGGCGACAAAATAAATTCATGTGCCGCTCTTTGTCGCGCAGCGCGGCGAAGTCTGGAAGGCCATCATTCTCGCGTAATGAAATTATCCGTATTGAACAACACGCGCGCTGCCGCAGTCAGGGCCGCAGCCTGCGCTTCAGTCAAGCCAGCTTGCGTCAAATCCTTATTCACAAGCGATGAAACAGGTTGACGGGTGAAACCCTGCACTTGCCGTTCGACGTAGCTGTGCAGGGCAGCGAGTTCTGCTGCATTAGGCGGACGGCTAAAGCAAAGTGTGAACGCCTGCTTTAAGCGCGCGTCCAACGTTGCCGCAAATTCACCTGGCACATCGCGCACCAATCGGGCGGCCAAGCCTTGTGCGATTTCCAGGAACGCGGGATCGTTCGCGAGCGTCAGCGATTGCAGCGGCGTGTTCGAGCGGTGACGGCGTGTGCAAACCTGTTGGAAATCGGGTGTATCGAACGTCGTGAACAACGGATAGGGGGCGCTACGGAAAAAGTGCGTATACATCGCGCGGCGGAACCGGTCAGCACCTGTGGCGGTCGTCCAATTCTTTCGATTCTGTGTGAATGCATAAACACCATCCGGTTGAGGGGGGCGCACGCTGGGGCCGCCAATTTTTGGGTTCAGAAGTCCGCTGGCAGTTAGGGCAGCATCGCGGACGATTTCAGCTTCAACGCGAAACCGTTCCTGTCGTGCCAGCAACAGATTGCGCGGATCAATATCAACCAAATCCTTACGCGCAGATGAAGATTGCCGATAAGTTGCGCTGTTCACAATCAGGCGATGCATTGCCTTCATACTCCAACCTTGTCGAATGAACTCAGTCGCCAACCAATCCAGCAATTCGGGATGTGAGGGCCGCGCGCCCTGTGTCCCAAAATCCTCTTCGGTTTCGACGATACCACGCCCAAAATAACGCATCCAGATTCGATTCATCGTGACACGTGGCGTTAGCGGATTTGCAGGATTGACCAACCATTTCGCGAGATCAAGACGCGTGCGTGGCGTTCCAGGCTCAGACAAGACAGGTGCAACGGCGCTCAGTACGCCGGGTTGCAACAGGCCTGCTGCCTTGTCGGGACGCGTAAAATCTCCGCGCCGAAAAATGTAGGATTCACGCGGCACGGCAACGTCACGCATGATCATTGCCATGACGGCATTACCCGCCTGTCTTTCCCTGACCGCACGCGCCGAGGCATACGCCGCAGCAACCAATGTTTGTTGTTCAGGCGTGCGCGCATTGAGCGGTTGCTTCAGTGCCGTCAGCAAAGCTGCGCCGCGCGCGTCATGCGGTGTTTCGGTGGCGACCTCAATCGCAAAATGCCCAATGCCACGACCAGTTTCAGCATCGTGACGCATCACGAATTGAATCTGACGGCTGGCAAATTCTTTCGGCTTGGCATAGACGAACACAGCTTCGTGCGGCTTTGGGTTATCAGCAGCGACTGTAACCGCCCAACCAGTTCGACGGTCGCCATCGCTGGCAGCTCGCGCGGGAAACGAACTTTGCTCATCATCAGCAAAAGCATCGTTGAATGAATGCCGCCCGCCCTCGCTATCAATGTAAAATTCGCTCAAGGCAAATGTTCCATCACCTGCCAGGCCCGGCCCGTTCTTCGGCAAGGCTTCGTGTGGCAACACACGCAAACGTACCGCAGCGACGCGTGGCGAATTGATCCTGACCAGAATGCGGTACGCGTCATTGGCTGAACCGTTTGCTGCAATCAAAAACGATCCGTCATCCAATCGCTGCAATTTTCCAGCCGCCTCGGTGTCAAATTTGACGATGTCGAACGGAAGCCATTCGACCGCTTGATTCGGGGCTGTCACCGCTGGATTGCGTTCCAGTCGGGCGATTTCCATGCGCTCCCAATCACCCTGCTTTAACTCTCCGGTCATCATGTTGCGTCGCGCCATTGTTGCGTCGTTAGGGTCAGCTATTGTTTCCGGTTTTCCGAACATCTCCCCGCGCACCACAGGAACCACTGGCCCCTGATTGTTCACGTCCATCGTCGAATTAAAGAACGCGAGCATTTGGTAATACTCTTTGTGCGGGATCGGATCGAATTTGTGCGTATGGCATTGCGCACATCCGATGGTCAGTCCCAGCCAAACTGCGCCGGTCGTGCTGAGACGATCCATGACCTGTTCGACGCGCGCCTGCTCCGGGTCTACGCCGCCTTCTTCGTTGATGACCGTATTGCGGTGAAAGCCTGTCGCGACAAGCTGTGCTTTGGTTGGATTTGGCAACAAATCACCAGCGAGTTGTTCGATGGTGAACCGATCAAAAGGCTTGTCTTCATTGAATGCCTGAATCACCCAGTCGCGATAGGGCCACATCACACGCTCGCCATCAATCGTGTAGCCATTGGAATCGGCATACCGCGCCTGATCTAACCAATGCCGCCCCCATCGTTCGCCATAATGTGGGGACGCCAGCAATCGTTCGACCTGCTTTTCATAGGCGTTCGGTGCATTGTCTTTCAGAAATGCCTCTAGTTCTTCTGGTGTTGGCAACAAGCCAATCAAATCCAAACTCAAACGGCGTAGCAAGGTCGCCTTGTCTGCTTCGGGTGAAGGTTTGAGGTTCTCTTTTTCGAGCCGAGCCAGAATGAAGCTATCAATAGGATTGCGCACCCAGGATTTATTGCGGACAGATGGAATCGCCGGGCTGACAGGCGTCACCAATGACCAATGTCTGGTGGACTTCGCTTCGACAGAAGCACTGACCGGGAAATCGGCTCCCTCATCAATCCAGCGTTGAATCATTGCGATCTGCTCTGGCTTGAGCGCCTCTCCGCCTTTTGGCATCCGCGCTTCCCCATTCAATCCGAGCAGGCGATGTACCAGCCGACTGTTCTTACTATTTCCGGGGACGAGCACGCGTGCGATTGAGGTTTTATTCAGCACACTCAACTGCGAAGACTGCTTTTCTGCGCCGTGACACTGTGCGCAATGCGCTTGAAAAATCGGTTGAATGTCGCGCACAAAATCCACCCGATCCTGCGCAAAGAAGGAGGCGACGTGCGCGCCTAATGTGCGATTGAAGGTAAGAAAGGTAAAAGCCAGCGAAACAAGGAGCGTTAGTTTGAATATTCGTCTCATAGCAAATCACGTGATGTACAGCTTTGAGTCTGGGTTTCGTGCGGCAGATAGAGCGAACAGGCGATAACCCAATCGCGCTGTGCTCGACTATTTATACATTTGTTTGAGTCCACAACAAAATCCTCAGAGCAAGAAATTGCTCATGCCAGAATCTTTTTCACCACATTGCCATGCACATCCGTCAGGCGAAAATCGCGGCCCTGAAATCGGTAGGTCAATTTCAGGTGATCAATTCCCATTAAATGCAGGATTGTCGCGTGCAAATCGTGAACATCCACAGGGTTTTCAGCGATGTTGTATCCCAGTTCATCTGTCTGGCCATACGTGATGCCGCCTTTGACGCCGCCGCCAGCCAGCCACATCGTGAAAGCGCGTGGGTGATGATCACGTCCCAGCAGCTTCGAGCCGTTGCGAGCTTCGTTAACAGGGGTGCGACCAAATTCCCCGCCCCAGATTACCAGCGTTGTGTCCAGCAGTCCGCGCTCTTTCAGATCCGTCAACAATGCACTGATGGGTTTGTCTACCAAGCGTGTAGCTCGCGGCAACGCGCTGACGATGTCTGTGCTGACGCCATTGCCGTGATGATCCCAGCCCCAGTGATACAACTGTACGAATCGCACGCCGCGTTCAACCAGACGGCGCGCCAGCAAACAATTGTTGGCGAAACTCGCCTGCCCTGGTTGTGTCCCATAGGCTTCGTGCGTTTTGGCGGGTTCGATGGCAATGTCTGTCAACTCTGGCACACTGGTTTGCATCTTGTAGGCAAGCTCATAGGCTGAAATGCGGGTGTTGATTTCGGGATCAAGCACCTTTTGCTGATGCGTTTGGTTCAGGTCACGAATCGCATCCAATGTTTGCCGCCGCACATCGCTGCTGACGCCTTCGGGGTTCGAGACAAATAAAACCGGATCGCCTTTGGAACGGAATTCAACGCCCTGATGGACGGTTGGCAAAAAGCCGCTGCCCCAGCATGACTTTCCACCATCCGGCTGATTATCGCCTGAAATCAACACGACAAACCCAGGCAAATCTTTATTCTCGCTGCCCAGACCATAGCTCATCCAGGCTCCCATGCTCGGACGACCTACGATTTGATGCCCGGTGTTCATGAAAATCTGCGCAGGCGCATGGTTGAACTGGGTAGTGCGCATCGAACGAATGATCGCGATGTCATCGGCATGTTTGGATAAATGCGGGAGCAGATCAGAAATCACCTGCCCCGACTGGCCGCGTGGCTTGAAATTGAATGGAGTGCCGAGCAGCTTGGGAACGCCCTTTGTGAAAGCAAACCGTTCGCCTTTCAGATACTCTGCCGGACAATCCTGCCCGTCAAATTGTTGCAGCTTGGGTTTGTAATCGAATAACTCCAATTGCGACGGCGCGCCTGCCATAAACAAATAAATAATATTTTTCGCCTTGGGTGCGTGATGTTGAATTTGTTGCGCAAACAGCTGGTCATTCAAAAGCGAAGCCAAAGCGACAGAGCCAATGCTCAAACCTGTCTGTTGGAAAAAATGACGCCGCGTAATGGATTGTAAAGAGTTCTTACTATCACTCATATCTGTTTTACTAAAAGACGAAATCAAAGCCCTGCACGTTTCAATGGAAATGCGGGCGACTCAGTTGGGCGAAGTTGAGCCAACCGCTGCAAATCGCAAATGACTCCCTGGCAAGGGTTCGGTGTGCATCCTCACCGACAACCGGGCCAGAACAAAAATCAGGAGTGGAATCAACGCCCACGATAATCCAAATTTCCAATTTAGTTGCCAAGTCAGCGATTCGCTCTGAATCGTGATCGTCGCATCTTGGCGCAGCCTCAAAACGATAAACGTACAAGCCAGCGCCGTCAGCCAGAAAGTCAAATGAACAAAAAGCACGCCTTTGGATTTCATGCCAGGAAGCGCACGTGTAAAATCCGCGACCAGCGCAATCCACAGCACCAGCAAAAATAGCATCTGCGCGCGTCCGAACGCGTCGGTCGAAATCATCGGCAATCCGTTTTGATGATACTGCCAAATCACCAGCGCGATGAGTAATGAAAGCAGGACGGCAACCAGGAATATCCATTGCTGTGGAGAAAAGCCAAACAGTCCTTCCGCCAGATAATTCCCTTCTGTCCAGGTTTGCACATTCTTATGCAGGTTTTCCCACGGCATGACAATCAATAAAAACCACAGTGCCACAGCGCGCAAACGACCCGGCACTTGATCTTCCTCAGGTGATACCGAGTGTTTAGCAATTCGTGAAAAACCAATTGCAACACCAAGTCCCATGATCAGACCGAACAGCTGTTCCATCCACTTCCACGAATCCAATGCGCGCAACGTTTCAGAGCTGCCAATCAAGCCCCATTTCGCGCGCCCCGCCATATTCACCCAATCCGCAACGGCAAAACCAATGCCACCCGCCAACAGCCCAACCAATGAAAGTTGCAGTGCAATCCGGTTCTGCGTTCTGTAATGGTAAAGCATCAACGCGATCCATAAGCCAACACAACCCGCCCAATTGTCGCTTCGCGGCGGAGTCATACGAAGATTCAACAACAGCGCAAAAATGATCAACCCCAACCACCAGCCTCCAGCCAAAACAGCAATAAACGTGCAAGCCTTGCGTGCAGATGGCCGCAGGAATCCGTAAATCACGGCGACCAACAAAGCGGCTGTGGCAATGACCCAGTCGGAATCATGCAATGCCCATCGTCCACTCAGGCGTTCTGTCACACCGCTCAGGTTCAAGCCCGTCAGGACTAGATAAAAACAAACCAGTGGCCCGACGAATTGTTCCAGCGCAGAGCGAGGTTCAGTAATTGCCAATGCCAGGATTCCTGCACCAATTGCACCCCACAGCGCGCCAATCACAAATAAACACGCATAGCCATACAACACATCAGGGAACGAGGAATGCGCTGTGTAACCAATCACAATTCCATAACTCATTTGCCCGCCAAACGCCCAGCCAATTGCCCCTAGAAAGGCAAACAAAGAGGCGCGTTTCACCCAATCTTCGCGTCCCGAAGTCAGCGCAATCGCCAGCCCCAGCAAGGCTCCCGGCACCATTGCACCCGCTTCATGCCCGTAATCGCCCCGCCAGCCCCATCCGACAGACATCGCCAGAGCAGCAAGCAAAGGCATCATTTTCATTTGTGACCAAATCATTTGTCTGAACTCACGCCAAAATGGATTTCACAATCTCGCCATGGACATCGGTCAACCGATAGTACCGCCCCTGAAATTTGTATGTCAGCCGCGTGTGATCAATGCCCAGGCAATGCATGATTGTGGCATTTAGATCGTGGACGTGAACCGGATCGCGCACGATGTTGTAGCTAAAATCGTCCGTCTCTCCAATCGTTAAGCCCGGCTTGATGCCGCCGCCCGCGAGCCAGATCGTGAAGCAACGCGGATGGTGATCGCGTCCGTAATCGGTTTCGGTGAGCTTGCCTTGTGAATAAACCGTCCGCCCAAATTCCCCGCCCCAAATGACCAGCGTGTCATCCAACATCCCGCGCTCTTTCAAATCCTGAATCAAGGCAGCAGAGGGTTGATCCACATCCGGCGCAACCTTGGAAATATTGCGCGGCAACGCTCCGTGATGATCCCAGCCGCGATGAAAAAGTTGGATAAAGCGAACGCCACGTTCGGCCAGCCGCCGCGCCAGAATGCAATTGAAAGCAAAGGTGCCGGGCTTTTTTGCATCCGGGCCGTACCGCTCGAAAGTCTTATCAGGTTCTTTCGATAAGTCAGTCAATTCCGGCACGCTGGATTGCATTCGGTACGCCATTTCGTATTGCGCAATGCGGGCATTGATTTCAGGGTCACCGTATTCTTTTGCATTGAGCTGATTTAATTCAGCCAGATTATCCAGAAACTGGCGGCGCGTTTCTTTGCTAATTCCTGGCGGATTTGAAAGATACAAGACGGGATCAGGGCCATTGTGAAATTTCACGCCCTGATATTGCGAAGGCAAAAAGCCGCTGCCCCATAACCGATCATAGAGCGGCTGATCGCCGCCATTCCTGCCCACGGAAATCATCGCAATGAACGCGGGCAAATCCTTATTCTCGCTGCCCAAACCATAGGACACCCACGACCCCATACTTGGCCTGCCTGCCAACTGAAATCCCGTCAGCGCAAACGTCACCGCCGGATCGTGATTGATCTGCTCGGTGTGCATAGATTTGATGAACGTCACGTCATCGGCAATCTTCGACATGTGCGGCAATAGCTCGCTGAACCATGCGCCCGATTGCCCGTGCTGCGCAAACTTGTAGACCGAAGGTGCCGTCGGAAAGCTCGTCTGATGCGCGCTCATCCCGGTCAGCCGTTGCCCGCCACGCACTGAGTCCGGCAGGTTTTGCGCACGGAGTTTTTCAAGTCCCGGCTTGTAATCAAACAAATCCAATTGCGACGGCCCGCCCGCTTGAAACAAATAAATCACGCGCTTCGCTTTCGGCGCAAAATGCGGCGCTTTTATTTCACCGCTTTGTGCGAAGCCGCCTTCGTTGAGCAACGAAGCCAGAGCCGCCGTGCCAAGGCCTAACTGGCTGAAGAACGAGCGACGAGTGAGCATCAGATTGTGTTCATCACAAGGGTTCATAATTTTTCCTTCGCTTTCAGATTTGCGTCAAAGCCTTCGACATCCACGTCGTCGAACCTGTATCAATCTTGGCTTCGCAATCCACAGCCTCCTGATTCAATCGCAGCGTGACCGCGAGGGTGATGCCCGCTTGTCCCGCATCGTACTCCAACCGATGGTCGAACGTAAGCTGAAAACTCACAGCCAGCCTCCCATCTCAATCACCTCGTCAGGCTTCGGCAAGTATGTGACAACTGCCTCACGACAACCCGCCGCCCGCGCCACTTCGTTGGCTTCCCGAAACGTCTTGCCCGTGCTGATGAGTTGTGCGCCGACCAGCGCCACATATTGACCGCCGTGGAGTTCCGCATTCGCTTTCATCCACGCCATCTGCTCCTGACGGCGGGTTTCCGGTGTCGTCGCAGCAGGTGGCATTTCAATAGGTGCAGTATTCACTACACCATTTTCCGCTGAGCCGCCTTCCGCCAGCAACGTCACCAGCACACGACGCGGCTTCGTCACAGGCAAAGGCTCCAGCAATCGAATGTTGCCGTTGACATCTATTTCCGCTTCGACCGTCTGTAACATAGCTCGTTCCTTTCTGCGTCAGGGAATCTGACCTGCCCGGCATTATAAGCGAGATGCGCCATCGGCATCACTTCTTCAGCAACTCCGTCCAATTCTGCACCACCGTCAGCGGGCGCGTCGTCGCGTCTTCCAGCGGGCGCAGTAGCAGAACGCGCTGCCCGTCGGCGCTCACGTCGTACACGTAGCGATTATTGCGGCGGCCATAGCTGCCCAGATCGAAGAGAGCCACCGGAATGCTGACTGAAAGGCTCGCGCCGATCTCGACGGGGACGGCCATCAGTTTGTCATCGGGCGCAACATAGTACAGTTCCCGTCCATCACGTCGCCAGCGCGGGAAGATACCGCCTTCTTTTGAGACCCTTACCTTCCGCCCCGGCTCCGGGAAGGATTGCACGTAGATTTCATTGCGCCCGGACTCATTCGATTGGTACGCCAGCCAGCGCCCATCGGGCGCGACCTTGCCCCAGTCTTCAGCAAATTGCGTTGCCAGATAGAGCTTTGGCTGGCGGTCGCCAACCAGCGGCAGCAGCCAAAGATCGGCGACTGTCTTTTCAGCGGTTTTCGTATAATTGATGTACTTCCCATCGTTTGACCATTCGTGTAAGAAGATGTTGCGCGCCTCTTCCTTGAAAACCAATTGCTCTTTGTCAGCGCTGCCATTCACGCCTGTTTGCCAGATGGCCCAGAAGCCTTCCCGATTTGAGCCAAAGGCAAGGTGTTTTCCATCCGGCGACCAGTGCGGATAGAGGTTTGCGTTTGAGTCTGAAGTCAAGCGGTCAAACGTTTCGCGCAAGAGGTCGAAGGACCAAATATCACTGCCAACTTTCTGCGGTTCAAACCGTTCGAGAGCCACCTGCGTGCCATTTGGTGAGAGGTTCAGCCAGCGATAGTAGCCCGGCGCACCAACCAGGGAAAGCTGTCTGCCGCTGCGGTCAAACCAGGCAAGCTGCGTATGCGGATTGCCCGCGCTTTGATAAACCAGCCATTTGTCCGAGCACACCGATAAGGGGGAGTAATAAGCAGCGATGATACGATTCCCGCGCTCGGCCAGCGTGAAGGGATCGCCCCGTATGCTCTGCGCCGCCGCCTCAAACCGCTGCGCCAGAATCTTTTCCCCACGCTGGAAGATCAAATAACCGGCAGTGGAGTATTCGGCATTCGTATCCGCGCGCAGCAGGAAGCTGGTCTGCGGTTGATCGAGCGAACCGAGCTTGATCCCGATATTCTCCGGTCGTGCCGACCACGCAAGGAACACAAAGTGGTGACCGTCAGGCAGGAAGCGCGGGTGAATGTGCTGAGTCTCAAGCCGCGCCGCATCCAGACTGGTGACGGGAGTCGGGGCACCGCCTCTCTCTGACACCCGATGAAGACCAATGCCTAGCTGAGCAGGAGCAAAGAGAATCACGCCTGCGTTGCTCCACGTACCGCCGAAACCATTTGGCGCATCGCAGAGCGTTTCGGGTGTGCCGCCGTCAGCCTCAATTCGTTTGAGCTTACCACCGCTGAAAAAACCGAGGTTGCGATTGTCCGGCGACCAGAAGGGAAACCGCGCGCCCTCTGTCCCTGGCAAGCGCACCGGCTCCGGCGCATCCAGCGAATAGAGAAAGATGTGATTCGTGCCTTCAGTCACAGCTACAAAGGCGATGCGTCGCCCATCGGGAGAAATGGCGGGGGAGCCATTAGCCCCACTGACCGACGATTTCTCCGGCCAGGGCAGATAGGTGTACGTGGCGCGGCTCCCGGCAGGCGCGCGGCGGAAGTACGCCCACGCGAAGGCCAGCGTGGTCAACAACAGCGCCGCCGCCACGCCCCACGCCAGCCATTGTCGTTTGTTCGCTGCCACTGCCGTCACCGGTTGCGTCATCATCGCCACATTCGTTACCGTCTGCGCGCCGTTCTCGCCGATCCATTGCAACTCATCCGCAATGTCGTGCGCGCTTTGCCAACGGTCATCTGCGTCTTTCGCCAAACATTTCTTCACCAATCGTTCCAGCGCAGGCGGCGTCAGCGGTTGCAGCTTCGCCATCGGCTCCGGCTCGGCGGACATAATCGCTGTAATCAAACTCGCCTGCGTCTTGCCTGTGAACGCGCGTCGCCCCGTCGCCATTTCATAAATCACGCTGCCGAGCGCAAAGATGTCCGTGCGATGATCCGCCGGCTTGCCTTCCAACTGTTCGGGAGCCATATACTGAAACGTGCCCATTACCCTGCCAGGGTCGGTGAGAGGGAGAGAAGGAGAGACGGAGAGATGGGGAGAAAGCGGGAGCGTAGGATCGTCTTCGCCCGGTCGCTCGTTCCCTCTTTCCCGCGTTCCCTCTTTCCCTCCATCATTCTGCAACAGCTTCGCCAGGCCGAAATCCAACAGCTTCGCCCCCGCTTTGGTCAGCATAATATTGCCGGGCTTCAGATCACGATGCACGATTCCCGCGCGATGGGCTTTATCCAACGCAGCAGCAATCTGCGTGGCATAGCGCAAGGTTTGATCGGGCGGCAACGCGCCTTTTTCCAAACGTTGCGCCAATGATTCGCCTTCGAGAAATTCCATCACGAGGAAATCAATGCCGTCCTGCTGCCCGACATCGTAGAGCGTGCAAATATGCGGATGCGTGAGGCTGGAAATCGCGCGGGCTTCGCGGTCAAAGCGTTGTTTGAGTTCGTGATTGCTGGATAGATGCGACGGCAGAACTTTGATGGCGACGGTGCGATTCAGCCGCGTGTCGTTGGCGCGATAGACTTCGCCCATCCCGCCTGCGCCGAGCGCGCTGTGGATTTCGTACGGGCCGAGTTTCGTTCCGGGAGTTAGGGGCATAAATTGTTGTCGTAGATGAAAGATCGGTACGGTACGAGGAGCGGTAGCGACTTGGTCATTACGCTCTTCACCAAGTCGCTACCGCTCCTCGTACTGTACCAAAGCATCAATCATCGTGATGGCATTGGCAAGCCGTTCTTCGCGTGATCCTGACAAAAGCTGAAACGGTCGTTGCTGCGCGGTCAATTCCTCGACAAACGTGGCGTGCATCCATCCCCGAATCGCTTCGCCGTCGCGCGTGCCGTCCTGCTCAAACGGCGTGTTCACGTCGGTCAGCAAATACAAATCGGGACGGCGATGCGCAGCGACAATCGCTTCAACGGCGGGCGAGCGTTCGAGCAAATAACGGCGATGCCAGATGCTCGTCGCAAACGCATCGGTGTCGCAGACCAGGATTTTGTTCGCCTTCCGCGCAGCTTCGTCTTCGCGTTCGCATTGCGTCTGGGCAATGTGCGTGAATTCTTCGGACGTGAAATCATAGCCGCCTGTTTCGGCCAATTTGCGTTCGGAATATTCGCGCCCAAATTCAGGAACCCAAACCGTTTGGTAATGCGCCGACAACGCCTGTGCGAGCGTCGTCTTGCCTGTAGATTCTGCGCCGATCAAACAAACCCGCTTCGCATACCAAGCGCGTACGGGCGGTTCCAAAAACTCCCAACACTGCAACGGCGCAGAACGAACTTTCGTGCCGGAAACAGGCACTATCGTGCGCGCTTTGTCTATCTGCACATGCTCACAGCCAAGGTGATGTGCAAAGCGGTCGCCGTAATCTTCCGACGTGAACACAACATCAGGCACAAAGCCTAACCAGCGAATCGAATTCTCAGCCCAGATTTTGGAGTCCTGTTCGTCATAGACATCGTCAATCAGCAACACATTCACATCAGGATGGATTTCGCGCAACCACGCAGCGCGCAACTCGCCCGGCGGTTGTTCGTGCGGCTTTTGACAGATGATGACGCTCAGGTGATCCACTTGCGCGCGGCCCGAATCAATCAGGAATTTATGTCCGCGATGCGGTGGATAAAACTTGCCCACGATCAAACCACGCCTAGCCACGCGCTAATGCCTCCTGCTCCACAAACGTAGATGGCTTGGCCTGTAAGGTATGCCACCAGTTCAGAAGCCCTGCCACGCACAGACACAAGAACACGCCGTACAAAACTGCTGTTAAGTGCAGACCACGAGTCACATACAAAAACACATAAATCACGTCGGCCACGATCCAGAGAATCCAATTTTCAAGTACTTTGCGATTGAGCCAATATTGCGCCGCCAAACTCAGAACAGTTGTAAAAGAATCCAGCAGCGGAGCCGCACCATTCGCCGCGCGAAGTGCAAGCATCAAAATCCAGGTGCCGATTGGAATACAAACCAATGTCAACAGCAGCATTTGCCCCGACACCCGCCCGATATTCAGTGAGGTGCGATTCCTGCCGCCATAAAGCCAGTTGTACCAACCTTGCACGCCCAGTGCGATGTACACGATTTGCAAGCCAGCATCGCCGTACAAGCGCGCTTGCCCAAACAACACCAGAAAGAAAATGTTATTCGCAATGCCAATCGGGAAATTCCAGATGTTTTCTTTGACTACGAGATAGACACAGGCCGCGCCCGTAATAAAGCCTAATGCCTCTGTCATCGGAATTGGCCACCATTGCCGCCACGATGCGGCAATGATGATCGCGCTTATCAGGCTGCCAATCCAAATATCCAGGCGTTTCATATCGTTATCACTGCTTCGTTATCACTTCATCCATATTCAGCATCAGACTTGCGGTGGTAGCGTAGGCGGCAAGTTCGGCCTTGTCGAGTTTTTCGTTATTCCGTTTCTCTCCCTGTGATAACAATTTCTTCGTCTCTTCAGGGTTGCGAGAAAAATATTCTTTTTGTTGTATCAGGCTTTGCAACAACACCTGTGTTTCTTTTTCGTTGGGCAGACGTGAAGTTAGGATACGAAATGCCCAGGCAATGCGCGCCTGTGGAGTCATTCCGCCTTCCGTTAACATTCTTTCCGCCAACAACCGGGCGGCTTCGATGTACGTGATGTCATTCATCAGGTTGAGCGATTGCAGCGGCGTATTTGTCCGCATATCACGGACAGAACAAAACTCGCGCGCAGAGGCATCGAAAACCTGCATATTGGGCGAAAGAATCGTGCGCTTCCAGAAGGTATACAAACTCCGTCGCCATAGCCCTTCGCCTTTTGATTGATCGTATCCGGTTAATCCGCCAAACGCCATGTCTTTGTACAGCCCATCCGGTTGATAGGGTTTGACCGAAGGCCCGCCAATCTTTTCAACCAACAAGCCAGCCGCCAATAAAGCCTGATCGCGGATCATGTCGGCGGACAGACGGAATCGTGGCCCTCGCGCCAGCAAACGATTATCCGGGTCACGTTGCTGCAAGGCGGGATTCAGCTTTGATGACTGGCGATAGGTGGCACTCATCACGATGGTTTTGAGCAGTGACTTGATGTCCCAAACCGTCGGTATAGTACCGCGAGCAGTAGCGAGCGGGTTTGCACCAGAGGCCAGGTCGCTACCGCTCCCTGTACCGTTCCGCAGTTCGACTGCAAGCCAGTCCAGCAACTCAGGATGAGATGGCAATTCGCCCTGTGAACCAAAATCCTCAGTGGTTTTCACTAGCCCCGTGCCAAAAAACATTTGCCAGAAACGATTGACGGTCACACGGGCAGTCAATGGATGCTCGGCGCTGACCAGCCACTTGGCCAGTCCCAAACGATTCGCAGGATACGCGGCAGGCATCGGCGGCAATGCAGCGGGTGCGTGGCGTTCGACCGATTCGCCGGGTGCATCATACGCCCCACGCCGTAACACAAAGGTCGGGCGCGGTTGTGGCAATTCCTCCATCACCATCAGGGTAGGCAAGGAATCAGTGAACACTTGTTTTTGTTCTTGCAGGAGCAGGATTTTTTTATAAGCCCGTTGCACAGCATCCGAAGCATCCTGATGAATAAAGGCGAGTGTGAGTTTGTCTGTCTGCGTGCGAGTGCGTTGCGTGGAAGAAACCGCCGTGATAGTTCCCAACGAATCTGCATTCGCCAGCAAACGAACTTCCTCATGGGGCAACGCGCGGCTATACATCCGCACATCATCAAGCGCGCCTTTAAAGCGAAATTCCGGCCCACCGCCACCGCCAATTTTCAAGGTATTTTTCGATCCGCCAAAGAGCAAAAAGAAACTGCGCTGATTCATCTTCAGTTTCTGTTCCTGCCCGTTCACGTAAATGTGCAAGCGATCTTCCCATTCCTTCGTCCCGTCAAAAACCGCCGCGACGTGTTGCCATTGCTTGAGCGCCAGGGGCGTTTCGGTTTCGACGCGCAAGGCATCTTCGCCCCAGCGGAACACCAGATTGAAATGCAGCTTTCCGTTGATCACATACATGCCATAACCATCAGCACGCGGGACGCCATTTTCCTTTTCTGCCGGATTGTCACTCACTTTGGTGATGACCGAACCGCTATTTTCAGCTTCAGGATAAATCCAGGTGGAAATCGTAAAGCGTTCCTTGTAATCGTTGCTGGTTGATTTGTAACGAAAATCGGCGTGAATCCCAGCATCAAAATACAGCTTGCCATCAAACGCTACGCCCTGTCCGGTGGGCGCAGAAACATAACGCGGCGAACCATCCCTAAATCCAGTCTCAAACTTGATAGGTTTCTCATCTTTGCCCCGATTATATTGATCGTGATACGCGCGATCTGATTTATTGAAAACCGGTTTACTGTTCTCATCCAGAGACAAATGCACAATCAGTTTGTCCTCTGGGAACCATTGCAGATTGGGCTTCGATTGAACTTTCTTTTCCCATCGCGCCTTTGCTTCAGCCGCCTTTTCCAGCTCAGTTTTGAGCTGTGATTGTGCCTGCGCAATGTCCTCATCGAATCGGGCGAGTTGTGTTTGCTGTTCGCGGGTCGGGGCTAGCATCACGGGCGGCGAATTGCCCTGATCAAACGAATGTCCATCTTCGTCAATGCTGTTGAAGTAGGCCGAAAGCTGGTAATACTCCTTTTGCGTGAACGGATCGTATTTATGGTTGTGACAGCGCGAACAGCCAAGCGTCAAGCCCATAAACACGGTGGAGGTCGTGTCTACGCGATCCATCACATATTCGTGGCGATACTCTTCGGGAACGATACCGCCTTCGGCATTGATGCGATGATTGCGGTTGAAGGCGGTCGCAACGCGTTGATCAAATGTGGCCTTCGGCAATAAATCTCCGGCCAGTTGTTCAATCGTGAATTCATCAAACGGCTTGTTGGCATTGAAGGCTTCAATCACCCAGTCACGCCAACGCCAGGCGCTGCGGTTGCCATCAATTTGATAGCCGTTGGTGTCAGCATATCGCGCCGCATCCAGCCATTTGAAAGCCATCCGCTCGCCATAGCGCGGCGAAGCCAACAACCGATCTACCACCTTTTCATAGGCATTCGGCGATTGATCGTTGAGAAAATCATCCACTTCTTTTGGAGTTGGTGGCAGTCCCGTCAAATCAAAGGAAACACGTCGTAGCAACGTAGTGCGATCTGCTTCGGGTGCAGGTTGCAATCCTTCGCGTTCCAATCGTTCCAGCACAAAATAATCAATCGCGTTCTTTGGCCACGCTGTGTTTTTGACTTTCGGCAAAGCGGGACGGATTGGAGCGACAAAGGCCCAGTGAGATTGCCATTTTGCCCCCTGACGAATCCATTCGGACAGGAGTTCGATTTCCTGCCGGGTCAATGAACGCCCCGAATCGGTTGGCGGCATTCGCAGGGCATCATCGGAATGCGTGATCCGTTTGATTAGTTCGCTCTTTTCCGGCTGCCCCGGCACGATGGCGTGCCGACCTCGACCTAAGTCGGCGAGGGCGGCACCTTCAGAATCCAGGCGCAGTTTGATTTTTTTCGCGGTTGCGTCCGGCCCGTGGCAAGCGAAGCATTTGTCTGACAAGATCGGGCGAATTTCACGCGTAAAATCAATCGCACGGGTTTGTTTGCTGGCCTGGGCAGTGGTGTAAAAGAAGAGTTGCGCAGGCAATGCAATGGCCAGCGCCAAGGCCGATAATTTAAGGACAAGAGTTATCTTCATCAGAGGCCCAAATTGTAGGGAAGATATTGAATCGAATCCTGATTTTCACAGTGATCCATCATTCTTTGGTTACCGTCTCATCCAGATTCAACAAAACGTTTGCAACCATTGTCAGTGCGGCTTTTTCTGGTTTATTTGTCTCGGTTGTCAGCTTCCAGACTTTGTCAGCCTGCGCTGATTGCGCCGTAAAATTGCGGAGTTGCTGTTTGTACAATGCCGTCAGACGCTCAAGTTCTTTTGGTTCAGGCTTACGCGTCAAACAAGATCGGAAACCATAGGTCAGTTGCTCCGCCAGACTCGCGCCGCCTTCCTCAAGCATTCGTGTGGCTAAAGCTCTGGCGTTTTCCATTGCGCCTTCATCATTCAGCAACGTTAAGGCTTGCAATGGGGTGTTGGTACGCACGCGACGAACGATGCAGGTTTCGCGGCTGGTGCCATCAAACGTCATCATCTGCGGGAAAGGAGCTGTCCGACGGATGAACGTGTACAGGCTGCGGCGATAGCGGTCTTCCCCTTCGCTGGTCGTCCATTTTTCCGAGCTGTAAGGACTCTTCCAAATGCCCTCCGGTTGTAAGGGGAAAACGCTGGGGCCACCGATTTTACTGCTCAGCAACCCGCTCACCGTCAAGCCAAGATCGCGAACGGCTTCTGCTTCCAACCGAAAACGCGGGCCACGCGCCAGCAAACGATTGTAGGGGTCTTTTTCCTGCAAAACCGGAGTCACGGTTGAATCCTGCCGATAAGTCGCGCTCATCACGATGGTTTTGAGCAAGGCTTTGATGTTCCACCTCTCTGGTACAGTACCGCGAGCCGTAGCGAGCGGGTTTGCGCCAGAGGCCAGGTCGCTACCGCTCTCTGTACCGTTCCGAAATTCCACTGCCAACCAATCCAGCAACTCAGGGTGCGATGGCGCTTCGCCCTGCGTGCCAAAATCTTCGGCGGTGAGCACAAGACCTCGCCCAAAGATGGCTTCCCAAAAACGATTGACGGCGACGCGCGCGGTCAGCGGATTTTCATCGCTCACCAGCCATTTTGCCAGGCCGAGCCGATTGTACGGCAGGTTTTCAGGCATTCGTGGCAGGAAGGCAGGCACGTCGGCAAAGACTTTTTCCCCCGGACTAAGAAAGCTGCCGCGATTGCGGAAAGGAGCCGAAGGGCGTTCATATCCGGGATTTTCTCCAACGATCAGGGCGGTGACGATTCCCAAATCCTTCAATGATTTTTGCAGCCCTTCCAAGCGGTCGCGGTCTGCCTTGAGCAAAGGCGTCTGCGCACGATGCAACGAAGCCAGGTCTTGTTGCTGTTTCGCTGTGCGCTGATTCGCAGGCGTCGCCAAAACGGGTTTCAAGGCAGCGGAGATTTTTGTAATTTTGCTCGGATCAGTGCTGGTGATCACAGACAAGCGAAATCGTCCAATCCCCTGCCCGACGGCTCCTGCCAGATGTTTCAGCTTGATGGTCAAGGTTGTGCCGCCAATGAAGCTGAAGGGTTTTTCGGCAGCAAAAACCGCATTGCGATTGACGCGCGTGATGTCAGAGGTCGCATTGATTTGCCAGCCGCTGGGTTTATCAATTGGCAATGAATCACCCTCTTTGGTGAAAAACTTCTTCGGTTCGATGCGTCCGGTTTGATTGTCCACGGTGGCCGTTTTGAAGCTGATGGTTTGCGCCTTTGCCCGGTTGTTGGCGGGCGCTGCCTCGACTTCGATTCCGGTCAGCAAAAAGTTTCCGTAAGGATCACGACCAGGCCCACCTTTTGGCAAGCTTTCATCGGTCAATGCTTCCAATCGCAGCGCGGTGATGTTTTTCAGACTCGTGCTGGTCGTGATGGTATAGATTTCCGCTTCAGGATTCGGGCCGCTGGCAAGCACCGAACTATCGGATTGTTTGGTCAACACTGCCCCATTGAGCGATTTGATTTCCTGCGGTTCCAGGACAACCCACCGCTTGGATTCGGCCAGCATTTCTTTTTCCCAAAGCGATTGGGCACTGTCGAGTTCCGGGGTTTGCGTTTTTAGTTTGGTTTCGATTTGCTTGATTTCCGCTTCCAGCACTTTGCGTCGGGCTTCCTGCTCTGGCGATGGCAAATCCAAAATCGGTTCCTTGACCCAGCGGGTTTCTTCGCCACCGCCCTGATACCCGTATTCGTATTGCGCCGAATTGAAGAAGGCATAGAGCTTGTAATAATCCTTCTGCGAAAATGGATCGTACTTGTGATTGTGACACTGCGCGCAGCCCATCGTCGAGCCGAGCCAGACGGTAGCAGTTGTGTTGACACGATCCACCAGAATCTCAAACCGTGCTTCCTCCGGGTCAATTCCGCCTTCCTGATTGATCAGCGTATTGCGATGAAATCCTGTGGCAATCAATTGCTCTTTCGCCCGCGTTTCGTCTGAAGGTTTAGGCAACATATCGCCCGCCAATTGCTCAATCGTGAATTGGTCAAAGGGCATATTTTGATTGAAGGCATTGATCACCCAATCCCGATACTTCCACATCACGCGCAGGTTGTCTTTTTCATAGCCGTTGGAATCAGCATAGCGCGCGAGATCAAGCCACGGGCGTGCCCAACGCTCACCAAAATGGCGCGAGGCCAACAATTGATCTACGACTTTTTCATAGGCATTGGCTGAATTATCTGCCAGAAAAGCATCCAGTTCTTTGACGCTGGGAGGCAGGCCGATGAGGTCAAGATACACACGCCGCAGCAGCGTTTCTTTGCTGGCTTCAGGTGCGGGTTGCAAGCCCTCTTTTTCGAGCCGCGCCAGAATAAAAGCATCAATTGGATTGCGGCCCCACGCTTTGTTTTTGACAACCGGAACTGTGGGTCGCACTGGCTTTTTATAGGCCCAGTGAATGGCTGGCCCCTCTTCCGACTTCAGCGTCCCAACTTCGGACTTCTCAACCCAGACAGCACCTGCATCAATCCATTGGCGGATCAACTCGATTTGTTCCGGCTTCAACGGGTCACCGCCCATTGGCATTTGCGCCTGCCCGCCTTCGCCAAGAATGCGCGTCAGCAGCAAAGAAGCCTTGCTGTTACCGGGAACAATGCTTGAGCCGGAAATGCCCCCCTTCAGCGCCGAAGCTTTGCCATCCAGGCGAAGTTGCCCAGCAGCCTTTTTGGCACCATGACAGGCAACACACTGGGACTCGAATATGGGTTGAATATCACGGACAAACTCTATCTGCTGGAAGGCAGAAACAACCCATTGTCCCGTGCTGATTACAGTTAACACGAATAAGGCAAGCAACAAATATTTGGTGGCTCTCATAAAGACATATTGCTTGTGAAGCAAGACCGAAAGTGACCGCTAAACAGTAACGCAATCTTTTCCATTTGCGTAGTAAACAAGCCACTTGAAAAAACAAAGCCTGCCTGCCGACAAACGCGACAGGCAGGGGTTGGATGAATTTCTGATAGTTGGTAAGAAGTTAGTTTTCAGGACACTTCCGTACTTTGTCTAGGTACGAGTGGAAAACAAAAGCTGCAAGAAAGGCAAAAGAGACAAAGGACTTTTGCCCCTTTTGCTCTCAAATGAAGCTTCACACTATCATCCCTGTAGCGACCGATGTAGCCCCGCTACTCGGCAGTAGAGCTGGCTAGAACTCCAGCCGCCCGCCCATCGTGATAACACGGGCACCAACTTGTGGGCCAGTCGCTCTGCCGAAGTCGGCGTTGCCAATCGTGCCATTTACAGCGAAGTTCGTCCGATTGAACAGGTTGAAGATGTTGGCGTTATAGATAAACCGAACCCTGCCATCTCCTGTGATATTGACCCGTTTCACAATCGAGATGTTTTCGGTGAAGACCGGTGTTTGCCGAAATTGGGTCATGAATTGCGAAGCGGTTCCAAATGCGAACTCGCCAGGGATGCTGAACGGAGTCGAGTTCGTAGCGCACTGGAACCGGTTGGTTTGGCCTGCGATGGGTTCTGGCGTGCAACCGAAATAGCGAATGGACGGGTTGTTTGGATCAAGCGTCGTGCGGTCAATCCCAGTGCGAATCGCCACGCCAGTCAAATTGGCCTTCTTGTATTGGGTAAACAAAGTGCCAGCGTTCAGCGTATTCGGTGCCACGATGTCCAGCGGGCCGCCAGCGGCATAGCGGTTGATAGCGCCGAGCGTCCAGCCACCAATGATGGCATCCACCGCGCGATTGCTTGCGCCAAAGAACTTCTTGCCACGACCAAACGGCAGATCAATAGAGTTCAGAATATTGACCATGTGCGGCTGATCGAACGCCAGCAGCGACTTCGCATCGCTCAGATCGTAGTTGTTCTGTGGCGATGTTTGCGTCTGGCTGAAAATCTGCCGATAGTGCAGTTTACCGAGCGATTTCGACCAGACGTAGGAGGCCGTCATCTGCCAGGGGCCAAAGCGCCGCTCGCCCTTGATTTGGAGCGAGTCGTACCAGGTTTGACCGTCGCCGGAATTACGCTCAACGACGTTGAAGTATTGCGGGAACGGACGCAACGCCTGGGCCAGCGTCTGGCTATCCGGGAACGCGGCGTAGGGCTTCTTGAAGCCCGCCGCGATCACTGCGGGGGAATCAATCCGCTGACGCAGAAGCGATCCGAGTGCCAGGTATTTGGGATCCACCTGGTTGATGAACAAGCTGGAGGCCAAGCCTCGGCCCCGGTTGCCGACGTAGGCAATATCAATCAGGAAACCTTTGATCTCGTGCTGGATATTGAGGCTCCAGTTGTAAATACGCGGGGCTTTGCCGAAATCGGGACTAAAATAGTCAATGGTACCTGATGCGGAACTCGACCCGACTACGCCAAAGCCAGGATCAATAAATGGTGGTTTGGCACCTTGCGGAATCGTCAAGCCAGCATCCCATTGCACAGCCGGGTTGACACCGTCGGCGATCAAGTTGCCTGGAGGGCCACCAAAGCCCAGAGAACAGCCACAACCGCCGTTGCCCAGCGTTTGGAAATAAATACCGAAACCACCGCGCACCACTGTCTTGGACGTCGCCTTGTAAGCGAAGCCAAAGCGCGGGCCAATGTTCGAGAAATCGGTGGGGTAAAACCGCTTCGTGCCCGTGCGCCCCGCCCCATTGCCAGCAAAGATCATCGCGCCGGGCAATCCGCCAGCCGCCGGATTTGCCAGCTTGAGGTCCACTCCTGACATTTGGTAGTTCGCCATGTGCCAGCCAACCGGCACTTCATAGCGCATGCCAAGGTTCAGCGTAAGGTTTGACTTGATCTTCCAATTGTCTTGGAAATAACCCGCGTGGTAGCCATAGCGAATCTGCACATCGGGATATGGCAGGGTGGTAAAGGACACCTGGTTGGGCGTTCCCAGCAGGAAGCTGGCGAACGAATGTCCAGTGGTGCCAGTGGCGGTCGGCAGCGCGGTTTGGGCACGCTCGAAATTGAAGAGACCGTTGGTGCCAGCCGCGTCGAACGCGATGGTTCTGAGCCGCCGAATGTCCCAGCCAAACCGATACTCGTGCTTGCCACGCACCCAACTGATGTTCTGCGTGACCATGGTCGTCCAGTTATTCTGGCCGCCGTTGTTGACCTTGCCGTCCTGCACGCCCCAAGGGGTCAAGCCGTCCGCACCAGTAAACTGTACGCGCGGCGTGGCATCAGTGGGCAGCTTCAGGCCCACCACCGACGCAAAACCGGCTTGCGCGGGATTGTCCCACGCCTGCTGCGTCCGGCTGAAGCCAAATGTCGAGTGAATCAGGAAGTTGGGGCGCACGATCCAGTCGTGATTCACGCGAAAGTTTTGCGGTCGTTGCGTACTAGCACCCAACCCCTGACCCAAGGGGCCGGGCAGCGCCGTTGTGCTGGCGGTGTTATTGTTCTGAAAACTGTGGAAGTAGGAGATGCGGTTGTTCGACGTAAACGCATGATCCAGCTTCAGGCTCCAGACGTTGTCGAGAACCTGGCTTTCATTGACAAAAGCAAAGTTATTGGTCACGCCCGGCAAATTGGGATCGGGCAGCGACGCCAGGAATTTTTTGGAGATCGCGCTGATCCGGTTGGCGGGGATAAGGTTGTTGGCGAATTGCGTACGAACATTTCCCACCGTCGTCGCCGGGTCATAGATCGCTCGACCAACTTCCGAGAAGTCGCCGTTCTTCATCTTCACCGTCGGCACCGTCGAGGTTACAGACGAGATGGTGGCCGGACGCATGTCGCGCGAGTAGGTGACAAACCAGAAGGTCTTGTTGCGCCCATCATAAACCCAGGGGACCCGGACCGGGCCACCGACGGCAAAGCCAACCTCGTTAAATCGCTCCTTCGGCTTGACCCGTCTGGCGGCATTATTCGCCCAACTGTTCGCGTTCCAGATGTCGCGGCGCGCATACCAGAAAGCCGATCCGTGAATATCGTTCCCGCCCGATTTGGTTACATACGTTTCGACGCCGCCACCAAACCGACCATACTCGGCAGAGTAAGCAGCGGTCACCAACTTGAACTCCTGGAACATTTCGGTGCCAGGGAAATTGAACACCACGCCACCCGATTCAGGGATCGTCAGACTCGCCCCGTCAATCATCACCTCTTTGCCACGTCCGCCGGAGCCGGAAACGCTCACCTCGCGATAGGAGTTTACGCCGGGCATGTACGTCACAAACGCTGCGGCGCTGCGGATGCCGCCGGTGAACAATGGCAGCGTGCTCATCATCTTGTTAGAGAAATTCTGCCCCTTCTCGCTGGTCTCTGTCTCAAGCAGCGGCCCTTGGGCTGTTACCTCAACGCTCTCCTGGACGTTGCCGACTTCCATTTGCAGGTCCAGCGCCAGGCGTTGCGCCACGCGGATTTCGATGTTTTTGCGGTTCAACTTTTTGAACCCGGCCTTCTCGACGGACACTTCATAAATGCCGACCGGGAGACTGGCAAACACATACACGCCCGCTGCTGTACTCACCGTCGTGGTTTTCAAGCCGGTGCTCATGTGCGTAGCCGTTAGGGTTGCTGTCGGTATACCCCCCGCTGACAGGTCAGTGACCGTTCCTGACAGTGAGCCAGTTTGTTGCGCAAAGGCGACGTTTGCGCCGAGCAACAACAAAGCGAAAAGAGTAGTCATTTGGCGGAAAACTTTCATATCTTCACCTCATTGATGTAATTCGATTGATGTAGTGTCCAGCGTAGCCAGGGTTGTAATATCTTTTTTACAGTCGGTCAGTAAATGTATCTCAATGGGGCAAAGAGTATGATTGCTTAAAGAATCTGTCAAGCCAATTTGATAATTTGGTCAGACAAACTCGCAGCCGACTTTTGGTGATGTTCATTTGTCCATTGCAGGCAGGAACTTGTGACCTAAATAGTTCCTGACATTACTGCCGCGTATAGATAGCATCAGTTAGGCGACCATAGGTAAAACGCCATTATTTTTTGGTTCTTTGCGGTGATTTTTATTTCCCCTTCACCACATCTTCCCACTTGCGCCATTTCGCATATCCCGTCCGCGCGGGAGCGCCGTCCAGTTGCAAGCCAAAAGTGTTTGGCGATGCTTCCAGTAAAGTTTGATCGCGATACAAAATCTTCGTCATCGTGGTGGCGGAATAAGAAATCTGTCCATTGGTAATGCGTGCAAACAAAAAGCCTGCATCCGTTTCAAAATCGCCGTATTTGACCTTGCCTAAATTGTATTGATAACGCGGGCGAATGTTTTCGCGCGCCAAGTCCATGTCCAAATCCAGTTTCACGCAGAGCATTGATTTTACGGGGCCGTCGTTGATTTCGAGCGCAACTGCCTGCCCGGATTTGCCAGTATCGAGCAGGCGAAAGTTCGCCAATATTTTCCGTGCGTCTTCGCCTTTATTGTGCGGAACCAAAATCGTCACGAAGTATTCTGTGTCGCCTGTTTTGTAAAAGCTGGACTGCGTTTGATACATCCCAACTTCGTCCTGAAAATGGCGCGTTTCTTTGAAGGTTCCGATTTGCTTCCCAAAAGTGTTTTCGGGAAAGTGAATCAGCAGCGCTTTCGTGTCGGGCAATTTGTCCGTTTGAATTTGATCGTAAAACGTATCGAATGTCTGCCCTTCCTGACTCAGGATTTGCCGCGTGTGCCAGAGGTTCGTGAACGTGAACCAATCGCTGCGCAGCGTCTTAATGCCGTCAATCACGATCCAATAATTCTTGTCGCGCACCCACGTGATGACGCGATCTGCCTGATAGCCCATCTCTTCGTCAATCACGCGCGTGCGGCTGTAATCCACATCTCGAAATGCCTGGAAATCAATCTTCTGCGTTTTGACGGGACGATAGGCACCGGAGTTTTGCAGGAAGGAAAAGAAGTCCTGATTTTTCGCGCGTTTGTTTTTGCGAGCGACAACGCGATTGTGAAAGTAATCCGCACGCCATTCGCCACTTGGCCCGCTTGGCAAATCGGGGCGATAGCCGCCATCGTGCAACAACACCGAACCGCCGCTCATCAACAGCGCAATACTGTTTTCATCGGCGTGACCGTGGTGCATTTTTTCTTCTTCGACAGAAAGGTTTTGCCGCAAGTAATCACGCCCCAGCCAACCGCCATCGCCTTCGTCGCGGTAATTCAAGAGCAGCATATTCGCCGTGCGCGACCAGCCATCGCGGAAGACAACCTTCTTGCCGACGATGTCTTCGAGCACATCGCCGCTCAGATTCGTCGGCGCTGTCGGCGTCACTGCATCGTCCGCCCAACGCATTGCATCCGTCAGGTACGAACCGTTGCCCGTGCCGATGTTTACGGCGTTCGCGGCGACGTTCTGCTGCTTCGCCATCCGCTCCATCGCGCGGCGCAGCATCTCTTCGGCGAAATGTTTGTAGACCGGATTGCGATACGCCGTCGCAGCTTTTTCATAGACAGAAACAAACCGCAGCGTGTTCCCTTCGTTCCAATGTGCATCGCCAAAGTCGGCTACGTTGCCGTGCGGCGTCAGCAATTGCACGAAGTAATCCAAGTAATATTTGATGAGCGGCGATTGCACCACATCCCATTGCCCGCTGATGTCGAGATACGAAAACACCGAATACAGCCATACCGAGTGGTAGCCCGTCGCGTCTTCGATTTCCCATTGCTTCAGGCTGTCGCTCGCCAATGTTTCCGCGAGTTGCTTCCATTTCTTCGCATTCGGATGATGCGATAGTGCGACTGCTCCGTAATACAAACTCTCGGCCCGCAGCATCGCGCGGTTGTGCGCGCCCCATTCGGGAAAATAAAAAATGTGATCCAGGCTAAACGCCAAATCACGTTCGATCTTTTCGCGCGCTGCCGCATCCATCACACCGCTTTCACGGATGCGCAGATAAGCTCGTGCATAGGGAGGCATGATGAAAAAGTTCGAGATCGGAGGCACGCCGTTGCGATATTCGATGCGCTTGTCCTGCATCGCCTTCGGATAGGTCGCGCGCAAATCGCCGTAGCTCGCCAAGATGTCGCGCGCTTGTTCGGCATACTTTTTGTCTTTGGTTTCGAGGTACAAATAGCCGAGCAAATCCGCCAGATACACCGGACCACCGGGGCCGTTGTAGCCCCACAGTTCGTTATGATTCGGTTCCTTTTTCCAACGTTCGAGCGACGCCGGATGATCTTTCCAGCCTTCTTCGGCGGCGCGTTGAATGAGTTGCAGATATTCGCGTTTGGTAACTTGCGCGTGAATCGTAAGAGTGAAAGTGAGCAATGTAAGTCCGAGCAATAACCGTATGTGCATTCTATCAAGCTCCTAATTATTGACTGGGGACGCGGAGCGCCTGGGAGCGCAAGCGTCCCGCTTGCCGAGTGCGCCTGAGCGTCGCTCGTGTGCGTGGTGAACGAATACCCTGAAAATGAACGGACAGCCTCACGACCAATGCGAGTGGTGCTATTTCGCTGAAGAGAGAGGGACTGTCTCGCCATGCAAGCGAGCTTCGTTTCACTCGCTCGCAGCAAGCGGGACGCTTGCGCTCCCAGGCGCTCCGCGTTTCTATTTCTTCATTACCGCAGGCTTCAATGTCCACGCCTGCAATTTGGCCAATTCCATCATCTTGGGCGCGTGAAATCCTTCGGGGTGAATGACCCATCCGAAGATTTTGGGATCGTCATTGGCAACGTATTTGTCAGCGGTGAAATTGCCAGAACGAAGAGTTACATAACCACCATCAAGGATCTGCACAGCTAAATAACCGCGCTCAACTTCGTATGCGAGTGTTGCAAGGTAGTCCGCTGGAGAAATCGCAACTGAGCCAATCCATACCAAACTAGGCATTCGTTTATTAGTTTTACAGTAAGCAGCTACTTCTCGCACCGCTTCATAAAATGCCTCTTGCTTCACTGTTGATGGCCGACTTACTCCAACAGGTAACACAAATGATTGCGCGGGACCTGAAAGTGACTTTAGTTCAATCGGATTGCTGTTTTTATTGATATGAGCAACAGCGATTTCTGTAAGGATATAAAACATGTCGGCGGCTGAAAGAATGAAATCAGACACTTGCTGAAACGTAATTTCTTTTTTCATCGCACGAGCAATTTGAATGATTTCAGGCTGACCATATTGCTTACTCAAGGCATTGTCTTCATACAATTTCTCAAGCTCATTCGCCGTCACATATCGCACGCCCGCCTGTGCCTTAATGAACTTCGCATATTCCTCGAAATCACGAAACGCCTTTTCGGTTTCTTCGCTTGTGCGCGTCGGCGGCAATTTCCAATCCTTCCGTGCCGGATTTGCGCCACGACTAAAATTCACGCCGTCCCAAAATTCTTTGTGTACCCATTCGCACGGGTGAAAGTAAATGCTGATCGTGCCGCCGCCTTTGGCTTTGAGCGTTTCGTACGACTTCATAAATTTGGCTTTGCCTTTTGCCAGATTGTCGTCGCCGCTCAAATCCATCCGCACAATGTGCGTCCCCATCTTGAAGATGTTCAGCAGTCCGCCGTAATAAAACGGTTGCTCGTCAATCCCGACGTGCGTGGAATCGTCCAAATAGACGTTGATGCCCATTTGTTTGAGCGCGGCGTGACTCTGCGGCCCCCACGAACTGCCGGGTTGACCGTAGCAGCTTGGCATCACGCCGAAGATGCGTTGGATGTCTTTCACACCGGGCATTTCGCGGCGATAGAACTCCGCGACGCCTTCGTCCCAATCCGCATTTTGCAGGTATTCGGCAGGCGTCGGATGGATGCTGTGGTAATTCGAGTGATAGCCGATTTCGTGTTTTTTCAGCGCCGCAATCACGTCTTTGCGTCCGCGTTGTTCCAGCACGCGCGCTTTTTCGCCGACGATTTTGAAGGTCGCTTTGATGCCAAGCCGCGTCAGCATTTCGGCCAAACGTTTCGCGGCATCATCGCTCTGCGGCAGGATGTAATCTTCGGTGTCGAACCAGAGCGTGACGTAAATCGGAGGGGTCTGCGCCATCGTGAGTTGAGAGAAAGCCAGGAGACTCACCACAGAGACACAGAGTTGACACAGAGTTGCACAGAGTCTGTGTTTCTCTCTGTGAGCCTCTGTGAAGCCTCTGTGTCTCTGTGGTAAAAATGTCTTTCGCATAAATCTATCCTCATTTGAATCCCAATTGTTTAGCGATCAAATTATCGAACATCCGTTTTGGCAGCAATCGCGGGATTGTCCAGTTCTTGAGTTTCTTCGCCACAATCGTGTACCGCACTTTCGGCTTCGGCGTTGTCAGCACGTGCAACGTCAATTCGCCCATTGATTCAACAGGCAATCCCGCCTTGCCGCGCGACACCATAAATTCGCGGAATTTTCCCAGCACTTTGCCATAGTCGGTTTGCAAAAACGGCGTGATGTCGAGTTCCTGCGCCTTGTCCCAAATCGGCGTCACGATGGAGCCGGGGCCAATGATGATGACATCAATCCCATACAACAGCAGTTCGCGGCGCAGCGATTCCGAAAAGGCTTCAAGCGCGTGCTTGGACATCGCATACGGCCCGACAAACGGCATCGCCATTTTGCCGGCGACGGAGCTGATGTTGACGATGCGACCGGGCTTGCCTTGTAGCTTGCGATCAGCGCCGAGCAAAGGCGCGAAAGCCTGCGTGACAATCACCTGTCCGATGACGTTGATTTCCAATTGATTGCGCAGTTCAGAAATCGGCAAATGCAGCAGCGGCCCCGGAACAGCAACACCCGCATTGTTGACCAAGCCAAAGAGCGTTTGCCCGTTGAGTTTTTGGCGTACGAGTTTTGCCGCTTCGTGAACCGCAGCTTCATCGGTCACATCGAACAACAACGGCGTGAAAGTGGTGCCGAATTCTTGCGCCAAGCGGTCAGCATCGGCTTGTTTGCGAACACTGCCGAACACGTGCATTCCGTGCTGTGTAAGTGTTTTGGTGATCGCCCAACCGATGCCGGTCGAGACGCCTGTGACGACGACGAAGTTCATAAATGACGGCGGTACAGTACCGCGAGCGGTAGCAAGCCGGGTTCGTTATCACCCCGTCGCTACCGCTCCGGGTACTGTACCGAGGAGTTCTCCTAACAAATCGTTTTGCGGATACGCATGCCCTAAATGCTGCCGGAAGCCTTCAGCATAGGCGACGCCGATTTCGCTACCACGATGCGCCGACCAGTGTTTCATGGATTCGACGTAATGATCCATGCCGTGCTGTTTTAGCAGCCAATCGCGCTGGCTGGCGTGACAGGCAAGCATCGCAGCTTTGGTTTCGATCACGTCGGAAATGTCCACGTAAAAACTGGGATTGATCGCCGCGCCGAAAATGTCTTTGCCTTCGATGGCATCGGTGTAATAGAGATGCGGAATCGCGGCAAGCGGCGGCGCGGGTTCGTCCACAAGCGTTTTTGCATTCGGCGCAGAGGCTGCAAAACATGCCGCACGCACAATCATTGAAGTCTGCTCGTGATCGGTCATGTAATCCTGTGGCGAATGGGTAATAACCAGAATTGGACTCGCGCGCCGAATGATTTCGAGCGCCGCGCAAATCGTGGCTTGTCCATACGTCACAAAGAAATCGCGTTGATGCGCGCATAGATAATCCGCATTCAGCAACGCTGCCGCTTGCTCTGCTTCATTGTATCGGATACGGGCAATCTCTTCGTTCGGTAACTCTGTGCTACCGCCATCGCCAGCCGTCATCGTGGCAATGTGAATCTGATAGCCCTGTTTTTTCAGGCGCGCAAGCGTCCCGGCGCACAGAAACTCGGCATCGTCAGGATGCGCCATAAACGCCAGGATGTTTTTGTTTTCGTGGCTCATCATTTTTCAGGCCGATGGCGTGGGATCTCAGCTTTGAAATCGCCCAGACTTGCCCAGTGCAATCGTTTATTCAAATCCACTTCGACAACGACGACCGTGCCCCATTTTTCTGCGTGTGCAAGCGGCTTGCCTTCGTGGTCGTACACCGCTGTTAGCATCCAGTTGCGCGAAATGTCTTCGTAGGTACTGCTGACCAGATACACGTGATTTTCAGTCGCACGCGCTTGTGCCAACAGCGGATTGCAGCCCCAAACGGGCCAGGCAATCACTTCGGCCCCGTTATTTGTTAGTTGCCGCGCGACTTCGGGGAAAAAGCCGTCGTAGCAAATCATCATCCCTAACTTGCCGAAGCGCGTATCGAAGACCGGATATTCGTTGCCCGGCGCGATGCCGCCTGCGATTTCGCCGCGTGGCAGCGCGACTTTGCGATACTTGCCCGCAATCTTTCCATCAGGCGCAAGCAATACCGCGACGTTATACACCAAGTGCTTTTCGCGTTCGAGCAATCCAGCCACGATGTACAAATTATGCTTTTTGGCCAAGTCTCCGAAATACTCTGTCGCAGGGCCTGGAATTGACTCTGCGCAATCCACATAAGACTTGCCCAAACCGTAGTAAGTCAGCGTCTCAGGCAACACAATCAAATCAGCCTTCTGTTTCGAGGCCTCAAGAATAAATGGCTCAAACTGTCGGCAATTATCCATTGGCGTTTTGCCACCAGTCGGACGAAAGTGTACTGCGGCCAGCCGAGCCATTCGGGCAGGAATGGAAGTCGTTTCGGTGAACGAAACATTGCTCCAATCAACTCTGGCATTTTCGGCCCATTGTAAATGTAGTTCGATGACAGCCTGTTTGGCTTTTGTCGGAGCTTGATAGGTATCTGACACTTCAGTCCAGTCATTTTCTGTGGCTTTATCTGATGGATATTCCGGTTCGGCAATCGCGGCTGCCCCCTTCAAATAACCACTGACGACCGGCGTATCAAGCAGGACAGGCTTCCCTCTCTCGTCTTGCCATAAAATACGAGCCACAACACTGCGGCGTGGGGTGGGAACGTTATCAATTTTTCGATAAGCTGAAAACCGATACGTCTTCCCTCCATTTACCGGAATTGTTTTTGTCCAATACCCATCCAGCCCGGCGCGTTCATCGGTGACGATAATAAAGGCCCCTTTACCCTCTTTCCCGCCTTTCGGATCATAGCCAAATTTAGGGCTGAGTTCCTCGCGTGGTGAAGCAATTAGCCAACCTTCAGGCGGAACAGACAGGATCTGCGCCTCCACAATCGCAGAGACAAATAGACCCGCCGTGAGTAGAAGCCGGGGCATCCAGCATCTCAAATGAGAAGACATAACTACCTCCAGTTAGATCGCAGTGGGTTGTGATGCAGGAAGAGAGTAGCCCTCGGACTCACAAATTTCAAATTTGAGAATCTTGGCGGCGATTTACCAGTAATATTGTTTGAGGAAACTGAATCGTTTCCTTAGAACGCAAAATGTTGATTCAGTTTTTGGTATGTGTCAGCGAGAGATTCCGGCAGGACGCGGGTTTCACCAACAGTTGTCATAAAATTTGCGTCCCCATTCCAACGCGGCAAGAGATGCAAATGCAAATGAGAAGCTACCCCTGCACCAGCGGCACTGCCTAAATTCATTCCCAGATTGTAGCCGTCCGGTTGATAGACTTGCCCGATTGCCTTCTGTCCGAGTTTCGCTAAATCCATCATTTCATCTGACACAGACTTGTCCACGTGTGACAACTCCGCAATGTGAGCATACGGCACAACCATCAAATGTGCGGTGGTGTACGGGTAAAGATTGAGGATGACGAAATTGTGCTGACCGCGATGCAGAATGTAATGCTCCGCATCAAATTCGGGCGTGGACGGATGTGAAAAATGACAGAAGACACAACCAGATATTTTCTGCGCCTGACCGGAGGTTACATATTGTTGTCGCCAGGGACTCCACAGAAACTCCATTGCGTCGTGTCCTCAACCAGCGGCTTGCTCTTCAACCTTATCGTTGATCAATTCCTTGAGTTCTTTCCCAGGCTTGAAATACGGAACACGTTTGGCTGGAATATCTACTGGATCACCAGTTTTTGGATTACGCCCACGACGTGCATCACGCTTGCGCACACGAAATGAGCCAAAACCACGTAGCTCGATTTTCTCACCACGATTGAGGGATTGGATGATGTTTTTGAAGACCTCGTCCACAATTACTTCGGAGTCTTTTTTCGTTAACTCTGCGGCACGAGCCACTTCTTCCACTAATTCTGCTTTAGTCATTTTTCGCCCCTATTTATTTACTTGTTCTCTTTGAATGAGGTTCCGGGTAACGACCAACTTCCCGGCTTATTTCCACTGGTACTTGAATCTGACCGATGTATCAAGATCGCTCAACCGGCTCGGCCATTCGGTTGGCTTGGCAATCACATCTGCAATTTTTGATTTACCTAACAAATCCAGAATGGAAAGACTTTCTCGTGGTTCAGGAGGAGTGACCACATTCGGCTCACCTTTCATGTTGATGAGACTTGCCGTGTATTTGAGTGCGTCCTGATAGTTTCCGATTTTATCTACCAACCCATTGGCGAGCGCCGTATCACCAGTATAGACGCGTCCATCAGCCAAGGTCCGAACCCGTTCCTCTGTAATTTTATTAGTATCCGGGCCACGCCCCTGCCGACCATCATAAACCACCTTGACGAACTGATTATAAAGCTCATCAATCATCGCCTGAAAATATTGCTTTTCACGGTCAGTTAAATCTCGTGTAGGATTTCCAGTATCTTTGAATTCCCCGCTTTTGAAAACCACGGGTTTGACTTTTGCCCAATCCGCCAAGTCTTTAAAATTTACCCACTCGGCAATTACACCGATGCTGCCGGTCACGGTGCTGGAATTGGAAAAGATGTAATCAGCCGGAGCTGAAATGTAATAGCCGCCCGATGCTGCCACCTGCGACATGGAAACGACTATTTTCTTTTTCTTCTCTTCTTTGACACGCTTTACTTCACGATAAATTTCTTCAGAAGCAGCGACGCCGCCACCCGGACTATCCACTCGAAGCAAAATAGCTTTGACTCGATCATCATCCCCGTATTGCTTCAGGTTTCGATTAACCTTCTTGGCCATTTCGCTATCAATAACGCCTTCTACAGGGATCACGGCAATGCGATCACCGCCAATGCCAAAGCCTCCGCCATCGGATAAAGCGAGAGCACCGATGACCAACAGGACGCAAAATGCGCCTAAGGCAAGCAGTCCAACAATGATAATCCAAGTTGCGTTACTTTTATTCATAACTTGAAAGGGCGCAAATCGGCCAACCAATTTGCGCCCCGGAACTACACAGCTTATTCATCAGGACGGTTGAAATCGGCGATTTCTCCCAGACTTGCCATTCCACTGTCGCTTGACGTGTAACTACGAACGTCAATGATCGGCTCGTCTTTCCCGACCGCGCGGACAGAAAGACCGATTTTCTTGGCATCCGGGTCCATCTTCAGAATTTTGAACTGCATCGTTTGCCCGATTTGCACGGCATCTTCCGGCTTGTCCACGTGATTTTCGGAGAGTTCCGAAACGTGGCATAAGCCTTCAATACCATCCTCGATTTCAACGAAAGCGCCGAAATTGGCGAACCGGGAAATCTTGCCCGTGATGACATCGCCAAGTTTCTTCTCATCAAAGAAACGATCCCAGGCATTGGGTTCGAGGTCTTTGATCGAGAGCGACAGCCGACGATTTTCAGTATCAATAGCCGTGATGATTGCTTCGACTTCCTGGTTCTTTTTGAGTGCCTCTGAAGGGTGTTTGATGCGCTTCGTCCACGAAATGTCTGAAACGTGAACCAACCCGTCAATGCCCTCTTCGATTTCAACGAAAGCACCAAAATCTGTCAGGTTACGAACCTTGCCCTTAACGCGTGTGCCAATCGCATAGCGCTCCAGCAGGGTATCCCACGGATTGCTTTCGATCTGCTTCATGCCAAGGCTGATGCGACGATTATTCGGGTCAACTTCAAGCACGACGGCTTCGATGTCCTGTCCGACGTTCAACATCTTGGATGGATGCTTGACGCGCTTTGACCAGCTCATCTCGGAAACGTGTACCAAACCTTCAACACCCGGCTCGAGTTCGAGGAATGCGCCGTAATCAGTCAAGGAAACGACTTTACCGCTCACGCGTGTGCTGATGGCGAAGCGTTCATTAACGGTCGCCCACGGGTCTGGCACAAGCTGTTTGTAACCGAGGCTGACGCGCTCGCGGTCACGGTCGAACTTGAGAACCTTGACTTGGATATTATCGCCAACCTTGAAGAGTTCCGAGGGGTTCTGAATCCGTCCCCAGGACATATCGGTAATATGGAGTAAGCCATCGAGTCCACCCAGATCAATGAAGATACCGTATTCGGTAATATTCTTGACCTGACCTTCGATGATAATGCCCTCTTCCAGATTCTTGAGCGTGGAGGCTTTCTCTTTCTCATTCTGGGCTTCAAGCAACGCCTTGCGCGACAGCACAATATTGCTGCGCTTCTTGTTGACCTTCAGCACCAGGAATTCCATGTCCTTGTTGCGGAACGCATCCAGGTTACGCACAGGCCGGACATCCACCTGACTGCCGGGCAAAAAGGCTTGAATCCCGCCGATGTCCACACGCAAGCCACCCTTGATGCGATCCGAGACACGGCCAATAACCGTCGTGCCTTCGCGGGCAGCTTTTTCAATCAAGTCCCAGGTCTGCATGCGCACGGCATCCGCGCGTGAGAGTTCGACATATCCATCGTTATTCTCAAGCTGCTTGACCAGCACATCTACCACATCGCCCGGTTGGACGGTGACTTGATCGCCATCTTTGAATTCATTGATTTTGACGATGCCTTCAGACTTAAAGCCGACATTGATGATCACATCTTGATTCGTGATCTTGACGACGGTGCCTTTGACGACTTCGCCTTCGCTGATATCGGAATGGCTTTGTTCGTGTTGCGCGAGGATACTCCCGAAATCCTCATCGGAAAAAGTTTCTCCGTTGTCAGCATCCGTCGCGGTTACATCTGTCGCGGTGGATGGGTTTTCTGCTTCAGGAGCGGGAGCGACAGGGGCAGCTTCGACAGCTTCAGCAGCCCCGCCGGAAGTTATGTTGTTAGGGTTATCGGTTGACATTAGAAAAGGAAATCCTCCTAGTTTCGATCCATGTGCCCAGCACTGGTGGGCAAAATGCAAGTAATCTGTTTGGCAAGCACGGCGTTTTTATGCTTAGGAAACGCGTTCTAGTTCGTGGCTTAGCTTGCGTAATCTCGTTACAACCTTCTGAATCATCCAGTCCGGCGTCGAAGCGCCCGCACTCACGCCAACCCGCTGAACAGTTCCCAGGTCGGCTGGATTAATTTCATCTTCGGTTTCGATCAAAATTGCGCGCGGACAAAGATCACGTGCGGTTTCCACTAGCTTATTGCTGTTCGCACTGTGTCGCCCGCCAATCACGTAAAGCAAATCCACTTCGGCTGCCAGATTTCGGATGGCCGTCTGATTTTCTTCGGTCGCGTCACAAATCGTTTCGCAAACCTTCACTTCATCAGCTTTGGCACGTATCGCATTAATTATAGTCTCATACTTGGCAGGGCTAATTGTGGTTTGGGCAATGATGCCCACCCGCCCAAGTTGGGGAAGGTTTTCAGCCTCTTCAAGAGTCTTGACGACAATCGCCTGATTATTGATGTATCCCAGAATGCCGCTAATCTCTGGATGCTTTCTGTCTCCCACGATGATGACCTGGTATCCGGCTTCAAATAACTCAAGCGCCTTGCGCTGGGAATAATGAACATACGGGCAAGTGCCATCCATCACGCGCAGTCCCTTTGCCCTTAGTTCATCATAGACCTGCGGAGGCGCACCGTGCGCGCGAATAATCGCAATCCCTTGATCAGGTCGCGCATCAACATCGGCTAGTTGAATGCCATCAGCAGCCAGACGTTCGATTTCCTGCGTATTATGAATGATCGGCCCTAGCGTCACGACCGGCAAGCCGTTGGATTTTGAGAGCGCACGATATGCCAAATCTACCGCGCGTTTGACGCCCATACAAAATCCCAAGCTGTCAGCTAAAACAATTTCCATTCAGCAATAATCAATGCTAATTCTTAAGCCATGCTGTACGAAAAACGAAATCCCCGCGACACAGTGTAGTTCACTAGCCCTATGCCCTGTTCCGAATGAGACGCTGGAAAGCAGTAAGCAGTGTAGCGATTCGCCTACGCGCGAATGGCGTAGCGGGTAAGCGGGTTTCGACGTAAAGCATCAACTTCTAAAAACATCCTGAATATCGTAGTCAAAAGAAAGACGACTCTAATTGTTCTTGTGTTTCATGTCAAGCTGTAAGATCAAGCGTGAATTTAGTTTAGTTTACAATTCTTTACAGCCTGCTAACTTCTCATCAATTTTGCCTTTTTGTCAGGCGATGCCCCCCGAAAAAATCGTTGTACTTCGGCTGCCCGTAAAGGACGAAATTCACCGATTCGGAGCTTTTCTTTTTCCAATGAAATAAAGCCGATCCCAATCCGTCGCAATTTGATGACCGAATGCCCGATTGCATCGAACATCTTGCGAATCTGCTGATTGCGTCCCTCGTACAAAATCACCTCATACCATGCATTCGTCGCGCTTTGTTCAATCAATCGAATCTCAGCGGGAGCCGTTTTGCGGCCTTCCACCGTAATTCCACGCCGTAAACGATCAACTTGCGATTCACTAGGTTGTCCTTTGACCTTGACCTCATAACGCTTGGGAACTTTGGAAGCAGCGTGCGCAATCAGATTGGTGAAATCCCCATCATTGCTGAGTAGCAACAAGCCTTCGCTATTGAAATCCAGTCGGCCAACCGGATGGACGTGATCACGGAATTCTCCGACCAGATCAGTCACCAGCGGACGTTTTCCGGGGTCTGCGGTGCTGGACAGATAGCCCAGGGGTTTGTTGAGGAGCAAATAAACCTTCTCTTTTTGCGTCAGTTTGGGGTTGATCAATTTGCCGCGAACTTTAATGTGATCCCGGTCTGGATCAGCTTTGGTCCCCAGTTCCGTCACAACCTTGCCATTTACCGTAACAACACCTGACAAAATCAATTCTTCAGCTTTTCGTCGGGAAGCAACACCGGAGGCGGCAATGATTTTTTGCAGTCGTTCTTCCATACTTTTATCGAAACACAGAAGCCTCGAACAAGCAAGAAGCACTTCCCCATCAAACGATTGATTTCAGGTGAATGCACGCGTTTTTCTTGATTGCCAGTACCGACTGAAGCGCCTTAAATCCAGATTCTTGGCTTCTCCTGCGGCGAATGGAAGAAATCGTTCCAGGCAGCTATTCATAGCGAAGCGCGATCATGGGATCAACTTTTGTGGCGCGGCGTGCAGGAATCAAACAGGCAAATAAAGCAACCAGGATCAACAATCCAGCAGCCCCTGCAAAAGACGTCAAATCATAAGCTCCAACCCCATACAAGAACGTCTTGATTAGTCGCGTAGCCACCAGTGAACACCCAAGCCCCAAGAGAAGCCCAGTCACAAGCAGCAAGAGTCCTTCGCCTAAAATTAATTGCAACACGTCGCTGGATTGAGCGCCCAACGCGCGACGGATGCCAATTTCGCGGGTGCGCTGGCTGACGGCGAATGCGATCACCCCATACAACCCAATTGCGGTCAGGAGCAGTGCCACCAACCCGAATAAACCCGTCAAGGTTGCAGCCATCCGTTGCGAAGCCAGCTGCGACCGTAAATCGCCTTCCAGCGTCGTTGCCTTAAAAAAAGAAAGCCCGGCATCCATTGCCCGCACTGTGCGCCGAACCTGCGGCAATAACGCTGCGGCACCGTTATTTACTCGCAGCAGAATACGTTGGGAATATTGAGCGTTTTGCTGGGCAAGCGGGATTTCGGCTTGTGGCCGGTCTTCACTATCGAGCGACATTGATCTGATGTTACTTGTGACACCAATAATCGTCAGCCATGAGCTTTTCCGCCCTAAGCTGATGCGCTTTCCAATGGGATTTTGATCAGGAAAGAATTTCTTCGCAAAAGCGGCATTTATTGTGACGACACCTGGTTGTCCCTGCCGATCCTGTTCAGTGAAGCTGCGTCCTTGTTCGATGCTGATTCCCAACAATTCGTGATACCCCGCACTCACAGTATTCAGGTCTACTGTGGGCATCTCGTTGTTGCTAACCGTTTGGCCTTCAATCAACACCGTGGAGAGGCCAACACTTCCGCTGAGTGGACTGTAATCAGCAGCGGCTACGCTTTGCACGCCGGGAAGGGCACGCAATTTTTCTTGTAGTTGCTGAAAGAAGGGGATAACTCGCGCCTCATCGTATTTGCCTTCCGGCAATTCAATATCTGCGGCCAGGACATTGGACAAATTAAAACCGGGGTCAATTGCCAGCAAATGGGTTAGCGTTCGGACAAAAAGTCCCGCAGAAACCAGGACGGCAAACGAGAGCGCAACCTGCGTCACGATCAAACTACGCCGTGTCCATGAAAACCCCCGTCCCCCAATTCGCATTGCGCCTTCGTCCTTGAGCGCAGGAATCAGGTCTGTCTTTGAAGACTGCCACGCAGGAAGCAAACCAAACAACACTCCGGTCAACAGCGATACGCCAAAGGCAAATCCGGCAACCCGCCAGTTCAGCGAAAGTCCTAAAGTGGTGACCGGGTTTTCAGTCCGAGTTTGAAACGCCAGCAGGAGTTCGGCCAACCAAGGAGCAAGAATTCCTCCCAGCAATCCGCCCAGCCCGGCAAGTAATAAACTTTCCGTCAACAGTTGGCGCACCAACCGCATACGGCCAGCCCCTAGCGCCAATCGCACGGCAACCTCTTTGCGGCGCGTTGCCGCACGTGCCAACAGCAAATTCGCGAGGTTGGCACAGGCAATCAAAAGAATCACCCCGACGATGCCAAAAACGTAAAGCAATGGTGCGCCCATTTCTTCGCGCAAACTTGAAATGCCATTTGCGACAGTTTCAAATTGCAGATGTTGTTCGTTGAAAGGCAAATGACGATCATTTTCCGGCATCCACGAATCCTGTACCTGGCGTGCCAGGGTATCCATTGCGGCTTCGGCGGTCTCTATTCTCATACCGGGTTTGAGCCGCCCGATCACCTTCCACAACATAAAATCGTGCTTCGTCAGCCACTCGTTTTTGGTCTTCTTTTGCTCAATCTCTTCCAGCATCATGGCTGGAACCCAAAGGTCTGTCGGAGCCTCAAGCTGAATGCCGCGAAAATTGGCAGGGGCGATGCCGACCACAGTAAAACGGTGGTCATTTAAGACAACCGTTTGGCCCAGCACATTGGCCGCGCCACCAAATCGGCTTTGCCACAGGCTGTGACTCAGCACAACAACCGGGGCCGCACTCGGAACACGATTTTCCTCAGCAGAAAAAGGTCGCCCAAGCAATGGATTGATCCCAAAGAGCGAGAAGTAATTTTCTGCGATCAGCTCAGCGCGCACGCGCTCAAGTTGATCGCCTTCGCCCAAATTGACCCGGGCGGATTTATACGCCGTCAGATCGCTAAAGACTGTATTGCGCGCCCGATATTCCTGAAAGTCTGCCCACGAGACTTCACGGAAGGTAAGTTTGGGATTTACGGTTTCACTCTTCAGTTGCACCAGCGATGCGGGGTCATGCACCGACAATGGTTGCAGAATCAGTTTGTCAATCAGGCTGAAAAGCGCAGTATTGGCTCCGATCCCCAATGCCAGTGTGACAATCGCAATGACGGTAAAACCTGGATTCTTGAATAAAATTCGCCCGCCATAGCGGAAGTCTTGTAGAAAGGTTTGCATAAGTCTCCTGTGGAAGATGCTTGATACTGGATACTGGATGCTGGATGCTAGAGAAGATGTTAGATGCTGGATGCTGGATGCTGGAGGAAAACGATCCTTCCACCCAAAATCTCAAAAAGCCCAGAAAATAAGGGCCGAAAGCCCGTATCGGGATGAGTTCCAGCATCTGGCATCTAACATCCAGCATCTGGCATCCAGCATCTGGCATCCAGCATCTGGCATCCAGCATCTGGCATCCAGCACCTATTCGCATCTCAACGCAATCATCGGATCAACCTTTGTCGCCCGTCGTGCTGGAATCCAACAAGCGAGTAAGGCGACAGCCATCAGAATCAACGAGACGCCCGCAAAGGTCGTCCAATCTGTTACACCGATTCCGACCAGCAAGGCGGAAGCGAAATACACCAGCGTAACAGCTCCGGCTAGCCCAATCCCTAAGCCCAGCACGGTCAGCTTCATTCCCTGCCGCACGACCATCTTTACAACATCGCGGGTTTGTGCGCCGAGCGCCATCCGAATGCCGATTTCGTGCGTGCGCTGGCTGACGCTATATGACATCACACCGTAGATGCCGACTGCCGCCAGAAGTAAGGCAACGATGGCAAACAGAGTCAGCAATGAAAAAGAAAACCGCTGTAGCAGGACAGATTGCTGCCGCACTTCAGCCATCGTTCGCACTTGAAATACGGGCTGGTCGCGGTCAATAGATTGGATTTCACTGCGAATAGCAGAAACCATGGCAGCCAGTTCAGATCGCGTGCGCGCAGCCAGCATCATTTCGCTTCCGGCAGACTGCGTGTGAGGTAAATAATACTCCGGCTGCATTGGCGTATTCAGGTCGTGACGGACATCAGCAATCACGCCGACAATCTCGCGCCACGGGTTTGTGGCACTGAGCTCGCCGGTAAAGCGAAACCGTTTACCAATGACATCTCCTATGATGAATGTCTACTCC
>JAFDVL010000061.1 GCA_018268995.1 Acidobacteriota bacterium | reverse complement strand
AATCACTCCATCCGCATAAATCACTCCATCCGCATAGATCACTCCATCTGCCAGGGTTCTACCATCGGGAATCCCTATTCCCTGTGTTACGGATATCTGATCCCGCAATAAAAGATTTTCATCTATTTGCTGTTGACGATTACGATAGGTAACAGTATCTGTCAAAATAGGCCCTAGAGAATACGCGCCTTGCCATTTAGACATGAGGCCATCGCCTGTAGCAAAGCAGTAATTCAACATCACCCCCTTACTCCAAAAGCAATTTTCTCCGGCAATATTGCTACTTTGGCTTTCCGGCAAACCATGCTCGCTAAGCATGCTTTCCCCATTTCTCAGGGAGCGAACTGCAGGGGTAATCATTCCAGCAAGCCGAACAGCGCCCTCAACATTTAATAAACCAGCCCCTTGATCGAAATTGCTATATCCCTTCAAAGGTTGCGCCGAATACATCAAAATGGCTTTGATCAGATTCGGGGTCAAATTTGGATTGGCCTGTAATAACAAGGCGACTGCCCCGGCGACTACAGGTGCTGAAGCAGAAGTACCACTCAAACTCAACAACTGCGCACCTGGTGCAGCCGCTCCTTCAATCTTTAACTCAGGATGATCAATGCCTAAGGAACCGCCGGAGGCATAAGCGCCTATCAGCTTATTCCCAGGAGCGATCAAGTCCGGCTTAGTTAAATTGTCGTACCGCTTGATGCCATTTTCATCTATCCGCATTCCGCGCGTCGGCCCGCGTGAGCTATAGGTAGCGAGAACGTCATCCAAGCGCTCATTCGTACCAAAAGTATTTGCAGCACCAACCGTGATGACGGAAGGATCAATCCCAGGAGAATGAATCGCACCATAGATTTTGCGGCCATTTCCCGCTTTGCCCAGATTTCCAGCTGCACAAACGACCACAATCCCAACGTCATGCGCACGACGCACAGCTAAACACAGAGGATCAGTAAGGTAGCTGTCGACTGCCAAGCTTCCCAAACTCATATTAATAATGCGAATGTTGTACGCATCTTTGTTCGCAATGCACCAATCCAGAGCGGCTAATAAAGCACTAGTTGAACCGCGCCCACTCGAATCCAAAACCTTCAAGTTAATAAGATTGGCTCCCGGAGCAATTCCAGCATACGCCCCGGCGGCAAATTCGGGACTGCCAGCAATAAGGGAAGCGACGTGCGTTCCATGCCCTGAAGCATCAGTACCATTCCCTTGCCCAGTAAAATCCTGGCGATAGACAACACGTCCGCCGCCGGTTAGCGCATGCGATTCGTCAATTCCGCTATCCAAAACAGCAACGCCAATGCCACGCCCATCCAAAGGTAATTGATTAAGCTGACTCACTAAGGATCGTACCTGCGTCGCACCGGTGGTCGCTTCAAGATGGCCGAGCGCTTGGACTTTACGATCAGAAGAAACAAAGGTAATAGAACTATCTTTTACTAAACTAGCTACTCGCTCCAAAGGCAATCGCACAGAAACTAAATTTATTCGGCCATAGGTTCGTTCAATTCGCGCGCCCGCTGCCTGTAATCTATTCAGATGCTCAGTATTTACCGTACCTTCAGTCTGAATAATAAATGAACGGCTTTGCGATAATCGGCTGGTCTGTCTTCGTTGAGAAAGGTGGGCCAATTCGTCTCGCAAATCGCTGGAAATTTTTTGGTCTTGACGATTTACAGAAGAACGGGTGCGGGCACGACCAGAAACTGTATCCCGATCTTGTGCCTGACTGCTGAAAACCAAGGAGGACAATACAATCGCAAAAAAAAGTAATGAGCAAGAGGGATCGACAATCTTACGCTTTTTGAGCGTATTACTCGCAGTCACCCCACGCAATTTTGTTAACCTCATCTTGTTTTGGCCTTTCGATTAAGAATGCGCTGGAAGCGATTCTTAGGGGGATTTTCGGAACGGCTGGGAGCGGGCACACTTTCAGCCAGAGACACACCAAGCCACGTTTTTTGGCCGGAATGCCGGTGTTCACAGCCGCGGACATCACAACGATTTATGGGTTATTCGATTTTGGGGCGAGATATTTTGGGATGCGTGAGACTCTATCGGCTTGGGGAAAAGCCAAGGATGCCAAACACGGTTTAATCCGCTTAGACAAACGTCATTCTAAGAGCCGTGTATAGATTGTCAACAGCTTTTTTCTCTCTTTATGATTTTTCTTTTTGAATCGTTCACGTTGACCTCTTCTTTTGGCAGTCTTTTCGTAGAATTGAATATTTCTCAGAAATCCTGATCTTCTTGGGTCGCGGCTTTAGGATTGACGCGGGTGGCGAGAACTTTCTACTATCTTGTGCGTTTAAGAAAGGCTACTAAAGTGTTCAGCAGTAGGTGCGATCTATGTCAATGAAAGAAACTACGGATAAAAGCCAGCTGGAAGAATCATTACGGGTTCTTTTCGCCAATGTTTTTCAGCAGGTATCCAGACGGCGCGCTAGGCCAGAGGTAAATGTAACTTTTTATCCTTTTGCAGGATTAAATCACACCATTCGGATTCGCAATCAGCGTGTTTATGTGCGCGTTTCAGACATCTTGCGAGATGCGCCACAACCTGTCTACAAGGCACTAGCCCACATTTTGGTGGGGAAGTTATTTAAGCAACGACCTCCTATCGAGCAGGAAACACTATATCGGCAATATGCTTACCAGCCACAAGTTTTACGAGCGTCCGATCTGGCTCGGCAGCGTCGTGGCCGCAAACAGCTCAATGGTTCCGCAGGCAAGGTCTATAATTTAGACCGCATTTTCACACGGCTTAATCGTCAGTATTTCGACAATTTGCTCGCCAAACCAGCCTTAAGCTGGAGTGCGCGCCGTACCAAACGAATCTTAGGTCATCACGATGCGGTTCATGATGCGATTGTTATTAGCCGCTCCTTAGATCTGGAATCCGTCCCATTGTATGTCGTTGAATATGTGATGTATCACGAGATGCTGCATATTAAGCACAAGCCTCGCATCGTTAATGGGCGTCGCATCTTTCATCCGCCCGCTTTCCGCGCTGAGGAAAAGCGTTTCGACTCCTATGGGGAAGCTATTGCGTGGCTTGAAAAAACAGCTCGTCGCCATTGAGAATTGCCCCGCAAATTAGCTCGACACTTGTTTCTTCTGTCGCTATAATCGCGCCGCATTGAGCTTTCTGCTTTCCCCATTTTTGCTGAAGCCTTGTTCAAATCTTCTGGTGCCCTAAAACAGACTGGATATCCCTCATCCACGGGCTAAAAGGGATAAGGTTTATTAAAACAAGCGTTAAGGGGAATGCCTGGACCTAGCAAAGAATTGGATAAACCTCAGTGAAGATCATCTCCCCTTCAACTATTCAATTTCAGGAGCAATCATGACGAAACCAACATTCAATATTATTTACCAGCTGCTTTTAATCACTGGCCTATCAGCGCTGATCAGTATTTCAAGCCCTGTTTTGGCGCAAGAGGTTGCAGTAGTGCAAGCAGCCAGCTTCGCAAAGGATGGCGGATCAGGAACTACTACCGGAAGCGGAGTCGTTGCACCGGGGGGCTTAGCGTCTGCCTTTGGCACTTTTAATATTACAGCGGGACAAACTTCTTATTCGGCCCCTAGTGGACAACCCTTGCCTAAAGTGCTGGGCGGCGTCAGGCTTAAAATTGGCACAACCGATGCTGATTTATTATTTGTGAGTACAACCCAAATTAACTTTCTCATACCCAGTAATACAACTTCAGGTGGGATTCAGGATGTTACAGTCACAAATGCAAACTCAACCACCACCACAGGTAAAGTTCGGGTCGAGGCGTTCGCGCCCGGTTTATTCTCTGCACAGGCAAGCGGCAAAGGCGTAGCGGCGGCAAACTATACAACCAACGGACAGCAGCCCTATCCGCTGGTGTATAACGTTGTGAATGGACAGCCCGTCCATGCCGACCTGGATGCCGGGACTGTACAAAAGCCAACGACTTTGGTCCTTTATGCAACGGGCTTACGCGGCGCACCGAATACAGTTGCAAACGATCCGGCTCCCGGACTGACCAATGTGGCAGAATCCTGCACGGTGACGATTCAAGGGGTGCCTGCCAAAATAGATTATGCTGGCCCACAACCAGAGTATTTTGGTCTGGATCAAATTAACGTAGTGATTCCGCCTGAGCTTTCCGGCTGGGGAATTCTCAACGTCCGTGTGGAAATTAAATCAGGTGCGGTTTCGCGGCTTTCAAACGACGTAGAGATTAAACTCGGCGGCCAACTGACAGCCCTGAATATCATTAAAGACCTGAATCTGGCAGGTGACACAGCCACAGGCCAATTGAGTGCAGAAGATGCGGTTGAAATGGACACCAACGTCAATAGCCCGTTTTACCGCAAGCTCTATTTCATAGACGTTTATCGCTTCAGAACTACGGCTGCTAATACAACAGTAGCAATTGACCTGCGGGCAAACCTGGCTGATCCCGATCCGTTGGACACCCAAATCATCGTGCGCAAAGTAGAAACCAATGGTTCCCAAACTTTCGTTGCAGCGGATGACCAGGGAGGTGGTTTTGGAAGTTGTCCGAATCCGCCCAACGGATGCAAACCGCTCGAAGTTAATAATAATTCCCTGCTCTTGACCTTAATTCCTGATCCGGGGGAATACTGGATATTTGTCACCAGTGCGGATGTCGCGCCCACGGATATGGGAGCCTACACCCTTAAATTTAGTACGGGAGTGCTGACACCGATTGCATACGGGCAAACAGTCAATGGCAGTTTTTCAGCCGCGACAAAAGCTCAGACTGCGGCAGGGGTTTATGTTGAGGGGTATTACTTCACAGGCAAGGAAGGCGATAATGTACGAATCACGATGCGTTCCAATGCGCTGGATTCATTCCTGATTCTGCGCGAACGCAATGGTGACGAAATCAAACTCGACGACAACACAGGCGGGCCAGCACCGAATGGATTGGATGCACAGATCACGCAAGTGCTTCCCACCAACCTGACTTTGCCAGTGACGCGGCCCTTTGTGATTATCACAACACCGCTCGCAAATAACGTGACGGGAGCATACACGTTACAGCTTGAAAAGCTGGCGTCGTTTGATGCAGCAGCAACGGCGACCGAAGCTGCCCCCGCAAGCAGAGTGCCAAGTCGGGTGGAGAGCGTGAGGAGTCCACGACGCGCGGTTGCAGATCGTGCAATGTGGAGGCGTCCCGTAACCAAGGATCAATAGTCCCAGTGGCTGGTAGCATTGCTGCTACCAGCCACTTTTTTCTTGTGCCCGCATGCATATCGGCATTGATGCCCACGCCATCGGAGCGCGGCAAGGCGGCAACGAAACCTACATCCGCAATCTGATTACCGCCCTGGCCGAACTTGACCAGCAAAATCGTTACACGCTTTATTTTTCCGAAGCCGATGCCGCCAAAGCCTGGCGTAATCGGTATGCGAATTTTGCCGTGCGATTATTGCCGCCCCCCACACCACTGGTGCGCGTGCCCATCGCGTTAGCGTATGAATTACGTCGCCGTCCAGTGGATGTCTTGCACGTGCAATTTACCGCACCGCCTTTTTGTCCAGCTCCTGTTGTCACAACGATTCATGACTTAGCCTTTGAGCATTTGCCGGAAACATTCACCAGACGGGGCAAAATGCAGTTGCGATTGACTGTTCGTCATACAGCTCGTCGCGCCGCCCATATCCTGACGGTTTCGGAATATTCCCGACAAGACATCATCAAGACCTATCGGATGCCTGCGGAGAAAGTCACCGTGACGCATAATGGTTGGGAAGCCCAATTCACGCCGCTTGTCGCAGAACGGGAAGCTGAAACAATCAAACAAAAATTCGGCATCACGAAAGATTACCTGCTTGCGGTCGGCAGCTTACAGCCACGTAAAAATCTCATTCGCTTGCTGAGGGCTTATGCCAGATTGCGCGCACAGCAACCGGGCTTTCAATTGCAATTGGTGCTCGTTGGCAGGCAGCTTTGGTTGTATGAGGAAATTCTGCGTGAAATCAAACAGCAGAATTTTGCGACAGATGTTTTGGTAACCAACTATGTCGGCGATGAAGATTTACCCGCGCTCTATCGTTCTGCCGTAGCGTTAGTTTATCCTTCGCTGTTTGAAGGCTTCGGGTTGCCCCCACTGGAAGCAATGGCCTGCGGAACACCAGTCATTACCAGCAATACATCAAGCCTGCCAGAAGTTGTAGGCCAGGCGGCGTTGCTGATTGATCCGTATGACGAATCCGCCATTGCCCAGGCGATCTGGCAAATCGCGCATGACGCCTCGCTGCGGCAACGCCTGCAAAAAGCGGGAATTGCCCAGGCGAAACAATTTACCTGGCGCGCAGCAGCAGAGAAAACTCTGGCAATTTATCAAGCGGTTGCGCTAACGAAGCAGTTACCTTGAATCCCAACGTTAGGTACTTGCACCTTGACTTCTAATCTCCAATCTTCGATCTCTGATCTTCGCTCCCAATGCGATCTGTGCGGCTCCACCAAAGCACGGTTTTGCCTGACAACACCTCGGCTTGATGGCCCTCTGGTTCAATGCGAAGAATGCAAGCTGTTTTATATTGCGATGCCTGCTGTCCCAACACCGACTGACCTGCCAGTCCAGCCAGCAGCAGCCATTGTCCCAGTTGTTTCTGAAAGCGAAATCGCCGTGGCGGAAATGGTGCGGCTTGCCACGCGGGCACAGGAATTAGCGTTGGTTGAGCCAACCGTAGAAGAGCGCGAGCACAAATGGCGCGAGATAACGGCGGCAGAGCGAATGAACGATTTGCTGCGCGTGACCGCGATCAAAAACAAAGGTGGACGATTGCTGGAAATCGGTAGTTCAACGGGTGAGTTTTTGGCTGCGGCAAGTTCCATCTTCAAAGTCACGGGTGTCGAGGCCGATGCCGCCAGCTACGCGATTGCACGTGCGCGCGGATTCAATTGCTTCAATGGCACGTTATTCGGCGCACAACTGCCAAATGCACATTTCGACATCGTTACGCTGTACCACGTGATCGAACATTTCCCCAGCCCGCAACAAGTCCTCAAAGAAATTCATCGTATCCTGTGGCCGAAAGGCTGGCTGGTGATCGAAACCCCGAACATCGCAACCATCTGGTATAGCCTGCTCGGCAAACGATGGCGTCAATTCATTCCCGATCATCGCTTTTTCTTCACCCCTGACACGATTCGGCGCATTTGTGTAGAAAATGGATTTGAGGTTGTGGCAATCCAATCCGTGAGCAAAGCCATGAGCTTGCGGTTATTTATCAGCCGAGTTGGACGCTATCACAAACCAACTGCGCAACTACTGGCAAAATGGAGCGATGCCCTACACCTGAGCGATAAAACGCTGTATTTGAACCTCGGCGATGTCATGCGTGTTTATGCGCGCCGCAAATAAAATCAGCCGCCAACCTCCAAAGGTTAACGGCTGATGTAGCGATCAAGAAACGGCTTTCGCTATTTCTTTTCCTGCGCCCGAATCGTGGCAGCCTGCATCACGCCGGATGAATCCTTTAAGCCGAATACGGAAACGGTATAGGGCTTATTCGCAATCAACTTGAGGAATTCATCAGGCCGCACCAGACTGATTGGCAAAATAGTAATCGGGCCATTGGCTGGCGGTGTAATACCGACAACGGTTCTCACATTCACAGTAACTTTCACCTTCGCGCCACTGTCTGTAGTCACAACAAATGTCTTCGTCTGAACATCTACTTCGGTGGTTGAAGTAGCGCCTTTCACCTCCATGCCAAGCACGACAATGTACTCCGCCGTCAATTCATTTGTACCCGGAGTCAGATCACCGACTGCATCTATCTGTGAGCCAACCGTGATGTCACCAGGTTTCAAATCGCTGCCCGCTACGGTTTTGATCTTGGTATTGGCAGTGAGTTTGATCGTTGACTGACGGGCCGGAAGCAAAATAGCAGCAGACGAGTAAGGGCTGACAACAAACGAATTGGGCAGGCCTTTAGTATCGGCAACGATGCCTGTCACATGCGGATGCAGCACTAAAATACTCGTGGCAAGCGAAGGTTCGGCAAATGACGCCAGCGAGGTTGTCAGGCGTTGGCCGACTAACAATTTGTCAGGTGTAATCGCCCCTCGCAGGTCATCTGCAAACTTCGTTTTATCATCCCATTTGATCGTCATCTTGCGCACAGGAACAAGCGTTTGCACTCCTGTCAGTGATTCGACAGCCAGTTCCAATGATTGGCCAGTGAGATTGATTGAGTTAATCGTTCCTGTCGCAATGACTGGGCGTGACGGTGGCGTAATCGCTCCACCAATAACAATTACAGTCGCTTCGACAATACCTTTGCTGTTGAGCAACCCTGTGATCTCGACTTTATCGCCAACTTTCAGCGCGGCAAAATCGGCAGGCCGCCCTTCGCGCGTCAGGAGGCGGGCTTTCGATGCGTCCACGGCTATCGTCGTCGCTCGTGAGCCTTCGCCCTTCACGACTTCGATTTGCTTCGTTGTCGCATCAATGCTCTTGATCTTGCCTTCAAACTTTTGAATCGCCGGAGATGGAACGCTGGGCGAAATCGCGGCCAGCAACATCACCGGATTAAAGCTGTAGCTGCCATCCTCCTGCTTCTTAACCGAAGCACGAACGTCGAAAGCAAAGCTCACGCCAATTGTAGTTTCTTTCGTTAGGTTGAGTGGTTCGCGCAGCTTTTGTTGCACGCTCTTGTTTGCCAAAGTCATTGGCACAGCTTTTCCTTTGTACGCAGCCATGACTTCGGTAATTTCCGCCGCCAGTCCAACATAGGTGCCGGGTTTGATGCTGAGCCGCTTGACTAACTTCGCTGCGGCCTCTGGCGAAAGCAAATCCACAGTAAGCGGTGCCGTAATCACTGCAACTTCGACGCCAGTATCAGAGACAAGATTTACCGTTTTCAGCGTGACTTTCAGCGTGTCAATGTCTGAGAAGGGCGAAACTCGAAGCGCCGCGATTTCACTGGATGAGGTAAACGATTCCTCCACCGCAATAGACAAGGTTGCCATCTCATTTGCAGCGACATCTACAGTGATGGAGTTCGCAGGGTGCTCATCCACTTTCACCACCACGGGCAACGTGCCGTAATTGGCCACGTTTGCGGGCAATTCAAAATTAATCTGATCCAATCCGACAAAATCAGGTTGCGGCCCGGCGTACTGCACTTTCGCTTCGATGCCACCGACAAAAACACGCACGCGGCTGCTGACAAAGCTCTTGCTGCCTGCCTCGCCTAAGCCGGTGCCAAAGAGCGCCAGAATCGTCGCTTCGCCACGGTTGGTTTGGATTTCGTGCGGGCCTTGTCGAAATGTACGACCATCCAGAATCGCGCCGTTTCCCGTGCCAGTTGAATCAAAACTGAACGCCGCGAAGCCAGCAGTTTTGACAGTGATCATTTCGCGCGTGCGATTGCCATTGCTGCGTTCGACCACAACTTCCACATTCCCTGCGGGCGTGCCTTCCGGCAATTGATAGTTGATTTGCGAAGGCGACGCGAACAGCAAGGGAGCCGCTTTGCCATTGACCAACACGCGTGTCCCCGCGAGTTGTGTTGGCAACGGCAGCGTCGTCGCAGCTTCAGTTGTGGCCGCCATCTCAGCTCCAAAAGCAGAGGCTAATGCGCCCGGCGCGAGATTCGTCGAATAATCTGCGGCGTTAACAGAAACTTGTTGCGCGTGCGTTGTGATGGAAAGGAGGCAGAAAAGGAAAAGTGTACAAAGAATTGTGAGTGGTTTCATGAGGTTATTCCGTTTAGTCGAAGCCAAAGTACTTGGAATCGAAAATTTAAAGGGCACCGTGAGTGTAGGCGTGACGGTAGGGATTTTATAACCCGACGTTAGTTTTGGGCAAGCGAATAATTCACTGTAGCAGGAATCAATATCGGGTAATCTGCCACATTGTCTGCACTAACTCTGCCCCAAACTGTTGTCGGTCTTCGGGCATTGGCGGATGCCCAAGTTTTGGATGCTTCGTGATCATTAGCTCAATCAAAAATGCAGGGAGTTGGCGATCTTTGTACAAGCCCTGGATGACCGTCATTCGGCCCGGCTTGCCCAGTGTGGTGGAAGTTTCGGCAGATTGCGGTGGACGCGTGGGGGCAAATGTTTTGCCAGCAGAAAGCAACTTAGAAAATCGTTCCATCAAGACTCGATACCGACCATCACCCGGCGGCCCTTCCAGGTATTCTGCGGTTTCGGTGTTGTGCAGCGACAGGAACAAATCAATCCGATTTCCGCTATCTACCCAGGCGAGAATGGCTTTTCGTTGCGCCGTGATTTCCGGCATTTTCTGCGCATCTTCGACATCCCAATTGCGATTCAGATCAAAGCCGTTCGCATTGAATCGCACGCCGCCACGGGCTACGCCATCGGGATCGCACAGGGGCAGGATTTTGAAGACAGCCGTTTGGCGAATGATTTCGGCGGTAGGCGTATTTGCCAGCAAAAACCGGATCGCGCCCTCGCCCGCCCACGATGATCCCGCTTCCCAACTGTGCTGACGAAACATCAGCCAGATGACTTTTTTCTCTGCCAACGGAACGCGCTCATCTGTGATCGTCAGCAACTGCAATTCCCTGCCCTGCACTGTTTTCCCGATGGTTTCCTGTTGTAAGTTCGGATGTTGCCTGAACTCGCGCAGCAATCGTTGCAGATGCTGATTCGTGTATGGCGGAACGTGCGCAATCCAGATGCGATTTGTTCGCGGCGTGAATCGAAGTCGAAGCAGTGGCACATCGGCCTGATATTCTACCGTTTCAAGCTGCCGCCAATGCTGATTGTCATCACTGATCCAGGGTAAAGTATCGCCCGTGACCGCGCCGCGATTCGGGCGGTAGTTGTATTCGCCCGGCAAATCTACCATGTCAATCGTCAATGCTTTTCCGCGCGCGTCATTCACGCGGAAGGAGTACCAGTTGGCTTGCCGATTGCGCCCATCCTGATCGCTCTCGCCCTTCACACCGCAGCGAAAATGCGTGGCATTGACCTGTTCAATTTTGCCGATTGCGCCGCCTTCAAAATTCGTGGAAATGGTAATTGGTTTGGCAACGACAAGAGGGGAAAAGAGAAGGAGGAGAGTAAGAAGATGAAAACAGCATTTCACTGCAGAGGCACAGAGCGAACGCAGAGATACACAGAGAACCCTCTGCGAGCCTTTGCGAAAACTCTGCGCCTCTGCGGTGAAAACACTCTTCATAACGATTTACTCCACCAGTCGCCCCGGCTCCCGAACGCCTTTGCCCACGCGCTTCGTCAACGAATCGCCCATATCTTCGCGTGCCTGTTCGGCCAAAGCTTCAAGGCGTTTGACGACATCTGGGTGTTTGTCAGCCACGTTGGTTTTCTCGCCCATATCGCTTTCTAAATCATAAAGCTCAAGGCCCGATTTGACGTTCGTGTATTTTGCCGGGATGCCGTCTTTGGCTTTGGGCTGATTGCCGAGCGTGCGATAGGTGTGCGGAAAAATCAGTTTCCATTTGCCACTGCGCACAGCTTGCAGTTCGTTCGTGTTGTAGTAAAAGAAATAGGCATCGTGCGGATTTTTGGCTTTTGCCTCGCCCTGCAACAGCGGCCAAATATCCAGCCCGTCAATCTTGTGTTTCGGCAATTCGGCATTCGCTAACCGTCCGATTGTCGGCAGCAAATCAATCGTCATCGCAGGTTCACGGGTTGTTCGTCCAGCAGGAATTTTGCCCGGCCATCGCGCGATGAACGGCACGCGCACGCCGCCTTCCCACGCTGTGCCCTTGCCTTCGCGCAAAGGGCCGGACGATCCGGCGTGTTCACCATACGAAAGCCACGGGCCATTGTCGGATGTGAAAATCACGAGCGTGTCTTTATCCAGTCCCTGTTTTTTAATCGTCTTGAGAATTTCTCCGACGCTCCAATCCACTTCCTGCACAACATCACCGTACAAGCCCGTCTTTGCCGAGCCTTTGAATTTCTCGCCGACAAACAACGGCACATGCACCATCGTGTGTGGCACATACAGAAAAAACGGCTTGTCTTTGTTGCGTTCGATAAAGCTGACGGCGCGTTCAGTATATGCCCTGGTCAATTGCGATTGATCGGGCATGACCTGAACGACTTTGTCATTTTCAAAGAGCGGCAACGGCGGATAGGTTCCCGGTTTGGCTTCGGGGTGATTCGGCCACATATCGTTTGAGTAGGGCAGGCCTAAGTATTCATCGAAGCCGTGTCGCGTCGGCAAAAACTGCGGGTGATGCCCAAGATGCCATTTGCCATAAATCGCCGTCGCATAGCCTTTGGTTTTCAGCATCTGCGCAATCGTCACTTCATTGTCACTGATGCCGTGTTTAGCGCGGTGATCCAACGCGCCATGAATGCCGATACGATTTGAATAGGTGCCCGTCAACAAAGCAGCGCGCGAGGCGGAACAAACCCCTTGCGCTGCATAAAAGCTGGTGAAGCGAATCCCTTCCTTCGCCATGCGATCCAGATTCGGCGTCTTGTACCCCTTCGCACCAAATGGCCCAATATCGGCATAGCCCATGTCGTCAATGAAGATAATTACGACATTGGGCAGGCGTTGGGCAGCAACTGGCGTAGCAAACAGAATGGCAGTAAAAGCTAAGCAAAAAAGTTTCCGTTTCATAGTTCGAGTGATCAGGTAATTTAGTTGCAGCAGAAATTGTTGGCAAATCAGCACTGCGCCCCGTAGGAGCGTCAAGTTTCAGGTGGCCACGCTCCCTACTGGTCGCGGCACTGACTGATAATAGACTCGCTAATTCACGTCGCACTTGTTACAGTAAAGCGGCGGCAAGCTTAGCGCAATGACGCTAAATCACCAAGTTTGTCGGCTTGAGGACAAATGGAAAGAGAACTTGAAGTAACGAAAAAAATTGCCCGCGAGGCCGGGCGCATTTTGATGGAAATTTACAGCGGCGATCACAGCGTCGAATGGAAAGGCCATGACGATCCGGTGACGGCAGCCGATCATGCCGCCAATAAATTCATTGTCGCCGAGTTGCGAAAACATTTCCCGGATGATGGCATCCTGTCTGAAGAGGCAACGGACGACCCATCGCGGCTGAACAAATCGCGCGTCTGGCTGGTTGATCCGATGGATGGCACAAAACAGTTCATCGAACGCCTGGACGAATTTGCAGTGATGATCGGGCTGGCGATCAATGGCAAACCCGAATTGGGCGTCGTCTTCAACCCCGCCACCAACAAAATGTATTATGCCGTGACGAGCAACGGCGCATATCTGGAAGAAGCTTTAACCATAAAACGATTGCACGTTGCGGCTACCACCGATCCGTCCCAAATGGCAGCGGCGATGAGCCGTTCCCACAATTCGCCCAAGGTGGATTTAATCAAAGAACGCCTTGGCATTGCTCAGCAAATTCAGTCTGGCAGCGTCGGTCTGAAAATCGGGTTGTTAGCCGAAGGCCGCGCGCATCTGTATTTGCATCTTGGCGCAAAGACAAATCAATGGGACACCTGCGCTCCGCAATCCATCATTGAGGCAGCAGGCGGCGTGATGACAGATCGTGATGGAAAGCCGTTGCAATACAACATTGCGGAGATTCGCAATCTGAACGGCGTCATCGCAAGCACAGGCGTCATGCACGAACGCGTGATCGAAGAAACTCAAAAGGTATTGGCTGGATAAAATGACCGCCTACCCCGATCATCAGTCAATCATCGCGGAACTCAACCGATTCAAAACCAAACCTGAATTGCTCGCGTCCGCCGAATATCAACGGCATCGTGTTTACCTGACAGAACTGCTTGAGACACCACGCGTCTTCCCGGCGCAAAACACCCGCCCAAAGATTAACGACTTTCTGCGCGTCGCCCATTGGAATATCGAAAAGGGCAAGCATCTTGATTCCGTCATCTCGGCGTTTCGCAATCACCCCGTTTTGCGCGATGCAGATTTGATTTCGATCAATGAAGCCGATGTCGGGATGAATCGTTCGGCGCAACGATTTGTTGCGCACGAACTTGGCGAAGCATTGAACATGCACGTAGCGTTTGCGCCGTGTTATCTGGAGTTCTCAAAAGGCTATGGCGATGATTTGACGATGCCGGGTGAGAATACGATTGCTCTGCAAGGCAATGCGATTTTGTCGCGCTATGAATTGCACCAGCCGCGCGTGATTGACCTGCCGATGTGCTACGACCATTTTGAACACGTAGAAAAACGCATCGGCAATCGCAATGCACTCGCAGTTGAAATTGAATTCAAAGGTGACCGCCTGAGTTTCATCACAACACATTTGGAAGTGCGCAACGCGCCGAGTTGCCGGGCGAAACAAATCGAAGCCATTCTCACCGCCCTGAGAGAAACGAATGCTCCGAAACCAACCATCATTGCAGGCGATTTCAATAGCAATACATTTGCACGCGGCGGAATGCTCAGAACTCTGGGCGGCTTTTCTCGGCTGATGTTTTCCAATCCTGACAAACTGCGACAAGCGATTGCTGCACCGCAATCCCACGAGCCGTTGTTTGCCTTGCTCAGAAAACATGGCTTCACCGACGAGGGATTCAATAGCAACGACGTGACGTGTTATGTCCCGCTCAAGATTCTGGAAGACAGCAGCAAGTTGCCTGGCTTTCTAGCTTCGGCAATCGCGCGGCAAATTGCGCGGTACAACGGGCAATTGGATTTTCGCCTGGATTGGTTTATCGGACGTTGCGTGAAAGCGCTTGGCGCGCGAGAAGTTATTGACACAGAAAGCGATCACGCAAGCCTTCCACCACAAACGATTTCCGGCTTGCGTAATGCAACAGGCGGCCAAATTACCGATCACGATCCCATTACGGTAGATGTGCGCCTTTATTGAATGAAAAGTGCGCCACGCAATGTTACCGACGTGCCATCCTTGTTCACGACTGTCACATCCCGTGGGCCAGGAGCAGCAAAAGAAAACACTCTGGTATAAACTGAGATGTTGGTTTCAGAGCGACTGTAATACGTGTCCAGCATCGTGCCACTACCACTAATAGACACATAAGCGGGCGACGAAAAGCCTGTGCCTTTGATCACGACAATAGCTGCTCCACTCCGGGTTAGTACAGAAGGCGAAACGGACTCGATTGACATAGCCAGAGTGACTTGCACAGAAACAATTTCTTTTGCGATGCCACCACGTCCGTCTGATACGGTCAAAGTGATAACACGCCATCCGAGAGGCAGCATCACCTCTACCGTTGCTCCCTGCCCAACGTCCTGCCCATTCACACTCCAGGTATAAGTCAATAGGTCATTGTCTGGATCAGTAGAGGCAGTGCCATCAAGCCGAACCATCGCACCAAATGCGTCTGCCGTGACAATCTCGCTCGGAAGTGGAGCAATCACCGCAACAGGAGGGCGATTGATCACAGGTGCGAGAACCCGGATCGAAGCGGTCGCATTCCCAACTCCGTCACGCCCGTCTTTGACGGTCAATCCAATCGTATGCACGCCAATCCCCAACGTTGTGGTGAATAGAGCTCCCTGACCGACCTCTTGTCCATCCACTGTCCAATAATAGGTCAAGCTGTCGTTGTCAGGATCAGTCGAAGCGGTACCATCCAGCTGCACCGCTACGCCATCAGGATTTGGCGCTTCGATAGAAGCAGGAAGCGGCGCAATCACTGCCACAGGAGACCGATTGCTAACCGGGGCAACGACTTGCAGAGAGACTGTGGCACTGCCAGTTGCGCCCTGAATATCTTTGACAGTCAATGTAATGGAATGAACGCCGGGAACCAGTTTCGTCTCGATGATTGCTCCTTGTCCAATTTCATGCCCATCCACCGCCCAGAGATGCGTCAGGCTATCGTTGTCAGGATCAGTTGAAGCAGTACCATTAAGTTGTACTGTCACACCCTCTGCATCAGGAGCCTCTATCGAAGCAGGAAGGGGAGCAATAACGGCAAGGGGGGGCCGATTGCCTCCATTGTTTTGATCAAGCAAATCCTTAAGGAACTGGTAGCGCGCATCAACCCAATTGGGAACCTCACTAAGATAAACGTAATCGTACCAGTCGGTGCCCAATGGCAAATTGGGAGATGCCAGCAAGGTTGCCCGCACCTGTTCATATTTGGCAGCTACCAGCGGTTTCAATTGCTCCGGCTGGATCAGGGCAATCAGTTCCTGTAAGTAAGCACGATACATTGCACGATATTCAGGATCGTTCAGCAACTCGACGAAATGTCGCTGAGAATCGCCTTCGGTATAAATCGTGCTGAAGGGATTAGTATGCACAACGGAAGCATCTATCGTGTTATCCAGATCATCCGGCATAAACCAGATGCGGTTTGTCTGTGTTTCATGGACGAAGTTGTAATTGAAGGGATAGCTTGGATAGTTGTCGTTCCCACCCAACATTTGAACCACTGCGGCTGAATATAAAAATGACGGAATTTGCAACGACTCTTTCATCTGCGCAGGTGTAAAAACATTACACAATCCGCCTAATTCGGTTGGGTCAGTGCGGCCATAGCATCCGTTTTCGTAAATTGTGATCTGGCGTGTGCCAAGTTGTGGTTCCAGCAAATCTTTATTCACGTCTTCCAGCAAGGTCTGGACGTGATACAGCTCGCCATTGAAATAAATCGCCACAACGTTGTACTTCTTGCGCAGTACCTTCAGATCAGGGTGTCGTTGGGCTGCCTGATCCATAATCTTCCACGCAAGCCATTCGTGCAGCGTGTAACAGTTGCCGCGATCCGTTTCAAAACGGTCAGCGCGATAGCCATCCGGGAAGGTTTGTTTGCCAGGGAAATCAAAACGAAATTGCCGCTTGTCTCCGCACAAAGAGCTATTGCCCAGACGCTGCCGGATCGTGCCTGTGTACGTTTTCCCTTGATAATTCAGGGTAATCGGAAGCTTATCCGTGCTGCCTGAGGCCAGCAATTTCGGCAGGTCATCCGGCGCGATGTTGATATGAAATTGTGGGAAGTAAGAGTCACTCCACGTGAGCGGGACTTCTGTTTGAGCTTGTGCAGAAGTCAGGAATACAACAAAGAATACCGCCAACAAAAGCCGTTTAGGGGACACGGCTACACCCAAAAGATCGGTTATCATAGATCTCCATCTTCGTTGAAGGTTTTGCCGGCTTTTGTGAGAAGAAACTGCGGATGCAGTCTAGTTGATTTGCCCTATCTGATGTCAAGGAGGCATCAACAGGGCAGGCAAAACCTGGCAAAGATTTTACCTGCCCTTCACATCAGGCACCTTTTCGTTTACTGCGCGAGCGTTCCTGCGCCACTTTACAAAGCTTTTTCCATTTCTTCTGCTCCTGGCGACGGGCAAAATCATCTTGTCGCAAGGCCAGATGACGCAATTCCTTTTGCATCTTCGTGTAATTTTCAAACCGCGAGGCGTCCAGCGTTCCTGACTGTACAGCAGCAAGTACAGCACACCTTGGTTCGCTCTGGTGTTTGCAATCGCCAAAGAAACAATTTGCGGCGATGGCTTCAATATCGTCGAAGGTGGCTTCGATGCCCGCCTCGACATCCCAGAGCTGCAATTCACGCATGCCTGGCGTGTCCAGCACCAATCCGCCGTTAGGCAGCAAAACCAATTCCCGATGCCGTGTGGTGTGTTGCCCACGGTCATCGTGTTCGCGGACTTCTTTGACTTGCTGCCGCTCAAAGCCAAGCAGCTTGTTAATGATCGTAGATTTGCCAACGCCCGATGTCCCAATCAGCGCGATGGTCTGACCTTCGACACAGTATTGTTGCAATGCGTCTAAGCCGTGCGCAGCTTTGGCGCTAATCGCATGCACCGAAGCGCTAAAGGCCACGCCCTGCACTTCGGTAATGTGGGTGCTGATTGCTGTCTCGTCGTGACAAAGGTCAGATTTATTCAGCACGATCACAGGACGCGCGCCACTGTCCCAAATCGTTGTCAGGTAGCGTTCAAGTCGGCGCGGGTTAAAATCCTGATTCAGGGATGTCACCAGAAAAATCGTGTCAATATTCGCCCCAACGATTTGCGCTTCGGTTTTCGTTCCGACGGTTTTGCGCGCAAATTTGCTGCGTCGCGGCAACACAGCCTGAATCCGCGCTTTATCCTCGTGTGGACGAAAGCGCAAGACAACCCAATCGCCAACCGCAGGCAAATCTTCACTGCTTTCGGCTTCATAGCGCACTTTGCCCGCAACTTCTGCGAGCAATTCGCCTTGTTCTGTGTACACACGATAGAGATGTTGATTTTGAAAGGAAACGCGACCGGCCAGATATTCTTTTTCGATGAAGGGCTGGAAATGCTGTGCAAAATGTTCGTTCCAGCCAAATTTCACTAATGCTTCAAAACTCATTGATTGTTTTCTCCCGACAGAGTGGCGTCAATGCCACGCGTGAGGCCTGATACAACGGCAATTCACATTGTCGGATTTCTTTGAGGAAAAGTGATTGCCGCAACTTCAGACGCAAAGCAAACGAGCCACCAATGCAGCAGCCAAATCGTTTGCGTTTTCTCGACGAGTTGTTTATCGGACAATCATAGGCAAATAAAAACAGGCGTGAGCATACAGGAAATCGCCAGAAAGAGGCAATGATAAATCTCCCCCGGTACTCACGGCACATTCTTCAATGCCCCAGCGGAGCCAGTAGCGCGTTTTGCTGGCTGGACAGCTTTTTGGCAACATTCAGACGCACTCTCCCTGAGGCATTATCAACCGTGAATCCCATCGGTTTTGCGAAGTCTGATAAATCTATTGATTTCGTGCCTTCGATGTAATCGCGAACAAACGAATCAAACTTCCCCGTTTTCCTGAGCATTGCCAGTACGGTCTGATTGCCAACTTCTCGCTGTCGGTAGTTCGCATATAAATCGCGCATCACATCCAGCACCGTCTTGCTTCCCTTGCTTTGCACGCGCAATTCCAAATCATACAACCCAGCGACTAATGTTCCCTTGTGATAGAGCAAATCGTAGCTGGCGGCACTTGAAAACTTCCCTTGTGATGCCGCTATTAACGAAAGGCGATCCCGCAAGGAATTTGCCTTGTATGCGTCAAACTCAAAACCAAGTTCGTCCAAATATTCGCGCAGACTGATCAAGCGTAATTTGTTCAGCGTCAACAATGCCACATAGCGGGTGAAACCTTCCCAAAACCAGTCAAAGTTTTCGCGCGCCACAAACGATTCCGGCAAATAGAAATGAAACATCTCGTGCGCCAAATGCTTTTGATAAAGCGCAAGCGTACGTTTGGCTTCCAGGTCATTACTCTCAGGATTAAGGAGCATAATCACGCTGCGTCCACGTGTGAGAGCAGAAGATCGCAAGCCAGTCAGCGCCACGGGAAAGGGTGCCAGCGTAACAAGAAACTTGCCCTCTTCGCGGCTCCCAATAAATGTTGCCTGTTGACGCGCAATCGCTTCAACCAGCGGGAGAATTTGCTCCATTGCCAGATTCATTTCCCCCGCCAGCGCTACCTGAAGGCTCATTGCTCCGACTTGAATTGTTTGTTGCTCCAACCGTCCCACCAAAAATACTGCTCGTGCCAGATCGGCAACATCGAATGCGCCCGACGATTCAATCTCAGTCGTTGCCACCTGCCAGGCATCCGGTAACAGCAATTTCAGCCGAACGGGTTGCGGGGCGCAATCAAGTCGCGCAGCAGAACAAACCGTGGGCAAAATGTCAGAAAGTAAAAGGAAGCCGGATTGCGGGCCAAGGCTTGAGGTCAAGGCATATCGTCCTGGATCAGCCGCCGCGCCGGTCAAACGGGCCAGCCGCATTTCATAATCCACGGTAAGATTTCTAGTGTCGCCGGGATCAACCCGATAAACCCCATTGCCAAGAATTTCGGGCAAACGCCGTTGGCCCTCCGAATCCCTGATTTGTAAACCAAAGATGCGGTCATTGAGTCGTTCAATCCCCGCAAAGCGATCCAGAAAACGTAATTCAACTTTTTCGGTCGTGGGTAAATCAGAAACGGTGCAACTGACCTTGAAAGAATGCTCGTCAGGCGCAAATGAAGAAATTTGGCAGAATAAGGTGGCAGCAAAAACAGAACAGGAAAGGCTGACAAAGGCAATGAAGGAAAATAGCAGACGGCAACCAGCCAGACGCCACGCACAAAGCGCTCTCACCATTCCTCCAACCGCAAGTTGACAACATACATGGTGTCCACAATCAAAACTGCGATTGGGGGATAGAATAACGCGCTAAAGATTCCATCCAAAAATGTCGTTTCGCCCATCAGCGTATGAGTAAAATCTTCCGCCAGTAATCCGATCAAAAAGCCTAAGATCAAAGAGGCGAAATAACCACCGACCACAAACCCCGCCGCAAATTTGCGCGTAAAGGGTTTTCGCTGTCGGGAAGAGCGCATGACCGACATCATTTCCTGCCGATAGGTGTAATGATCAAAGTGACGTTTGAGTGTGAGAGCAAGATGAAAGATGCTTCCGGCAAACAATAAGATCAGGACGATGTACCAGAATGGATTGGTCGTTTCCACAATGCCAGGCTTGAACATGGCTACGGCAAACGTCGAAAGAAAAAGTGTGACGGTGGTAAATACCGCGTGGCCTCTGGCTTTGGTTTCTGCACGCTCCTTGGCCAGCCATTCATTTACAGCGCGATCCGCCTGCGCCTGGTAATGCGCGCGACGTGCCGCCCGTGCAGCCTGTTGCGCACGTTGCGCTGTTGCACGATCTGCGGTGACGCCTTCTCGGTCATACAGTTTGCGCCGCTGTGGATCATTCAGAATGTGATAGGCATCGGTAATGCGGGCAAAACGACGGGCAGAAGCGGGATCGGGGTTGACGTCAGGGTGATATTTACGCGCCAGGCGGCGATAAGCAGATTTGATTTCGCTTGGGCTGGCTGTGCGTTGAATGCCCAGCATGCGGTATAAATCAGCCACGTGCGCAACCTCGAAAAGAAAACGTTAATAGAGCACCTAACCCGTGAGCCGGTCCGCTCGAACGCAAGGAGGGACTTGGGTTAAAAGGAACAACTACGCGGGACGTTTGCTATTTTACGATTTCTGGACGAGGTTTCAAGAACAAAGTCAGGGAGAGATCAGGGAGGTTAGCAGGAAATCTGGAGAAGCCACAAAAAGTCGTCCTTCTCCAGACTTTTCGCGCCTCTCCAGACTTCGCCAAACTGTCTATGCGTCTGCCACCTGACTGACCAGATTCACGAGTGTCCGCACGCAAACGCCTGTCGGCCCGACAGACAGATACGGTTTGCCGCTGTCGTTCCAGGCTGTGCCCGCAATGTCCAGATGCGCCCACGGTGTGTCGCCAACAAATTCGCGCAGGAAATAAGCGCCGGTAATCGTTCCGGCTTTACGCCCACCAACGTTTTTGATGTCCGCAATTTCGCTCTTGATTTGATCGCGGTACTCACGATCCAAGGGCAACTGCCAAATCTTTTCGCCCGATGCCTTGCCGGCATTGATAATCGAATCCGTCCATTCCTGATCGTTGCCAAGCACTGCCACATAAATATCGCCCAGTGCAATCGAAACGGCTCCCGTCAGCGTTGCCAGATCAACGATCTTCGTTGCGCCCAGCTTGATGGCATAAGACAGCGCGTCGCACAAAATCAGGCGACCTTCGGCATCTGTATTAATGACTTCAATCGTTTTTCCAGCCATTGAACGCACGACATCGCCGGGACGTTGCGCGCGTCCGCCGGGCATGTTTTCGACCGCCGGGACAATGCCGATGACGTTGACGGCGGGCTTAAGTTGCGCAATCGCGCGCATCGCCGCAATCGTTGTCGCGCCGCCTGCCATGTCGTATTTCATCTTTTCCATGCCGTCCGCAGGTTTGATGGAAATGCCGCCCGTGTCGAACGTCACGCCTTTGCCCACAATCGCGATGGTTTCATTCGAGGTCGGCTCGGCACTGGGAGTATAGGTCATCACAATCAGTTTCGCTGGCTCCGCGCTGCCCTGAGCAACGCCAAGCAATGATCCCATGCCCAGTTCTTTCATGCGCGATTCGTCTAGCACATCGAATTCCAGACCGTATTTCTGCGCAACTTCTTCGGCCTGCCGCGCGAGTTCGGTGGGCGTCATGTAATTGCTTGGTTCATTGATGACGGAGCGGGCAAAATTTGCCGCTTCAGCCAGGATGCGCCCGCGCTCTGCGCTTTGCTCCAATGATTGTGAATCGCCTTCGACCGTGGCGACAATCATTTGCTCAATCAGCTTTTCTTCTTTCTCGCTGGTTTTATATTTGTCGGCATCCCACAACGCCAACAATGCGCCTTCGACTCCGGCCTGCACAGCATCATCCAGCGGCAATTGGGAACGACGGAGGAACGCAAATTTGCGGACGTTTTTTGCTCGTAAAAGCCGAGCGGCAGTCCCCAGCATGCGGCGGACGATGTCAGTGTTGTAATCTGCCAGCTTGCCCGCGCCCAGCAGCAGCAACCGCTTGGCCGCGATGTTGCCTGGATTGTGCAGGTAGACGGTTTCGCCTGCTTTGCCGGAAAGCTCGCCGTTTTCGATCAGCGAAGTAATCACGCCGCCTGAACGTTTATCTAATTCAGCTAGCGCGCCTTCTTCCGGTTTTTCGCCTTCATAAACATTGACGACCAATGCGTCACATTCAATTTCATAAAATTTTCTGGCATCTGCTTTAACTTCCATGAACTCGCTCCTCAACGAATGTACGACAGGCAGCCTGCCTATCGGTTTTTCCAACTACTTAATCTCAACCGCTGCGACAGGCGAGCCGCCTATCGTGCCTTACTCTTCTCGATTTCTGTGTTTCATTGCGACGCGCGCTTCGCGCTCCTGATCTTTGCGTGCTTCGGTTTCGCGTTTGTCATACAACTTCTTACCGCGCGCGACTGCGACTTCGCATTTAATAAATCCGTTTTTGAAATAAAACTTGGTCGGCACCAGCGTCAGCCCTTTTTCCTGAATCTTTGACCGCAGCCGTTCGATTTCCCGTTTGTGCATCAGCAGACGGCGATTACGTTCTGGCGCATGATTCTCGCGGTTGCCATGCGAATAGGGGCTAATGTGAACGCTCAGCAACCACAACTGCCCTTTGTCAATTGTGACGTATCCGTCTTTCAGATTGACGCTGCCAAGCCGTGCAGATTTCACCTCAGTTCCCTGAAGTTGAACTCCGGCTTCGTAGGTTTCAAGAATGTGGTAGTTATGGTAGGCCGCACGGTTGGTGCTGACGATTTTCTCTGACATAAAGTTCGTTCACGAAATCGCGTGAACCATTCCTTACAGCTTCAAAAGCATCTCTGCTGTTCGTTCAAACCCAAGGCTTTTGTAAAGCGGTTCGCCCTCTGTCGAAGCGTGCAACGCAACCCGTTGGATTCCCTGGTCACGACACCAATCAATCATCGTGGTTGTTAACAAGCGCGCGGCACCGCGACGACGATGCGCAGGTTCGATATAAACGTTAAGAATATAAGCCTCGTGACTCATCTGCAAACTGCCCGGTCGGGGCAGCAAACGGCGCAAGATAATACCACCGCCGCCTACAATTTGCTCCTCAAATTCAACCAGCCAGCCAAGATATTCTTCGTTTCGGAGCATTGCCGTGAGGGGAGCAATCGAATTGGCCTGAATCAGTACGGTAGTTGCGTCGTCCGCCATTCCCGCGTCACGCAACATCGCGGCTCGTTGCTGGGCAATGATTTCAGCGTCATTAACTGTTGCGCGGCGAACTCGGTAGGCAGAAGTCATAACTACTTGCGATTGGGAGCACGATAGCCTTCGCGCGAGCGCAACGCCCAGTTAGGATTTTCTACGCGCACGCGAATTTTGCGAAATGCGCCATCGTGTTTGTCATTCTTGGAGTAATAGCCAAGACCATATTGCCGCCGGAGTTCTTCGGCAATGCTGGCAAATGCCTGTTTAGCATCGCCGAGTGTCGCCGCTTCATAAAAGCGCCCGCCACTGCGATTCGCCAGCTCCTGTAAGTATTTCTCAGCACGCGCATAATCCGCGCTCGAAATTCCAACCACATTCTGCGACAGCGTTGCAGTGCTTCTGGCAACATCCTGGGTGTCGTAATGAACTGAATAAACAATCGAATTGGATTCTTCCACACGCTCAATCGTGCTTTGCAACGTTGCAAGGTGGCTGGAGGTATCTACGCCATCTGAAAACAGCACGATGGCTTTGCGGCCCTGAATTTGATTCAGTCGTTCGGTCAACACTAAATCCAGCGCGTCGTATACGCTCGTGCTGGTGCCCGTGCGCGTGCGCAGAATCGCTTTCATCAGCTTCGTGCGATCATTCGTAAATTCTGAATCCACCCAGACTTTCTGATCGAAGGAGACAACCATGACGCGATCCTGTGGGCGAAGCTGTTCGGTAAAAGTGACTGCGGCATCCTGAATATCTTCGATCTTGAACCGCGTACTGCCTGAGGTGTCGAGCAAGAGCACAACATTGAACGGATCATCCACATTGCTGAAATATTCGATTTCCTGCTCAATCCCGTCCTCATAAACCTTGAAATCTCTTGCGCGCAAATCTGGAATGTATTTGCCATCTTTTTCCATCACTCTGATTGGAACATAAATCAGTGCGGTGTCTATGCGGATTACTCCATCTTCTTTGCTATCGGAAGATTTTTCTTCGGCAGGTATGGCTGATTCGGTTTTGTTGGTCAAAGTTGGGCGCGGGCGTTCCTGAACAAGGGTTGTAAAGCTGAATCCGGCTAAGAAGACTAAGCCCCAGACAATACGTTGCATAGTACCCTCCCTGAGAATGAGCCGTGTTTTACTCTCCCTTCAGCGGGCGATCCATCAATTCCTGTAACAACTGCTGTGGTGTTTTTCCCTCATAAAGCATTTGATAGACGCCTTCTGTGATCGGCATTTCAACCCCAATTCGTTGTGAGAGTTCGTGCGTCGCCTTGGCCGTTTTCACGCCTTCTGCGACTTGCCGCGTTTCGCTGATGATTTGTTCGAGCGTGCGCCCTTGCCCCAACGCGACGCCGACTTGCCGGTTGCGCGACAGATTGCCGAGACACGTCAGCACCAAATCGCCCATTCCCGCCAATCCCGCCAACGTCTCGCCTCGTCCGCCCAGCTTGATTGCCATCCGCGTCATTTCCGCCAAGCCTCGTGTAATCAGTGCCGTCACACTGTTGTAGCCCAGCCCCAACCCATTCACAACGCCCGTCGCAATCGCCATCACGTTTTTGACGGCACCGCCGATTTCGACGCCGACGACATCCGTGTTCGTGTAGACGCGAAAGCGGCTGGAAGACAGCGCCGCTTGCACCGCTTTCGCCGCGTCAATTTCAGACGAAGCCGCAACAATCGCCGACGGCTGATCCTGCGCGACTTCCAGCGCAAAGCTGGGGCCGGAAAGGGCGACATAACGCGGCACAAATGCCTTCTGCAACACATCGCGCACAACTTCTTCCATTCGCATTTGCGTATGAATTTCAATGCCTTTCGTGGCGCTGACGAAAATCATTTCCTCGCGCAAGTGCGGCAGCATGTTCGTGTAGACTTCGCGGCACACGTGGGAAGGAATTGCGGTGATGACGAGTTCCGCATCGCGCAAAGCTTCGTGCAAATCGTGCGTCGGTTCGATGTTGTCCGGCAACGCGAAGCCGGGCAAATACACTGCGTTTTCGCGTTTGCTTTGGAGCGTCTTCGCAACTTCAGGATCGTGCGCCCAGAGTTTAACGTGATGATGGCTGCGCGCAGCAACCAATGCGAGCGCGGTTCCGTAACTGCCTGCTCCGATGATGGCGATATTTTTCATGAATGCGGAACGCGGAACGCGGAACGCGGAATCAGCAGGAGATAAAACTCCGCACTCCGCACTCTGCACTCCGCGTTTAGGTTTTCTTTTGCCCGAATTTATTTTCTGTCCCACGCATCAATCGCTGAATGTTTTCGCTGTGCTTGAATACGATCACGGCAGCGATCACGGCAATCGCAACGAGCATTTGCGTCAGGTACGGACTCGGCCAGACCCATCCGTTCCAAAACCAAATCAGCGGAATCATGATGACGCTGCCAACAATCGAGCCGAGTGAGATGTAGCGTGTTTTCGCTACGATGCCGATGAAGATTACAAACGCGCACAGTGCAGCAACAGGCGCAATAGCCAAAAACACGCCGAGTCCCGTCGCTACGCCCTTGCCCGCTTTGAAGCCGAGCCAGACGGGGAAGATATGTCCGATGATCGCTAAAATCGCGGCTCCGGCCACGATCCACGTTGTATCACCGCTACCAACGCCCGTCATCCAACGCGCCAGCACAACCGCCACAACGCCTTTCACAATGTCGAGCACGAACGTCAGAATCCCCAGCGTCTTTCCGGCTGTTCGTAAAACATTGGTTGCCCCCGTCGCACCGCTGCCGGATGCCCGCACGTCTTTGCCAGTTTTGAGTTTGACGATGAGATGCCCGAACGGAATCGAGCCGAGAAAGTAAGCAAGAACCAGAGCTAAAGTTTCAGTAGTGCGCATTGGGGCGATGTCCTTTTTCTTATTTAATTCTCCGGCGAATCATATCCAACGCCGCATTTACTGCTAGTGTGCGAATAAATTGCCGATCACCGGGGAACATAAACTTACGCGATGAACTTTGCACTTCGTCAGCGAGGCCAATGTAAACCAATCCCACCGGCTTTTCGTCGCTGCCACCGCCAGGGCCGGCAATGCCTGTGATGCCGATGCCGATGGTCGAGCGAGCGCGACGACGAATGCCAATCGCCATCGCTTCAGCAACTTCGGGGCTGACTGCACCGTGCTTTTCAATCAGGCGATTCGGCACGCCGAGCAAATCTACTTTGGCTTCGTTGGAGTATGAAATAACGCCTTCTTTGAAATACTCCGAACTGCCGGGAACTTCGGTGATGCGGCCTGCCAACAAGCCGCCGGTACAGCTTTCGGCGGTAGCGAGCGTGTATTGCTTAAAGCTCAGCAATTCGCCGACGACTTCTTCGAGTTCCTGATTGCGCAGCGAAAACACATTGTCGCCGAGCACCATTTCCAACTTGCCGGAAAGATCGTCAAGCAACTTGTTCGCTTCGATTTCGGTCTTGGCTTGTGCAGTCAAATGCAATTCGATTTGACCTTTGCCGAAGAGGATTGTGGTTACTGGATTTTTGTAGGTTTTGTAAATCGGTGCGGCGCGTTCGTCTACGCCGGATTCGGTCAGGCCAAAGATGCTGAGTTGTCGTCGCAACAGCACAATGTCGCCCGCGCGTTCGCGCAGCTTCGGCATCACTTGCTCTTCAAACATCGGCTTCATTTCGCGCGGCGGCCC
>JAFDVL010000060.1 GCA_018268995.1 Acidobacteriota bacterium | reverse complement strand
TAACACTCATTCAACCGGAGCCTCATTCTTCGGCCCGGTTAATTCAGCGTTGGGCAGTTTCCTCCTACTGTTTATGGTATCCTCTTTAGGGAGGTAGAAAATGAGTCAAATCCTTGAAGCAACGTTTGATGGCACCGTTTTTCGCCCTACAGAGACAGTCGAATTGCAGCCAAATACCCGCGTGCAACTGGTCGTTACTGTCAAAAGTGTGACCGAGGAACAACCAACGTCATTCCTTCGCACGGCACGCGCGTTACAACTGCAAGGGCCACCTGACTGGTCTGAGCGGCTGGACGATTATCTTTATGGCGGAGTGAACCTTGATGACAAGTGAAGTTTTTCTGGATACGGCCTTTGCCATCGCACTTTCTGTTGCGACCGATGAACATCACCCTCACGCAGAGGAGCTTGCTGATGAATTAGAAATCGAGGCTACGCAGCTTGTTACAACACAAGCTATTTTGCTGGAAATTGGCAATGCACTCTCGAAACAACGTTATCGCCAAGCTGCGATCAAATTATTGACGGCGTTAGAACAGGACAGACATGTCGAAATTGTTCCCTTAACAGAAGACCTCTACGAACGAGCTTTTGACCTGTTTTGTCGTCGGCCAGACAAAGAATGGGGTTTGGTGGATTGCGTCTCTTTTATCGTGATGCAAGAACGCGGCATAACGGAAGCCCTAACGACAGATGAACATTTTGAGCAAGCAGGTTTTCGTGCGCTGCTGAGAACCTAAAACCGTCTTGCCCAACATCTATTGCACCGGAGCGCACCCGTCGTGGCATCTCCTTTCGACGGTTTCAGGGGCGCGCCCGGTGAACGTGCTGTTCGGTGGCTATCGCGTTTGCTGTATGCATTTACTAAAATATCGGCATGAGCTTTGAAATTATCAGTGAGTTGACTGATATCGAAATCATCGCAGTAGGAAACAGCATCCGTGACTTGCCTCGCTTGCGAAAACAGTATGGGAAAGGGCGCTGGCGCAAACTCAAAGGCATTGCCCAGATTCGTTTACCCAATGGACACATATGGCTGGCCGAATTGCACTGGTACGAGGCACACGGCATAGGGAAAAAAGAACTCAAACGTAAACGCTATCTGGACTAACCATATGAAAAACGAAACAAGCGACCTTGAATTTGTGGTGTGCATCAATAACGTAGAATATCCGGCCTCACTAGAACGACACAAAATCTATCGTGTCCTGCCGGACGAAGACGCCGCCCGTGAAGGTGACTTGCGTGTGATTGATGAAAGCGGGGAAGACTATCTGTATCCAGCAAGCTGGTTTATTGCCATTGCTTTACCACAAGCGATACAAGAATCAGTACGACTTGCTGCATAAAAACCACCGAACATCCATTGCACCGGAGCGCGCCCGTCGTGGCGTCTCCTTTTGACCTTCACAGGGGCGCGCCCGGTGAACTTATTGTTAGGCGACCAAACGTGACATATGATCAACCTCAGATATTGTTGGAGATTAAATGATTCCGACCACTCGATCGCAATGGCCTATGTCGAAGGCACCAAAGGTCGCCCTTTCTTGTTCGGAGAAGGACGAGAAAGGCGAGCCATCGATATTTCAAATTTCTTCATGGCAACCGTTCCAGTGACCCAGGCTCTGTGGACTCACGTCATGGGAGCCGATAGCAATCCGTCCCACTTTCGCGGCGACCGCAGGCCTGTGGAAAACGTATCTTGGCATGATGTGACAGGGCCCGACGGGTTCCTCTCTCAAATTAATGCGAGCCTCATTATTGGGGAAATGGCGCGTCAGGCCGGCGTTACCGGAGTGAGCCTTCGATTGCCTTCAGAAACCGAATGGGAATATGCCGCTCGTGGCGGGCCACGCTGGGCCGACGGATTTCAGTTCAGTGGCAGCAACGACATTGAAGCCGTCGCCTGGTATGACAGGAACAATGGCGGGCCGCGCGAGCCAGGTTTCTGGGAGCACAGACTCCGTTCCAATCATCTACTCGGCACGGAAACCCACGACGTGGCGCTGAAGACTCCGAACCAGTTGGGTATTTACGACATGTCCGGCAACGTCTGGGAGTGGTGCCAGGACTGTTTCACGCGCGACACCAGCACCATCCCAACAGATGGTACTCCATTCGTGGGGGACAGCTCGGATCGCGTTCTTCGTGGCGGTTGTCACCACAACTGGGCCATCCATTGCACAGTATCCAAGCGTTACGAGATAGTGGCCGAACATCGCGACGAGTGTGTCGGCTTCCGTCTGGCGCTGTCCGTCACGTGAGAACGTCGCCTAACAAAACGCTGCAGCGAACCCGGCGGGGGCGTCGCGGTTGCCATCGTGGCGTCCCGTGCGCCGGGTCGCTGAGCTTGGGTCGTTCGACGTCAAAGTGTAAGGAGTGACTCAAAATGAAAAGAAACCTCACATTATTTTTTATAATTTTGTCATTTCCGATTATTTGTAATGCCGAAGTAGTGAAAATAACAAGCAATCCTACTGGGGCTTCAGTTGAAATCAACGGAGTCGTGGTAGGTAAAACGCCATACGAAATGAAAGTTCCTGGCGGCTATCTCAAAAAGCCCAAGACAGCTTTTGGCGCACATTTAGAGCATTCGATGATTTGTCGCCTCAGTCTACAAGGATATATTCCCAAAGAAGTTGAGCTAACCAATGGCCCTATGGAATGGCGCAATTTGTATGGGAACAAAATTTGGGATTACTGGCTGCTGAAAACAGATGTCTTTCACGTTGAGCTTGAGAAGGCGTCTGAGGCGTTCACTGGTAAAGTTGATGCGGTGCTAAATGAAAAAACTTCTGTCACAGTGCGGGCCGAGCTTTCAACTGAAAACGTCGTAAGACTGGCAAGCCCATCAATCGTAAAACTCCAAAGCCTTGATGGTTGGGGTTCAGGATTTATCATTACAGATACAGGTGTAATTGCCACCAATAAGCACGTTGTAAAAGGCTTCTCCAGCTTAAAGGCAGTTTTGTCGTCGAAAGTGGAATATACAGCGGCTGTAACTTATGTTTCTTCAACACACGACATCGCACTTCTCAAAATAGACGTTAAAGGACTTCCCGCATTACGTTTGGCAGACCTCGCAACCGTAAAACTTGGACAAACTGCAATTGCTATTGGTAATCCTAGTGATGGGCTACCTAACACCATAACCAAAGGCATAGTCAGTGCCGTTGGTCGCCTCAGTCAACTGCAAGGCTTGACTCCGAATGAGGCATTAGAGGTTGAGAGAATATATGGCACAGGAACTTGGATACAAACCGACGCCGCCATCAATGGCGGAAATAGCGGAGGCCCATTACTAAACGCACAAAGTGAAGTTATAGGAATCAATACTTTGAGTGTCCCTAAAAAACAGGGAATCTTTTTCGCTGTCAGTTCGAGAGATTTAGTCAATGTGCTTCGGCAATTTTACCCTGATATTAATGTAGGAGCCGCTACCTCTGAAACGTCATCGAGCCAATCTTCTGTTGGCTCCGACACAGTCAAGGTAAGTGTGGCTTCGACGCCTGAAGGGGCAGATATTTTTGTCAATGGTAAGTTTGTTGGAAACACGCCATCCATGCTTAAGCTCTCACCTGGATTGCATAAGGTAACTGTCAAACTGAACGGATATAATAATTGGGAACGCGATCTGACAGTTACGAAAGATAGTGATGTGAATATCAAGGCAATTATGGAAGTGCAGAAGAAATGAAAAATGCTCAAATAGATGTTTGTTACCCGGTAAAACGTCGAACATTCATTGCACCGGAGCGTGGCCGTCACGGCGGCTGAATTCGAGCGTCACAAGGCCACGCCCGGTGAACGTGTTGTTCGACGCCCGCTAGCGAAGTATGGTGTGGTAAAATGAATGCTCTGATAAAACGACCAGCAGAAAGCCAGAATGAACAAGCCTCTGACAATGACAATCGCACTTCCGCTGACGCTCTTGGCTTCTTTTTGCCCGTCTTATTCATCCTTACTTTCTCCCGATGCTTTGCGGACAACACAAACAGATGTCAGGCTTTTAAGTGCTGAGGTCATGAAACCTGCATTCACTGAACTGAGCGGTGGATTCGAGCAATTGACGGGCCGCAAGCTCACGATCCTCTATGATTCCGCCGGAAAGGTCACAACACGTCTGCAAGCAGGCGAGCACACCGATGCTGTTATTATTCAGCAACCTGTAGCTGTGGCACTGGCCGATCAAGGTCTCATTATGCGGGACAGCATTGTGACGCTAGCGCAATCAGGTGTCGGACTAGCCATACGCAAAGGCGCGCCCAAGCCTGACATAAGCTCGGTCGCAGCGGTCAAACGCACACTCCTAGCAGCGAAATCTATCGCCTATCCCGATCCGGGTCGGGGGGCTGCCAGCGGCATTCATTTTCGTAACGTGATTGAGCATCTAGGCATTGCTCGCGAAATCAACGCCAAAGCAAAGTTGATGAAAGGTACGCTTGGCGAATTTGCCAGCGAGGGAGAGGCCGAAATCGCCATCACACAACCAATGGAAATTCTCGCCACGCCGGACTATGACTTGGTTGGCTGGCTACCTGATGAATTGCAGAATTACAAGAGCTTTACTTGGGCGGTTGCCAGTACCACAAATGGCGGAAAAACAGAGGCAGTTCAGGCGCTGATTCGTTATCTGGCCTCTCCGAGTGCGGCGCAAATCATGGAGAAAAAAGGCATGAAACCAATAGCAAAATAAGCACTGGCTATGGCCGCTGAACTCGCCACAAACACCTTTTTGTGGGACAAAACAACGATGCTGCGATCCTTCAGTAGCGTCGAACATCCATTGCACCGGAGCGTGGCCCGTCAGGCGGTGCGTAGTCGAGCGTCACACGGCCACGCCCGGTGAACGAGTTGTTGGGTCACACTCGGTCTTTGAAAATCTCACATTGACGTAGGTGCATTATGTAACTACAATTTCTTCCATGAAATTTGAGTGGGATGAAGCGAAACGCCAAACCAATATCGCAAAACACGGCATAGATTTTGTGGATTTGCCGCCTTTGTTCGACGGCCTGACAGTGCTGGAGGTGGACGACCGTTTTAATTATGGCGAAACACGCTTTCTTACTCTGGGAATGCTCAATGGCATTGTTTTTCTGGTTGTCCACACCGAAACAGATGAGGTAATTCGCATCATCTCTGCCCGTAAAGCATCGAAGTATGAAGAAGAATATTATTTCCAACAAATCGCAAACTGATTGGGAACGACTCAAAACAATGACGGACGAGGAAATTGATTTTTCCGATAGTCCTGAACTAACCCCCGACCGTTTTGCGCGGGCGATTGTGCGGCGTGGTCTGCAACCCGTGCCCCGCAAGGCACAACTGACCTTACGACTGGATCAAGATGTATTGGAGTGGTTTCGGGAACAAGGGCAAGGCTATCAAACGCAAATCAATGCCTTATTGCGGGCTTATATGAACGCACATAAACAAAGCGGCTGACCCAACATCCATTGCACCGGAGCGTGGCCGTCCGGCGGGTTTGTAAGTGACGACTACACGGCCACGCCCGGTGAACGGCTTGTTAGGCAACAGTGGCTTATCTCGAAAGACACGATGAAAAAGGGTGTTGTTATTTTTACTCTTTTCAGCACGGTTCTTGTTTACGGGCAAAGACCTAACCCCAAACTTGGATCGCTACACAGAATTGATTCTAAAAAGCCAACACTCTATTTAAGTTTCAAGGAGACAACAAAGGCAACTGAGGAAATAGAAGAAGGATATCGACTACGATTTCACAATAACACAAGATGGGGCATCCTCTGTTACCTCGTTCCTGAAAAATCCTTACCCGGTGATTACTCGCTCTTTTATAAAGTGGAAGACCGTGAGGGCAATATGATCTTTAATCGGGCAAGGGGGCATCACGTCATTTTTATGCATCGGATAAAACCGAGAACAAGCATCTCGTTTGTTGTTCCTAAAAAACAACTCATCAAAGGGCAAGAAGTGTATGTAACCATTGGTGCTAAGTACTTTGGAACTTAAGTTTTCTTAAGTTGTGAGCGATAGGGAAACACCCGTTCGTAATGTCGGTTCATCTTGTCTCTGGCAATCTCAATTGAGAATTGCCAATGGATTTTGATCTGTTTGTCGCTCCGCTCTCTGATAATCGCCAAGCGCTGTGCCAGCGCAAAGGCTTGATCAGCCGACAAGTTTTCATAGAACGAACTGGCGTTGTGTGTATTCAAATTGTCCTGTACCAGGCGAATCTTTTTCGCCTTCGGATAAGCTGCTGCCAGCGCCTGACAAAACAGGGTGTACTCCTTCTTGGTGCGCCGGGGATGCACTTGCGCGAGCCGTTTTCCGGTTAACGGCTCAATCGCTGCAAGCAAGGCACAAGCCCCGTTCTTAGTGTAGGCGTAATGTTCTTTGCGCACCTGAGCGTTTTGCATAGGCAGGGGATCAAGCTCTTCGCCAATCAAGAAGTACGGGCGTTCGTCGTAACAGACAACAGGATACTGCTGATCGTAAGGGAGCGCATAAAGCCACCAGAGGTCTTCCATCTGCGCAATAAAATGGGCGTCGATCTTGCCGATGCACCAAGTCTTGCTCAGATGCGGCTTCAGTTCATTTTTTTGAGCACTCTGCCGATGTGGGTATGCGAAATCTCATCGCAATAGCCTAATTCAACGACTTTATCGGCCAGCATCCGCCAGCTCCAGCGAGCGTGTCCGTTGGGGGCCTCGCTGCAAGCTAAAGCGGTGATCTTGGCGCGTTGCTTGCCATTGATGACGATGGGGCGGCCCGAACGAGGTGCATCCGCAAGACACTTGAGACCTTGCTTTTGATAACTCTTGCTCAGGGACGAGACGGTCACGTGACTGACCCCCAAAGTTTCGGCGACGGCTTGATAAGTCTTGCCTCGCTCGAGTTCCAGTAACGCCGTAGCACGCTTGAACTTTTTTGCAGTCAGTTTCCCTTTCGCGATCAGGGACGCTAGGTATTTCCGATCAGCATCGCTGAGTTTAACGTGTTGTTTTTTCATCCCCCTAGTGTGGGAGCATATCGCCAAATCTCAAAGAACTTAAGTTCCAAAGTACTTAGTTTACTGGGTGTAAGGCATTTTCAAAACCCCTACAAGATTAGCTCCCCACTGTGGCAGTGGCATCGGTTTGTAGATCGGGTGTACTCGCGCTCCTGGGAAGGCTTGTGGAGTACCATTAAACTCAAACTGCTGCATCTCAATCTCTGTCTGGCAGGCATCATTACTTCCTGATCCAACCCCAGACTCAGGTTTATTGAATGGAGCTACACAATGATCTCAACTTTAGACATAAACCAAAAACGTCTTTCTACCCCGCCGAATTTTGAACCTAACACTCCAGAGTTTGATGTCATTACGCTTCAGCTCAATGACCAAGGGGAACTGAAAGACAAACAATCGCTAAACGCAATTCTCCAGCACATTAAAAACGCCCGCGAGAAAAACAGTAGCGGGGTAATTGTTACGCTCTTCGCACATGGTTGGCATCATGGAGGCGACTGGGATGATTCACACTTCATAAGTTTTAGAAATCTACTTGTCAGCCTATGTCTGAGAGAAGCAGAAAGATATCGCGGTCCAAATTCACGAGGACGCCGAGTTATTGGTGTTTATCTCGCCTGGGATGGCGACCCCGATGACTCTTGGTTAGCAGCAATGCCAGGTCTCACATACTTAACTTTTTGGGATCGTTACAAAACAGCAAAACGTCTTGGATCAGGAACTGATCTTTATGAAATTGTGCGCTCACTTATACAGGCAACAAAATCGCCACTAGAAGAAAGTGCCAGTAATGCACGCCCGCATGTAATCAGCCCCTTAATCCTCGCGGGGCATTCTATGGGCGCTATTTTAGTAGAATTGGCATTCCTCTCGCTTCTCAAACAAAATGATGCAGCACTTTTAGATAATCGCCAAAAAGGAGAGAATGAAGTCATTGATCTCAAACGCAATGGCGAAGCAATCTTAGCCCCTGATCTTGTTCTAGCCTTAAACTCTGCTGCGGATTCAGAAATCGCTGTTGAGATAAAAGAAATGTTAGAACAACAAAGATGGCAAAAAGTTGCCGAAGCACTTGGTGGCGGAATCCGTTACAACCCATCCGTTCTACTTTCCATTACCTCTAGAAAAGATAGAGACACTGGGCGTATCTGGCGCTACGCAAAGCCCGGGCGAATAACCGAGGGGCACGATTCAAGGTTATTTACACACACATTTACTAAATTACACGCTACATCTTGCGATCCACGCGGGCCAATTGACTTTGGACAAAGCTGGCACTGTGTGCGCCGCCCAGAGCCTGCTGTTGCAGCATCACCAAGCTTCTACATTGATTTACCGATTGGGTCACGGATTAAAGGCGAGCCCCTTAAGCATATGCGTTATAGATTATGTTCAATTGCCGATGATAACAGGGAGAATCTTGCTTGGATATTCCAAATTCCTGGGGAACTCAGCAAAAATCACAACGATATTTTTAACCCTCAAATGGGATCACTTGTGCTTGCCCTAATACAAATAAGTGGTGCTGTCATGAGCCTGGCAAATGAGTGGGTGGAAACATTTGAAGCCTAGTGTCCTACCTGAGATGGCTGCTCTGAAAATACTCTTCAGGCTAAAGTCGCCGTAGGCTGCGGTTCAAAGGTGAGCGCAGAAATTCCTGCTGCTTGCCGCGCGGCTTGCAACGCGAGTGCTGCCGCCAACGGCACGGCATCATAGCCGCACAAAGCGTGCGTTTCGGCAAGCGCCGCCGCTTGTGCCAGAATTTTCGGGAGCAAGTCAATCACGACGTATTGGTGGGCCAGATCGTAGCGAAAGTTGGTCATCGCTTGCGCGGCGTCGGCAGGCGTTAAGGTACGTCCTCGAACACGGCGAGCCATCGCGGCGGTGATTTCTACGGCGGTGATGCCCGCATGTAAATCGGATTTTGCGCTTGCTTGTCGGTGAGGCCAATGACCCAAGCGGAACCTGTCTCTTGCACTTAGTGTTTGACCAGGGCGCTGCTATCGAAGAAATATTCGGCCATTAGCGGCGTTCCTCAAGAATGGCTTGGGAAACAGATTGGCCCAAAACGGGGACGGGCTGTCGATTTGTCGCAGGAAGCAGGCTGGCATCTGTATCGGGCAAAGAACTAACCAAGCCCTGCTCCACCAGCGATTGCGCAAACTCTTCTTCAAACAACAAAGTTTTAGGTTCGCTTAACCATTGGCGCAAGGCTTCCAACTCGCGCGTCAGGCGTTCGGTCAAAGCAATCTGGCGCGCGCGCAGGGTTTTGCTGTTCATCGCCTGCATGGTCAAACGACGGGTCACCAAATCCACATCCGCCCATTGGAGTTTGAAGATTTCGCCTTGCCGCATCCCCGTGTCCAGCGCACAAATCAGAATCGGTTTCAAATGCGCGCGCGGACCGACACACGCGGCTAACAAACGCATTTCTTCTGCACCACTCAACACGCGCTCACGTTTGGTTTCATCGGCGACATTGATGAGCGATTTGTCTGCGACAAAGGGATTGCGCAACAGCCAGCCTTCGCGCACCGCGAGATTGAACAGATGCCGGAGCAGTGCTAGAGTCCGATGCACATTGGCGAGCGAACGTTCTTGGTTGCGTGCCGTCGGCGTTTCCAAACGCTTCAGCTTGAAAGCTTCGAGATCGCCATAGGAGATGCTCCGTAGTTTGCGCTGTCCGAAATGTTCCTTGAGCGTGCGCAGATACAATTCGCAATAGCGGGCGCTGCGCAAACCTGCAATTTTGCGCCCGTCGCGGTATTCAGCGGGTTTGAGGTAGCCTTCTTCGTAATACTACACCAAGTCGGCAAACGTCATCTGCGCGTTTTCGAGACTGCGCTCGCCATAATCTTCGAGGTCGCGCAGCAGTTGTTTGAGCGTTTCTCTGGCGGCGGTTTTGTTTTCCGCGCGCCGCTTGAGGTTATGCCGCTGCCCGTCCGCATCGGTGTAGGTCAGCCGCGCAAACCACCGCTTCTGGTCATCCTGAAAGACATGGCCGGTGCGTGTTTTCGCCATGCTCGGAGCCTCCCAAAAGATTAATCTGTAGGTCAGGAACTGTAAAAGCGTGGACACATTCGTGGACACATTGAAAGCATACTTCAGGCAACAACGAGAGACAACCGCAAACAAGATACTAAAGCGAACTGATTGATAATAGGAAAGATAGTGGAATTTACAATACAGCCGAAAACATTAGAAAACCAGCCTGTTTTAGACTTCAAATCTGTAGGTCGGGGGTTCGAGCCCCCCCGGGCGCGCCAGTTATTTCTTTGGATTGATAGCAGCTATTAAGGTATCTGCTAAACGATAGCCCGCTAAGACAGTACGCCGTTCTACAACAGGTTTAGTTTGCTTTACATAGTCGTCTGGCAGGACGACGCCATGTTCTATTGACCTCCCTCCTTTTATACTGCCCTTGCGATACGCATACTCCACAGCCAATTTAAAGCTTTCCTCCGCCCAGTTTGCGAATTGCTTTTCAGTAAGTTCAGATAAATGTTGGCGCTGCAAACTGGTGCTTAACTCTACTGCCTTATTCGCTACCACCTGAAAGCGTTCACCGCCAGGATTTAATCCTGGAATCAAGTCACTACCCAAGATTAAATCATCCCAGAAGGCGTGCAACTTTATTGTGGGGGAGCCCGGCGTGATGCGCACAAAAATTGCGTTACCACCGCGATCTCCATACGGATAGTCGTTATTGAAAAATGTCGTCGTGTGTAAAGGCTGATGTATGTCTCCGATCAAATGGATAATCCAACAGAGTGCTATTATTTTTTCAGCATCCGACGAATTTGAATTGAGCGTATGTAGATTAGTATCAAAAGCTCGCAAAATATTATTGGAATTTTCCGCTCTTGGGCGTGCATTAAACTGAGCCAAAGGCACGTATGGGAGATTAACGTAATGCCATAGCGGACGGTCATAGCGCGTGCCTCTCGCATCATCTGCCCAGCGTGCTGCAAGCGCAAACAAATACATCTCACCTGCCTCACCCGCCAATCCTTGTTCGCTAATCAGCGATTGCCATTTCGAGTAATCGGGATGCTGCTTTAGCCAAGCAAGAATTCTGCCGACCACTGCCGAATCGCTGGAGCGGATTTCTTTATAGGCAACTGCTCCCATTATCATTTGACCACCACGGCTACAAGCGAGAACAGAATTGTTAAGCAAGAATAGGATACAGAATATAAGCAGGTGAATTTGTTTCTTGTGCATAAATAGATTATTGGGGCAAGAGTTTTCGGGCTTTCACAACTCGCTGCATTACTTTTCTGTAGTGTTCTGGTTGAAGATATAAAGACTACCCAGATTCTTTCCCGCATCGCATGGTTGCAGCGGTGGAGAGAGAGTATAACAAAACTCATAAAGGCGTTGAGCATCGTCGCGCAATATTCGGTTTTCCTAACTTATTCTAAAGACAAAGAATTGCCCGTTCAGACACTAAAGTATTTTTTTCCCAGGCTGAGTTGGTGTATTTTACGTTGTCGGTATCAGTGGTCTCGGCAATATCCAGTTACTGATCGCTCTTGCGCTGAGACGATACCTTTTCCCCCCAGGCAAATAGAAACTGAAGAGCAGAACGCAGGCTTTTCAGTAATATTTAATTAAGCACCAAGCTTCAATTTCTACCTCCCTGCCTCGCGAAATAAGCTGGTTATCATTTTCTCCTTGCGAGGATTTCAGGAATGAGTATTCGACCTGATTCGCCCACTCTGTATTCTGAAGAGTGGTGGCGTGTGACGCTCTCCAGCATTGGGGATGCGGTGATTGTGACAGATGCCAAAGGGTTGGTCACATTTATGAATCCGGTGGCGGAGTCGCTTACCGGCTGGCCCAAACAGGAAGCGCAGGGCCTCCCCCTGGAAGATATTTTTCCCATCATCAATGCGACAAACCGTCAACGAATTGAAAATCCTGTCAACCAAGTGCTCCAAACCGGAGCGGTCGTCGAACTCGCGAACCACACATTGCTCCGATCCAGAAACGGTCTTGAAATCCACATAGATGACAGTGCGGCACCGATTCGTGACGCACAAGGTCATATCTTTGGCGTCGTGCTCGTCTTTCGCGACATCTCAGAGCGTAAACGCGCCGAGGCCACACGATTGCAACTGGCATCTATCGTCGAGTCCTCAGACGACGCCATTATCAGCAAAACACTCGACAGTCGCGTCACGAGTTGGAACCGAGCGGCTGAGCGCATGTTTGGCTATACGGCGGAAGAAATGATCGGGAACTCCATTATCATCCTGATCCCACCAGAGCGGCAGGCAGAAGAGCAAATGATCCTTGATCGGCTGAAGCGAGGCGAACGCATTGAGCACTATGAAACCATCCGCCAGCGAAAGGATGGGATACGCCTCAACATCTCGCTCACAATCTCTCCGATTAAAGACCGAGAAGGAAATATTATCGGAGCCTCAAAGATTGCCCGCAACATCACCGCGCGCAAATTGCTGGAACAATCTTTACGCCAAAGCGAGGAACGGCTTCGGCTTTCGCATCAGGCAACGGGCATCGGTGATTGGGAGTGGAATGGAGCAACCAACGAAGTCTTCTGGTCACCAGAATACCGGGGCATTTACGGCTTCGACCCAAATGAAGAACCGTCCTTTGAAAAGGGTCTTGCCATCATCGTTGAAGAAGATCGAGAGGCGATTCGCAACGCGCTGCTGCAAGCGCTTGCCAGTGGTGAAGAGTACCGGTCGCAACATCGCATCCGTCACCCGCAAAAAGGACTGCGATGGATTCAGTCTATCGGGAAAACCGTGCGCGACGAATCGGAATCGTCATTCCGCCTGATTGGCCTGGCGATGGACATCACTGCCCAGAAACAAACGGAGCGAGAATTACAAGAAGGAGCCGAACGACTAAGTCTCGCTTTGCAGGCGGCAGAGTTGGGGGATTGGAGTTGGGAGGCAGCCACCAACCTTGTTACGCTCTCTGCTCGTGCAGCAGAAATCTTAGGTCGTTCAGAAACAAGACTGACCTGGCGTGAACTGCAAAACGTGCTGTACGAAGAAGACCACGAACAGGCCAAACAGGCAGTCAAACAGGCCTTTGCGACCAACTCCAACTTCACCATTGAATATCGCGTGCGGCGATCTGACCAAGGCGTAATCTGGATCGTCGCCAAAGGACAAGCGATTTACGACGAGGCCGGGCAGATGCAGGGCATCCGGGGTGTAGTGCAGGACATTACGGAACGAAAGTTAGCAGCCACCTACCTTGAGGAAGAACGCGAAGCGCTGGAAATTATCAATAAAGTTGGGCAACTGCTTTCAGCCGAGTTAGATTTGCAAAAACTGGTGCAGGCGCTCACCGATGCCGCCACAGAAATCACAGGCGCGCAATTCGGCTCATTTTTTTACAACGTGCTGGATGAGCGTGGTGCTTCTTATATGCTCTACACGCTTTCCGGCGTGCCACGCGAACATTTTGCAAGCTTCCCTATGCCGCGCGCGACAGACCTCTTTGGCCCGACGTTTCGCGGAGAGGGCGTGACGCGAATTGACGATGTACGGGATGATCCGCGCTATGGCAGAAACTCGCCTTATTTCGGAATGCCGGAAGGCCATTTGTCGGTGGTGAGCTACCTTGCCGTGCCGGTCATCTCACGCTCTGGCGAAGTGCTGGGCGGTCTTTTTTTCGGGCACCACAAGGTGGGTGTCTTCACTGCACGCCACGCGCGAATCGTTACAGGTCTGGCCGGACAAGCGGCCATCGCGATGGATAACGCGCGATATTATGAGGCAATCAGAAAAGCGCAGGCAGAAGCGGAAGCCGCCAACCGCCTCAAGGATGAGTTTCTGGCCACCGTGTCGCACGAACTGAGGACACCGCTCAACAGTATCCTCGGTTGGGCACGGATGCTGCGTCGGGGCAAACTAAATGAGGAAAGCCGCTTGCGGGCCATGGAAATCATTGAAAAAAGCGCCGTCGCACAAGGGCAGATCATCGAGGATATTCTGGATGTCTCGCGCATTATCACAGGCAAGTTACGCCTTGAGGTTTCTCCGGTCCCAATCGCGCAAGTCGTCGAGGAAGCCGTTGAGTCCGTGCGTCCAACTGCCGACGCCAAAGGGGTACGACTCCAGATGGTGCTGGACACAAAAACTAATCTGGTTGCCGGAGATGCCCACCGACTGCAACAGGTGATCTGGAATTTGCTCTCAAATGCCATCAAATTTACCCCCAGAGACGGACGCGTTCAGATCACCTTGGCGCGCATCAATTCGCACATTGAAATTGTCATTAGCGACAACGGTCAAGGCATCTCACCGGAATTTTTGCCTCATGTCTTTGAGCGCTTTCGACAGGCCGACAGTTCAACCAAACGGAATTTTGGCGGGCTTGGGCTTGGATTAGCCATTGTGCGCCACCTGGTTGAATTGCACGGTGGCACGGTGTCTGCTGCCAGTGCCGGACTGGGACAAGGGGCGACGTTCAATGTTCGACTCCCACTTGCGATTATGCGGGAGGGCGAGAAATTGCTGGATGCCCAACAACCACCTCACATTTATCCTGCCGTCGAAGGAAACGTGCCTTGCGATATTGAACAGGAACTGACGAATGTGCGGGTCTTAATTGTGGATGATGAGGCGGATGCGCGCGAACTCCTTCAGGTCGTGCTGGAACAATGTGGGGCAGAGGTGCAAGCCGTCGCTTCAGTTCGGGCAGCGATGGAAACACTTCGGCAATGGCCGCCGGATGTTCTGGTTTCTGATATTGGGATGCCCGGCGAAGATGGGTACGCCCTGATTCGTCAAATAAGGTCCCTTCCCTCCCCGGAAGGAGGCCGCATTCCCGCAGCGGCATTGACCGCATACGCGCGTTCTGAAGACCGACTCCGCGCCCTTAAGGCGGGCTTCCAAACTCACGTGGCAAAACCAGTCGAGCCGATGGAACTCGTGGCCGTGGTGGCCAGTCTGGCGGGAAAAACAGGAAGAGCGTAGCTTCGGAAAATGATGTCAAATTCGTAATCCACGAAGTGAAGATGGCGCGCGGACTACTGACACCTCTCCTTCGCTTGAACCTGCAATTTTTCGTGGACTAAATAGGCAAACCAGCTGCTTTTGTATACAATCACCGTGCAGGCGGTGCCCGCCTGAAGGAATTCCTGGATAATGTGGGAAGTAAGACGCTGTCGGATGTGGTTTCGCATTTTCATCCCGTGACTGCAAGCGTTATTACCTGCCCAATTGCTCCTCCTATACTGCACAGGGGGCAATCTATTCTGGTGAAGACTTAGGCAATATTTTTTTTCAAATACCAACCACTTTAAGCTGGAACCTAAATTAAAAGGAGCAACAATGATCGAACGAAGAACCATTTTGACGGGTGCAGGAGCGGCACTCACGACTTCCCTCTTCACAGGCCGCGTCAAAGGTGCGAATGACCGCATTGCCGTGGGGCACATCGGCCTTGGCGCAATGGGAACAAGCAATTTAGGGTTTGCCCTGAGATTGCCGGATGTTCAGGTCGCTGCGCTTTGCGATGTCTATCAACCCCATTTGGAAAGAGCTGTTACCAATGCGGGCAAAGCAGGCGTCACCCCCAAAACCGTCAAAGACTTTCGTGAAATTCTGGCAGACAAATCCATTGATGCGGTGTGCATCTCGACGCCCGATCATTGGCACGCCTATATGTCCATCGAAGCGTGTAAAAACGGCAAGGATGTCTTCGTCGAAAAACCTTCTTCGGTTTATGTCGAAGAAGCGCAGAAGATGGTGCAGGCGGCCCGGAAATATAATCGCGTCGTCCAGGCCGGCACGATGCAGCGCTCCGGCGGCTATTTCAAAAAAGCGGCGGAACTGGTGAAAAGCGGCATCCTCGGCGAAGTCACCTTTGTTCACACGTGGCAAAGCGGTGCCGTCAAAAAACAAGGCTGGGGGAAACCTGCGGATGCTCCAGTTCCAGCGGGTCTGAATTGGGATATGTGGCTCGGCCCTGCGCCGAAAGTTCCCTTCAATCTCAATCGTTGGGGTGTGGGCGTGACGACCTTCCCGACCTTCCGTTACTTCTGGGATTATGCAGGCGGCGCGATGACGGACTGGGGCGTACATTTGATTGATCCGGTGCATCAATGCT
>JAFDVL010000005.1 GCA_018268995.1 Acidobacteriota bacterium | reverse complement strand
AAAATGTGATGCGTTCGCCCTAGGTATAAGCCGGATTTGATTGCGCTGAACGAAACTCAGCAAATTGATTTTTGGGGTGAATGTGGTTCAGTGAGTTTTCGTAAAATTGCCTGGCTCGCTAAACATGGCCATTCCCCGCGCATTGTCATCTTCAAATTTTCGCAAACGCTTCAAGCCATTTCGCAATGGATTCAATCCTTGCAGGCGGAAGTTGAATTACGCTACCGCCCGACCAATCGGCTATCGCTCATTAACTTTGATTCGAGCGTAATGAACGAGGTCGGTCAGGAGATCCACAATATTCCAAGCAATTGGTATCAAGTTTTTGAGATTTAGAAAAATAGGATTTGTAAGTACAGAACCCGGAAATCTCCTGTTCGTTCTGTCTGGTTTAATTTATGGGAAATAATATTCGCAATATCGCAATTGTCGCTCACGTTGATCATGGCAAAACTACCTTGGTGGATTCAATGCTCCGTCAGTCCGGGTTATTCCGCTCGAACGAAAAAGTTGTCGAGCGCGTGATGGATTCAATGGATTTGGAACGGGAACGCGGCATCACCATCATGGCCAAAAACACTTCGGTACATTTTGGCGACACGAAAATCAATATTCTCGACACACCGGGCCACTCGGATTTCGGCGGCGAAGTCGAGCGTGTGCTGACGATGGTGGATGGCATTTTACTGCTGGTGGACGCGTCGGAAGGGCCGCTGCCGCAAACGCGGTACGTGCTGTCAAAGGCGCTCGAACAAAAGCTCAAACCGATTGTCGTCATCAACAAAATTGATCGGCAGGACGCCCGCGCCGAAGAAGTCGTCAACGAAGTCTATGACCTCTTTATTGATCTTGATGCCGACGACGATCAAATTGAATTTCCGATTCTTTATGCGATTGCACGCGATGGCATGGCGAAGCACGAACTGGATCACGAAAGCGATTCGCTCAAGCCATTGTTTGAAGAAATCGTTCGCACCATGCCCGCGCCAAGCGGTGATCTAAACGCTCCGCTGCAAATTCTCGTGGCGAATTTGGATTACAGCGAATACGTTGGACGCCTCGCAATCGGGCGCATTTTTAACGGCACGATTGCCGTGGGCGATCAGGTTTCTGTTTGCGGAATTGACGGACTATTGCGCAAAACCAAAATCACTCAGCTTTACGCCTTTGAAGGTTTGAAGCAGGTTCCGATTGAACGCGCAGAAGCGGGAGAAATCATTGCACTGGCTGGCATCGAAGGCATTAACATTGGCGACACCGTAACATCAGCGACGGAACCGCGCCCGCTGCCGCGAATTCGCATTGACGAGCCGACGATCTCCATGATTTTCAGCGTCAACAATTCACCCTTCGCAGGCAAAGAAGGAAAGTACGTCACGTCGCGCCAAATTCGTGATCGGCTGGATCGTGAGTTGCTCGGTAACGTGGCGATCCGGGTCGAAGATACGGATTCGCCGGAAAGCTTCAAAGTTTCCGGGCGGGGCGAATTGCAGCTCGCAATTTTGATTGAGCAGATGCGCCGCGAAGATTACGAACTCAATGTTGCTCGCCCACAGGTTGTGACGCGCAAAAATGATGAAGGCGAATTGCAGGAACCTATCGAACTTGCTGTGATTGACGTGCCGGATCAATTTATTGGCGTCGTCACAGAAGCGATGGGGCGTCGCAAAGGCCAAATGACCAAGATGGTCAATCACGGCCACGGTCGTGTGCGGATGGAATTTGAAATCCCTTCGCGTGGATTGATCGGATTCCGCAACGAATTTCTGACCGAAACCAAAGGCACCGGGTTACTGAACACCCTGTTTTTGCGTTGGGGAAAATGGCAGGGCGAAATGCAGGGCCGCGGGACAGGCAGTTTGGTTGCAGACCGCGCAGGCGCAGCAACCGGCTACGCAATTTATAACTTGCAGGAACGCGGCGAACTGTTCGTCAAACCGCAAACCGAAGTTTATGAAGGCATGATCGTTGGTGAAAATTCGCGTGATGTGGATTTAGATGTCAACATCGTCCGCGAAAAGAAGCTGACCAACATGCGAGCCTCCAGCGCAGATGAAGCGTTACGACTTGTCCCGGTGCGTGATCTGACCTTAGAGCAAGCCATCGAATACATTGCCGAAGATGAACTGGTTGAAGTCACACCGAAATCCATTCGTATGCGTAAGAAAGTCCTAGCCGCGAATTTTAGACCGAAATCGAAAAAAGCTGCTGAGTAGAGATTTGTTTTAGTCATCTATTGCCGGATTGACGCAAGTCCAGAAAAGACCTACGCTCTTGCCTTGAGTTTAGGTCTTTTTGTTATTTTCACCATGCCCCGACGTACACGCCCAAACAATTTGACACTTTCGCTATTTGCCGAAAATCCTGTGCTTTCGGTCAGCGAATTGACGGCTGACATCAAGACTGCGCTCGAAGCAGATTTTCACGATCTTTATGTGCAGGGCGAGATTTCCAACTTCAAAAAATATCCTTCCGGTCACTGGTACTTCACGCTCAAAGATGCCAATGCGCAGATCAGCGCCGTTTTCTTCCGTAACTGGAATCGCCTGCTCCGCTTCGATCCTGAAAATGGATTGGAAGTGCGCGTGCGCGGAAGATTATCGGTTTGGGAAAAGAGCGGAAATTATCAGCTTAATGTCGAATCAATGGAGCCGGTCGGGGTCGGAGCATTGCAACTCGCGTTTGAGCAATTAGCTCGCAAGCTGCAAGAGGAAGGTTTATTCGACGAAGAGCGCAAACGCCCTTTGCCTGTGTTGCCGCGCAAAGTTGGGATTGTGACTTCCCGGCAGGGCGCAGTCATTCAGGACATGCTCAATATTTTGGGGCGGCGCAATTCCAGCATTGATGTTCTGGTGGCTCCTGTTCGTGTGCAGGGCGCAGGGGCAGCAGTGGAAATCGCGCAGGCGATTAAGACGCTCAGCGACAACGCGGCAAAATTTGGCATTGATGCCATCATTGTCGGACGCGGTGGCGGTTCGGCAGAGGATTTGTGGGCGTTCAATGAAGAAATTGTGGCGCGCGCCATTCACGCATCGAAAGTGCCAGTCATCTCCGCGGTCGGGCACGAAACGGATTACACCATCGCAGATTTCGTCGCGGATTTGCGTGCTCCAACGCCTTCAGCAGCGGCGGAATTGGTTGGCACCGAAGCCGAAGAACTGCGCGCTCACGTGGAGGGTTTGCTTGCGCATCTGGGACGCGCAATGGATTACTATTTGCTGCAACGTCGCCACGAATTGCGTGACCTGATTGAAAGCCAGGGCTTTGCGGAAACGATTGGCACGATTATCAAGCTTGGCTCACGGGTGCGTGAATTAGAGTTACGCGCTTCGATGGCTTTGAAAAATAATCTGCATCATGCGAAGCTGAGGGTTGAGGCCGCGCATCGCCATTTGACTTCTGCTGACTGGCGCGTTCCTTTGGCCGTCGCTGAAGCGCAGTTGCAAGTTTCCCATCAACGGCTGGAGCGTGCGATGCAAGCGAAAATCGAACGCAAATGGCATCAACTTTCGCTGACGACCGGCAAGCTGGAAATGCTCTCGCCTTTGTCTGTTCTCAGCCGCGGCTATACAATTGTGCGCGATCAAACAGGGCAGTTGATCCCAAATGGCGCGACTTTACAGCTTGGACAGAAAATCACGCTTCGGTTTGGTGATGGCGATGTTGGTTGTCAGGTGACAGAACCACTCAAGTAACACTATGGCTCACGGAAAAGCTCAACCTGTAGGTTTTGAGGACTCGCTCTCAAAGCTCGAAAGTATTGTTTCACAACTTGAATCCGGCGATTTGCCATTGGAACGTGCGCTGGAAATTTTTGAAGAAGGCGTGGGCCTGGCGCGGCTCTGTCAATCCCATCTAGCCGAGGCAGAACGCAAGGTCGAAATGCTATTGCGCGAACGCGGCGAACTGAAAACCGTGCCTTTCGATCCTTCTGCTGATTTGACAGAATCGCCCACGTCGCCACGCGCTGTTTCGACAACAGTCCCTAAAGCTGCGACACCTGCCAGTGTGCCGACAATTGATTTTGACGACGATATTCCATTCTAATTTGCGGTTTCAGAGAACGCCAAAACAACGGCCAGCGCAAATATCCGTCCGGTTTGATTACAAATGACTGACAACAGAGTTGGAATTGGTTATAATCCGCCGCGTCATAATCTAACGGGATTCGCACTCCCTAACTTATCATCTTGAGTCCCGTTCATTCATATTCTGATAATGAATTTTGCGTGTGTGTAATAACATTTTCGTTAGACAAACCATTACCAGAAAGCACAAATCGTTCTTTTTCCTGGTAGCCTAGCTTTTCCCAAGCATTTTGCCTGATTGGAAAACATGTAAGCCCGCCTTACGTCAGGCGGACGCACTTTCATCAGGCCATACGCGCTTCGCTAAGGAAGCCTCACCCGGACGAGTATAGAAGTGGCTAAAATTTTAATCGCAGATGATATTGAAGGCGTTCGCCGGATGCTGACTCAAACTCTTGAGGATGAGCATCAGATTCTTCAGGCCAATAACGGCTTGGAAGCCGTTCGCCTGGCAGCCGCCGAAAATCCAGACGTGGTGATCCTGGATTTGGATATGCCTGTCATGGATGGCGTTGAAGCCGCGCGCCAAATCAAAGAGCAGTTGCCACAACTGAAAATTATTGCAATGACCGGACAACACAACAGTGAGAATGCGCGGATGGTTAAAGAGATATGCGATGCCTTTCTGGAAAAGCCTTTTCGTGTGACTGAACTGCGCGAAGCCGTCAAAGCACTTCTTGATTACTAATCACTCATATCGTAACGCCTCAACAGGCTGCACTCTGGCAGCTGCCCGCGCTGGATAAAGCGTCGCCAAAAAACTAATCACCACCGCCAACATTGCAATCAACACACAGGGCAGCGTCCGAACTTTCAGGGTAATGTGCGAAATCGAATAGATTTCTGCCGGGATCGAAACCAGCTTATAAGTATTCGCAAGCCAACTCAGGCTTAGTCCTAAACCAACTCCCAGCACCGCCCCAATCACACCAATCATTACCCCTTGCAGCACGAAGATTTTGCTGATGCTGCGTGGCGTTGCGCCTTGCGCACGCAGAATGGCAATGTCTCCTTGTTTCTCGATCACAGCCATTGTGAGCGTTGTAATAATGTTCAGCGCGGCAATTGCAATCAACAAGGAAAAGAAGACGACAATGAGCGATTGTTGCAGCTTAAAAGCGGCGAACAGCGAACGATTTAATTCCTGCCAGCTTTGTGTCATGAAACCTGTGCCCGCTGCGTCAAGCACACGTTTGCCGATTTCATTCACGGCATATAGATCATTCACCTTCATTTGAATGACGCCTGCGACATCGCCCTCGCCATTGAGCCGTTGCGCGGCTACCAATGAGACATACCCCCAATGCGCGTCGTATTCATATAAACCTGAGGCCGAAATGCCTACAACGCGAAATTGCGCGTTTAGCGGCGTTGTCCCGACAGGCGTCAACCGAGTTCTGGCGGAATATGCCGTTACTACATCGCCACGCCGTAAATTCATAATGCGGGCCAATTCTTTGCCCACGATGATGCCGTCTAATGGAAGCTCGCTATCTGATGAGGCAGATGGTGGAAATAAATCTTTGGGTTGGCCTTCGATGGTGGTGGCAAAAACTTCATTCGCCTCAGGGTTGCTGGCATTCAGGTCTACACCCTTCAGCACGGCTGGTTCCTGCCGATCATTCGCGCTCAGCAAAACCTGATCGTACATCGTTGCTGCCGCAGCCTTCACACCTGTAACTTTGCCGAGACGTTCGGTCAACGCTCGATAGTCTGCAATGCCGCTGTTGTCGGGCTTAAGCAAATTCAAATGGGCTGTGCCGCCCAGGATTTTGTCTTGTACTTCTTCACGAAATCCGGTGGCAAGTGCCAGGGCTACAAGTAAAGCTGCGACACCAACGGTGATGCCGGCGATGGCAACTCCGGTAATTACCGATACCGCAGTCTGGCGACGTTTAGCGCGCAAATAACGTAGCGCAATGAATAGCTCGTAGCTCATAAAGTAAAGGCAAAAATATTGTGATGGAATGCGAGCCAGCGCTGCGTGATAGATTGGCGATTTTGCTTTGCGCTATGTGACGCTTTTGATGGGAGCAAAACTTAAGCCTTTCGATTTTTCCCCAACTTCACCATTGCTGACAGATAAGGGTCTTCAATCTGTAGGGTCGAATGCGTCAAGTTGAATTGGCTCGACAGCAACTCACGCAACTCACGCAGGATTTGATAGCTGTTGCTCGCCTCGTCAATGATCACGTGTGCCGTAACTGCGTAGCGATTTGAGGTGATCGTCCAGATATGCAAATCGTGAATATCTCGCACGCCTGGAACAGCTCGCATTGCGATCTCGACTGCCGCTACGTTGATATGAGAGGGAGTTCCTTCCAGTAATACATTTACTGCCTCAGAAACCAGTCGCCAGGAGCTATAAACAATCAGCAGGCAAATCACGACGCTGAAAATCGGATCGGCCCACAGCCAATTGCGCCAAAGAATCAGCCCTCCTGCGATGACTGCGGCGAGCGAACCAAACAAATCTCCCAGCACATGCAGAAATGCACCGTGCAAATTCAGATCGTGCGTGTGCGCGGCGTGTAGCACTTTGGCAGAAATTACGTTGACCAGTAATCCGCCAAGGGAAATGACGATCATCGTTTGGGCATCCACGACCTCAGCCTGACGCAGGCGATGCCAGGCTTCATAGGCAATCAAAAACGAAATCAAAATTAACGTAACGCCATTCGCCAACGCTGCCAGAATTTCCATCCGGTAATACCCGTAGGTCTTGCTTGGAGTTGCAGGCCGTAGGGCAAACCGCGCCGCAAATAGCGACAGCGCCAGCGCTGCGACATCAGTCAGCATATGCCCCGCATCTGAAAGCAGCGCCAAGCTGTTTGCCAAATACCCACCAATCGCTTCGGCCAGCATATAGACGATATTTAAGGCTAGTACGATCAGCAAAATGCGTTGTGACTTGCGCGGTTCATGTGCGTGGCTATGTTCAGGCGCGTGATCCTGCGGATGGTCGTGATGATGTGCGTGAGCCGCCATAATTTAACAAGCTACAAGATACTCTAAAAGCTCCGATCAGAAAATCTTGGGCGCAGAACAATCTACAAGAATTCATTCCACCATCGCTTTGGCGATTTGTGCTGCAATTCGTGCGTTATTTTTCAGCAGGGCGAGGTTTGCTTGTAATGAACGCCCGGCAGTTTTTTCTGCAATCCGCGCGAGCAGAAATGGTGTGACCGCCTTACCAGAAATACCTTGACTGTCAGCTGCGGATAACGCTTCCTCAATTACTTCCGCGATTTCATCAGCAGGGATTTGATCCGTTTCCGGGACAGGGGCGACAACCAGAATTGCGCCTGTGTTTCCAAGTTCCCAGTGTGTTTGGGCAAGCGTTGCAACTTGGAAAGGATCGTCGGCCCGAATATCAAGTTTGATTCCGCTTTTGCGCGAATAAAACGCGGGCAATTCATCGGTCTGATAGCCGATGACAGGCACGCCCAGTGTTTCAAGCATTTCCATAGTTTTCGGCAAATCAAGGATGGCTTTAGCGCCTGCGCAAACTGTAATCACCGGGAAGCGCGATAAGGCAGTTAAATCGGCAGAAATATCAAAGCTGTTGCTGGCCCCGCGATGCACTCCGCCAATGCCGCCAGTGGCAAATACTTGCAATCCAGCGCGGTGCGCAAGACATAAAGTTGCTGCTACCGTCGTTGCACCCCATTTTTGTCCAGCGAGTGTTTGCGCCAGATTCGATAAATTAACCTTCGCTACGTCCTGACGCGAAGCCATTTCCTGAAGTTGGGCTTCGTCCAACCCAATGACGGGATGGCCTGCGATGATGCCGATGGTGGCTGGGGCTGCGCCTTGTTCTTGAACAATTGATTCACATTCGCGCGCGAGTTCCAGATTGTGTGGCGCGGGCAATCCGTGTGCGATAACTGTAGATTCAAGGGCAACCACACCCGTGCCGCTGGTTAAAGCGCGCGCCAGGGCAGGAGAAAGAGAAAATCTTGCTAAACTGCTGTGATTCATATCGTATCGCTTGAAAAACCAATGGGGCTATGCTCAGATTCGCGCGACAGCTTAGCGCATCAGCGCGGCTGAACCAAGCTAATGAAACGAAATATAATATCCATCAACATCAGCTTCTGGTCATTTGGTTCGAAGCTCAGGAGGGAACGATGAAAAAAGAAATCCTGGCCTTGATTCTCGGTGGCGGGCAAGGCACACGTCTTTTTCCGTTAACGCATCACCGGGCCAAACCTGCTGTCCCGCTGGCCGGTAAATATCGCCTGATTGACATTACGGTTTCTAACTGTTTGCATTCAGACGTCACGAAAATTTATGTCCTGACGCAATTCAATTCTGCTTCGCTTAATCGCCATATTTCACGTACCTACCGATTTAGCGGCTTTTCAGATGGATTTGTTGAAATCCTGGCTGCTGAGCAAACCTCGGAGAATAAAAACTGGTTTCAAGGAACGGCGGATGCCGTACGCCAGATTATGATTCACCTGCAAACGGCCAATCCTGAATATGTATTGATTCTTTCAGGCGATCATTTGTATCAAATGGATTATCGTGACTTCATTCGCCACCACGAAGAGACAGGCGCAGATGTCACTGTATCGGTTATTCCCTGCGATGAAGCACGCGCAACCGGGTTCGGTTTGCTCAAAACGGATGATGAAAGTCGCATCGTTGAGTTCCGCGAAAAGCCCCCGATTGATCAATTGCCTGCGATGCAGGTGGATACAACCAAGCTGGGGTTGAGTCCGGCAGACGCCGCACAACGCCCTTATATTGCTTCGATGGGGGTCTATCTTTTCAAATACGAAGCACTCCGTCAGTTGCTTAGAAACGAAAAGTACGTTGATTTTGGTGGTGAAATCATTCCGGCAGCAATCAATCAATACAACGTACAAGCCTTCTTGTTTGATGGGTACTGGGAGGACATCGGAACCATTAAGTCTTTCTATCAAGCCAACCTTGACCTGACCAGCATCGTCCCCAAATTCAATCTTTTTGATGCCGATTATCCGGTTTATACGCGGCCTCGTTTCCTGCCCAGTTCAAAACTATTGGATTGTCAGGTTCGTGATGCAGTCATTTCAGAGGGCTGTATCCTAAATCGCGTTTGGATAGATCATTCCATCATTGGTATTCGTGCTCGCATCGAAAACTATTCGCGTATCGAACATTCGCTCATTATGGGGGCGGACTACTATCAAACATTGGATGAATTAGAAATGGAGCGCCGCCAGGGCATTCCGTGGATGGGCATTGGCGAAAACACTATCATTCGCAATGCTATCGTGGATAAGAATGTTCGGATTGGATCAAATGTTCGGATTTTGAATGAAGCCGGACGCGAGAATCACGACGGAGACAATTACTGCATACGTGATGGAGTTGTCGTGATTCCCAAAGGCGCGATCATCACAGACGGAACCGTGATTTAACGAATCTGCTCCAGAAAGAAAAGGCGGAGCGGGAAAAGCTCTGCCACTCTTCACCACTCCGCCACCTATATATCCGCAGCGCTTAAGGGGAGCAGCGCTGCGGATTACTGAGACAACTTGGGGGATAGTAAATTGTCTCAGCCCTAAAACCCTGACGACATAACAGCATATCGTGAGGCATTAGATTTGCTCTTTTGAATACTTCGTTAAGTAGCATCCCTTGTTCCACAAAGCAGATTTTTTTAGATTCTTTTTGTGGTTTGCTAACTTATTGATTTACAGATAGGTTAGGTGATTTGGGGGATTTGCAGCTTAAGCTAGGATAAGTCTGTCCAGGAGTAGTAAGTTCTCGTCTAAATTCTCTCCTGCGACAAGAACTTGTTCTCAGGTAGTGGTTTATATGTTTTGCATACTGAATATGCAATGAATATTCAGTATATGCCTGCCAAGTGCATTATGAAGTCGTTTTACTGTCAATACCCGCCTGGGTTAGATAAGGAAGTAGAGGTCACTCCACAAACAGAAGCGGAACGTACAGTTTATGTGGTCGGACGCCCCAGCACGGGTCGCTATATCAAATTAGGGCAAACCGAGTATCAGGTGTTACAGCTACTTGGGGGCAGAACTTTGGCCGAAATCTCGGCAGGTTATGGGCAACAGTATGGTGGCAATTTATCCCTCACCACGCTAATCAAATTCCTCTCCAAGCTCAATCAGCTAAATTTGCTGGCGGGCGAAGGGGAAAGCGCTCAGAAATCTACCCAGTCACTATCTCGCCACGCATATTTCCGATTACGGCTTTTCGATCCTGATCCGCTCTTCAGCCGAATCGTTCCAAAATTGCGCTGGATTTGGACAACCGGATTTGTAGTAGTCACAGCATTCTTAATGCTAATCGCTGTGCTCGTTGCGCTAGGCAATTCACCAGAAATTGCCAGTCATTCTACGCGTCTTATTTCAGAGCACTATTGGTTAATTTTGTTTGCGGGACTTCTGGTTGTATTTTCACATGAATTTGCGCATGGGCTGACGTGCAAGGCTTTTGGCGGACGGGCAACAGAGGTCGGTGTCCTGTTGATTTACTACTTCATTCCAGCGCTTTACTGTAATGTTTCCGGCCTACATGCGATTCCACAACGGAGTCGTCGGTTATGGGTGATTGCGGCTGGCGTGTACTGGCAATTGCTGGTGGGAACGATTTCTCTGTTGGCGTGGTTTTTGCTGGAGCCATATACGTTATTTGCAGATACCGCGTTACTCTTTTGCCTTGGCAGTTTGCTCAACATTGCCTTCAATGCCAATCCGCTGATTAAATTAGATGGGTATTACTTCCTGACACAGTTGCTGTACCTGCCAAATTTAATGGAGAAATCACGGACGTCCTGGCGCGGACTTTTACGCCGCCTGAGTTTTGGGGGAGGCGATCCTGTGCGGCTTCCCCCAAAGCAGCGGCTTGCGTATTTCATTTTCGGCCCGCTTTCACTGGGGTACACAATTGTATTTTTGTCGGCTATTCTGCTTTACCTGCACGAGTATTTTGTGGACAACCTGTATGCAGCAGGGTTTGGAGGGACTGGCATCGTAGCAGCTGTGTTGATGCGACAGCAAATCAGTAAAGGAGCTGAAGCCATTAGTACTGCACTCTTCAAACGAGACACCAAAACAGCACCGCCAACAGAACCCGATGCTCCGGCGAAAGTTCAACCGTTAAAGCCAGCTCCCCAGTCTGGCGAAAAATTGGCTACTCCCCCGAAATGGAAGCGCCGCGTTTTTTTTGCCGTGCTGGCTTTGATCGTTGTCACAATTTTGCTAACTCCCTGGGATGCTACTGTTCCTGGCTATGGCACGTTGACACCACTGAATGAAAAAGAAGCGATCATTACAGCGCCCGAAGGCGGGATCGCAACAATCCTGGTCAAGCCCGGAGACGCGGTTGAATCTGGCAAAGAGCTTGCCCGTCTGCACAACCCGGATTTGAATTCTGATTTGATTGCCTTACGCGCAGACATTGTCAAAACTGAAACCGAGTACGAACGATTACTAGGTGACATTAAAGTCAAGCAGCAGGATACCGAACGTGCTGCCGTACAATTGAACGAGACATCACGACTAGATCGTGAGCTTCGTGAGGAACAGCAGCGTATCCTGTCACGAAGGCTTGGCGGGCAGCAAAAAGAAGTGGATTACCCGGCTGCTCTGGCGGTTTTGCAATCGGATATTGATCTTAAAAAATCGCGGCTGGATGAAGCGGAAACACAACTCAATCGTTCACGTCAGCTCTTTCGTGAAAACCTGATTCCTAAATCTGATCTTGAAGGCGCTGAGGCAAAAGTTACCGCATTGCGTCACGAGGTTGACGCCGCGCGCGAACGATTGCAAAGCGCGTTGGTTGAACATCGCCGTCAGGTCGAACGCTCCGGTGGCAATGTGCGTGTCAATCAGACTGAGTTGCAGGCGGCTCAAAGCGCCGTGGCGAAAACCACAACAGAACTCGAAAGCACCAGAAAGCTGCTGGAAACGTTGCGGCAAAAAGAACAGGTGTTATTTGCCAAGCAAAATTCTGTTTTGCTGACAGCTCCTCGCAACGGCGTAATTTTTGGGGAAAAGCTTTTGGAATTGAATGGCAAGTATCTCGAAAAAGGGGCTGAGCTGTGCCGGATTGCTGATCCATCACAACTGCGTGTTCGGATTCAGGTGCCGGAACGGGAAATTGGTGATGTGAAGGAAGGCGCACCCGTTCGTTTGAAAACCCGTGCCTGGCCAGATCGTATTTTTGAGGGGCGCGTAGAAAAAATCGGGGGCGAAGCCGAGCCGGACGAGAACAAGCAGATGACGTATCGTGTCGAGCTTATCGTGGATAACAAAGACGGAGCGCTCAAGCCTGGAATGACGGCCTTCGCACGCATCACTTTTGGGCGTCGTGCGATTGGCTGGATTTTATGGCACAAGGTTAAGCAAGCTCTGCGTCCTGAACTTTGGCTTTTTTAAGTGCTTTTGGATCAATTCGCAGCCGATCCATTTTCAGCGCCAGCCCACGTCGGGTTAACCCCAATTGCCGGGCTGTTTGCGAAAGATTGAAATTCAGCCTATCCAGAGTTTCCGTAATAATTTCTCGTTCTAATCCATCCACTTCCTGCGCCAAAGTTTGTCCATTGGTGTTGGGGGGGCGAGGTCGTGTGCGTTTGGGCAATTCGATCTCATCGGCAGGATTTGGGGGGGGAGCCGCCTGCAAAATTTCATCTAACCAGTCACGTTTGCTGCTTCGTTTGTTTTCACTGGCGGTTACGGGCCACAGGTGATGCGGATAAATCGCTTCTTCGTCAGTCACTAGCGCAATTGCTCGTTGAATTTCATTCGCAATTTGACGGACATTCCCCGGCCACTCTGCCGCCGCAATTCTTGCTAATGCTTCGGGGGTAAATGTCAGGCCTTTTTTATGCGCCTCTTGTGAGAACCTGTCGAGCAAATGAAAAGCAAGAGGCGGGATTTCATCACGGCGTTCGCGTAAAGGCGGCAAATGGAAGCGCAAAATGTTAATGCGATAATATAAATCTTCGCGGAAAAGCCCCTGTTCCACCATTGCTTCCAAATCACGATTCGTTGCAGCGAGTACGCGCACATCCACTTTTACAGGCCTGGTTTCGCCGACGGGATGAACTTCACCTTCCTGCAAAAAACGTAGCAGCTTGGGTTGTAAATCCAGCGGTAAATCGCCAATTTCATCCAGAAAAATAGTGCCGCCCTGGGCAACTCGAATAGAGCCGAGGTTATTTGAATCTGCTCCGGTGAACGCCCCTTTCCGATGGCCGAAGAGCTGTGAACTGATAAGTTCTTTCGTGACAATCGTGCAGTTAAAGGCGACAAATGGCCCTGTACGACGATCACTCAAGGCATGGATCGCGCGGGCAATCCCTTCTTTACCTGTGCCTGGTTCGCCCGTGATCAAGACGGGTAATTTGCTAGTGCGCGTTTTGTGAATTCGTTTAGCCAATTCGCGCATGGCTGGACTGCGATAGACCAAGCCTGGCAACGGGAAGTCTTCTTCGTTCGTTTCCTCTTTGCCAACCGCATTGTTGGGATCTTGGTTGAGCGCCAGCGCCAGTGCTTTTACCACCTTATCGTACAACTCTGTCTCGCCCAAGGTGCGGCCTAGCGTTCTGGTAATGATATACCACTGTGCATCCAGCAATCCTTGCTCCGTGCTTCCTTCGGGGAAAGTGAATTCTTCGGAACTTTGCATTTTTACTTTAGTCGTATCGTCGCTTAGTAGTAAGCGGCGAAAGTCTGGGGTTAAGATGTTTTGCATCTTTGCGCTTCCTTCAGTAAATGTGGGGCTAGTTACTGATAGTTCGATTTCGCCTGAATCCGAAATCCGCTTTTCCTTGAATCAGCCAACGCAGGGGAAACAGACCTATTGTATTTGCTCATACCCTTATATGCCAAGTCCGAAATCGCTGACAGTTGTCGTATTTACAAGATCAATGATAGAGTGCCGCCCGGTCTGAGTTTTTCTGCACTTCACCAAAAAAAACGCCAGGAGCAAAAGCACATGCAACCAGCAGCTAAGCTAACCTCTATTCCCTCGCCGCGCATCGGTCTGCTACCCAAGCTTCGTTATTACTGGACCTATGTTGTTGCTGCGTTATGTCTTCTCTTTCTGGGTGTTCCGTTAATTCCGCTTGGATTTCTGCTCCGCTGGTTGTTTGATAATCGAGATTTTCTGTATCGTCCCGGCAAATTTGGAGCGCGACTTTACCTGCGATCAGCGGGTGCTCGGGTTCACGCTTCGGGACACGAAAATCTTGATCCTGACAAGCCCTATGTTTTTGTCGCCAATCATCAAAGTAATTTGGATGCACCGATGATCATCGCGTATATCCAACGAAATCCAGGGTGGATTGCTAAACAGGAACTCTTTCAGGTTCCGATGTTGGGGCAGGGAATTCAACTTGTACATGCCATTCCGATTGATCGCAGCAATCGTTCATCAGCGATTGCCAGCACCAAACGAGCCGGAGAAATTATTCGTTCCGGGCGTTCGGTCGTTGCTTTTGTGGAAGGAACGCGGACAGTAGATGGGCGGCTCAAGGAATTCAAAAAAGGCGCTTTTTATATGGCAATTGAGGCAGGCGTTCCGGTTGTTCCCTTGGTCATTAACGATACACGATTGGTCATGCGAAAAGGAACAAATTATTGTTTGCCTCACGATGTTTCGATGGAGATTCTTTCTCCCATCAGCACACAAGGTTATAGTCCTGAAAATGTCCGTGAACTGATCGCCAAAGTCTTCGCAGAGTTTGTGCCGCGTGTGCGAACCGACTGATGAGGATAAAAAGAAAAACGCGGAAAGCATCTCTGCCCTCCGCGCTGTCCTGTGATTGGCGAATTACTTGGTTAATTGAATGATTGCCTGACTGACATCCGCAAAGGGATCTGCCTGATCAGGGTCAAAGCCTTCGTGCTTGATTTTGATGTTCCCTGTCTGGTCAATCACAATCAGGCTTGGCAGCGAAGTCAAACCAAATGCCTTATAGGCCGCCTTATCAGCATCGCGCAGCACCGGGATTCGCAAACCGTTTTTGGCCGCAAACGCCTGTAAATCTGCATCAGAGGCAAAATTCTTTTCCCCTGCTTTAGCTGCATTCGTGCTCACCCAATAAAAACTAGCTTTCGGGTGCGCTGTCACCAATTTTTGCAAGGCGGGCAATTCCTTGGAAGTCATCGGCACCCACGTTGCGCCAAAGGAAAGCACGATCACTTTGCCTTTCTGACTGGCGAGCGAAAAACTGCCTCCGTCCACCCCGGTTAAGGTAACGTTCGGAGCTTGCGCGGCAATCGCACTGGTAATCAAAGCAAAAAGGGTTAACGCTGCAACTATTCTGGATTTCAAAATCATAGTGTTTATCTTCCCTGATGTAACGCGCGTTTTCAACTTGTGTCACATCATTTTACGCCTGCTTTGATGTCCTTTTACCTTGTCGCGTTGTAATTCTAAAAATCCTTTAGGTTCCTGATACGTGATCGCGGCATCAAGGTATAACGATTTATCTGTTCCTGCTTGTCGCCAATTTTCATTTCTTTCAGCGGCCCCAGCATTTCCAGTTCCACGTATTTTAGCGGATCGAAGTTAGTATAGACCTCGGCGCTGCTGCCGTTATCTGGGTATACAACATTCGGGACGCGCGATGCTTCAATTCGCAACGCGTGCTTCGCCCCAATCCAGGTCAAGGTCGTGGCATCTGTCCCAATCTTCGTTGATTTCTTCGGATCACGTTTGATGGCGATGGTTCCGTTTTGTACCTTGAAGTATTCCGGCAGTTCTTTCGATTGTTTATTGAAGCCTTCCGCAAAGATTGAATCTTTTGGCATCGGCACCAGAATCAAGTCAGGGTCTTTTAATTGGGTGATGATCCAAACAGCGACATTGCGCGGCTCGCCTTTTACTTTCTCAAACACCGTCGTAATCGTCATTGTCGGACGGGCAGGATCAAGCTTGATGCGGCGAATTGCACGAATGCCATAATGCGGATCAACGGGCGAAATCAGATCGACGGAATCATTGCCGATTTTGGCTTCCCACGCACTGGAGTCGAATCCAATGGGCGGAGGCCAGGCGCGCGGTGTGATTTTTGGCCAATCGCTTTGTGGCGCGGGCCAGGGTTTGTCGCCGCCAAAATTTACCCATTCCTTTGCGGCTGGATTTACAGGTTTTCCCGCGACTGCCGGATTTTCCCAAAACACGCCATCTTCACCAACAAAGCGAAATTGCATCACACGCCCGATTGACGGGACGATCACCGCTTCGACACTGCCATTGCTAATGATCAGCGCATCTTTCCATCCGTTGTAAGATTGTGGCGTGATGGCCACGCGCTTGGCGGATTGCGCCAGCGCCTGTATCGAAAGCAAGGCGAAAACCAAAAGTAAAAAGATCGTTTTTCTCATCGTTTCTCCAAAATCATTTTAATTCCATTTTCGGGGCGTAGCGTGATGCCAGGAATCGGCGTGATGGCTTGCCCTGGTGCCAGTTTTAAGCTGAATTTCTGCGCAATCGCAACCAGAATCAAAACGGTTTCCATCATCGCAAACGAATTGCCAATGCACAGACGCGGGCCACCGCCAAAAGGAAAGTAAGCATAACGCGGCAATTGCCTCACAAATTCTTCTGTCCAGCGTTCGGGTTTAAATTGTTCCGGCTCATCAAAAAAGCGTGGGTCGCGGTGGGTGACGTATTGGAAAAAGAAAATCTGTGACTTCGCTGGAATGCGATAACCACCGAGTTCAAATTCCTGCAACGCCTGTCGCCCCATTGCATACGCAGGCGGATACAGCCGCATAGATTCTTTGATGATTTGATCGGCGTATTTGAGCGCGGGCAAGTCGGCCATCGTTGGCGTCCGTTCGCCCAGCACCGATTCAATTTCGGCTCGCAGTTTTGCCTCGACTTCTGGATGTTGTGCCAGTAAGTACCACGTCCACGACATTGTGAGCGCGGTCGTTTCGTGGCCTGCCAAAAAGAGCGTCATTGCCTCGTCGCGCAATTGCTGATCGGTCATCTGGCTGCCGTCTTCGTCCAATGCAGCCAGCAGCATCGAGAGCAAATCGCCACGATCCACCTTGCTTGCGCGGCGTTCGTTGATGATGCCGAAGACAATTTCATCCAGGCGTTGCGCAGTGCGATGAAAGCGGCGATTCATGGGTGTTGGCAAACGATTGTCCAGAATCCATTTGAATGAAGCCTGATAGGAAAATGGCTCCACAATCACAGATAACAACTGCCCAACCTCGCGCGCGGTGTCGGTCACATCCGCATCAAATAACGTCTTGGCTACGATTTCGAGCGTGAGCTGCATCATGTCTTCGTGAATGTCACGCGTCTCGCCTGTTTGCCACGAAGCAAGCATTCGCTCGGTGTACGCTGTCATCGTTTGGCTATAGGTGTTGATGCGTTCCCGATGAAATGCGGGCTGTGCCAGACGACGTTGCCGTTTCCAAAATTCGCCTTCGCTTGAAAGCAAGCCATTTCCGATTAGGCGGCGCATAAAGGGCGTTTGTAATGAAACCGACTTGATAAAATTGCGTTGCTGGGTGACCAGCACTTGTTCGATGTGATCCGGGTGATAGATGAAAAAGCACGGCACATAAAGAAATCGCGCACTGACAATATCGCCAAACTCCCGCGCACAACGCGTCGCAAAACCGAGCGGATCATTTTGGTAATCACGCATGACGCCTGTGAGCCAATGTGCTTTCGGGCCAGGAGGCGATGCAGATTTTAGATTTGCAATGTTTGATTTGAGATCAAGTGTGCTCATAGTGGAAGGTTGGATTTGGGGCGGCTTAATTCTGAACTCGGTGTTTCAAATTGCCAACCTCAAACCCACTTCGTCAGCAAATAGCGGTCGTGATCCTTGAAGCCCTGTTGGCGATAGACCTTCTGGGCAATCGTATTGACCCGCTCGACTTCCAGATGCAACGCAGCGATGCCTTCCGTGCGACAAACGTCAGCAAGAAATTCCAACGCCTGCTTGCCAAGGCCGCGTCCACGATGACTTTCGCAAATGTGCAATTCATCTACGAAAGCATCGCGCCCATGAAATTCCAGACTAAAGCCGAACGTCAAAACCGTATAGCCGATTTTTTCGCCTGCGATTTCCATCAGGAAAACATGCCCAAAGAATTGATTCCCGATCAACTGTTGCAACGCACGACGAGCAACTTCCTCGTCAAACTGCAACGCTTCGTGCTCGTAAAAATCCCGCATGAAAACCACCAACAAATCAATGTCGGTGGCTTCAGCGGGAGTAATTTTCAGGCTCATGATTTTAGGACGCGGCAGCAATGTCTGCGCCGATGATGTCCGCAACTTTCGTCGGTTGATACGGCTGCCAGCCATCGGGCAAATCCCCGTTGTCGGCGCGCAAAAACTTCTGCTGATTCGGGCGAATCGTGGCGAGCAGTTCCTTGCGCGATTTCACCTTGAGCGGTTTGCCATAATAAATTTTGCCGAGCTTCGCCATGATTTTTTCCGGCAGAGCGCTGGCGAACATGAACAGCGGCCACGTGAAGCTTTTGCCGTTAATTTTGCGCAGCTTCCACGCCCACAATCCGAGCGCCCCCAACCGCCACGCGGTCGGGGCCCACCAACTGTATTGGCCAGGACGCAGATTCATCTTCCAGCATTTCATCATCAACTGCCATTGCAGCGGCGTCAGTTGCCGCGTCTCGGTCACGCCTTTTTTGTCCTGCATCCGTGTGTCGTGCAGCGGCGTGAAAATCGAAGGAATGAAAAACGCGAACAATCCGCGCCGCTCGACCTCGTAGATCAAATCCAACGTTGCCTGCACATCTTCATCGGTTTCGCCGGGATTGCCAACAATCAATGTGACTGCTGGGAACCAATTGTTTTCGTTCAGCACTTGCAAGCCGTTGATAAAGACGCTCGGCCAATCTTCGGTCTGAAATGGAATGCCTTTGCTCGGCATAATTTTCTTTGCCATTGAGACGGAACCAGTTTCGAGTCCGATCAGCGGCGTCAACGCTTTTTTCTTCGGATGCGAACTCAAATACGGCAAGTGAATCGGGCTTTTATCGAGCAGCAGTTCGGACAGCTTTTTGATAAGCAGCGGATCCACGACCGCAGGCGCAATCGTCGAATGGCTCAGGACGTGCTGTTCGACGCCAGGCGTGTTGACGATTTCGGAATACAAATCTAACAAGGCTTCGCGGTTTGGGAAGTAAAACGGAATATCCGTGTGAACCTGCCCCCAAATGAACATATCTTCGGTGGCGAGCGAAATCTGTTTGTTGCCGTCGCGCACGTTCGCGCGCACCGCGCCCATAATCTTATCTTTCGGCATGTCAATTTGCGGGTTCAAATCCGGCACACAAAATTGACAGCGCCGTCCGCAACCCGTCGTCATTTCGACCACGCCAAACGTCGTGCGCTTATCGGGGAACAAAAATGCATCGCGGTCTTTCGGATGCACGACATCAACTTGCTTCGGCAACTCTTCGCCGCGAATCGCTTTGGCAAACAAATCCAGCGTGTCCGTAGATTCACTGCGACCTTCGACCACACAATCAATGCTGAGTTCTTCGTAGCTGTTGGTTTGAATGATCTGCCAGCCGCCGCTGCCGCCAACGATCACTTTGAAGTTGCTGCGAAACGGATTGGCTTTGATGTCCGCAAACAATTCTTTCGAGTAATGCGAATTGATCGGTTCGCGCGAGGAGCCAAAGATCGAAGTGTAAACACCCGCCGCAAACGTGACGCCGAGCGGATTGTGCGTGGAAATCGCCACGACGCGCGTGTTCGGCCCGATGAATTTGTGCGCGTCCTGCGGATAGCAGCAGACTAAATCGTCTTTGCTGTATTGCCTGAGCAACGAAGCCTCAACGAGGCGAATGCCCGCAGGCATGTATTTCGCCGAGCCGTCCGCGTTGTATTCGACGTTGCGCCATTCGGGATATTTTTTGTTGAGGATACCTTCCAACCAAATCGGCAACGACGCCATGCTCATTTGAATGAAGTATCCAGCATGGTCAATGATTTCGGTCAACGGGGCAGTCAGAACGATCAGTTTGCCGCCGTCAATGGGAGCTTTTGGCGGAGCTTCCGTCGTCTGAGTGTTTTCGGTTGTCATTTATTTTTATCTCCAAGTAATGCTTTCAATTTTTGCGAAAGCCGGGTTGAGAAAAGCGCACCCAGCACGCGCAGCATCAGACGTTCTGTCTGTGCAGTATATGGATACCAAATCATTTCGCGTTTTAATCCGAAGCGATCTGTGATGATAACCTGTTCATGGCAGAACCGTCGAATGCCATGCGCCCCGTGTCGTTTACCAATACCACTTTCTTTCAAACCGCCTGAAGGGGCATCTGTTACCGCAAACCCAACCAGCACATCATTAACACAGATCATACCCGCTTCAACCTGCGCTGCAAGGCGTTCGCCTTTAGTTTTATCTTTTGTCCAGACGCTGGCATTCAGGCCGTAAATCGAATCATTCGCCAGCCGCAATGCTTCGTCTTCGTTCTTGACGCGCATAATTGGCAGGACAGGGCCGAAAGTTTCTTCGGTCATGATTTTCATCGAATGATCTACGTTGGCGAGCACCGTTGGCTCGTAAAAGCGACCGGACAGATTTGGATTGCGTTGTCCGCCAGTCAAGATCGTTGCGCCGTGTGCTTTGGCGTCGTTGACGTGATCTTCGACCGTTTCGATCTGGCGCGGGAATGTCATCGCGCCAACGTCCACGCGTTGCTCGGAATTCTTTTCGTCAATTCCCTGCCGCAGTTGTTTGGTTTTTTCGACGACCCGTTTCGTGAATTCATCCGCAATGGATTCGTCCACATACACGCGCTCCACTGAAATGCAAACCTGCCCAGAATTCGTGAACGCGCCCCACACCGCTGCATTCGCCGCGCGCTCAACATCGGCATCCCGACACACAATCATCGGGTCTTTTCCGCCGAGTTCGAGGCTGACCGGAATCAAGCGTTTCGCCGCGCGCTCGGCAATGCGTTTGCCTGTATTCACGCTGCCCGTGAACGCGATCATATCGGCCTCGTCCACGAGCGCACCGCCCGTTTCACCGTAGCCATTCACGACCTGCAAAATCTCGGCGGGCAAGCCTGCCTTTGTGAATGCCTGCTGCAAAATCTCGCAGCCGAGTTTCGCAATCAGCGGCGTCCATTCCGAAGGCTTGATCACCACCGCATTGCCCGCCATCAACGCCGGAATCGCTTCACCAATCGTGAGAATGAACGGAAAGTTCCAGGGCGTAATTAAGCCGATCACGCCGCGCGGTTCGTAATGCACCGCGACTTTCTTGTTGCGCAGCAAATGCGGCGTGACACGTTCGGGTTTGAGAAAGCGTTTGGCCTGCTTCGCATAAAATGTGATGACATCGCAGACGTAGAAAAACTCGGAGATTGCTTCCATCCGTGGCTTGCCGTTTTCGGCGCAGATGGTTTGGATGATGTCTTCTTGTCGCGCGAGCAATAAATCGCGTGCGGAGAGAAGCACGTTCGCACGCTGCTTGAAATCCAACGTACTCCATTGGCGAAAGGCGGCGCGCGCTGTTGCAATTGCCGCACGCACATCGGCAGCAGCATCAATCGTAACTTCGCCGATTTTGTTGAGTGTTGCCGGGCTATGAATTTCAATGACAGGTCGTGGTTCGAGTCGGAGTGGTTGTGCCATAAACACCTCAAAACTTAGACAGGATTAACAAGATTTTTTACAGGATTGACAGGATTATGATTTGGCTTGTAATCACGGAATTTTCGGCGAACCTTAACAGCTGAAGCTCCAAAGTTGATGAGAAGACCAGTGTCAACTTTGGTTGCGGTTAGGTAGTTGACCAATTGGATTTCATGTTCTTTGGTCAAGGATTGAACGGCTTTAAGTTCGACAATAATTCTCTCTTCAACCCACAAATCAACGATGTAATCACCAACAATCTCGCCTTCAAAAAACACCTTGATAGGATGTTGTTGCTGAACTTTCAGTCCCGCTTTCGTCATTTTGATGCGGTGTGCATTCTCATACACTTTTTCCAGGAACCCGGCCCCTAATGTGCGGTGAACTTTATACGCACAATTGATAATAATTTGAGTCAATTCATTATCCGTCATACCCATTCCTTACCTTGTCAATCCTGTCTAATTCCCCGTTGCCACAATCACAAAGCTCACTTTCAATTGATCGCCAATTTTGATTGTGCCGAGTCCACCAGAATACGGCGTGATGCCGAAGTCGGTTTGCTTGATGTTTTCTTCACCCGTCGCGCGTAATTGATTGCCATTGATCGTGACTTTGACGGGGAACGCGACGCGCTTGGTGACGCCACGCAACGTCAGATCGCCGTGTAACGTGAAGCTTCGATTGTCGCCATTTTTTTGCACGTTGCTGGTGGAAACCGAACGAAATTTGATCGTCGGATGTTTTGCACTCGCCAGCACTTCTTCGTGCAAAACTTTGTGAAAACCGCTGCGCTCAAAATCGCTCATGCTCTTGTCAATATTGACGAATGACTTCGCTTCGGCGTCAAGTTCGGCGAATGCTTTGCTCTCATCGGCGGGCAATTGAATCCGCCCTGTGAAGCCTTTGACGCCGACGGTATGAGTCGGGTGAATTTTGCGCAACATTCCCTCTTGAATTAGCGTGAGCGTTAATTGGCTTTGCGCGGCGGAAAAGGAGTATGTTTTGGCTGCCATATTGATCGGCTTTTTCGGCGCTTTATTCCGCTGTGCCGGGGACGCACCCTGAACGAAAAGCAGAAACAACAGCAGGAGAAAGTGTGAGAGACAGCGTTTCATGGCATGCGTTTATTGTTGGTAGCTTGACGATTCAAGCGGCTGCACGATCACAGCCGTGCCATATGCCAGCACTTCGGTTACGCCGCTCATGAGTTCGTTGGCATCGTAGCGTGCGCCGATGATTCCATTCGCGCCGATTTCTGACGCATGCTGAATCATGATTTCAAACGCTTCTTCGCGCGCTCTTTCGCAGAGTTGCGTGAACAACGAAATATTGCCACCGACCAATGTTTGCAGCGTTCCGCCAAGTGTGCCGAAGACCGAACGCGAGCGCACTGTGATGCCGCGCACAACGCCGAGATTGCGTACGATGCGAAAGCCGGGCAATTCAAATGCAGTTGTGACCATGTGATGCGCAACAGAATAAGTTGGCTTCGCAACTTGATAGGGCGTAGGTTTGTTTTCCATAGTCGTTTCTCAAAACAGATTCGGTTGATTTGCGCTCGCCGCTTCGGCTTCGTATTCGGATGGTGTCCACAGATACTTTTCGATGTCGCATTTGCCTTTGTCGTTGAAAACGATACCTTCGCCTTCGAGCAGTCGTTGTTGCAAATCGGGCGGGGACGTCTGCCCAGCAGTCGAACAACCACCTTGCGAATTGATGACGCGATGCCACGGAATGTTGCGCCCATCGTCCGGTGTCGCGTACATAATGTTGCCAATCGCACGTGCATCGTAGCCGACGCCCAGCACGCGCGCGACCAGGCCATAGCTCATCACACGACCTGCCGGAATGCGCATCACCAATTCGTACGCTCGTTCGCGGAAGCTGGGATCATCCTGTGGTCGGTTTTTTACGGCATTGCCGATAATGTTTTTTGCCATCGTATTGCCCAAAAAAACAGACAGGATTGACAAGATTTAAGAACAAGATTTACAGGATGATTACGCGGTATAAATTCGCTCTCCTGTCAATCCTGTAAAAATCTTGTCAATCCTGTCTGTGGATTTTCTAGCCAAATAGCGGCGGGCATTCACATCCGAGAATGCGCAAATATGTGTAAAGCTGCCCGCGATGGTGAATCTCATGTTCGAGCATAACATTCATCAGGAACGAACGCGGCATCGCTTTTTCAGGCCCAAACGGCGCAACCGTTTCACTCATTTGCTCTGGCGTGAGCGCGGCGATTTTCGCTACGCCGTCTGCGTGCAATTGATCGAAGGCCGCAATTAACTCTTCGGTGTTGTTAATCGCCTTGGGTAGATTTTCTGGTTTGAATCCGCCGGTCAGCGCTGAATCAATAAACAACGATTCGGCAATGTATAAATGATTCATCAATTCACCGAGCGGCATCGCTGTGTCTGCGGGCTTCCACTCATATTTGTCATTGGGAGCGGATTTCATGATGCTAATGCTTTGTTTGTGAACGCGATTCCAGTTGGCGATAAAGGGATCAAGATGTGATGCGGGTGCAGACATGAACTTTCCTTTCGTTGGTTTGGTTTTGACTGTAAAGAAAATTGATTTGCGACGGCGCAGATTATACCGCTGAAAAGCATGGATTGCGAAGCTTGCTCAGGCTTCGAGTTGTTTTCCACGGGTTTCCGGCAACGTCAGCATCAGCACTGCGCCTGCAATTAAAAATAAGGACGTCACGCCGAGCGCGCTGCCCACACCTTTGCGCTCAGCGATAGCACCAACTAACCACGGCGATGTTGCGCTAACGGCGCGCCCGATGTTGTAAATCACGCCTAACGCGGTGGCACGAATCCGTTGCGGAAACAGTTCTGAAACCATCGCGCCGAAAATGCCGAAATATCCTGAGCCAAAAAAACCGAGCACGGGACCTAAGGTCATCAATAATGCTTGATTCGTCGCATTCAATCCATAAATTGGCGTAACAATTGCGGTGATGAGCAAATACAAAATGAACGCGGGCTTACGTCCCAGCCAATCCGCAATGACCCCAAAGCTCAGATAGCCGAAGAACGCACCGATTTGCACCGGAATAATCCACCACGTGCTTTTGACGATGCTCATTCCAGCACCGCCTCTTTCAACCGGAGAAGCCAGAAAGCCAGGTAGCCATGTGAACACTCCCCAGTAAGCAATCAACACGCAAATTGCCACACTGCCTGCGCGTAAAGTAAAGCGGCGAAATTCTGGGCTGAATACTTCCAGCGGCGATGCGGGATTTTTCCTGCGCTCTTCGTCCAACGTTTCAGGTACATGTCGCCGCACCCAGAGTGTGAGCAGAGCTGGGAACAGTCCGATCACAAAGAGCAATCGCCAATTAGGCAGAAACGCCGCCGCCAACAATGCGGCGAGGATATAGCCAATCGCCCAACCAGATTGCATAATCGCAATCGCGCGTCCGCGTACTTCGGCAGGCCAGGTTTCCGCGACCAGTGCCGCGCCACAAGCCCATTCGCCGCCCATTCCAAAGCCCAGCAGTCCGCGCCAGAAAATCAGTTGTAAAAGCGGCGAAACGGGAATCAATCCTACCGTTGCTGTTCCAGCACTTGCGACGGAATAAAGCAACAGGGTCAGCGAAAGAGAAGTCTTACGTCCGATGCGATCAGCCAGGATGCCAAATCCGATGCCGCCAATTGCGGCAGTGAATAATGTGGTCGAAGCAACACTGCCGGCCTGTGTGCCATTCAGGCCAAATTCCGCCATCAGCGTGGTCAGCGCAAAGGAATACAGCATGGCATCCATCGCATCCAGCATCCATCCGGCTTGCGCGGCAAACAGGGTGTTCCATTGCGCACGGGAAATTTTCATAACAGAACTTTAGACATAATCGGCAGGCAAAAAGCGCGGCTTTTTGCCTATCCGATTCCGAGAATGGCAAAGCCACGACTTACGCCTGGCGAAGATTTGCATTGGAGATACGACGCGACAGCCATAGAAGATAGGCACCGACAACAACATCAACCGAGAAACAGAAAACGGGATACCAGCCAGGAACACCAGCGTTTGTGATGAACTGATCATGCGTTAAGTCGTACAGCCCGTGAAGTGTCCAGAATGCACCGACCACTACCGCTGACTGACGGACGCTCACAAATGCGAAGACCAGCCCAACTACGATAAACGGAACACCATAGATTATTTCTTTGACGCTCACCGCCTGCTCACCGGCTCGTAGCGCAAAGGATGCGTACAAGCTAGGCAGCGTGAGCAGACCTATTGAATACAACCAATGTTGCCCACGAATGATCCGTGCCAAGACTATCGTGAGAACACCTACTGCGACACCAATAAGGGCTTCAATCAAGACTCTCTCCTTCTTTTAGACGCCTAATTGACCAGTTCAGCCGCTACGACCGACTGGCGAGCGTCGGTCAAATATGAGTTATACGGGGTAAACGGAAAGTACGGAAAAGAAATAAAGGGCGGGCGGAAAATATGCAAATTGAAATCGGCTTTTTTCAGGTTTTCCGCATTTGTTTAGGTTCGATTATCGGCTGGAGAGGTCTGCTTTGATCGTTGCAATTTTGCCTGCGGGCAAGAAAAACTTCTGCTCAAATTGATTCTGGCCAGGAGCCACAATCAGGATTGTATGCACACCCATCAGCAATTGGACGGTGCGCGGAACTGTCCCGCTGTAGGTGCCATCAATATACAATCGTGCGCCGGGTGTGGAGCATTGAATTACCAATTCACCAATACTCGTTGATGCGCCAATCAATTCCCCCGTTACAGGGGCAATCGGAATGCCCTGACCGACGGCAGATTGTTGGGCAGCCTCATTCGCCGTAGGGCGTGGGGGAACCGTCGTTTGCGGTTCAAGTGAGGTGGTAGGCGTGAGCGCCGTCACATCTACCGCTGGTGAAAGCAGGCGATTGATACTTTGCAGATTGAGGTCACGCGTTTCGATGTCACGAGAAAAGCGCAACACAACGCGTGGATCAGGCAATGATTTAATGGTCTTTGGCGTTTTAGCGACCAGTGCGGCGGGCGGCGGGCCGGTAGTGGCATCAGAACCATGCGGGCCAACAGGTGTCAGTCCTGGAATGCTTGTTGGAGAGGAAGTGGTTACTGCTTCTTTCAGCTGCTCTCCGTCAAAACGAACTTCAATCTCTTTGTTTTTGAAACGTAGCTCTTTAATAAGGATCATTTCACCCGGCTGTACCGCAGTAGTTAATTCAGGCAGCGGGTAAATTTTGAGCTGTCCATCCAGCACTTCGACCCCGCGTTCATTTGCCGGGATGACGATTTTGGCGCGGACGGGTTTGCCCGCGTAGTAATCGTTAAGCAGCAGTTTCAGATCAGAATTGATCTGCTTTTCTGAAGCTGTCGCCCGCTTTTTGTCAGATTGATCAACCTCTGTTTGGCCCACGGCTGCGCTTAGGAGACCGAGACAAATACTTATTAACAGGAAGTATTTCAGGACGGATTGGGTTGCGCATCCAGCGAAGGACGAATGGGCGTGAGACATAACAGAGATCTCAAAGGATATTCCTGAGTACGATTTCAGGCGGGGCGGAATGCGAGAGCGGGATGCGATTTAACGGCAGGCAAAAAATAACGGTTACCTTTTGCCTGCCGCATTCTGCAATAACTAACTGCTTTTGACAACCGTAAAGACTTCTTTACGGGTGAAGGACTTACCAGCCACGTTGTCAGTCACTTTTACCGCAACATCATACGAACCGGGCTGCAACTGCTTAAGCGGAATCAATCGCGCCAAAGTGATTTGCTGGCCATTGAGTACGCTCATGCCTGATTTGCCATCTTCTTTGAATTTGATGACTTCCTTGTCCTTGCCTGAATGCGTAATCACATATTCAATGTCCACGCTCGGTCGCAACGTCGCCTGATCAATCGCCACGTTGTACACCTGCATGTAAAGCCCCAGCGCCTGATCTGCCTTGTATTCCGCTGTGGCATTCGGAATCACTTTCATTTGACCCCGGATGAATTGCCCGGTGGCCAGACGACCATTCAATGGCTCAATGCGCGAAGCCAGCACCAGCGTTGAGGAAGACAATTCGCTTTCGCTGTAACGCGGCACCACAAAGCCTTGATGCTTGATGTCGGTGCGCCCGCTGTTCACGTCGCGAATGACCAAATCAACCTTATATGTGCCGGGCGGTAAAATCAGATCTTTCTGATAAACCGATCTTGATTTTTGTCCCGCTTCCAACTGCTCCGGCAAGTAGTTCGATGTCACCACATCTTCAAACAATCCGGCGCGACGTCCCGATACATTGGTGATGCGGGCGTGAATGTTTGCCGCTGCTTCCTGAATCGGCCCTTTCGACTTGTATACCAAATCAGAATTGTCTAGTTGCAGCGTAAACGAAGTCAGCACTGCTGAATCCGTCACGCGAGCAAAATTGATTGCCAATCCGGTGGAAAGCACGTCCACATTGACTTTCGGGTCTTCTGAGAATCCAAGGGTTGCTTCGAGGTCTTTGAACTTGACCTTGGGCGCTCGCTGTAAGGCAACTAAGGTCGCCAATCTTTCAAACGGCTGATCTTTAGCACGTGTACCGAAGAGCTGATTGCCGTTGGTGTTGTTGGCACTGTAACCCGCAATACGATCTGCTTTGCTGGTGAGGCCGAGTTCTTCCGACAGCGTCAGTCCCGCGTTCGGAACATACAGCAACGCGTCTTTTTCATTTGCATTGCGCGCGATGCGATATTCGCCGGAACCGGTCGGGTCTACGAATTCGATTTCAATGTCAGAGCCAACGCCTTCAATGTAACGATACCACCAGGTTTCAAAAGGGTAAGTGGATGTAGTTCCGCCACCTTCCCAAACCGGGCGATTATAGGAACCGCCAGAAGGATGAGATTCTTTTTCGTCAGGCTTGCCGAACATGATGTAAATGCGCCCGCGATCTGTTTTCCAACCGGGAATACCGCTGGCGAAATTTTCATTGGCGTACGCGATGCGCTGATAATACTCCTCGCGGTACTCGTTAACATCCGTGTCAGGATCAGGATCGCGACGCAACCAGAACTGTTCGATGAATTGCTCACGTTCATCATCCGTTTTCAGAGATTTGAAAATCTTCTTTTCTTCATCTGTGATGATGTATGCGACGTCCTCATCCATCCATTTTTTGTACACGCTGCCCATCTTTTCGCGGTCAGCCGCACGCTGTTGTTCTTTTCGTCGCTTTTCTTTGTCTTTCTTGTCATCCTGGGCATAGCCAGTAAATGACGAAGAGATCAAAGCAAACATCAAGACCTGCGCGATTCGGCGCAAATTGGAACGGTTGAAATCAAATGACATAGGAAATCTCCTCGGTATTTCACAGGGCACCTCTTGGCCCAGATCATTAGCTCACATCAGCTTCTCAAACCGCATCAGCTTCTTGTCAGCCTCGGCTTTTCATGCCTCAACAGGCACTCGCCTTTCCCAGGGCTTACCGAGTTGGTAGGAAATAAATACAGCAAATTCTACGCGAGCAAGACAGGTGGCGTCAACGCCCGTTTCCGCCTTTTCCGCCTTTCCATAACGTAAAGGCAAACTAAATGCCAATACTTAGCGAGGCAATCCTTGCTGTCTTTGGAACAGCCAGTCATTTCTGTTGATGAAAAATGGAGTGGTGTTACGGCGCACAAGACAGAATTTTTACTCATCTAGTTGTCGTTCGATGATAAATGGACATACGAAAAAATGAATCAGATTCAGAATATTGGATAATGTTTAAAATCTATCCCTGGAGAAAAGCCTCTAAGTAGTTATCTATCAGTGAAATAATTAGCTAAACGGGCTGGCATAATGCTTGCCTAGATGACATGCATCCATCGCTGTACCGAGTTTCGATAATAAAAAGCGCAATGCTTAACAAACTTACAGTTTGTCATCTTTAGATTTATCAAAAAGCAGTACCGATTTATAAGCACCCGTAATTTACGACACAGGCAAATTCAGAAACAGGATTGCGTTCCTCGCACCAAAGAATTTCTTAAGAAACTCGCATAATGCCGCTTACTGACGATTCGGCGATTAATGATCCAAACTATCAGGAGGACCCAACATGAGATCATTTACTAGGTTAGTAGTTTTTCTATTTCTTGTCCTAACCAGTAGCGTACTGGCTTTGGGACAAACCTCTTCCCTTTCTGGCACTGTAACTGATCCTTCGGGAGCAGTTGTTGCAGGCGCTTCCGTCAAAGTCAAAAACGCTGCTACGGGTGCTGGTTCCGAAACCTCAACTTCCAGCAGTGGTGCTTACACGATCCCGGCTCTTGGCGCGGGCGTTTATACCGTGACAATTGAAGCCAGAGGTTTCAAAACTGTGGCGATCAGTGATGTCAAAATTAATGCCGCTACGCCCGCGACAGTGAATGCAACTTTGGAGGTGGGCGCACAAAGCGAAACTGTGACCGTGCAGGGCGGTGGAGAAGTGTTGCAGACGCAATCGGCCAACGTTGCAACGACGATCCAGGGACGTCAAATCACCGAATTGCCCTTCACCTCACGTGATGCGCTGGATTTGGTGCTCCTGTTGCCGGGAACAAATACTCCCGGGCGTCCGCGTACTTCGACCATTAATGGTCTGCCAAAAGGTGCGCTGAATATTACGATGGACGGCGTGAACGTGCAGGACAATATTTTGAAATCCTCGGACGGGTTCTTCACCTATGTTCGACCGCGTATTGATGCTGTAGACGAAGTAACGGTTTCGACAGCAACGCCGGGCGCAGAGAGCGCGGGCGAAGGTGCAGTTCAAATCAAATTCGTAACACGCTCTGGTTCAAATGAATATCACGGCAGCTTGTACGAATATCATCGCAACCCAGCGCTGAACGCCAACTATTGGTTCAATAATCGGGACTCGGCTCCTAAGCCCGGATTTACGACGGCACCGCGCGATTTTGTGTTGCTCAATCAATTCGGTGGTCGCATTGGTGGTCCAATTGCGCTTCCCGGATTTGGTACGGGCGGTTCTCCGCTTCGCGTCTTTCGCGACCGCGCATTTTTCTTTGTCAACTACGAGGAATTCCGCATTCCCGAACAAGCTACACGCCAACGCACGATTCTAAGCGATGCCGCACGCACGGGGATTTTCCGCTATGGAACAAGTGGCAGTGTGAATTTGTATACGCTGGCAACACAGGCGACGACTGGTGGCTGCACGGCTTGTACGAATACACCTGATCCAACAATTGCCAAGCTGCTGCAAGATATTGAGGATTCCACGAAAACAACAGGAGCAACGCTACTCCTGACGGATCCAAATTTGGAACGCTTCACTTTTACGAACGCAGGCAACCAGGCCCGTTTCTTTCCAACCGTGCGCTTGGATTTTAATCTCAACGAAAAACACAAAATTGAAAACGTTTGGAATTACCAAAAATTCACTGGCACGGTGGATTTCCTGAATGGCACAGACCCGGCCTTTCCGAACTTCCCGAATCAGGGATTTCAGGGTTCGAATCGTTTCTCGAACACGACAGCGCTGCGCTCAACCATAACGCCCGCCATCGTGAACGAAGCACGTTTTGGGATCACTGGCGGCACGGTCTTGTTCTTCCCGAACGTGAACAAAGGTCAGTTCACAGGTTCGTTAGCCAATCAGGATGGGTTCAGCATTGGTATTGGTACGGCAGGGATCACGGGTGCAACCGTCTCAACCAGCCCAAGCCGTCGCAACGCGCCAGTTAAGCAGTTCCTCGACACTTTGACCTGGACGAAAGGGTCACATTCGATGAGCTTCGGCGGCAGCTTCTCCAACATTGATTTTTGGAGTTGGTCGCAAGCGCAGGTTCCGACCATTACGCTGGGTCTGGATGCCAGCGACCCCGCCAATGCGATGTTCAATACAACGAATTTCCCCGGCGCATCCAATACCGATTTAGCGAACGCACGTAATATTTATGCAACGTTGACAGGCCGTGTCACCGCTATTAACGCGAACGCGATCCTGAATGAAAAGACGCTGAAATACACCTATCTGGGCGAAAACGTGCAACGTGGAAATCAAAAAGAGTACGGGATTTTTGCCTCGGATTCGTGGCGTGTAAACCCGAACCTGACTCTTAACTACGGCGTGCGCTGGGAAGTGCAATTGCCCTTCCAGGCGAAAACGAATGTATATTCGCAAACGACTTTCAATGAGTTGTTTGGTATCTCTGGCCCCGGCAATCTCTTCAAACCGGGAACGCAAACAGGCAAGGTCACAGAATATACGCAATTCAAGGCGGGAGATGTTGGTTACAACACCGATTACAATAATTTCGCTCCCAGCTTCGGCTTCGCGTGGTCACCTAATACACAAAACAGTCTGCTGAAAAAAGCGTTCGGCGAAGGCGGGCAAACCGTGATTCGCGGCGGATATTCTATCGCCTTCAACCGTGAAGGACTGAACGTTTTCACTAGCATTTTAGGCGCGAATCCCGGTCTTTCGATTGTTGCTTCGAGAAACATTACCTTGGGCAATCTCGGAACGCTGCCCGTTTTGTTTCGAGATAAGAGCCGCCTCGGTGCGCCTTCGTTCACAACCGATCCGGTGTATCCCAATCAAGGCGCAATTACGAATTCAGCAAATGCCTTCAATCCCAATCTGCAACTGGGCTATGTCCAGTCTTGGACATTTGGTATTCAACGCGAATTGAACCGTGATACCGTGATTGAAGCACGTTATGTTGGCAATCGGGGCATCAAGCTGTGGCAGCAATACAATCTCAACGAAATCAACATCATTGAGAATGGCTTCCTCAATGAATTCAAGCTGGCGCAAGCCAACCTGCAAGCCAACATCGCCAACGGGCGCGGAAATAATTTCCGTTATTACGGCGCTGGCACTGGTACCAATCCACTGCCGATTATGCTGGCGTTCTTTACCGGACAAGCCGCCTCCGCAGCAGGAACCGCAGGAAACTACAGCAATTCAAATTTTGCCAATGCAACGTATGTCAATGCACTTGCAGCGAACGGCCCTTCTCCATTCACCTTTGCCAGCACTGGCTCAAGTGGATTTATTGGTAGTGCCACCTTCCGCAACAATGGGTTGACGGCTGGATTACCCGCGAACTTCTTCCTCGTCAATCCCGGCAAACTCGGCGGTGCTTGGTCTATCGAAAACAATGGTCGGTCGTGGTACGATTCGTTACAAGTCGAATTGCGGCGGCGTCTCTCGAAAGGCTTGCTGGTACAAGGAAACTACACCTTTGCCAAAGCTTTCACCAACGCGTTTGCCAGTAGCTCTGTTGTCGCAGGACAACCTTCGACGTTGCGCAATATGGCGCTCAGCAAAACGATTTCGCCGTTCAATGTCACGCACGCCTTCAAGGTCAACTGGATTTATGAATTGCCATTTGGCAAAGGTAAGTGGTTAGCTGGCAATGCCGGTCGCGCCTTAGACTTGGCGATTGGTGGTTGGGAATTCCACGGTGCAGCGCGGCTGCAAAGCGGAACGCCCTTCAATTTTGGCAATGTTCGTTTGGTTGGTATGAATCGCAATGATCTGCAAAAAGCCGTGCAGATGCGATTCAATGATGCTGGCAGGATTGCGTATTTCCTGCCGCAAGACATTATTGATAACACCATCAAAGCGAATAACGTTAGCGCTACCAGTTCGACCGGCTATGGTACAGCAGGTGCCCCCACAGGACGCTATATTGCCCCAGCCAGTTTCGGTAGCTGTATCGAAGCATTTACAGGACAATGCGGAACTACAAATCTGGTGCTCAACGGCCCTCGTTTTGATCGCTATGATCTTAGCGTGATCAAGAAGTTCCGAATGACTGAAACCACCAATTTCGAGTTACGTGCTGAATTCCTGAATGCCTTCAATCACATTAACTTCATCGTTGGCAGCCCCAACAATGACGTTAACACCATTGGAGGTTTCAGTTCAGCGACCTTCGGGCAAGTTACACAAGCGTATCGTGACACGTCCACTACGAATGATCCGGGCGGACGTTTGGTTCAAATCGTTGCTCGGTTCAATTTCTAATTACAATCAATAGGTTCACCCGTTGGGGGAGAGATGCTGTATTTGCCTCTCTCCCCTTTCTTATTTGGTAGAGGGGAGGTCATCAGTTATGACTTATGACCGGAGAAGGTTTCTGGCTTCACTTTCCTGCTCGCTTGCGGCATCTGTTGTTTCTCAGCCGCCACAGCCGTTGTTTGCACTTCCATCAAATCATTCCTGCTGGTTAGAAGTTACAGCGCCTTTCATTGTCGAAGACCGTGCGCGAGGCGTTAGCACAGAGATCATTCTGACTTCAGATACGTTTGCTGGTGCGCGTGGACACGAAGAGAAAACCAGCGCGACGGAATATGATATCTACTTGTACGACCAAACGGGGCGTGCAATCGGCGATAAAGGCATCGCGTGTACTCTGACAGTTCCGGCTATGCAAACGACCGTGATAGCTGCGCGCGATTTGCTTGGCAATGACAAACCTTTTTTGGGGGGGATGAAAATACGCCTGCGTCCAGACAAGCAGGCAGTAAAGCATGCGAGCGATTTGTTCAGTTCGGCTTTCGTGCGTTGGCACACGGCAGAATCTTTCGATAATGTTCATGCAAATCCTGACCCGTTGGAATGGCAGAACACGACCAGCTTTTTTTACTCGATGCCGTTTCCCTCGCTTGCCGAATACGATTGTTTGTTCAGCCTTTTCAATCCATATAACCAGTCGAGCGCAGGCGAAATCGTTGTTCGCAATGCACTCGGTCAGCGGGTGCATTCACAACGCTACGACCTGAAGCCGCATTGCTCATTGCTGTTTCATTTGAATTCAGGTGCTTTCGTGAACGATGCCTGGGCTACAACAAACAAATCAGCAAAGCCACAAGGCAATGGCCTGTTAGCCGTGACGAATGATGAAGGCACCGCAAAAAGCTTCGGGTATTTGATGATCCGCAAACCGGAGCGCAAGCGTTTCAGTGTTGAGCATCCGATTCATCAAGGTGTTTTCAAACCCAAAGCTGCGCCGCCGCCGTTCGACGAAAAAGCGCAGTTCAAAGCCAAAAACGTGTTGTATTCGCCGCTGCTGTTTCGCGCAAAAAAGATTGGCGGCGTGACGCTTGAATCGCGGTTTTATCTGGGCACCGGGCTACCCTTGGAAGAATCGCTCTGGCTGTATCCATTTGCGATGGACGCACACGGAAACGCTGCCTGGTCAGCGATGACAGATACCGCGTTACCAAAGCTGCTGCCTGCCTCACAATATGAACACAAGATCATTCGTTTGGCTGCTGGGCAAAGCTGCGCGATAGATTTTTCCAAGTTGTCATTGGCTACTGGATTCTCCGGTGGACTGGCTGTTGCGGTATCACCTGACACGACGCACACGTTGATGAAAGTAGAGGTTCAGGTGCCGGAATGGAACGCACACGCCTTCACCCATTTTCGCCCCGGCCTGCGCTCCGCGCGCAACTATCAAAGGCCAAAAGAGCGGGGTGGATTGGTGACAGATTACATTGCTTCAGGGGCGCGCATCGTGCGTGGCAAATTTGATGAGATTATCGGCGTAATCAATATTGACGATCAGGGGATTGAAGGCCGTCCTGAACTTGAGTTATTCAATGCACAAGGAGTCGTGATGCGTATCAAACTTGGCACGGTGCCAGCTTTTGCCTGTCAGCATTTTTTGCTGTCAGAATTTGTCCCTGACAATTTGAAACCTGAAACGCTTAGCTTGAGGCTGGTGGATGAGCAGGCTACACTGCTGATGTCTGTCTTGCATTTGGATTACACGCGGCGTGATCTGGCCATAGATCACGGGTCTGACCGCTTCTCAACATTTTTAGATTACGGCTGTTCGTGATTTCTGGGAGGAACACATGAAGAAGATGTTTATTGTGATTATTGTACTGGGTACGTTCTTGATTGGTGTCGAGGCGCAAAAGAAAATGAAGCCCTGGACGGAATGGAATCTGAAAGACGCGCAGAAAATGCTGGATGATTCCGCCTGGGGGCAAACGCAGCGAGAGACCAACACGTCCGAAATGTTTTATACGCCAACCACACGATCAGGCGGTGGCACCAGTTCGGATCGCACTTCGCAAGGCGCAACGAATCAGGCAGTAAACGTGAATTATCATATCCGATTTCTTTCTGCCCGCCCGATTCGCCAGGCGTTTGCGCGTTCGATTCTGTTGCAACAAAAGTCGCCCAATGCCCAACTTGAAGAACAGCTCAAAGGATTTGCCGAGCAACGAACCAGCGAATGGATCGTGGTGGCGGTAAGCTATGATTCGACCGATCAGCGCTTTGCTGGGACAGCGATGCAACTGTTCAATAGCGCGAACACCGGCTCCCTGCAAAATAACACGTATCTGGAAGTCAAAGACGGCAAGCGAATCTTTTTGAAAGAGTATCGAGCGCCGATCAACGATGGGATGGGCGCAAAATTCGTTTTCCCGCGATTGGTGGACGGCAATCCTTTCATCACGCCCGAAAGTGGCTATATCCGGTTTTATACAGAATTCACCAAAGACCTCAAACTCAACATGCGATTTAAGGTGCAGGATATGATGTACGACGGACAGCTTGAATATTAAGTGGCAGGGAACGTACGGGCCTGGAGTCAAATACTTCAGGCTTAGTTCTTCACATTTTCCTGCACATCATCGTAAACAATTACATCTATTCCCACCTTTGCCATTTCGCTGAATTCTTGGGCAGCAAACATAGGGATACGAACACAGCCGTGACTGGCTGGAACAGTTGGCACCGCAGGGTTTCCGTGAATCGCTACGCCATCATGAAAGTAATTCGGATAGTAAAGTAATCCCAGCGGACTTTTCCGCCAGCCTTTGATTTTGTGGGTAACCTTAAATCGCCCAACCGGAGTAATCGCCTGACGTGTTCTGCCCCCTTCTGTAAACCACTCACCAGAGCCAGATGAAATTGGCAGAATCCGCAAAATTGCCCCGCAACAATCCACTACAAAAAGGACTTGTCGCGGCAAATCCACTTCGATGTGTGCAAAGCCCCATTCACGCGGTTGCGGTCGTTTGGCTGTGCGCAACGCCTCCAGTTCTTTTACTGTAAGCACGCCTGCTCGCTTGCGCCCTTCAACTTTTTGAAAAGCAATAAGCGCGTGATACAAAGAAGCATCCAACCCTTTTATCTCCAAATCAACCCAGTACCCAAGTTGCCCTAACAGTTCTCTGGCCTCAACAATCTGAGCTTCAGTGATCTGGGCCTTTTTAGCCGGAGCTTTTTTCACGGGGGCTTTTTGTGAAGCAGGCTGGTTCGCTGATTGTGAGAAAACAGAATCGCTGCTGGCAAGGATTGCGAAAAAAAACGCGGAAACTATCAATCTGCAAACCTGTTTTTTCATATCCTAAACAAGTGCAATTCAAAGGCCAGGGGAAAACTCACCAAGCGTGGCTCCACCGCAGTCGAAAGGCGAAATTTTACGCACCTTATGCGCAAACCCCCGCTCGCGAAGTTTTTCTCATCGCCGCGAGGTTTTACCTGGGTGAAGCAGGTTTTAAGGGCCGGGTAATGAGCACCGGACATGGCGCTTGCCGTAACACCCGATCTGCATTCGAGCCGAAAAGCGCACGCATCGAAAACCCCGCGCCATGCACTCCCATGCAGATCAAATCAATGCTGTGTTCTTCTGCATACGTGAGGATTTCGCGATAGGGTTGCCCGGCGCGAACGGCCTGCACCACCTTACACCAGAGATGTGCTTCATCGGGAACGGCCTGATGTAATTGTCGAGCTGCACGTTGAAAATCCGATTCAATGCCGACGGGCATTCCAGCCAGAGCCGGAGAAAGTGCCACAGGCAAAGCGTGCAGCAGATGTAATTCGGCCTGATGTTCCTGCGCCAATGAAAGCCCATATTGCACGGCCAACTCTGAATCGTTGGAAAAATCCGTCGCCACCAGTACGCGCCGAATCCTGACTTCATCAGAATTTAGGCCGCTCCATTCAAATTCATTGGGATGAGTTACCAGAACAGGACAAGGGGCTGTGCGGCAAACGGCCTCTGCGGTAGACCCCAACAATGCTGCTGCCAACGGGCGACGACGGGAACGCATGGCGATTAAATCTATGTGATATTCAGCCGCCACGCGTGCGATGGCGGTGGCCGGGTCTTCCTCCACAATGATTCCTTCGCAGGCGGGCATGCCAGGCTCTGTGGGCGAGGCAAATGCCCGAATAGACGTTTCAAATTTTTCCTGGTACTTCTCCCGCTCCGCCACGTCTACGAAAAAGGTCGGCGGCACACAATGACAAATAAAAAGCTTGGCCGTGTAAGTGCGAGCAAGTGCGAGGGCGTATTGCAATGCTTCATCCGATTGCGGTGAAAGGTCTGTGGGACAAAGTATGCGTTGAATGTGAATCATATCCTATAACGGCGTTATTCTGTGGGGGTGCCGTCCTCCTGCGCGTGCTATTGCAAAGAATATGCCTCAGGCAAACCTTGTCAGATTTAAGCTGTTTTACGATTGGATTGTGGAAAATGCCGGAAGTGACGTGGAAAAGTCCCCACGCGCTTCGATCTCCAATTTGAAACGTTAGCTTCCAGGATGCAAGCGTGCAGTCCGGCTGCGAAAGATCGCCTTTGTGATTTCAACCACGAGGATCGGCAAGATAATTGTGGCCGCAATGATGCCCCAATCGGTTGCATTGAGTTTGTGCGTATCCAACACCCGCGCGAGAAAAGGCTGATAAAGTGCCAGCGCTTGTAAGATGATAACAATGAAGATGGCTCCCCAGATAAATGGGTTGCGGAAAAAACCTTCAAAGGCTGAATGCGTGCGTGAACGGCAGTTGAACATATGGCCAACCTGGACTCCGATCAAGGCGAATAACGCCACCGTTCGCGCATGCGATCCAGCCCCGTAGCTTTGTAACGCCCAGCCATACGCCGCCAGAATAATTGCGGCTAATAACGCGCCTTGCCACGAAATAAGCAGTAAAAATGGGTGTGAGAGCAACGCTCCGTCTGGTGGGCGTGGTGGACGTTGCATGATGCCTCGATCCGTCGGCTCCAACGCGAGTGCCAGCGCTGGAAACACATCGGTCAATAAGTTTACCCAGAGAATTTGTAGCGGCAGTAAAGGCAATGGCCAGCCGATGACAATGGCGATAAAGATCGCTAACACCGTGCCGAGATTTTTAGAAAACATCAGATGAACAAAGCGAATGATATTCGCATAGATTGTGCGCCCGCCTTCTACGGCAGACAGAATCGTCGCAAAGTTGTCATCCGCCAGCACCACATCTGCGGCTTCTTTCGCGACCTCGGTGCCGCGCATTCCCATTGCCACACCTATATCCGCCCGTTTCAGCGCCGGAGCATCGTTGACCCCATCGCCTGTCACGGCCACGATTTCACCAGCTTTTTGCAACGCTTCGACAATGTGCAATTTGTCTTCGGGCGAGACACGCGCAAAAACATCGGTCGTTAGGGCTAGTTGGGCGATGTCCTGATGCGAAGCATCTTCCAGATCGCGGGCATGTCGGGCTTGTGGTTCTGCCTCGCCGCACAAGCGAAGTTCGTGGGCGATAGCCTGCGCCGTGTGGATTTGATCGCCCGTGAGCATCACCACCCGAATCCCAGCTTCCTGTGCCTGCCGAATCGCCTCGGCGACGCCCGCTCGCGGCGGGTCAATCATTCCCACAAAGCCCAGAAAGGTGTATGCACTTTCGCTGTTCTCGTCTTCAAGCTGTTTTTCTGCCAATGCCAAAACGCGTAAGGCTCGTTCGGCCATGTGCCGATTGGCGAGCAATATTTGCTCGCGCATTTCTGCGTCCAGCGCCTTGCTTTCGCCTTTCGTCAAATAAACAGAGCAGGCCTCCAAGACCACGTTTGGCGCACCTTTGAGCAATGCCAGCCTGCTTCCATCCGTCGTGCGGTGAATTGTGATCATGCGTTTTGTCACCGCATCGAATGGGCGTTCATCCAGCTTCGGGTAATCGCTTCGCTGCTGCACGACATCAATCCCTAAAGAGGCCGCCGCAAGCAGAAGGGCTGTTTCCGTTGGGTCTCCGACAGACTGCGCTGTGCCATCGGCGTCACGATGAAATGCTGCTTCATTGCATAGCACGCCCACACGAATGGCTCGCGCCAGGTGTTGGTTATTTTTGTCTGGGAGTTGATGGGAGTGTAATTCAATCCGACTTCCGTCCGGCAAATGATACTCACGGACAGTCATCCGATTTTCGGTAAGCGTTCCAGTTTTGTCAGAACAGATAATCGTTGTGCTTCCTAATGTCTCAACCGAGGCCAGTCGCCGCACGATTGCCTGTTGACGCGCCATCCGCAACACACCAAGGGCCAGAATTAAAGTTGTTACCGCAGGCAAGGCTTCGGGAACAGCAGCGACGGCCAAACTAATGCCAACCTCGATCATCATCCATAAATCATCGCCGCGCAGCCAACCTGCAAAGGCGACAATCGCCCCAATCACCATCACCAGATAAACCAGGCGACGACCAAGATCATCCAGCTTGCGTTTCAGCGGAGTGGATTCTTCTGGGGCTTCGGCCACTAAACGCCCAATCCGGCCTAACTCAGTTTCTGCGCCTGTTGCGGTTACCACGGCAACGGCACGTCCGGCGGCAATGGCCGTGCCCAGATATAGCATTGAGGAACGTTCCGCTAGTAAAGCTTCAGCGGCAACGGGCGCAGGAGATTTCTCAACTGTCGTACTCTCACCCGTCAGCGCAGACTCTTCGGCGCGCAACGTTGCCGCTTCAAGAATGCGTGCATCGGCGGGTACGTGATCGCCTGCATTCAAAATTACAATATCGCCCGGCACCAGTTCTTCAGCAGGCAGCGTGATTTCATGTTCATCGCGTCGCACGCGTGCCGTGGTCACAGCCTGACGGCGTAAGGCATCCAGCGCCCGCCCCGCTTGCCATTCGGTCGCAAAGCCAACCAGCGCATTGATGACCAACACAACCAGAATTGCTATTGCATCCAACACGTCCCCTGTGACCAGTGCCACAATGGCTGCTGCCCCCAGCAAGGCGATCACCAGACTGGCAAACTGATCAAGCAGGATACGCCAGGCCGCACGCGAACGAATGGATTGAATTGTATTTGTCCCATAACGCTCTCGGCGTGCAGCCACCTCATCTGCATTCAGTCCACGTTGCAGGTTTGTCTTCAGTGCCTCAATTACCTCTACGCTATCTGTTGCGTAGGGTTTTTGGTAGGCGCGCTCAGCGCTTTGTCCGGCAGATGGTTGCGCCGCAAGTTCGGTAATTGTTGTTCCCATCAATTCTCCAAATGGGGGAAATCCCTCATTGATTGCTAGAAGGGGGTATTCTCGCAATCCACGCGCCGCACGATGTGGCACTGGGCTTGCACGCAAAGTGCCTTGTTTGAAAAAAAGCGTATTTATTTCCGCAATTATGAAAGGCATCATAGAAAATGCGAAGCAGTTTGGGAATGGAAACCGCAGTGAGAAATACATTATCGAATTTCAGCCGAGAGGTGACGGTAGATGACGGCACGGTTTTGACGATCCGATTGCTGCGGTCTGAGGAACGGGGAAAAGTCCGCGCTTTGCTGTCACGCTGTTCGCAGGAGTCATTGCGGTATCGCTTTCTTCATCCGATCAAATTTTTATCTGAAAGCGACCTGCAACATTTGATTCAGATGGATGGGGCGCAGCGGGTGGCATTCGTTGTCACGCGTAAAAATGACGATGAGCAGATCATTGCGCTGGGCCAGTATCAGGCGCTGAAAGATCGTCCCTCTGTTGCTGAAGTTTCGTTTTTGGTGGAAGACGCCATGCAGCGCAAAGGAATTGGCACCGCCTTGTTACAAACCATGACGGAATTAGCGCGGCAACATGGAATCACACGTTTTAGTGCAGATGTGTTGTCTGATAATCGGTTGATGCTGTCGGTCTTTCGTCACGCAGGCTATGCCCTGAGTTCATCCACCAGCTATGGCGTCACGCATCTGGAATTTCCGATTGTCGAGGGCGAGTCTTGAGGCAGGGAAGCGCGGCTATTTTGCCTTTCTCGCCTGATCAATTAGAATTTCTTTTACTACGAAATTCTTAACGATGCTGCCTATGGGGAGTATCGCGATCAAGCTGAGAAGAAAATGTCACGCCAGAAAAAAACAAAATTATCACTTCCCGCAATTAAGGAAATCACACCCGCTTCGCAACTGGAAATTCGCGCGACGCCCCCGACGGAAATGAATTTGTACCCGTTGGATACGTTTGCTTATGAATATCCAGGACAGCGAATTGAGATCAATTTTACTTCGGCGGAATTCACGGCCATTTGCCCGTTTTCGGATTTCCCGGACTTTGCCACGCTGCACATTATGTATGTGCCAAACAAGCGTTGCATCGAATTGAAATCGCTGAAGCTGTACATCAATTCCTTCCGCGATGTGAAAATCTTTCACGAACACGTTGTGAACCAGATTCGGGATGATTTTGTAGCGGCTTGCGATCCACTGGAATTCCACCTGGAAGGTGATTTCAATGTCCGCGGCAATATCAAGACGGTTGTTCGCGTAAGCTACCAACGAAAGAAAAAGTAACTGAACTTTGCGCCAGAAGACGTCGTAAAGCGCAGCTTGGAGGTTCGTTTTATGTATTGTCCCAAATGTTCAAGTCCAGCTACCGAAGGACAACGATTCTGCCGTCAATGCGGTACGAACTTAGGTGCTATCGTTGATGCGATGGAAGGGCGTCGCGGCCCGGTTGACTTTGAGCGGCTGAAAGTGGATTTGAAAGACCTCGGCAATAGTTTACGTTCTGGCTTTGAGCAGGCGCATAAAGAATTCAAAAAGACGCAAACGCATCATCGCCGTCAATACGAAAAACAACCGGGGCAGGCACACAACTGGGGCGCTGAGATTGCTGCCGACATTGCCCAGAAAGCTTCCTGTGTAGCGACTGATACTAAGGCAGCTGTTGTGGGAGCCTACCAAAAAAAGAAACGCTCGCGCGAATCGCGTCGCTATCATTTGCAAAAAGGCATTCTTTCGATTTTTTCCGGCAGTGCTGTAACCGGGGCATATTATTTGTTCCTCAAAACCGCTGCGGAATCCGGTTTGTTGGCTAGTTTGGAACGCATTGTCCTGCAACATAATCCTGACATCACTGGCTTATTGCCCGTGGTGCAAATGCTGTGGGTGTTTGGACTCATTCCGGTCGCAACCGGGCTGGGACATCTAATCAACGGAGCCTTTTTTGCCCCTTCTGATCAGGAGAGAGAAGCGCTTGAAGCGGCTGAAAGAATGCCGGAACAATCGCTGCCCTGGCAGACCACTAACTCAACCCCCCAGTTTAGTTCGCCGCAAACCAGAGTGACGAATGAATTTGATCCAGAGGTGGCTCGCGAATACAGTGTAACCGAAGAACCAACCCTCCCGCTGGGGCCGCGAGAACACGAACGACAGGCCAGCTAATCTTTCCTCAATCCACCAGCTTTTCCTGTACGCCTTGCGAGCATTACGCCGTGCATCGTACAATTCTCTGCCGTCAGAGCGACGGGGTGGTGGTATGTCGCCTCTGATCATCCCTCTTTTATTTTGCACTTATGCCTCAAAAATTTTTCGCACTTGGCTTATTTCTCCTGCTCGGAATCATGAGCGGGTGTAAATCAAAAGCCAGTAGTAGTCACGCCAACGCTTTGCAGGCGGCAGATGAAAAAACTCCTGTGGTTGCTGAAATCAACGGTTCACCTGAATACAAGGCGGCCTTGGATCGGTTTCTGAAATCCCGCCTTTCCGATTTGCTGCAACAACAAACACAGGAAGACAGTAATCAATTGCAAAGCAGCCTTTTGGATGAATTCATTAGTCGCCAGTTGATTTTGCAACAGGCCGCCGCCAAAGGCATTCAAGCCACGGACGATGAGGTCCGCCGCGAAGTCGCCGATCAACATCAACAGGCCAATGTCGAAGGCAATAATTCCAATCAGACCGCTTTGGTCGGGCCAGAGCGCGCGGCAGAGATCGCGGATGATCTGGTCGTCTGGAAATTCTATAAGGCGGACGTGCTGAAAGATGTTTCAGTCACCGCACAGGAAATCGAACAATTTTACAAAAATAATCCGAAACGCTATCCGCAGGAACCCAGCTTCTGTGTCCGAGAAATTAAAGTTGATGAAGCGACAGACGCGGAAGAATTGCGGAAGAAAGTTTTAGATAAGCCCGCCGATTTTGCGATCATCGCCAAAGAATCCTCCAAGTCACCCTCGAAAGGAGCTTTGCGTTGTTATCGCCCGAAGGAGTTGCCCGAAGTTCTCGAAAACGCGGCGATGCCACTGAAGACAGGTGGTATCAGTACAGTAGTCAAATCAAACTTTGGCTATCACATTTTTCAAATGGTCAAAAAAGAAGAGCCGCAGCCGTTCGAGAAAATTCAGAAGCAGGTAGAGGAAGACCTGCTGCGCAGTAAAAATCAATCAGTGATTGATTCCTATCGCAATCAGGCTTTGGCCCAAGCCAGGATCAAGGTCTATGGCGATAAACTGGGATTCAGTTACACTGGTAAATGGAAGTAATATCCCTGCATCAGACAGGGAGAGATTCTCAGGGAGCAGTATTTTATGAAATCTATGAAGACGCTGATTTATCTTGCTATCGTTTTGCTTTTCCCCGCCGCCGTTTGGGCGCAGGAAAGCGATTTGACACCTTTGGATGAAGTGATTGCCCGTGTGAACACAGAAGTGATTTTGCGTTCTGCCTTTGAGCGCGAACTTAAGCTATACATCGAAGAGTTCAAACAACGCGGCAAGAAAGATGAAGAGATCGAAAAAGAAATTGCGGAACTTCGTGCCAAAATTCTGGATGGTCTGATTGATCAGCAATTGCTGACGCAACGCGCGAAAGAGCTTTCGATGGATGTCGAAGACCGCGTCAATGAACAGCTCGTGCGCATCATGAAAGAAGTCGGTTGCGAAAACCTGGATTGCCTGGAACAGAAGATGCGCGAAGTCGGGGTGGACATCAATGAGCAAAAGCGCGGTTTGCGCAGCCGCTTTATGTCCGATGCCGTGCTGGGACGCGAAGTGTACGGCCCGCTTTACCAGCGATTGACGGAACAGGCTAAGCGTGACTTCTATGAGAAAAACAAAGACTGGTTTTCGACCCCAGGCGAAGTTGAACTGAGCCGTCTTTTCATTCGCAAGCCCAAGGACATGTTGTTGCAAACGCAGGCGCAGGCCAGAGCCAAGGACCTTGCCACACAAATTAAAGGGGGGGCAGATTTCAAAGCGCTCGTTCGCAGCAAATCTGAAGACCCGGCTGACATTGTCACGAAGGATGGCAAAATCGGAAAAGTCCAGCTTGACCAATTGCCCGCCGAAATCCGCACCATCGTAGAAAAGGCCGAAATCGGTTCTACCACAGAGCCAATTGCGCTGGCCGATGGCTATGCGATCTTTCGGATTGATGCGCGCAAAGATCGCGAAATCAAACCCTTTGAAGATGTTGATGTGAAAAATGCTGTCTCACAACGCCTGGCAATGGAAAAAGGGCAGGAGCACGTGGACGTTTATCTAAAGTCACTACGTGAAGATGCCTTCATCGAAATTGATCCCAAATATCAATTGCCCGGTTTGAAGACTGCGTCAGCGCAAATCAAAGTCACGCCTTACAGTGAAGAATCTGAGAAAGAAAAGAAGAAACGACTGAAACAGGAAAAGAAGGAAAAAGAACGCCGCGAAAAAGACACTGCTAAAGCAAAGGAGACAGCACAGAAATAGCGGTCGCTTGTCTTGAGAGTCTGAGAGTCTTGAGAGTTTTGAGAGTCGCAGATGTTTTGGACTCCCTGGACTCTATAGACTCTATAGACTCTCTGACCTATAACTATGAAAATCTTCATCCGCGATTTCGTCACCAATCAAACCGTCAGTACGACCTTTCTGGTCAAGGCGAAAGAATACCGCGACAAAAAAGGAGGCGGGCAATATTTGACGCTGACACTGGCAGATCGCACAGGCGACATTGCTGGGCATTGGTGGGACAATTTTGAAGAATCTGCTGAGACATTCAAGGTGGATGACATCGTGTTTGCACGTGGACAGGTCATTGTCCATCGCAACCGTTTGCAGTTAACCGTCCATCGGATGCGACCGTGCGAAGAACGGGAGTATGATTTGGCCGATTACTTCCCAACCACAAAATACAACGTTGATGAAATGTTCGCGGAACTGATGCAAACCGTGCAGGGGTTTGCCAATCCGCATTTGCGGAAGTTGCTCGAAAACATCTTTGCCAATGAGGCAACCGTCAAGAAATTCAAGCGCGCACCCGCCGCCAAAACGATGCATCATCCTTACCTGGGTGGATTGTTGGAACACACCTTGTCTTTAGTGAAACTCGCGCAAAAAGTCGGTTCCCATTACGAAGGCATTGATCTGGATTTGCTGCAAACCGGGGCGGTGCTACACGATTTTGGCAAGATTGATGAATTGAGTTATGACCGTGGGACGAATTATACCGATGACGGGCAAATGCTTGGGCATCTGGCAATGGAAACGATGATGGTTTCCGATTACATCCGACAGATTCCTGATTTCCCGGATGAGTTGCGGCGGCACGTTTTGCATTTGTTGCTGACGCATCACGGCAAGCTGGAATACGGCTCGCCCAAGCTGCCGGCAACACCCGAAGCCCTGATGCTGGCTTATCTGGATGATCTGGATTCAAAAATCGAGGCGATGCAACGCTTGATGGCTGAGCCGCATGCCACTGGCCCGTGGACACGGATTTCGCCCATGTTTGAGCGCCCGATTTATCGCCGTCGCCCCGGTGGTGAAATTGAGGAAAAGCCCGAAGAACCAGCCGCATTAACAACCGTAGCGGCCACCGCTGCCTCCCCTACGGCGGAGATTTCAACGCCTCCGAAACCTGCAAAAGCTGTCTCAGGAAGTTTCAATAACCCGTTTGCGCAGTTGGCTGAGATGATCAAAGACTAAGTAAAGGAAGAAAAAACAATGGCAATGGTTTCTGCGATTTTACTGGCCGCTGGCGAATCCCGGCGGATGAGTGGCGACTTCAAACCACTGATGAAATGGGGCACTCGTACGGTAATTGGTGCCTGCATTGACAACCTCAAACGTTCACGCGTAGATGAAATCGTTGTTGTGCTAGGCTTTCGTGAATCAGAAATTCGCGCTCGGTTGGCAGGCGCGGGTGTGCAGTTCGCCATTAACCGTGAATATAGCAAAGGGATGCTGAGCTCACTCAAAACAGGGCTTCCGCTGATCAGCCCAAGCTGCGAAGGGGTTTTGGTGGCCTTAGTTGATCAGCCGATGGTGGGGCCGGATGTGATTAATCCATTGGTTGTCAGCTACGGCGATTACGACAAAAAGATTTCGGTTCCAACCTTTGAAGGCAAGCACGGGCATCCGATCATTATTAGCCGCGACTTTGAAGAAGAGATTATGCGGCTAGATGATAATCATCCAGAAGGACTCAAAGCGATTATCAATGCGCATCGCAATGAAATTCAGGAAGTGCCCGTTGAGTCAAACGCGATTCTGGAAGACATTGACTCGCCCGAAGATTACGCCCGTTTGGTCGCGCAAGTACCATCGTTTTACGATTCGCACCGATGGACGCCCTAGCAAAATCAAAAAGCCACGCCCCCTTAGTTTCTCTTTGCGGTGCCCTTTGATCCTGGCTCTTTGCCCTGGGGGGCCTCAATTTAGGAGGTTCAGCTATGCCAAAGAAGTACGCCCAAATGATCCTTCAATCATTGATTACATTAGCTTCTGCTTCGCTGGGGTTAGTCGCTGCGCTGGCCTGGAACGACGCGATAAAAGCAACCATCAAAAAAATATTTGAGGCTGATGATAGCCTGGCAGGGCTTTACACATACGCCATTCTTGCCACTCTTGTGGCCGTGATTGTCGTTTTAGTTTTATCTCGCGTCGCTGCAAGAGTCGGTGGCGAAGCCGCGATCAGCCGCGAAGCCGAGGGCTAAGCGCACAATCCAAAAGCTAATTACCAGCGGTCAACAGCCGACAGTAATGTTTGGAACCGTCTTTTGAAAGAAACGGCAAACAAACGGCAAAACTTCGATTCACACTTTTGCTGTCGGATGTTGACCGTTTCTTATTTTTACTAACTATGGCTTACGAAGACTTGCGCGATTTCATCAAAGCGTTAGAAAAACACAAAGAACTCAAACGCATCACCGTTCCTGTCTCCAGCGATCAGGAAATCACCGAAATCACTGACCGCGTGTCGAAAGCAAACGGCCCCGCGTTGTTGTTTGAAAACGTAGACGGTGGCAAAACGCCTGTCCTCATCAACGCGCTCGGCAGTCGTCGCCGGATGGCGCTCGCGCTTGAGGTTGATCACGTAGATCAAATCGCCGACCGCCTGACCGAATGGCTCGATTTCAAATCGCCGACCGGCTTGCTGGAAAAGGTGAAGATGCTGCCGAAGCTTGCCGAACTCGGCAAATACTTTCCGAAAGTCGTCAAGTCAGGCAAATGCCAGGAAGTCATCAAACGCGAAGGTGAATTTTCATTGCTGGATTTTCCGATTCTGAAATGCTGGGAAGCCGATGGCGGACGCTTCATCACGTTGCCGATGGTCTTCACGCGCAATCCCCGCACAGGCGCGCGCAATTGTGGGATGTATCGCATGCAGGTGTATGACGAAACGACGACTGGCATGCATTGGCAGATTCACAAGCACGGCGCGGCGCATCATCGTGAACTGGAAAAACGCGGCGTCGAACGAATGGAAGTTGCCGTCGCCATCGGAGCCGAACCGATCACTACCTTCGCCGCGACATTGCCGCTGCCCGATGATCTGGACGAAATGATCTTCGCCAGCTTCCTGCGCGAAAAGCCGATTGAAATGGTCAAATGCGTTTCCGTGAATTTGGAAGTTCCCGCGCATGCCGAGATTGTTTTGGAAGGCTACGTTGATCCGAGCGAACGCCGCATCGAAGGCCCGTTCGGCGATCACACCGGCTTTTACACACTCGAAGAACCTTATCCTGTCTTTCACGTCACCGCCGTCACGCATCGCAAAAATCCGATTTATCAAACCACGATTGTCGGCAAACCCCCGATGGAAGATTGCTGGATGGGACAAGCGATCATCCGCATCACGCTCCCCGTTCTGAAACGCCAACTGCCCGAAATCGTAGACATGAATCTGCCTTTTGAAGGCGTGTTTCATAACCTCGTATTGGTTTCGATTCGCAAACAATACCCCGGCCACGCGCGCAAAATCATGAACGCGATTTGGGGCCAGGGCCAAGCCATGTTTTCCAAATGTATCGTTATCGTAGACGATGACGTAGACGTGCAAAATCCCAGCGAAGTCGCCTGGAAAGTCCTCAACAACATTGATCCCGAACGCGATATTCAGTTCATGATGGGGCCGGTAGATGTGCTGGATCACGCCGCCCGTCAAACCGGCTACGGCTCCAAGATGGGCATTGACGGCACCCGCAAATGGAAAAACGAAGGCTTTGATCGCCGCTGGCCGCGCGAGAACAATACGAGTGAAGAGGTGAAGCGGATCGTGAACGAGAAGTGGAAAAAGCTGGGATTATAATGCAGTTAATGACTCTTCTTGTTGCGTAGTACGACGCAAAACGCGACTCAAACAAATTGGTGGCTTAGGGAGATGTCCTCAAAGAGATACGGTTGAGATGGTTTTTTTCCTGGGCGATAAAAAATCATCTCTCTACTTGTTTTTCCGGCGACGCCTTTTAGCTCTAAAAGATGGCGAAAGGGCAAGTAATCAGCTCCTGCGCCTTCACAGCAGATAATGTCGCCTTTCCGTGATTGAACCCATTTTGCCAAAATCGCATAATCCAATTCTGCGCTGCTGTGACGATAACCCATTCCAGGCTCACCCCGATATGGCGGGTCAATAAACCAAGTCGCTTCAATATCAGGAGCCTGGTTATAATCGCCGCAAATAATTTCCCAATGCTTGACGTCTTTCAAATGTTTAGCAAAAACCCTCCGGCTTATTTCCCAATTTCTGGCGAGTATAGGCGTAACTTTTATTCGTTTGAAGGCAAAGGCCATCTTGGTAGCCGCGTGGATAATGTGAAGAAATTCTGTACTTCGCTCCCCTGGCTTTAGGTCTGGGAGGGACTGAATATCTCTCGCCGTTGCTTCGTGAATCAACCATTTCCAAATTGCCGCCACTTTGACGTCCTTTTCAATAAGGATAACGCGGGAAACCAGAGAGTTATGATAAAGAGAGTAGGCCGCAGCACCTGCGAAAGGCTCAATAATAACGCCATAGTTCGGTGCTGGATAATGTCGAACGATCTGCTTTTTTCTTCCGTAGTAATAAAACATTGCCTTTAGTGCAGTGTAACGCCCAGCAAGCGGGCATATTTGGTCAAATAGATTTCTTCCTCAAGAATTAGTACCCAGCCCAGCCCCATTTTGGTTTTACCTGATGACCTCATCCCGGTAACTTTTGTGTTTCTACCTGTTGTTCCGCTGATTTCACCCCAATCATTCGCGGTTAGTTCATCAGTGAAAAAGGCCCCCGTAATAATCGGAAATTGTTTTCCTTTTTGTGGCGCACCAGCAAAATCAATAACTAACCCCAATAGGCTTTCAACTTCTCGATGATGTGCCTGCCAAGTGATCCCTGTAAGGGAAGTCACGCGTGGTTCGCCGGGTTGAAGATCAGCCCTTGTTTTTACATTTCCAACGGTCACCTTGACTTCGAGTCCTTGCGGGTAGTTCCGTAGTTGTGCTTCCGTTGCCGATATACCAGCAGAAGGAATAATATCTGGGTGTCCTTTTTCAATGGGATTCACAATGGCGTTAACCCGTGACGCTAAGAAACCCGCGAAGACAGCCCCTACAATTGAGCTTAAGGTTTTTAGATCTATACTTTGAAATAGTGAAAAGGGAAGTAGCTCTAATTGCTTGGCCGCACTGATAGCCGCTATGCGTATGTCTTCGCTGTTAACAACAAAACCACAATCTAGCGAAAAGCCTTCATTCGAGCGGTACGTGGGTGCCCACGTAATAACGCCCCTCAAAGGGTCATTGCTTGCAGCAAATAAATCCGCTATTGAAACACCCAACGCATCGGCCATGGCCTTGATGTTTTGAAGGCTAATATTCCGGCGGCCTTGCTCCACTTGACTGACATACGTTCTGTCAAGATTGCACTCAAACGAAAATTTCTCTTGCGATAGCCCTTTCTGCTTTCTAAGCTCACGAATGCGCTCCCCAAATTCTTGTAACAATCGGTCGGATGAATTCATTTGCGTATCCGACCATTTTGTTGACTATACGTCCACTGACTATAAGCCACATTATTAACTAAGGCAACGACGTTTCAGCAAATTTTCATTGCAGGTTGCGCTAATTCTTTTTCACTGGCGGCTGCCGAAATCCTCGTTCCACCCAATCGTTCACATCCGTAGACACCACGCCATCGCGCCATAGCCAACGCATCATTTCCGGCATAATCATCCCGCCGTATTTTTGCCCGTGCAGATTCATGCTCCACGAATAATTCACGTCGTAGCCCTTCTGCGTTAGCGCCTTCATCAGTCGCACATTCTGATAAAACCAGTCGCGCTTTTCGTCATACGCGCCGTTGCGTGAAAGCCCGCGATTGTCGTTGCGCCCGTCGCAGAGATACACGCGAATCGGTTTCTTTTCGCTTTGTAATACGAGGTCAGGATAGACGTGACCACCGCGCAGATTCACGAAGCTGCCGACGTTGCTGAGGACTTTGCGAAATTCGTTGGGACGCTGCCACGCGACGGTGAACGCAGCAATCGCGCCGGAACTGGAACCGCCGATGCCACGCATTTCCGGGTCTTTGGAAATGTTGTATTCCTTGTTCAGCACGGGCATCAATTCTTCAGTAATCACGCGCGCATATTTATCATCCAGCGTGTTGTATTCCGTAGGCCGATTCGTCGTGCGGTCGCCCCATTCCTGCGCGTTCGGTTCCGGCTGTTCAGGCGTACGACCGGGATTGATGAAGACGCCAATCATCACCGGAATCTCGCGCCGATAAATCAGATTGTCCATCACGTTCTGCGCGCGAATGTCGCCCTCTGGGTTCATAAACGCCTGTCCATCCTGATAAATCATCAGCGCCGCCGGAACGGACTTGTCATATTGCGCCGGAACATAGACCCAATAGGTGTGCTGCGTGCCGGGATACGCGCCGCTCGTGCTGGGCAGCGTATACGGCCCGCGAATCTCACCTTTCGGCACACCTTCCTGCGGGAACGAATCCGGCCCCAAGCGATATTGCGAATTCGGATTCGGCCCCGGCGGCAGCGGTGGCGGGCCGGGGCGCGCGGCTTGTTGATTGGGTTGTGACGGTGTTGTTTGTGTAGGGGGCGTTTGTGCAAACGCCAGTGTGACTGCGCCTGTGAGAACTAGGATGATGGATAGGATTGCTTTCTTCATTGTGATTCCTCGTTGGTTGGATCGGATTCTTTATGCCGCTGGCAATGGCCCAGAAGCTACCAGTTTCTTTTTGCGCGGATCAATTGTCAGACTCAAACCTTCCAGTGTTCGTGCGCCTAACAGCAATAAATCTCCTTTTTCGGCAAAAACCACTTCATCTACAGTGAATGATTTTTCCAAGCGGACAATCGCAAACCCAACACTGCGCGTGATGCGCTGACCGTTTGCCATAATGAATTCCAAGTCCTTTTTTTCGCGAGCGATCCCAATTTTTTCCAGCGTAGTGGCCGGAACCCACGTATATTCACTGCCGGTATCTACGAGCATGCGCGGCATCACGGCAGCCTGATCTCGGTCAACGATATTTTCAATTTTGCAGCGGACGAAAAAGGTTCCCATACATTTTCCTTGCGGTTAATTTTAGAATAGCCGCTTCTATTAATTACCGCGCATAAATGAGCAGTACGCAATTCCTTCAGCTTACGCCAGCGAAGGAATTACGCCGCTACTCGAATTCTGTAAGCTATTTGCTTGCCAACTGTCTGCCTGCTTGACGTGCTTCATCCAGCGTCAGGCGTTGTTTCTTGCGATATGACAGATTCGCCATGTGCGCGGCAATCGCCGAACGATAGCCTAACTCTGCGGATGAATTCGGCTCTTTGCGCGAGCGGACGCATTCGACGAAATTGTGATAGTGGTTGACGCCTTTGGCTATGCCTTGCACGACGACGTCATTGGAGTTGTTGAGTTTCTCCGGCGCGTAATTCCAGCCGCTCGTGGCTTTGCCGGAAACCATATCGGTCGTTCCCATCAACCATTCAATCGTGCCGTGCGATCCGAGGATGCGCGCGCCTAAGCCGTACCGGCTGTTGCTGAAGCTGGATTGCCACGTCACGACTAAATCGTTCGGATAATCCAACGTCACAGCAATCGTGTCCGGCACTTCGCGTCCGTCTTTTTCGGAGAAGACTCCACCGGACATGTAGGCTGCGGTCGGTACGCCCAAATCCAGCACGCCGATGAGCCAGCCGATTTGATGCACCATGTTTTCGGTGACATTGCCGCCGCTGAATTCCCAGAACAAGCGCCAGTTGATGAACTTGTTCGCATCGAACGCGCGCTTCGTACGGCCATTCAGGAACGCATCCCATTTGACGTTGCTCGCGTTGCAATCGGCGGGAATCGGGCGTACCCATTGGCCGACGCCGCGTTTCGAGTTGCGGCTCATCCACATCTCGACGTGTGTGACGACACCGAGTTTATTGTCTTTGGCCCATTGGCGCGGCTCGGCGAAATATCCGGCGCTGTTATGTTGCAGACCGATGCCGACGACCTGCTTGGATTTCTTCGTAGCATTAAGACAGGCTTCGGCTTCTTCGATGGACCACGTCATCGTCTTTTCGCAGTACAAATCTTTGCCAGCAGCAAGCGTGTCTACGAAGTGGCGCGCATGGCAATGCAGCGGCGTGGCGACGATGACCGCGTCGAGGTCTTTCATCTCCAGCATCTTGCGATGATCGCTGAAGGTTTTGACATTCGTGGCATCGGCTCCGGCATTTGAGATGAGTTGTTTAGCCTGATCGAAGCGCGCATTGTAGACATCGGCCAGCGCGACGAATTCAGCGTTTGGTGCTTTGACAAAGTCGCGCATCAATTCCTGTCCGCGTGCGCCGGGGCCGATGATGCCGAGGCGGACGCGATCATTCGCACCCAGAATGTTCGCGAAGCTGCGGGCGGTAGAAAGGGTCAAGGTGGCAGCGGTTGTTGCCGTGGCCTTTTTGAGAAAGTCTCTGCGCTCAATAGTCATAATGGTGTTCCTCTGAAAATGTAGATTGATCGTTCCGTGAAGAGGGCAATGATTTACGATTCTGTCGGTTTTGACAATGCTACGGACGAATTGCCACCGGGGACGGCTTCATTATTTTGTGGCGGTTAAAACTTTTTTTTGTTATACCTCAGCCCTCCCCAAAAACATTTTTAACCTTGAAGCACCTCTGGAATGAGAGGGACTACACACGACGCAAGTCTCAGCCTGAATCTGTTCAACTCTCATTCGGAACTTCTGCCCCGAAGTTAAAGTCGCCAAGAATCACATCTACCACGGAGGAATTTGTATGCCCTCAGCAACTGATAACATCAAACATTTGGTTTTGGTGATGATGGAAAACCGTTCGTTCGATCACCTTTTCGGTTTTCTGAAAAGCCCCGATTATCCGATCAACGGACTCAACGGAAATGAATTCAACCCTGCGCCTGATGGTTCGCAGGTCAAGGTCAGCAAAAACGCGCAAAACGCGGGCGATTTGTGGCCTGATCCGGGGCATGATTTTATTGACACGACCGAACAGATTTTTAATGACCGTACGATTGTAAATGCCGGAAACGCAGTGATGACCGGCTTCGTCAATAATTACCAACGCCACACAAATAACCCGAAGAAAGCGCGCCGAATTATGAAATGCTTTGATCCAGCGCGCATCCCAGTGCTGATGACGCTGGCGAAAGAATATGCGGTTTGCGACAACTGGTTTGCCTCGGTGCCGGGGCCGACGTTGCCCAATCGGGCGTTTGTACATTTCAGCACGTCACTTGGTCGCGTAGATATGTCGCCAGACTGGGGCGGCAAATACAAAACGATTTACGAATTGCTTGATGGCGAATCGCCGCGTGTCACCGCAAAGATTTACTATCAGGATTCGACCATCGCACAAACGATCACGTACCTGAAAAACAATCAGGGCCGTTTCTTTGGCTCCTTCCGTAATTTCACAGACGATTGCAAAAACAACAAGCTGCCGACCTATTGCGTTGTCGAACCAAAATTCAACAACGATCCCGACTTTGCCGCCAGCGATCAACATCCTGATCACGATATGGCCGAAGGCGAGCGTTTTCTGAGCGATGTGTACAACGCGATCCGCAAAAACAAAGCGGTGTGGGAAAGCACGATGCTCGTGATTGTGTACGACGAACACGGCGGCTTATACGATCACGTCGTTCCGCCTGCAACCGTCAGTCCCGATGGCCGCGTCAACAATGTGTTCGGCTTTAAATTCGAGCGACTAGGCGTGCGCGTGCCTGCGGTCGTGGTTTCGCCATATATCAAAAAAGGGACAATCATCAGCAATGTTTTCGATCATACTTCGGTGATTGCTACCGTGCGCAAACTCTTCACCAAAGGCTATTCGACCAATGCGCTGACCGAACGGGATCGGTTGGCGAATACGCTGGAACAATGCCTGACTCTGGATGCGCCCCGCACGGACACGATTAAATTCCCGAAGCCTGCGCCGAAACCTGTTGCGGATGGTTTTGGTTTACTTGCTGCGCCAACCGAGCCGAAACGCAAGCCAAAGCCGAAGCCTTTTCACCAAATGTCCGACTTCCAAAAAGCCATGTTGATGCAGGGGCTGGCAGTCGAAAATACATTGCCCCTTGAACTGCAATCCGGCAAAACGTTGCGCTCTTTCAAAACCGAGTACGACGTTTCTGCCTATTTGCAGGATTTGGCCAAGCGGTTACAAGCGGCGGCCAATGGCAACAAAACCGCTTCACGTCCGCGCGTTAAAAAAGCTATTGCGAAAGGAGGCAAGCAATGAAATTACGAAGCTTTACTTTGCTTATGCTGCTGGTTGTGACGATGCACGCCGCAGCGCAATCGCCCTGTGAAAATGCCCGCAAAAGCCCAAGCAAAATCCATTTTGAAGATTGCGGCAGAGAAATTTTCACGCATAAACCCGTGCGCCCGTTGCCTCCCACCAGCATTGTGCCCGGCAGCGGATTTGGCCTGGGCGCGGCGTATTACAACGAATTCAATTCGGATGCGTGGCAGCGGAATGTGACCTTTTCGGGGGCAGTGACATTTCAGAAATTTTATCAGGTCGAAGGGAACGCTCAATTCACGCATAAAGCATGGGGCGAAAACAATTCGGCCCGTGACCGCTTCGCCATCAAGGCTTACGTCAAGCACTGGGATTTGCCAAAGATGGCGTACTTTGGGCTAGGGCCGAATACGAAGAAAGATGACAAAGTGTTTTTTGCGCGCCGCGACACAAAACTCGGCGTTGAGGTACACAATCCGGTCAGTAGCTGGCTAGCTATCGGCGGCGCAGTCGAAAGCCTCTGGCCACACGTCGAAGCGGCAAAAGATTTGGATACGAAAGACGTTTCAATTGAAAAGAAATTTACAGAAACGACCGCGCCGGGGCTGACAAAGCAACCGCATTTCATGCGTTACGAAGCGTTTGTGAAACCGCATTTTCCTGATCGCAGACCTTATAACGTGGATTACAAAATCGGCTACAGCTACTTTCAGGACACCAGCGGCGGAAATAATTCATTTGGTCGTTTTGAGACAGATTTGAAAAATCGCATCAAGATTTCCAAACCGGATAGCTATTTGGATTTCCGCTTCCGCCTTTCTTCCTCACGTACAGGCAGCGGGAAGCAGGTGCCGTTTTACTATCAGGAAACGCTCGGCGGATCTGACATCAACAATGATCCGGCGTTGCGTGGGTTTGCCGATTATCGCTTTCGTGATCGCAACCTGATGGTGTTTCAGACCGAATATCAGATCAACATTAAGAACGGCTACGGCATCATGGTGTTCTACGACACGGGCAAAGTTGCGCCGAGGCTTGGCGATTTAGGTTCAGCTCGCTTGCGGCATAGTTACGGCGTTGGGTTCACAGTGTTTTCCGGGGATCGCGTGTATTTCAAGGTGTATGTTGGCCTTGGCGGCGGCGAAGGTCGCCGGATGTTTGTTGGCGTACCGAAGTTGTTTTAGGTGTTTGCTCAGCCAGAAGATGGCAGAAGCCCGACTGTGAAGGAGGACGCAGAGACAGTGCGCAAGACGCCCTCTTTCACAATCGGGCTTCTGCCACATCTCCCGTGGTTAGGCTACCACTACAATTGGAAAGATTGTTTCCCTGTCAATCCTGCCATCCAGTTTGACCAACCTGCATTCGCATATTATGCTGAGCGCGCATTCGTTGGCGCTACCGCTAATCAATTCTCGAAACGAAACTACTCTCACCGGAGACCAAAATGAGTCAAAACGTTGCTAGCTCTGTCAAAGCTGCTGCTGAATCTGTCAGCAAAATCAAACATCTACGTTGGTGGATTTGTGGACTCTTATTTTTTGCCACCGTTGTAAATTACATAGATCGGCAAGTGCTGGGTACGCTTGCGCCGGAACTGCAAACCAAGATTGGCTGGAGTGAGTCGGAATATAGCAACATCGTGATTTCCTTTCAGATTGCCTATGCCATTATGTTTTTAGTGTGGGGCGGTGTGATTGACAAGATCGGTGTGAAGCTGGGTTTTGCGATAGCCTTAATCATGTGGTCAATCGCTGGCATGGGACACGCGTTGGCTGCGAGCGCCTTTGGTTTTGGTGTCGCCCGCTTTTTTCTCGGCATCGGCGAAGCTGCAAATTTTCCCGCCTCGGTGAAAACGGTTGCTGAATGGTTTCCCAAAAAAGAACGCGCGCTGGCGACCGGAATATTTAATGCCGGGACCAATGTGGGCGCGATTATTGCGCCTGCCACGGCGCTGGTGTTGTCGGAGCATTTTGGCTGGCAAAGCGCGTTTATTTTTACCGGGGCAGTCGGTTTTCTGTGGCTGATTTTCTGGTGGGCACTCTATAAGCATCCAGAAGAACATCCGCGTCTGGCCAGTGAAGAGTTAGAGTTTATTCGTGATGGCGAAGTCGAGACGGTAGAGAAAAAGACGCCGTGGCTATCGCTGCTCGGATATCGTCAGACCTGGGCGTTTGCTGTCGGCAAAATGATGACTGATCCGGTGTGGTGGTTTTACTTATTTTGGTTGCCAAAATTCCTCAACAAAAATTTCGGTATCAAAGGAACAGCATTGATTCCGTACCTAACCGTTGTTTACCTCATTGCTGATGTGGGTTCCGTGGGTGGTGGTTACTTGTCTTCTGCCTTGATCAAACGCGGCTGGACGGTGAATAAATCGCGTAAGACGGCCCTGTTCCTGTTTGCAATTGTCATGCCGCTGGTCACGATTGCGCATTTCACTAGCAGCGTCTGGACGGCTGTCATTATGATTGGCATTGCTGCGGGCGCGCATCAAGGCTGGTCGGCAAATTTATTTACCTTAACAGCAGACTTGTTTCCGCGGAGAGCGGTTGGTTCAGTTGTCGGGATTGGCAGCTGTGCGGGAGCGTTGGGCGGCATCATGTTGCCGCTGTATGCCGGAAAAGTGTTAGATCAAAACCCCAGCTATTATTTGCCAATGTTTATTGTTGCAGGCGTGACTTATGTGCTGGCGTGGGTGGCAATTCATTTTCTCGTGCCCAAGATGGAACCCGCGAAACTGTGAATTCAAAGAAATAATTGGAGGAGTAGCAATCTTGTTGCTCCTCATTTCAATTTAGTGATTCGTCAGCTTTTCCTGAAGCGTGCGCATTGTATACACGATTTCACTTTCAGCCAGCGAATTCACAATCCCATCCTCATATAAAATCTGTCCCGCCACCATCGTCAAAACCACGTCCTGTCCTGAACAGCTAAAAAGGATCGCTGCGGCTGGGTCGTAATGCGGCGTATTGTGTGTACGCGTCAAATCAATCGCGATTAGATCTGCCTGTTTCCCCACTTCAAGTGAGCCGATTTTATCATCCAGATTCAGGACGCGAGCGCCGTCAATTGTGATCATTTTCAGCATGGCGTTTGGATCGAGCAGGCTGGCATCTCCCTGAGCTGCTCGATGTAGCAGGGCACAAAAGCGCGCTTCTTCGATTAAGTCACAAGTGTTATTACTCGCTACGCTATCCGTCCCTAATCCGGCATCAATGCCTGCTCCCAGCATTGTGATCAGCGGTGCAATGCCGTGCCCGAATTTGGCATTGGATTTGGGGCAGTGCGCGACACGAATGTTGTATTCCTTCATCAGCAAAATGTCGGCCTCATTAACTGTTACGCAATGAATCAACAGGGGGGCTGCGTCCAGGACGCCAAGTTGCTGGAAATACTCAACCGTCGAACAGCCAGGAGCTGGGAATTCAATGCCGCGCCGCTGTAACGATTCGGCAAATGCGCCCGTGCCAGAACGTAATAAACTCAATTCGTCTTGTGATTCTGCTGCGTGAATTGCTATGTCGAGCGTCATCTCGAAACTCAGCTCAGCAACCTTTTCATACAGTCGGCTTGAAACGGAATAAGGCGCATGCGGCGAAACCCCTAGCCTGAGGCGTTTTTCAGCGCCCATCGTAAAAACATACTCGCGCAGGTCACAAAGTTTTTTCTCAATCGCTTGTACGCTTTGCTCCGCCTGTTCAAGGCGTGGGCTGAAACACTCTTGAAACACGATCCCGCGCAGGCCACTTTCAATTAAGGCTTGCAGCGTCGCTGTGGCATCTGCCGTATCTCCCACGGTTGTAATGCCAGCGCGAATGGATTCAAGGCAGCCCAGACGCGCGCTTGTCAACAAATCATCGTCGGTTAACTTTTCGGATTTGAGCTGGACCAGACTGGCGATCCAGCGTTGGAATTGTGGTTCTTCGAGGCGTCCGCGAAAGGCTGTGAGTTCCAGATGACTGTGGACATTGACAAGGCCGGGCAAGATCGCCGCTTCGCCAAAATCTCGGATTTGAGCTTCAGGGTATTGCGCGCGAATTTCTTCCTGCGAACCGATGGCCAGAATTTCATCTGCTTTTACTGCCACCGCGCCATGCACGATTGGCGGAGTCGTGATCGGAAGAACCCAGCGAGCAGTGAAGATGGTGGTCATAGATAATCCTGGAAGTGCAGACGTTCAGCACTGAAGCGCCCACGCGTGCTCGACTCTTTGTCAGCGCGTCTCTTTGTCTTTACACGATGCATGGTGCGAAAGTTGTTCTGCCTGTGCCCCCAGGATATACCCCAAGTCTATTTATCCTGGTAACGCAAAATCAATCCATCTCCGCCGACCGCCCAAATGGCTTTTTTCTTGGCAAAGAGACCATACAGATTTTGTTTGGTTCCAGATTCCTGCATCAGCCAGGATTTGCCGCCATCGCCTGTGCGTAAAATGGTTCCTCTCCATCCTATGATAAAACCGAGGTCATCATTCACGAATGCGACGCTGAGCAACGTTTGTTTCGTCTCAATTTTAATTTGCTCCCAAGTCAGACCCGCATTCTCTGTCCTCAGCACCAGGCCGTTGTCGCCAACGATGACCGCCTCTTTTTTGCTGTACGCATCAATGTGATAGAGATGTGCTTTCGATCCGCTTTTTTGCGTTGCCCAGGTACGCCCTGAATCTTCGGTGAAAAGGATGGTTCCTTTTCCGCCGACCACCCAGCCCTGTTTGTCATTGACGAAGCGAACATGCACTAGCTCTTCTTTGGTGCCGCTTTCCTGTTGCGCCCAGGATTGCCCGCCATCTTCGGTGTGAAAAATACGACCTTCTGTGCCGACCACCCAGCCTTTTTTCTTATTGGGAAAAGCGAGACTGTAAAGCTCAGGTAATTCCTGTTTGGCGGCGTTTTTGGCAGCAATAATCTGATAAATCAACGCCCAGTTATTGCCGCTATCAGAAGTACGGTAAATGCGCGCGCCGCTCGCGATCAGAAAGCCTTCCTTCTTGTTAACAAACGCCACGTCACTCAGCGCGGTTTTGACGCCTGCATCCTGAGATGCCCAGCGTTCGCCTTCGTTTTGTGTAGCGCGCACAATGCCGCGATCTCCAACAATCCAGCCATTTTCCTTGTCCGCAAAAAACACGGCGTTCAAATCGCAGCGTGTTCCTTTGGCGTCGCATCTCGTGTCGTCCTGGCGCACAGTTTGCCATTGCGCCTGGACACTGCAAGTAATCAAAATCAAGAAAGCCGAGTTAAAGATAAACCGGGCAGAAAACTTCATTTTGCCTTCTCCTCTTTGCGAAAATTGTATTGCACGACCGCACTGACATTGACGGAGCGACCATTTAGTTTGGCTGGTTCAAATCGCAATTGCTTTACTGTCGCAATGGCTGACTCATCCAACCCAAACCCGCCCCAGCGAATCACTTCGATTTTCCCAATACTTCCGTCAGACTGAAAAAGAGCGTTGAGTTCAATCGTAGCTGTGACGCCAGCGAAATCAGCCATTTCAGTATAGGAAGGTTTCAGTCGCCGATAAAACTGTGGCGGTTTGATATTCAGCTTCGACGTTTCGTCTGTGGATAAATCGTAAACCTCTGCCTGTGATGATTGAGCTAAATTTTGCTCCGTCGCCGATTTTATGGCATCTGTGGATTGCCGCCAAATCGTTTCCGCTAATTTGGCGAGTTGTAGCCGGGCCAGACTTTCTTGTGCGACCTGGGTTTTCTCGAAAGAAAACCGTAGCAACTTTCCGCTCCGTGTTTCTACGAGAAAAGCCGCCAACAGCACGTCGAAGTAATATTCTTCCCCACCAGCCAAACGGCGTAATGTTTTGGCCATGCCGATGAAGTAATAGTCACAGCCAATACTCAAACCCAAACCACGAGCTTCGTCCAACGTCATATTCAAACTGCCGTTGTACCCCGCGCCTTTCAGTGCAAGGTGTAGTTGCTGTGAATCAACAACAGCGAATTCTGATTGGCTCGCGAGTTTTTGAATGTAATCTGATGCTGTCGTGTCCCCTTGAAAATTAAGGATGGCAATTCGTGGTTGGGCAAAAGAATCGGTGAAAAACAACAGACTAAAAATGAAGGCAAAAGGCAGAAGATCATGGAAAATATTCTTTCTAAATCTGAAGAAAGCAAGTCCACATCTTTGGCTCTTGGCCTTTTGATATTTGCCTTTTACTTTCACTGGTTTTTCCACAACTCTTCTATGACGTGGCTGGCTTCTGCCGGATAACAAATGCGGTGGATTTCATATCTGCCCATCAGGCGCACGACTTCGGAAATATCAGCAATGTCGCAAAGCTCACGTGTGCCGCGTCGTTCGATGTAGAGGCGCGCTTTGCCGTCAGGACGATAATAGCTGTAATACGGTACGTCTGCTGCGCGGTCTTCGATTAAATAGTATTGAGGATCAAAGCCGAGGTCGGCGATTCGCCTTTTGGCTTCAGCAATTAATGCAATGCGTTCAGGTTCAGGCAATTCAATGTCTCGTGCTTTGAAAAGACGACGCTCAACGAAGCGACTGGAAAGGTCTTTCAAAATTGAGTCTGAATCACGCGACCATTCTTTGATGTGGAACATGACATCGTGATCGTCAAAGCGCAGATAGTCTTCCACCAACAACTGTTGTCCTGTTAACACACACTGCATCACAGAACCATCCAATAGAAACCCAATTTTCCCAGCCCTGGCAACTTCGACGGCGCGCCGCATAATGCATTGCAACACGGTTTCGGCTGAACGCAAGGTGCGATGAAAATACACCTGCCGGAACATGTAATAGCGTGCTCGTAAATACTCTTCGGCAGCATACAAACCATTCGCAGCCAGGTAGACGCGATCATTTTCCAAATCCACTTCCAGCGATTGAATCAGCCATTCCAAATCGTAGTTTCCATATTGCGCCCCCGTCATCAAGCTGTCGCGCAGCAGGTAATCAAAACGATCTACATCAAGTTGCGAAGAAACAAGCTGGCAGACAAAGGCGGGGCGATATTTGTTTTCGATGGCTGCCACGATTTTTTCCGGCAGAGACGTTTCAAATTCAGCGAGTAGTTTATGTACCTGTGTGTTTGGATCTGCAATGATTCTTACCGTCCAGCGCTCGTGATTTTGGTGCAGCACTTTTTCCATCACGTGCGAAAACGGCCAGTGGCCTAAATCGTGGAGCATTGCTGCGGCGCGTGCCACGATCCGTGCTTCGGCGCTGATCAGGTGCTTTTCTCTGAAGCGGTTCATCACTCGCGTCATCAAATGCATCACGCCCAGGCTATGCGTAAAGCGTGAATGCTCCGCGCCCTGATATGTATAATGTGCCAGCCCAAGTTGGCGAATGTGACGCAATCGCTGGAATTCGCGCGTATCTATGAGCTTGATGAGTAACGCATCATCCGGGCGATGGTCAGAAAGCGTGATGATGTTGTGAACCGGGTCGCGGTAAATGCGTTCCATAATCTTCTAGTTGGGGGAAGATTGAGGAAGTCTGGGAAAATCTGAAAAATCTCGATTTTCCTAGGCCTCGGCTATTAGTTTCGTCAGCAGGGCAGCGCGGCGGGGAATATCCGCTAAGATGATGTGTTCGTGTTCCGCGTGTGCGCCCGCCCCATCTACGCCTAAGCCATCAAGCGTCGGAACGCCCAGCGCCGCGATAAAATTTCCATCTGAGCCGCCGCCAACCTGTCCTTCTCCTAATTCAAAACCAAGCTCTGCCGCGCAGTTTTTGGCCAGCTCATATAAGGCCAGATTTTTATCAGAGCGCTCCATTGGTGGACGATTAATGCCGCCTAGTAATTCCAGTCTTGCTCCGTCTAGCGTTGGTTGTAGGTTGCGAATGGTTTCTTCAAGCCGCAGCCCGTCTTCCATTGTCCAAAACCGAAAATCTATCTTCGCGCTTGCTTCTGCTGGAACCACATTAGAGGTTGTCCCTCCCTGTGTGACACCAACGTTCACGGTAATGCCTCGCTCAAAATCATTGAGTTGCGCCAATCGCAAAACCTGATGCGAGAGTTCAACGATAGCATTAACGCCCTGACTCGGATCAAGTCCGGCATGTGCAGCCCGCCCTGCCACTTTCAGTGTAAAACCGCCAATGCCTTTTCGCCCCGTTTTGACAATGCCGCCAGGAATCGGCGGCTCCAGTACAAAGGCTGCCACCGCCCGCCGCGCTTCCTGCTCGACTAATGCCCGCGAAGTTTTGCTGCCAATTTCTTCATCACAGGTAAGCAAAAGTGTGACCGGGTGTTTCGTTTTTAGATTGAGCGCTCCGATTGCTTCGATTGCGTGAAGCACGGTGGCTATGCCCGCTTTCATGTCAAAGATGCCAGGTCCGTAGGCCGTGCCTTCTTCTGTAACTCGAAAAGGTAATCGCTCTAACGTGCCAACAGGCCAGACTGTATCAAGGTGCCCAACAATCAAAACCTGGTCGGCTTCATTTGAATGCCCGAAGTTAAAGCGGGCAAGAAGATGCGTTCCGTAGCCGGGATTGCCAAAAAGTTGGTGCTCAGAAACACTGTTAGGCAGGTGATCCGCTACAAACTGTGCGATCTTATTCAGCCGGCCTTCTTCTCGCGAAGTCGTTTCCTGTTCGACCAATTCGCGGATAAGTTGCAGAATGGAGGGCTGACGTTGGACAAAATAATTAAGAAGTGCAACCATGTTTCCTTTGGTTTCGTCTCAAAGATGGAAATTTACGGTGATTGACAAAGCAGGTGAATCATGCACAATACGCTAGCATCTGACAAGTTCTTGGAAAAGTGCATTATCTGTTTCGTAGCAGACAGCGATTTATAATGCAGATCTGGGTTCACGGTCATTCCTCTTTTACCCCACGCCCCTAAAAATATGTTTTCACTCCTTGCAGAGATTGTTAGAAGTGAATTGAAGCGCGTGGGGGTGTTGAGTTGAATCCGCAATGATCGTGGGCGTACAATGCCATCAGGTTTTATCGCTGACTAAAAGTAAAGGTCAGCGATTCGTTCTTTGCTGGTGTCGGTTAAATTAGCAAACAGAATCGGCAGGCTGTTTTAGTTGCACTAGATCAGTGCTGACACCTTGTAGATCAATCATCTCGCTTATTAGAAATGACTCGGAGGATCAAATTAGCTATGAAGAAGTTTGGAATACTTGCCCTGGCGTTAACCATCAGTTTCGTGATGATGTCTACGCCGACGCTTGCTTATCACAGCGCTGCCGTTTATCAGCAACCGCCTATTTCAGAAGCTGGTCTCGCTGCTTATACAGAGTATTACAATGAAAGAGACCAGGATAAAAAGTACGAGAAAGCCAAGGCTTTTTTGGAAAAATTTGCCAGTGAAGACGAATATTGGAAAAAGGGGCCAAAGGCTTTTATTGCAGGCTACGAGCTGAGAAAGGTTTATGCCAAATGCCAAGAGGCTGACAAAACATTTTTCGGAAGCCCGAATGAAGCTAACCTGACAAACTTCATCGCCTCTTGTGATGCGTGGATCAATAAATCGCCCAAGCCGGATGTCTATTACACCACCAGAATTTCTTTAGGTACTGGCTATGGCGTGCTGGCAAGCTTTTATAAAGATACCGCGCGCGGCGAAAGTTATACCGACAAGGCGCTTCAACTGCTCGCAGCAACTGCGCCGCCGGAAGGCTGGAAGCCGGAAGACTGGAATAATTTCCGCAAGGAAAATATCGGACGTCTGACCCAGTACCAGGGACTTTATAAGCTCCGTCAAACTCCTCCTGATAATGAAGGTGCTGTGAAGTTTCTGACCAATGCTGCCGCCATCAAAGAAGGTCCAGCGGTGAAGGACCCCAATACCTATTTGCTGCGCGCCGAAGCGACAACCGCAATTTATACCAAGCTGAATGCCGAATATAATGCCTTGTCTGATGATGACAAACGTGGAGACAAAGGCAAAGGTTTGTTAGAGCAAATCTATCCTGTGGTTGAAAAAATGGCCAATGACTATGCTCGCGTAGTTGCTTTGACTGAAGGCCAGGCTCCTTACAAGGCGATCTACGATGATGCAAAATCGCAATGCGAGGCATTCGTCAAATTCCTTAACAAAGATGGAAACCCGGACGATTTGTATAAGGCATTCAAGGCTGACGTAAGCGCGGCTGACGCAAAGATCAAAACAGAAGAATCTAGTTCCACTGCTCCTCCTCCTGTTGCTCCGCCAACGGGCAAAGGTGCCAAAGCCGTTGCCTCAGGCGCTGCTGGCGGAACCGCCGGGCCATCCAGTGGAGGTGACACCAAGGCTGTTGGAGCGAAGACCACTGCTCCAACGAAGAAAGCTGCCCCCGCTGCCAAGAAGCGTAAGTAGTGAACGATTACGATTCGTCACAAACTGAAGTTTTGGGCGAAAGCCAGCACCCTATCTCAGGGCGCTGGCTTTTGTTTTGAAGCAGATAGGTTGAACCACTATGGCGAATGACTCGAAACAACCTGAGCAAAATGTTGTGTCTACAACTCAGGAAGAATCTCGGTCTGAGGCAAATCGCTCGTTTGAGCTAGGCTTGGTGCGCCTACAGCAGATAATCGATTATGAGTTTCGTGATTTGAACTTCTTACGACGTGCGCTTACCCATCGGTCATTTGCTAACGAACAGCCGGAACCACGCCCGGTACATAATGAGGCGCTGGAATTTTTAGGCGATGCCGTACTGGAGTTTCTCGTCAGTGCCTGGTTGCTTGAGCTATACCCAACACAAAAGGAAGGGACGCTCTCTAAGCTTCGTGCATTTGTCGTTAGCGCGGCAAATCTGCAAACACATGCCGTCCGACTGAAACTGGGTGACTTCCTCCTGCTCAATCGTGGCGAAGAAAAAACAGGAGGTCGTCATAAGTCTCATTTGTTAGTGGATGCGTATGAAGCGCTAATCGCAGCGGTTTATCTGGATGGTGGCATTGAATCTGCACGCGAATTTGTCAAGCGTGAATTCCAGACCACATTTGCTGAGATGAATCCCCATGATTTAACGGCCACAGACTATAAAACTGCTTTGCAGGAAAGTTTACAATCCCACGGCCTTCCAACACCGAAGTACGCCATCATTGAGAAACAAGGTCCAGACCATCGCCGCATCTTTCAAGTCGAATTGCGCGTGAATGGAAAGCGACTGTCAACCGGGCAGGGAACCACGATTAAAAGTGCTCATCAGGATGCGGCGCGCGCCGCCTTGGCCTGTTTGCCAGAAGAAGTGGAAACCCTTAAAGCCGCAGATTGACAGGTGGTTCTAAGCAGCCTGTTGAATCTGTCCCAAGGCTTCGAGTTCACAGGAATAGGCTTTGGCTAACCGCTCCAGCCTGTCCCATTCCAATTCAGAAACAATTAAATAGCCTTCTTTATCAACGGACAAATTCCAGTTGCTATTTCGTAATTCAGTGATGAGCTTTGCACAATTTTGGGCATCGCCATTTATTTCCGCACGAAAATATTCGTTCATAGGTGAGTCCTATCAAGGGGCTAATAACGGGTATGTCTTGAAAGAACCATTGCCGGTAGGTGGTTCGGTAGGGTTGTTGCTCAAGGAGGGGGCCTGAGAACTAACGAGGCCTGAAAAATATACACTTTGATCCTAATAGAAACAATAAGAATTTTGGTCAGGATTTAACACTTGACTTAAACTCAGTCCTGCTGTGATATTCGATTTGTCTGGTTACAAAAATATGACTGCTAATTTCTTCCCAACTTACAGGATTCGTGATTGTGTGAGCTTTGAGAATTTCATTGCCTGTATTGAAATGCAACGGGAGGTTTGGCAATTTTCGGATTTGGATATTACTCCACTCCGGTCTTTCGTGATAACGCGAAATAATGGTGGTTTTACGCTGGGAGCGTTCGCCGAAAACGATGGTCGTCTGCTTGGGTTTGCCCATGCTTTAGCCGCATTTGACGATCAACGGCAGGCATTTTACTACTCGCAAATGTTGGCTGTTGCGCCTGAGTTACACAATTCCGGTATTGGAATGGCTCTTAAACTTGCGCAACGACAACGTGCCGTGGAGCGGGGAATACCGTTGATGGTTTGGACGTTCGATCCGCTGCAATCGCGTAACGCACATCTGAACATTATCAAGCTGGGTGGGGTAGTGCGTACATACAAAGTGAATTACTACGGACGCTATAGCACCAGCACCTTGCATCGCGGATTGGATACAGATCGGCTGTTGGTGGAATGGTGGGTGAGCTCTCCGCGCGTAAATGCGATTGCTACATCAGGAAAAATTGAAAATCCTCCCAACCCGATAGCTACTGTCGAGGTTCCCTTTGATATTGAGCAAATAAAAGAACGCAATTTAGAAGAAGCTTGTGCCTGGCAGTTGAAAATCCGCAACGCCTTTGAGCAGCATCTTGCGGCTGGATTATATTGCGCGGGATTTGTTCGTGGCACTGCGGAGCAACCAAGCCAATATTTATTTTACGAAGATCAGGAACAATTATAAGACTAACGCTGTTTCTTCGCTCTCCCGCCAGAATCATTTTCCCCGATTGAATGGAATTTTATGCCAAGTCCAGTAGTTACAGCCATTCGTAGTGGAAATGCGCCAGCACCTGCAAAAATGGCGGCTGCGCGTGCGGCCTTACCCTTGCCACCAGAAGACCTGCTGGAAGTTCTTGTTGTTCTCAATCAGGATGAAAACGAAGAGCTTCGCTCCACCGCTGCTAAATCGCTGAATGAATTTGATTCCGAGCGCATGAAACAAGTCGTCTCGTTGAAAGATACACCGCGCGATGTGTTGCAATATCTTTGTTCCTGGCGTGGGGGCAAGTCTGGGGTGTATGAGGCGATCATCTTGAATGATACAACACCAGATCAAGGCATACAGGATTTAGCGCGATGGAGTAAAGATACTTCTGTACTGGAACTGATCGCCATCAATCAGGAGCGCATGATTCGTTATCCTGACATCATCAGCGCCTTGATTGAGAATCGTGCCAGCACGCCTGAAGCCGTCCGTCGGGCCACAGAAGTTCGCATTGAATTTTTTGAGAAAGAATTAGGCGCAAAGCGCATTGAAGAGGAACGGCGCGCACGCGCTGCGGCTGCCTCTGCCGCACTGGGTTTGCGCTACGTGGAAGAGGCGTTAGTTGACTTAATTGATGAGGATATTCCAGCAGAAGACCTGAAACTGGAAACTGCGCTTGCCTCGGACGATGATCCAAAAATTGGGCCGGAATTTCTGAAGGCAATTCGTGATGAAGTGCAGCGCGTTCATGAGACCCCTGTGCCTGAACCGCCGCCGGTCGTCGGAGAAAATTCTGCGGCAGATGCGCAAGTAGACGCAGAGACGCAACAAGTTGTCAGCGAAATCCTGAACCAGATGAAGGCCGATGGTGAGGAAGCGACCGTCGAGCGATTGACGATCATGCAAAAGATCGCACGGATGACTGCCAAAGCGCGCGTCCAGCTTGCACTGAAGGGCAACCGAGAAGCCCGCAACATTCTCCGCCGCGATTCCAGTAAATCTGTCATTCTCGGCGTGCTTGGCAATCCAAGGATCACGGAATCCGAAGTTGAAGCGATTTCTGCGATGAAGACGTTGCCAGAAGAAGCGTTACGCTTGATTGCATTGAATCGTCAATGGATTCGGAATTATCCGATTGTTCACAATCTGGTGAGAAATGCACGTACGCCTGTCGCAACGGGTTTGCCACTTCTCAATCGCCTCTTCCCGAAAGACCTCAAGGCGTTGACCAGCAATCGCAACGTCCCGGATGTCTTGCGCAAACAGGCCGCACGTCTGGTCGCAGCGAAACGAATTTAGGCAAAAATCTTCACAACTAATTTCTCTTATCTCAGCCTTATGGAGGAAAAATCCTACTGCGCACCGTTTTTTATTTCACCTGAGACTACTTTTTACATCTGTATAGCACAAAGCCACAATTATGAAATATTTCCCTTCGTTTTTGCCATCTCTGATTAAAAAATGGTAGCCAACTTGTGGGCCACCTTTTGGAGGACCAGATGAAAAAAACTCTCTGTGCCCAAAAGAGTGACATTAAGGAATTGATCAAAGCTATTCAGCCACCTTTGCATAAAGCTGTGTGTATTGCTTGTCGGAAATACCTCTTCCAAGCAGATAACACATTGATTAAAGATTTCTGCGAAGAAATAACTCTGCGATTGATTGAAGATGATTACCGTCGGTTGAAGTCATTCGAGAACCGATCTTTGCAGGAAACGTGGCTGGGCCAAATTGCCAAAAATCATGTGGTCAATTATGTGAAAAGACAAAAGCCTGCTGAACGCTTAGAAGAGAAACGAGCAGATGATTTTCAAGTGCCGCCCCCACAGGAGAAAGAGTTGCTACAGCACGAGCGCGAAGAAGTTTTGGCTTGGGCGCTACAATCACTGACCGTCAGAGACCGGGAATTGTATGACCTGCTTTTCCGGCAAGAGTTGCAAGCGGAGGAAATTTCTAAACAAATGGGCATCCAGCTTGGGCAAGTTCGCAAACGCAAAAATAAGCTAGTCAATAAACTCCGGCACCTAATCGAAGGGGGGGGGTAGATTGGAAAATTTCAAAGAAATAGCTTAGAAGAGGGAGACATTTTACTTTGGAAGCTGTCTATATGGTCGTGCCTCTGAAATCTCAGCGCATACAGGGGCAATTACATTGTAACAATCAGCTAGCTTAAGAGCGGTTTTTCCAATAAGGAGCCAAACATGAAACCGAACCTGAAAAATTTCTTTTTAGCGACTTCCGCTATGATGTTTATCTTCTCATTAACTGGATATGCACATGGGATGCATGGAAGAAATGATAAGAGCGCCATTCATGATGAAATCAGTATGCCCTCTACCACATCCGCCGATTTCGCATCGGTGGATCTATCCGTTAGCGAATACTCCGAAGTTTCCTTGGAGGCTCAGCTTTTAAAAGCTTCCTTGAAGGTCTATCCAAAATCTTCTTTTCTACAGTTTGATTTTGAGCCCGACCATCAGGCCATAAAATGCTGCGTAGGTAGTGGTTGTGCCTGTTGTCTGGCTTCAAATTGTAATGTTCTCAGTCCCAACCCACCACAAAATCATTACACTCATGGTGTTTGTGGTGGGAATGGCCCTGATTGCTATGCCCACCCAAATATAGGATGTGGTCAATGTCCTTAATACACTATAGTGACCCTCTCGCATTTAGAAACGGTTCTGTAAATGTGAAACCGGGGGATTTTAACATCAGGGCCAGAACTAATTGCTGGTCCTGATGTTATTAGATTTTTAGTCACATAAGCCTTTACCTTAACTATCCTATGAGAGAAATATGAGAGAAGTTTACGTGCTCAAGATATTTATATTGACGGTTTATATTGTTTTGCCTATTTCTTCTGTTTATTCAGCTACTCTCGTTATAAATCAAACTCAGAATAATTCTGCCAAAACAACCAACCAGTCAGAGACAAAAGAAACGAAGAATAAGAAACAAGACACTACGGCTCAAAGTCAAAGCAAAACAATTTCTCCCACCTCTTACACTCAAAAACAAAAAGGCAATGCAGAAACTTTTGAGACGCCTGATGATCGTATAACCAAGGCTGAAAATCTCGAAAAGCAAAGAAGGGAGCGGGTGCTTCAGGCCATAGACGAAATGCTTGCACAGACCAAAGCATTTCCCCATCCAGTTGTCAAAATAAAAGTCCGGTCATTCGTTGGTGACGCGATCTGGAATGATCAAGAAGTCCGCGCAAGGGAAATTCTGACGGAAGAGTATCGGAATATTTCTTTAATCAAATTGCCAGAACAGGAGGATCAGAAAGCCCAGGCTTTCAAAGGGCGAGAGCTTAATCAATTGAAGAGGGGATTAAGGATAGAATTGTTAAGTCTTATTAGTTCTCACGACCCGGTTCTAGCCGATTCGTTATTGTCGGAGGAGCAAAAAGCCAGCACAGGTAAAGAGGCAGAAAAGAAAATGGATATGCTTTATGCTGCGCGGTCATTGGCTGAAAGCGATCCAGAAATGTCGGCACGTATCGTCAAAGAAACCATGAAAACAGGGCTAAGCGACTTTATTTCTTTACCGCTGATAGCCCTCAGAAAGTCTGCTCCTGCTGAAGCTAGCGCTATTTTTAATGAAGCTCTTTCAGCATCTAGAGCTAGCAACAATTTATTGGAATTTGGTAAATTAATTCCCTATATCCTTCCCACCGAAGAAGACCTGATTTGGGGAAGAAACTATCTGGCTGATTCTCAACGGGCTAAAGATGCTGGAGCCTTGATCGAATTTGCTACGGCGTTACTTGTTCAGCAGCTTGAATCCTCTCAAGTAAATAGTAATACGTCCCCCACTCTGATACAGAGAGAAATTATTATTTGGCGGAGTCTGCTCAAAATATTTGGTGATGTTGTACCGGACAAAGTTTGGATGGTTAACATGCGGATCAATAGCCTGACCTCATTACTTTCCAAACCGCCTCGTGAGCAAAATACCAGAGATGAGAATAAGCTGTCCCCCGCAGATACATTGAAGAAAATGATTGCTGAGGCCGAATCTGCCTTTGGCGTACGCAGAGATGGGTTACTTTCAAGGGCCGCTTTCGAGGCAGAGAATCAAGGTGACATTGACCAGGCGCTTTTTCTTGAGGAGAAAATAGAGAATAAAGAAAGAATGGTCGTAGAAACTTCGGTAATTCTATCTCGGGCCAGTAACAAAGCACTGAATCAAGGCGATCCTGACATTGCCTTAAGCTGGGCGAGGAGAATCGGCATGCCTAATGTTCGTGTGACTGCATTTGCTCGTGTCATCAGTGCTTTTCAAAGCGTCAGGAAAAAAGAGACGGTTTCTTTGCTGCTTGATGAGTTACTTGGTTGGCTTGATAACTATGATAACAACTCTGACAAAGTTGCCGGGGTCCTTAAGTACATAGACACTTTTGCAGCAGATGATCTGGAACGAGGATTTATCGCCTTAGGCAAACTTGTCAGCGCTGCTAATAAGGCAGATCTTAATCCGTCTCCCAAACCTTTTAGAATCCACTGGTATCCAGAATTTCATGACTTCAAAAAAAGCCTTGCACCTCTGGCTAAAGCTGATTTTGAGAGAGCCTTTCAAGAGATTCAACTGATAAAAGACAAAGAACTCTTCCTATTGGTTCAAGCTTCATTATGTAACGAGTACCTAAAGTCAAACAAACCAAAACACGTGCCCAAAGCAACGCGATAACTTGCTAATTTTTGCGCTCCACAATAAAGCGTGCAATCGCTTCCAATCGTTCCGTTGCACGGCCTGTTTGACGAACGGCGGCGATGGCTTCCTGATAAAGCTGCTCGGCGTGCTGGCGAGCGTTTTCGATGCCGTAGAGCGAAACATACGTCGCTTTTTGCGCGGCCTCATCTTTACCCGCAGTCTTTCCTAACTCTTCACTGGTGGCGGTGGCATCCAGCACATCGTCTGCGACTTGAAAGGCTAAACCAGATTTTTCTGCATATTCTGTAAAGTGTTCCAACTCACTTTCACTTGCGCCGCCGATGATTGCTCCGACGCGCACGCAGCAACGGATTAACGCGCCCGTTTTCGCCCGATGAATCGCCGTGAGTTCTTCTGCCGTTGCAGGCTTGCCCTCGTTCTCAATATCCAGCACTTGCCCCCCAATCAACGCTCGAATCGTGCCTGCGGCCTCGGCGACTTCGGCAATGACGCGGATTTGGTTTTCGGGGCTGATGCCTCTCATTTTGGTTAGCGTGATGAACGCCTGTGTGAGCAGCGCGTCGCCCGCCAGAATTGCCATCGCTTCGCCATAAACCTTGTGATTCGTTGGACGCCCGCGCCGCAAATCGTCGTTGTCCATCGCGGGTAAGTCATCGTGGATCAATGAATAAGTATGGATCATCTCCAACGCACAGGCGGCGGGCAACAAGGCTTGTTCTTCCGCCCCAAAGACTTCACCCGTCGCAATGACCAGCGTCGGGCGCAGCCGCTTGCCACCCGCGAAAATGCTGTAGCGCATGGCCTCATGGATTGTTGTGGGTGACTCATTTGCTCCAGGTAGCAGACGATCCAGCCATTGCTCTACGCGTGCGGATTGCTGGATGAAATAATCCGTAATCCGCAGGGGGGGCGGGGCACTTATTTTTGTTTCGTTCTCACTCGGCAGGCAAATTTCTTGTGCTTTCATGCGAGGCCAATTCTCTTTCTGGGGTTAATTGTTACGACAGCTTTCTGCCGCCCAATATCGTTAATTATTTTTCTCGTAACTGCAAGTCAAAAGAGGCAAAAAGAAAGGCCCTGTCGCTTGTTCCTAACCCTCGTACCAAGTATAATTTGAGCTTAAATTTACCAGGCATTTTGCCAGCCAATTTGCGCTGCTCAACCAGTACACGAAAATATCTTTTGAGCAGCAAAACATCGCCTTCCAGAAGGAACTTTTAATGGAGACACTGCAAAAATTTGAAATCAACATTGAAGATGAAATGCGGCGTAGTTATTTGGATTACGCCATGTCAGTCATCATCGGGCGCGCCTTGCCCGATGTTCGCGATGGCCTGAAACCGGTGCATCGGCGCATCTTGTATTCGATGAATGAAAAAGGGCTGGTGCCGGGCAAGCCATACAAAAAATCTGCGAACGTGGTCGGAGATGTGCTTGGTGCCTATCACCCGCATGGCGATTCCGCCGTATATGATTCGATGGTGCGTATGGCGCAGGACTTTTCGCTGCGCTATCCGCTGATTGATGGGCAAGGGAACTGGGGCAGCGTGGACGGAGATGCCGCCGCTGCTTATCGTTATACCGAGGCGCGGCTGACGCGCGTGGCAACCGAACTCCTGGAAGACATCGAAAAAGAAACCGTCAAATTCATTCCGAACTATGACGACTCGCGCACAGAGCCTACAGTTTTGCCCACGCGGTTGCCGAACCTGTTACTGAACGGTGCCGAAGGCATCGCCGTTGGGATGGCAACAAAAATTCCGCCGCACAACCTGAATGAGATTGTCGAAGCCACGATTTATTTGCTGCAAAATCCGAATGCGAGCATCGCGGATTTGATGAAGATTGTGCCTGGGCCGGACTTTCCAACCGGCGGATTTATCTATGGGCGCGAAGGCATCAAGCAGGCCTACGAAAACGGACGTGGCGTGATGCAACTGCGGGCGCGGGCGGCGATTGATAAGATCGGGCGCGGTTCCTCCGAGCGCGATGCCATTGTCATCACAGAAATCCCCTTCCAAGTCAATAAAGCTAAACTCATCGAAACCATTGCTGACCTCGTCAACGAAAAGCGCATTGACGGCATTTCCGAAGTACGCGACGAAACCGACCGCGAGTCGGCGGCGCAAAAGAAAGTGCGCATCGTCGTTGAACTCAAGCGCGATGCGGTTCCGCAAATTGTCCTGAACAAGCTCTACAAGCTGACGCAGATGCAAACCTCGTTCGGGATGATCAATCTGTCCATCGTCAATGGGCAGCCAAAAGTCCTGAACCTGCTCGACACGCTCAGCGAGTTCATTACCTTCCGCCGCGAAGTTGTGCGCAATCGCACGATGTACGAACTTAAGAAGGCGCGGGCGCGGGCGCACATCTTGGAAGGCTTGAAGAAAGCCATTGACATCATTGATGCGATCATCAAGTTGATCCGCGCTTCCAAATCCACTGAAGAAGCCAAACAGGGATTGGTCGGACAATTTGAATTTTCTGAGTTGCAGGCACAGGCCATTCTCGACATGCAACTGCGTCGGTTGGCGGCACTCGAACGGCAAAAGATCATTGATGAATACGAAGAGATCATCAAGATCATTGCTGAACTCGAAGAGATTCTGAACAACGAACGTACGCTCAGAGCAGTTCTCATCAAGGAACTGCGCGCCGTGCAAAAGGATTACTCGGACGAACGGCGTACACAGATCGTAGACAGCAGCGTCGAACTCACGCTCGAAGATTTGATCGCCGACGAGGATGTCGTTATCACGCTCACGCATTCCGGCTATGTGAAGCGCACGGCGCTAACAACCTATCGTGCGCAACGCCGTGGCGGCACAGGTCGCCGAGGCATGAGTACAAAAGCGGAAGATGTCGTTTCGCATATGTTCGTCGCCTCAACGCATAGCTACATCATGATTTTTACGACCAAAGGACAGGTCTACAAAATCAAAGTGCATGAAATCCCTGATTCGCAAGCCGCTGGCAAAGGCAAAGCAATTGTGAATCTGGTGAACCTTCCTTCCAGTGAAAAGGTCGCGGGCGTCATTCCCGTGCGTGAGTTTTCGCAAGGGCAATTTGTTGTGATGGTGACACGCAAAGGCGTGATTAAGAAAACAGAGCTTTCTGATTTTGCCAACATTCGTTCCAACGGCATCATTGCAATGGGCGTGGATGACGACGACGAGTTGATGCGGATTGAGATGACCGATGGCCAAAAGAAAATCTTCCTGGCCACGCACGAAGGGCAGGCGATTTGCTTTGAGGAAGACGAAGTCCGCGATATGGGACGGCAGGCGCGCGGTGTCCGCGGCATCACTTTACGCGAAGATGATTATGTGGTCAGCGTTTGTGCAGTTAGTGGCGACGAGCAAATGCTGAGCGTCAGTTCCAATGGCTTCGGTAAACAGACAGCGATTAATGAATACCGCGTGACGGGACGCGGCGGTAAAGGTGTCATCAACATGAAGACGACCGATAAGAACGGCAAAGTCATTGCCGTGATGCCCGTCACGAAAGATAGCGAAGTCCTCATCATTACTGAAAACGGCAAGATCATTCGTATCGAAGCCGAAACGATTCGCGCGACAGGGCGCAGCGCCCAAGGGGTCAAACTGATTGATACCTCCAGCGGCGATCTGGTTGCCAGTGCTTCGCTGGTGGAAAACCAGGCTGACCAGGTTGATGAAGTCAAATAACCGTGATGGGCAAGAGCTACCAGAAAAAGCAGGAAAAGAGGAAAGAGGGAAAGAGAGAAAGAGAGAACAGGCGATTTGCCTCCGTTCGTTTCCACTCTCCTGCTCGCCCGCTTACCCTGCTGGCTCTGGTGGCTCTTTGTATTTTGCTTTTGCTCTCAGGTTGTCGTTCGAAAGTTTCATTACTTGGGCAGGCACAGGCGGCGTGGGATCGTGGCGACTATCAAGCTGCCACTGGACATTACGAGGACTTCCTGAAAACTGCGCCGTCACCTGAACAAGCGGCGAATGTGCATTTTGAAGTGGCAAAAATCTATTACCTCAACCTGAAGCAATATGATCGTGCCGCAGAGCATTACATTCGCCTGATTGAAGATTTTCCGCAATTCCCAAAACGAGAACAGGCCTACCATCAATTGGCCGAATGTTTTGAACTCACAAAGAAGCCACGTGAGGCCATCAGTGAGTACGAAAGCTTATTGATTGCTTTTCCTGATACGCCAGATCGGCGGAAGATTCGTCTGGCCATTGCGGATTTGTATAACGACTATGATCAGAGCCAGGCGTTGGTCGAGTATCAGAAAGTCGTCAAGGATGCGCCTTACGACGAACTATCAGAAAAAGCGTATCTACGCATTGGTGGGGTGCGATATGTGCGCGGTAATTTTGAAGAAGCAATCCCCGTCTATGAGGCCGTAGATCAAAATACGAAAGACCCCATCATCAGACGACAAGCGCGCGAGCGGTTGGCTGATTGTTATGAGGGCATGGTGAATTACGACAAGGCCGTGGATATTTTGGAGCATACAGAAAGCGATCCGAACGACCCTGGATATTTGCAGAAAAGAATTGAGGGAATTCGCGAGCGGCAAAAGACACGAAAGCTCATTCAACCCGCCCCCACGCCGGAATAAAAAATATCCAGACGACTTGCCAACTTGGCAACCAGTTACTAAAGTAGCGTCTGCAATTCTTCTACCGACAAGGTTTTGCAGCAGAAGCATCTTGGCAGATCGGTCGTTAAGCTGCCAGCTTCGCATCGAAGCCTGTCTTTTGATGGCTTCAACTCTCACCCAAGCGCAAGGCTCGTGGTAAATTTTATCTGCGCGAATGAGGTCGCATGGCTAATTTCAATAAATCCCGTTTTGGTTCGAGACCTGGTCCCCCAACGAAAAAGAAATCGTACAAAGGCGGCGGCGGCAAAAAAAAGAATGTTGCTCGGCGCGCCCCCAAGGCTCCCCTCACTCCTAAGCCTGTCAATTACGAAGAAACTGGCATGGAGGCCGCTTATCTGAAGGAATTGGTGGACACTGAAACACCTGTGGTTGTGGTGCTGAGTTCAGGCGAAAGACTGCGCGGAGTCGTGCGGTATTACGACCGTGATGTCTTTAGTCTGGGGCCGGCGGATGGTGGCCCGAAGTTGTTTTTGCGCAAGAGTGGTATTCGCTACCTTTATGAAGAGTAGTGTCACGCGCAAAGCCCTGAATTTACTTGCACGTTAATTGTAGAGCGCTTAAGCAAGACGATAAACCCGACCCCCATTCTCAAGGCCAACAGATTCCTAGGCGCTCGTTTTCTTTCCTCGTAAACTTAATCGTTGCCCCGGAGTTGGAATTCGTATGCCAAGCAAGAAGAAAGTTGTCCCTAAAGTAAAACACAAAACCGGGATCAAAAAAGGCCGTGCAGTAGCGAATTTAAGGAGTAATCCCAAGAGGAGCGAGAAGATGAGTGAGCGAAATGAAACACCTGTACCCACCGAGAACTTACCAGAGGCAAAAATGAACTCGGTGGCGGATGAAAGCCTCGACAAGGTTCGTGATATTTTGTTTGGTGCTCAGGCGCGCGAATTTGAAAGACGCTTTGCCTTGCTGGAAGAAGACCTGCTGCGCAAGACCGCAGAAGCGCGGGAAGAGGCTCGGCAACGGCTGGAAACTCTCGAAGCGTATTTGCGACAGGAAGTACAAAATCTGGCCGACCGCATCACGGAGGAACAAGAGGAACGCGCCAAAGTGATTGATGGGCTGTCAATGGATTTGCATGAGCTGACCCAACAGCTGGATGAAAAGATTAACCTGCTCGACACGCAAACCAGCCAAGAGCAAGGCGATCTGCGGCAAAGTCTGATGGAGGAAGCAAAAGCTCTGTCTGATGAAATTCAGCAACGCTCGAAGGAATTGACCACCAACCTCAACCGTGAAGTCAAAACGCTGAGCCAGGATAAGCTGAACCGGGCAGACATTTCGCAAATGTTCAGTGAAATGTCCAAGCGATTTTTAGGGAAATAGTTCTTGGTCATTAGTCAGTAAAATGACGAATGATCTTCAATGAATCAAAGCCTAAAACAAAATGGCGAATGACGGATAACGAACAACAAGTGGTTATGAATGAACCGTCTATTCATCAGGTTACAAACCACGATGAAGTTGCCAATCAACAGCCTGTTGTGAATGGTGCTGTAGGGGAGGACAGTTCGGCTTCTGCGCAATTGCGTGAGTTGCAAAAACTGTTATTCGACACAGATCAGAAGCAAGAGATTGCGCAATTAAAGGCGGAATGGAATGACCCGGAACATCTGGCTCCACGCGTTAGCCAGATTTTGCCGGATGCTATTTCGCAACGGGCGACGGAGGATTATCAGTTAACTGAGGCAATGATGCCTTTTGTGGTTGAATCCATCAAAGTTTCAGCCAAGCGCAACCCTGAGCATATCTCCGATGCGATCTTCCCAATTTTAGGCCCTGCCATTCGCAAAGCCGTCGCTCAGGCTATTGCCAATCTTACCCAGACAATCAACCAGACGCTGCAACACAGTTTTTCGTCACGTGGATTGAAGTGGCGGTGGGAAGCCTTTGCGACGGGCAAATCGTTTGCCGAAGTCGTGCTGTACCATTCGTTGGTCTATCGCGTTGAGCAAGTGCTCTTGATTCATCGTCCGACCGGATTGGTACTATCGCACGTCTTGGGTGACGCCGTGAAAGCGCAGGAGCCAGAGTTGATTTCCGGGATGTTGACCGCCATCCGGGATTTTATTCAGGATTCTTACGGTGCCAGCGAAGAGGCCGATGCTGAATTTAATTATGACGATTTGCGGGTCTTGACGGTAGCAGGCCCCAGAGCTTCACTGGCTTGTGCAGTGCGCGGCGTTCCTCCTACGGAATTAAAAGAGGAAATGCAGGAAACCATTGAGCGTATTCATCAGGAGCGAGGCGACAAACTGAAATCCTTTGATGGCGATACGACGCCGTTTGAGATGTGCCATCCTTTGTTGGAAGAGCTTTTGAAAACTCGCTACCAGGCATTTGCTGATCCTACCAGGCAGGGAATGCCAAAAGTAGCTTGGGCGATTTTGAGTGTGGCATTGTTGGCCTTCAGTGTCTGGGGATTTTTCTACGTCCGGGATTGGGTGCGATGGAACAATTATCTGGATAAATTGCGCGCATCGCCCGGCATCGTATTGACGGATACAGAACGGGGCTGGCGCAGATATTCACTGACCGGGTTGCGTGATCCGCTGGCGGTTGATGCCGCAACCTTGATGCCGGATTTTGCGTTGAATCCTGCAAAATTAGAGGCGCACTGGAAAGAATATCAAGCCCCGGAACTGGCAGAAGCGCGCGCGAAAAAGCTACTGAATCCGCCACCTGGGGTTACATTAAAACTGAAGGATGGTATGCTTTACGCGACTGGCTTGGCGTCTCAACAGTGGATTTCGGATGCGAAAAAGCTGGCTCCTTTCATTCCAGGCATTACGCAATTGGAATGGGAAGCAGCAGGAGAGCTGGCTGTATTGCAACAGGAAATTGAGGCGCAATCCGTTCGTTGCATTGGAAATAAAATTGCACCTGGTCAGGATTCAATCGTTGTTGCGCTGATCAGCAAGGTAAAACGACTTGATGAACTGGCACAGCAATCAAACAAGATCGTTAGTATTCGGGCTATTGGGCATACAGATTCAACCGGGACGAAAGCGATCAACCAAACATTGAGCCAGGAGCGCGCGCAGGAAGTAAAGACCCTTTTAGAGACGCGTAGCGGTCAATTGAAAAGAACGAAATTTATTACTGAAGGCGTAGGCGATCAGCACCCGATTGCCGATCTTCCTGAAGCCAACCGTCGGGTGACATTTAAAGTCGAAGTAGGTTCATAGTGTAATGCGCGGCGACGGCTTCACAATTCAGATACCACGAGCTATCAGGCCATGATCCAGAAAAAAATCTGCATGCTCGGTTCTTTCGCGGTGGGCAAAACCAGTTTGGTGGCGCGCTTTGTTCGTAGCATCTTTTCTGACAAGTACCACACAACCGTGGGGGTCAAAATTGATAAGAAACAAGTACAGGTCGAAGACAAGCTGGTAAATCTGATTTTGTGGGATTTGTATGGCGAAGATGAATTTCAAAAAGTGCATATGTCATACTTGCGCGGTGCTTCTGGCTATTTGTTAGTCATTGACGGCACGCGGCGCGAAACGCTCGACAAGGCTCTTGTCCTGCAACAACGCACCGAAGAAGCAGTGGGAAAGGTTCCTTTTGTAATTGTCCTTAACAAAGCTGATTTAAAAGACAGTTGGGAAGTAGATGACCGTACTGTCGAAGAGTTAATAAACAAAGGCTGGCACGTGTTTCAGGGGAGCGCAAAAACAGGACAGGGTGTGGAAGAAGCATTTGCTACGCTGGCCAAGCAGATGTTGTAGACTTGGTATGAGTGACTCATTCCTGACAGAATTATTGACAGCACTTGATGTGATGGTCCTGGAGCACTTGCCAGATCGTTCCTTCACCGTTATCAGCGCAATTCCTGCCTGGTTTTCGTGGCTTTACACGGATGCTGTTGCCAACCCCCAGCAATTGCGGATGGATTTGACGTCTCCATTCCTGGAAAATTTTCTGGTGGATGCAGAAGCATTCTGGCAGGAATCACGGCCTGGAATTTTGCGGTCGGGTTCGTGGGAAGAAAAAGGGCCTTCAGGCAAAGAAGACCATCTGGAAGCAGCAGCTTTATGCTTAGGTGAGCGCAAGATTCTGCTCATTCAATTGTTGGGAGTCGCGCACGAAGAGCGTCGGCGCTTATTACAAATCGCCAGAGAGAAAGCCCTCCTGCAAAGCCAGCTCATCAAGGAAATCCAGAAAAAAGAAATTCTCCTGCATTGCATCGCTCACGATCTGGTAAGTTTGCTGATGGGAGTCAAACTTTCTTTTTCCGCCCTCGGCACTGAATCACTCACAACGGATGGCAGAGATTCTTTGTTGCTCGGACAACGGCAGCACGCACAGCAGGAACGCTTGGTGAATGATATTGTGCAGGCGTTTTCGGCAGAGATGGAATCCCTTGATCCCTTCAAAATGGAAAGCGATCAGGTGCCGGATTTATTGGGGTGTGTGCGTCAGGTCATAAATGATTTAGCCGCGACCGCCTCGTTGCATAAAGTCAATTTACAGCTTGACCCCAAAACGGATTGCGCATGTGATTGGAAAGTGGTTGGTGATCGGGTGCGATTGCAGCACGTGATTCTCAACCTGGTCGAAAATGCCCTGCGTGTTGGCCCGCCTTTTTCGGTTGTCAATATCAGCTTGCAGGATGAAGGCACACACGCCTTGCTCAACGTCGAAGACGAAGGCCCTGGAGTTCCTGCCGAGCTGGCCGGGACTTTGTTTCAGAAGTTTGCCCAAACCAAACGAGGACAATATGGATTCGGGCTTTATTTCTGTCGCGTTATGATTGAGCGTTGGGGCGGCACCATTGGATATATGCCGCACGCGAATCGTGGCTCTCGCTTTTGGATTCGATTACCGAAATTCACTTCAACCTGATATTCTCGCCGCATGAAATCATTACATAGCTTACTCTTTTCGTTACTGATTTTTATTTCTGCCTGTCAGGGGCCAAGCGTCCCGACTTCGGTTGCAGTTACTTCTTCCTCTCCCGACAAAGCTGCGGCTGAGGCACCGATTTACACGTATGAGGTGGTCAATACTTATCCACATGATCGAACCTCTTTTACGCAAGGGTTGGTTTTTGATAACGGCATTTTTTATGAAAGTGCTGGTTTGAATGCTGCACACGGTGGTCATTCCAGTTTGCGTAAAGTCGAGCTTGCAACGGGAAAAGTGCTCAAAAAAATTGATGTGCCGGAACCATATTTTGCCGAAGGGTTGGCCTTGTTTGGTGGCAAATTATTTCAGCTTACGTGGGAAGACGAGAAGGGGTTTATTTATGATGCCGAAACTTTTGCCGCCAAAGGCGAATTCAAATATCGCGGCGAAGGCTGGGGCCTGACACACGACGGCAAATCTCTGATCTTAAGCGATGGTTCGCACCAACTGCGATTTCTTGACCCGGAAACATTTCAGGAACAGCGTCGCATCAGCATTTACGATAACAATCGTCGTGTTGAGAAGCTGAACGAATTGGAATATGTGAAGGGGGAAATTTTTGCCAACATCTGGCAGGAAGATCGTATCGTGCGTATTGATCCGAAAGATGGCAACATTCTGGGCTGGATTGATATGCGTGATTTGCTCAAACCCGAAGATGAAAACGCCGATACGGATGTTCTGAATGGCATTGCCTATGATGCCGCACAGGATCGCTTATTCGTCACAGGCAAAAAATGGCCAAAGCTGTTTGAGATTCGACTGAAGAAGAAATGAGAGAGAAGGCAAGAGGCGAAATCTCAGGTTTTTCTTTATGGATCAAAATCGCCCGCCGCTCTGCCTTCCACTTTGGCCTTTTGATCTTTGCCTTTTGTCTTTTGCTATCGCCAACGTGGGCGCAGGAGCGCATCAACCTCAACACCGCTCCTGTCGAAGAACTGATGCGCTTGCCTTATGTTGGCCAAACCGTAGCTCGCCGGATTCTTGAGCATCGCCAGAAACACGGCCCCTTCAAACGCCCACAAGACATCATTATCATCAAAGGTCTAAGCACGAAACGCTATCGTGAAATCGCCCATCTCATTCGCATTTGACGAACGTCTTCACCTGCAAATCCTTCCCATCCGTTGAGACGGTAATCGCACCACATTTACTGGTTTGCAAAACGTGTGCGCCGATGTTTTGCAAGCTGGTCATGGTCTCAGGATGGGGATGATCAAACGGGCTTGGATTGGCGACAGAAATCACGGCAAAATCGGGTTGCGCACGCGCCAGAAACTCAGGCGTCGAAGAACTCCGTGAGCCGTGATGCGCAACTTTTAGCACGTCGGTTTTCAAGTCTTCGTTTTCTGCAACCAGCTTCGCTTCGATTTCTTTTTCAATGTCGCCCGTGAGCAAAAACACCCGCTGTCCGAATCGCAGTCGTAGGACAAGCGATTGATTGTTGGCCGCTTGCATTGCATTGAGCGCATCTGGATATGGCGTCAACACCTCAATCGTCACGCCAGCAATTTCCATACTGTCGCCGCGCCTCAGCGATTTCAATGGTGCGTTTGCTTGCAAAACCGCCTGTCGAAACGCATCAAATTGTTTGTCGTCCTCCGGGATCACGCCCGTTAAGGCTGCGCTGATGGTGAAGCTTTTGCCAATGTCCTCGAAGCCTTGTGTGTGGTCGGAATGCCCGTGACTTGCGGTGATAAAGTCCAACTGCTTAATGCCACGCTGCCAGAGGAAGGGAGAAACAGCCGCTTCACCAATGCTGATGCGGTCTTCGACAAACACTTCTTCGCCTTCGGTCTGCGCTAAATCTGTCGGAATTCGCCCGCCGCTATCAAGCAACATCAGCTTGCCATTCGGGAAGGTGATTAGCATCCCATCGCCTTGTCCGACATCCAGAAACGTGATTTCCAATCGTCCCGGCTCGAATTCGTGTTGATGAGGGTGCCAGATAAGAAGCACAATGAGCAGGGATAAACTCGCAGTAACAACAAAGAGTACGGCGGCGGAAGAGAATGCGCCCTGCCAGAACAGTTCTCGTCGCAATGCTTTCAGCCTGTCCCCTATTTTCTCTTTCGCCCTTTTTTTCTTTTGCTGCAAGCTGTAAAGCGAAAATGGATTCCAAAGACTTAGGGCGATGATCAGCACCAGCACCAGCGCAAAATAAACTGTATATATCCACGTCGAGTTCGCCCCGTAATCAGGAACGCGGAAATTTAATTTGCGCGATACCAGTAACCAATCGGTTGTGTGTGCTGTTAACCAGCCAACCCCATTCACTATCATTGCAAGTTTCATCACCAAGCCGCCGACCAGCGAATAGATGAATAAATACGCGACTCCGACCATCATAAGCACAAAAATCAATGCACCTTGCACTGCATTTGTAATCGGCGAGACAAATGACACGCGATGAAAATACGCAATCATCAGCGGTAACAAGCCGAGCTGTATGCTGACTGTGGCGATGAAAGTTGTCACGAGCCAACGAAAGCTGAGTTGCATCCATTGTTTGTAACGTGTTTGGCTGAACCATTTTGCTGCCCTCGCTTTTTCCAGCCGATAATGAATCGGTGCCTTGCGCATTTCTTCCTGAAACCTGGCTTCATTCCAATGTAAAATTTCGGCACATGATTTCAACCAGCTTGGAACCCGTGGTGGATATGGTGTCAGTGTAGAAGGTTGCCATTCACCAAGTCGTTTCAGGCGATCCAATAACGGCACCGTGATTGTGACGACAATAAGAACTGTCAAAAACGAAAGCCGGAAGGCGGGATTAAAAAGATCGCGCGGCTGCCAGGCCAGCAAAACCAATGCCGACGCCGCCAATGTATTTGCTCCTGGCGCAGTGCGAAAAATCAGTTGGCCGATCAACACAAATGTCAGCATTACCGTTGCCCGAGTGATGGCAGGTTGCGCTCCGATCATCAGAGCATATGACCACAAAAGCGACATCACGACCACCAATCGCCAGCCGCGCGATTTGATCAGCTTGGCTGTCAGCCACGAAATCACAAGCGCCAGCATTGCTACGTGCAAGCCTGAAATCACGAGCAAATGAAATGTGCCGCCAACACGAAACGATTCTGCCGTATCGCGGGAAAGAAAATGCTGATTGCCAAACAACGCTGCGGCCAAAATTCCGGCAGTCGGTTGTGTGAAACTGCGCAAAATCACTGCGATAGAATTGGCGCGAATGGCATAGAGAAAATGCAGGATTCGAGATTGTGATCCGTCCCCCAGTCGTTCGATCAGCAGCGCGCTTTTTATCAGGCCTGTTGCATCGTAGCCGCGATATTCCAGCAGTTCGTCAAAATCCGGTGCGCCCGGATTGCGATAACCGTGTGCTTTGCGCAAATTGGCCAAGGCGCGGATCTCTGCGCCGTAATCAAGCTGCAACGCATCATAGTCCGTACGATCCTGCGCTTCGGCAAAAGGCACAACCACTCGCACCGTCCCCGAAGCGGTTTGCTCCTTGCCCAACGTTGCGATGCGTTCGATAGCGATTTCCAGGTAAATTCGATCTGGCGCAAGCTCAGGTGCCGCGCTGATCGTGCCCCAGATTTCTACGGGTTCAGTGGCTTGAATCACGCCCCGCGCGAAGAGTTGTTTGATGCGTTGTTCCGCGATACCCGCTTCATTCAGCGACCACAACAAACCACCACAAGCGAAGCAATTTGCCAATAAAATCAGCGTGACAATCCAATCACGCCGCCAGTTGCGAACCCCTATCAGGAGCAGTGCGCCGACGAAAAAAGCAAGCGCCGAAATGAACCAAAAATTGAGATTGAAACGCGAAGATTTTGCCGCCACCAATTCGCCGGTAATAAACGTGACAGCGAAAAAGAGAAGCGGCTGCTCACGCACGCTGAATTGTGCGAAGGCGAGGCGATGGGGCATAACAAGGAAAGACAAGCGTCCTGCCTGTCTTGTGTTTTTTCGGTTGATTCTTGCGATAGCTGACGGCTCGACAGCTATTTGGGTGACAGGCGAGCCGCCTGTCGTACATCTACCCTGCGGTTAACTTCACTACCGTTTCCACATGAAAAGTTTGTGGAAACATATCCAGCATAGTCACAGCATTCAGCCGATAACCACCTGTTCTCATCAACTTCAGATCGCGTGCCAGGGTTGTCGGATCACACGAAACGTAATGAATTGCTTTGGGCTTGAGCGAAAGCAAGCGATTGACGACCGGCTCTCCCGCTCCGGCACGGGGCGGATCAAGCAAAACGAAATCCGGGCGCGGAAGTTTTGGCGCTTTATGCTTCAGCCACGATTCAACAGACAATGCTTCGTAACTGACATTTTGGATGTGGTTGGTCTGCGCGTTAGCAAGACCGTGATGCACGGAAATTTTGCTGCCTTCGACCGCATAGACCTGTTTGAATCTTTGCGCGAGAGGCAATGAAAACAACCCCGCTCCGGCATAAAGATCAAAGGCAACTTTGCCGTGTGCGTCGCCAATCGCAGTGCTGACCAGTTTCTCGACCAACAAACGATTCGATTGAAAGAACGTGCGCACGCCGAAGTGATAATTAAAACCAGAAATTGTTTGCGCCACCGTGCCGCGCGCGTCAATTTCGGCTGTTCGGGCGTTTTCGCCTGTGGCTGGCGTGGCAATGACTTCTTCGTCGCCAGCAGTCAAATAAACTCTCGTCGCGCTTTTCGGGAGCGAATCTGCTTTGGTTCGTAACGCTTGTAGCTTTTGCTGCGCCGCAGGCAATAAAATTGGGCATTCCGTTATTTCGCAAATCTCATGAGAGTTTGCCTGAAAGAACCCCAACGTCGCATCTGCGCCGCGTTTTATCTCTGCGCGGGCGCGATAGCCAAATTCATCCGCTGACAGCACTTCGATCTCGTTTTCCCATTTGATGCCGCCGATTCTTTGCAGAGATTCGCGAATAATGTCGGCCTTGATTTTCAGTTGCGTTGAGTAATCAATGTGTTGCAACTGGCAGCCGCCGCAGATGCCAAAATGTTTGCAGGGCGGCTCACGACGCTGGGGCGAAGGTCCGAGAATTTCCTCAATTACCGCGCGCGCGAAGTTGCGTTCCAGCTTGGTAATCCTTACCCGCAAACGATCTCCGGGCGCGGCAAATGGCACAAAAACCGTTTGCTGATGTACCCGTCCTAAGCCGTCACCGCCATAGATCACTTTTTCAATCGTGATTTCTTGAATTTCTCCGACATTCATGGCTGTTACAGTATCGCGACCTGTAGGAAGCGGGCAATGTGGTCATGCGTCAAGTTACAAGTAAAACAGGCTGAGTCGTGGCACCTTGTATTCATCACGCAACTTGCGGGCAATCCAATTGTTGAGCGTTTGTTGGTAGACTTCTTTGTCCATGCCTTTTCGATAGCTTTTCAAATCTTGCTCAGCAGCGGCCTGTAGTTCAGCGCGCTTTTCCGTGCCCACGTGTTGCTGAATTGCTTCGAGCAGAAAGCCTTCGATCAAGTTTAAGTCCGAATCAAGTTGGCCAAGAAAATCTTGGGATGGCTTGCTCAGGTCGTGACTGATTTCTTCCAATCGCCGCGCCGCACGATCAAATGCCTCGGCCAGCAGCAAGTCATCCGCATAACTAATGCTCAACCGCGTGAGGGTTTCCTGCCACTCATCAAGCGCCAGTTTGATATTTGCTATCGAAAATCCATTCGTTTCTTCTGGTGCTGGTGGAGCGGATTCGCTACTACCATTTTCGTGATGACCGCCGATGTGCGATTCCAAATATTGCTGATATGCTTCCTCAACCGCAGGCTGGCAGTAAAACAGCGACCGCACGCGTCGTTCAAATTTACGAGGTTGTTGATCGTAACTATCAAAAGATTGCGTGATGCCGCGCAGGGCAATGCGCAGCGGGATACCGCGTTGCTTCCAGGTTTCAATCAGTGACCAATCCAACGGCGACACCAGCATATGTTTGCCACGCCGCCGCACAAATTCTTCTTCGATTTCCGTAAAGTAGTTGAAATAATTCATTGGGGAAAAGATGGTGGATACTAGATGTATTGACAAGTTAAGTTAGAGGCGCAAACAGGATGTTTGCGCTACATCTTCGCAGTCAATGTACAACAAACATCTTGTTTGTTGCTCCGCATAGGTTTCTAACCTAAGTTGTCAATACAACTAGATGCTAGATGCTGGGAATAGGGGCGGAAGCCGTTTCCGGTTTCATCTTCATCAACTCACATCCAGCATCCAGCATCTAGTATCCAGCATCTATCTTTTGTTTCTCTCGTAAATCAATCGTAATCCTTCGAGCGTCAAATCGTCGTCAATTTCTTCAATTAATTCGCTGCCACGCCCGATGAGTTTGGCTAATCCGCCAGTGGCAATGACCTTTGTTTCCCCACCGAGCTCAGCAATCATCCGGCGCAAAATTCCATCTACCAATCCAATGTAGCCGAAATACAAGCCTGATTGTACGCTGCCAATCGTCGTTTCGCCGATCACTCGGTCTGGATGCCGAATTTCAACGCGGGACAAGCGCGCCGCACGTTGGAACAAAGCTTCTGCCGAGATGTTAAGTCCAGGGGTAATCACGCCACCAAGGTATTCTTTGTTTTTGCTGACGGCATCGAACGTTGTCGCCGTCCCGAAATCCACAATGATGCACGGTGCACCGTAGCGTTCAATGGCCGCCACGCTGTTCACGATTCGGTCAGCGCCGACATCCGTTTCGGGATAGTACCGAATCGGCATCCCGGTATCGCTGGAGTAATCTATGAAATATGGCGTCAGGCCAAAGTAGGTTTCTGACATCTTGGTCAGGGGAAAATTCAGCGGCGGAACAACCGATGAAATGGCAATGCCAGTGATCTTTTCAGAATCCATTTTGGCTAATGTGAAAAGATTGCGGAAGAGGATGCCGTATTCATCAATCGTGCGATTGCGCTCAGTGGAGAGCCGCCAGTTGGTGATCAGGTTTTCGCCTTCGTAAACGCCAACAACCGTGTTTGTGTTACCAACGTCAATGACTAGGAGCATAGGGTTTTTCGGGTAGTAGAGAAATTGTTTTTGAAAACAGCGGTATCTTACAAGCAGTAGGAAAAGGCGGCAAGTCGTGACGAGCGCGAAGCCCTGGGAGCGCAGGCATCCTGCCTGCTAAAACCTCATTGCGAACTCTTTGGAAACTGACTGATCCTTGCTGAAAGAAGCAGGCCTGATGCCTGCCCTCTCATGAGTACGCATAGCTTTAATTGCGAATCATTTTTCGCAGTTCTTTGACGTGAGAACTAATCCGGTCGCGGTCATTTCGTGTGGGTGAGATTCTCAGCACAGTCTCAAATGCATTGGCGGCATCAGAATAACGACCAGAGGTTTCATAAATTTGTGCAAGTTCCAGGTACGTGTCGGCCAAATACGGATTGGCCTGCGCCGGGATTTTTTGCAGAAAGTCTTTCGCTTCGTTCTCGGCTTTCTCGAATTGACGGCTGAGTCGTGCAGCGCGCACCAGCATCAGGCGCGATTCCGGCACGTTCGGATCAGCTTGGACAGCCTGTGTAAAAGCGCGTTCCGCCTTGTCGAATTTATTCTGTTGAAAGTAATGAAAACCGACGTGGAAGACAGGTGCTGCCCAGGCTGGAGCTAAGTCTGCTGCGCGCTTGTAGGCGTCAAATGATTTGTCATTGTCATTTCGTTTTTCATATGCCACCCCTAATGCGTTCCAGGTGTAGGCGGCTCGCGGGTCAAGTTTGACGGCTTGCAGCAAAATGGGGATAGCATCCTGCACGCGATTTTCTTCAAGCAAGGCACGGCCCTCGCAGAACAAATATTTGGCTTCGATATTTGTGTCAGCCGCATTGATGGATTTCAGCAGGCGATAGGCTTCTGCCCCCTGGCGGAACGAATGGCGATTCACTGTGTTGATCGAAGCCTGAACATAATTGTTGATTGCCTGTTGGCCAATAGCTTCCAGGTATCCGCTCAATGCAATCTCAATATTTTTGCGCTGGGGTTCCTGCGGCGTAGTTTGCACTAACTGTTGATATTGCTGCCAGGCCTGACCAATTTGTTTGGCGGCGAGCGATTGGTTGATTTGTGCGACCAGCGGCGACGAGGGCGCAGTGGTGGTCGTTGTCGGGTGCGCCGCTTTCACATTCACAATCGTTCTTTCTGCCGTCAACGCCAGCATTTGCGTCACCGTGGAAGCACCGGGCGAATCAATCGAAAACTCGTGCTGACCTGATTTGAGCTGTTCAATGATTAAAGAACCATTCGGACGAATTTTGCCTTTGAAACTATTGTTCAGATACACATCACTGCCGGGCAGTCCTCGAATTTCCAATGTGACCGAAGCCGCAGGTGTCACTTTCTCAACTTCCGTTTTCGTGATCGGCGTGGCCTTGCTGAGGACGGCTAATGGCAAGCGTGGATCAATGCTTCCGGCAGCGCGTGGATGTTGCAGCGCCTTAGTTTCTTTGGGCACGGTGTCAGATAAATATTCCAAAACCTCAGCCGCGCGAACGACTCCGTCTTTGTCTTTATCTGCTTCGCCTTTCAAGCCTTTCAATAAAAAATGCGTGAAAACGCCGTGACCTCCGCCCCATTGTTCACTTTCATAGCTGCGCTGATCGGCGCGCGAACCAAGGATGCGCAACACGCCTTTGCCGCTTTTGCCTACTTCATCCAGATAGCGATTGACCATGATTTGTGCTTCGGTGGCGCGGGATGTCCAGCCAAGTTTTCCGGCGTGGCAGGCATCCGCAATCAGGATTACCGAACGGGCGCGAATGCGTTCGGTGATGATGCGATCCAATTCGGCAATCGGCAGCGCGGTCGCGTACAAATTTTGCGGATCAGAATCGTGCGCCAGCAAGTAGCCATCGCGTTCGCCTTCGACTACACCGTGCCCTGCAAAGAAAATTACAACCACATCATCCGGTTCGACGGAGCGCGGCAGGGCAGTGCCTAACGCGCTCCGAATGGCTGAGACGGACGCATCTTGATTTAATAAAAGCGTAACTTGATTGGCTGGGAATCCGCCCCCGTTCGGGCTGCGCAAAAAGGCCGCGAAATCCTGTGCATCGCGATGAGCAAATTGCAACTGTTGCTCTTTGTTCAGATTGCGATAACTCGAAACGCCTACAACTACCGCCCATAATTTTCCTTTGCCATCCAACGCTTCGCCATTCGTTTGCACGACAGTTAAGGCGCGTTCTTGTTTTTGCGCAGCAACAAGCAGATTCAGACCAGAAAAGAAAATGATTGCGAGGAGTAATTTAGAGATCGGATGTGAAAATCGGCTTTGCATAGCTTTGCTCATTTCATTGGGGTGACGTGAGGGGCCGGAGTTGTTCGCGCTATTGTACCCCCTGCGTCAAGTTTTCCCTTTCCCTATTTGTATAAGCGAGAAAACCAAAAAGCTTTCTGTCGTTGACTGACAGAAAAACGCAAAACATGTCAGAAAAAATGATTTATTGCTGGCGAAGGTGTTTTATTTCGCCGATCAGGAGGGGATGGACTGTGCCAGTTTCTGTTTTGAGTTGGAGCGCGCCATTTTCACTCAACCCACAGGTTTCGCCCTGAATTTCTTCGTGATCGAATTGCACAATAACCTGTTTGCCTTGTGCATAGGTCGAAAGTTCCTGCCAGTGGGTGAGGATTTTGTGCGCACGATTGCTACGTAACTCTTCGTACCAAAGCGCGAGATTGGTCAGCAGGCAATTTCTAAAAGTCGCGATATTAAATTGTTCTCCGCTTTCAATCCGCAGCGAAGTCGCTATTTCGCTTAATTCCAGAGGGAAGGATTGGTGATTCAGGTTGACGCCAATGCCAACAATTACGCGTGGCGGTTCGTGCGGGGTGGTCGTGCTTTCAATCAAAATGCCGCTGAGCTTGCGCCCGTTTATCAGCACGTCGTTTGGCCATTTGATGTCAATCTGAGAGCGCGAATTCCGAGTTTGCTGAAGTACGGTTTCGGCAACGGCGACCGCCGCTGTCAAACTGAGCAGCGGAAATTTGTCCGCGCGAATTTCCGGGCGCAGTAACACTGACAAGTATAGTCCTTCGCCCGGCGCAGAGTGCCAGGTACGATCTCGCCTGCCACGTCCTGTAGTTTGTTCATCGGCTGAGACGCAGGCGAATTCCGGCGCGTCCGCCATCTGTTTTAGTTGATCGTTAGTTGAGCCAAGTGTTTCGTACTGGTAAATCGTGAAAGGAGGATGGAGTTCAACGCGGAAGGCGGAAGGCGGAAGGCGGAATAGGTCAGCTTCCGAGTTCGTTTGGCTCATGCAGGTAATGAAATCGGCTTATGTTCAGCGCTATGCGATTTTAATCTTGAAACTAATGTCAACGGCAGGCGCAGAATGGGTGATCGCGCCAATGGAAATCAAGTCCACACCTGCTTCTGCATACGCACGCACATTGTCGAGTGTGATTCCACCAGAGGCCTCAGTTAGCGCACGGCGATCTTCCGGTGCTGAGTCTTTCACGACGGCGACACATTCGCGCACCTGATCAGGCGTCATATTGTCGAGCATAATAATGTCGGCATTCGCTTTTAGTGCTTGGTTGACTTGCTCCAAAGAAGCCGTTTCGACTTCAATCTTGTGCAGATGGCCAGCGATCTCACGCGCGCGGCGCACGGCTTCCTCAATGCCACCAGCCAAGGCAATGTGATTGTCTTTGATCAAAACGCCATCATCCAGGCCGATCCGATGATTGCGTCCACCGCCACAAGTTACCGCATATTTTTCCAGCATTCGCAACCCTGGCACAGTCTTGCGGGTATCTACGATTTGCGCTTCTGTGCCTGCAATGGCATCAACGAAGAGCTTGGTTTTTGTGGCAATCCCGGACAAATGTTGCAGAAAATTGAGCGCGGTTCGCTCGGCTGCCAACAATGTCTGAGCTTCCCCCGTGACGCGAGCAAATACCTTGCCAGCCTTAATTTCATCACCGTCATTGGCTGTGGATTGGATTTGGGTTTCGACCTCGAACCAGCTAAATACCGCATCAGCAACTTCGATACCGGCAAGCACCAAATCCTGCTTGGCCAAAAAGCTCCCGATGCCACGCGCGGTTGTGCGAATTGTGGCTCGCGAAGTGATGTCACCACGTCCCAAATCTTCGAGCAAAGCACGCTCGACAGCTTCGTAAATGTAATCAGGATCAAGCGGAAGAATCATAGGTTGTGATTTATGCCCCAACCGACAGGAAGTTACAAGTCTTGATCGGACATCTGAAGGCTGAAGAAGGCTTAGCTGGCCATATGGCCTTGACGACGATGCCAAAACTCCACGGCTAACTTGATGGCTGTAATCATGCTTGAAGGATCAGCTTTTCCCTGCCCGGCAATATCGAAGCCCGTACCGTGATCTACGGAAGTGCGAATGAACGGAAGCCCTAATGTGACATTGACCGCTTCACCAAAGGAAAAACATTTGATCGGAATTAAGCCCTGATCGTGGTAGCACGAAATCACGATGTCAAATTCACCACGTGCTGCTCGTAAAAAAATAGTGTCGCCAGAATATGGCCCGCTTACATCAATGCCGTCTTCATTGCGGCAGGTTTCAATGGCAGGCAGCATTTCCGTCGCTTCTTCCTGCCCGAACATTCCTCCTTCGCCGCCGTGTGGATTTAAGGCTGCAACCGCGATGCGGGGACGCGCAAAGCCCAACCTCAACAACTCTCGATGAATTAATCGCAGTAGCTTTTCCAGCGGCTCTTTTTTTACGTGTGCAGGGACTTCCGCCAGGGACAGGTGTGTGGTCAACAAGGCGACCCGCAAGTTTGGCGCAATAAAAGACATCGCATAGTCTTTAGTTTTCGTGAGATGCGCAAACATCTCGGTGTGACCGGGAAAATGATAGCCGCCTGAATGTAGTGCGCTTTTGTTAATTGGTGCTGTCACGATGGCATCAATCTCTCCGTCCAGGCATAACTGCACGGCAGTTTCAATGTATTCACCTGCCGCCCGCCCAGCGAGTGACTGTTCCTTTCCCAGGGCGAGCGAAGCGGGCAGATTATCGAGACTGTAAATCAGCGGAACATTGGTGTTGTTAGTCGCAACGGAGGTGCCAGAAGGGATAATTTCAAAATTACAAGCGAGGTGGAAAATTTGCGCCCATCGTATGAGATATTGCGCGTCACCAATTAAGATGGGAATACAAGTGGCCAAAATATCTTCACTGGCAGCAGCTTTGAGCGAAACTTCAGGGCCAATACCGGCAGGATCACCTATTGTAATCCCGATGCGAGGACGCCTTGCCCTGATTTCATTACTGCTTGGCCAAGTCATGGTGCGGCACACAACAGGTGCGGCCTAATTTTCATTAGGCTCGAAGGCTATTTTTTTGATGCCTCAGCATCTTTGTAAAGGTATTTGATATTGTGTTTCAAAATAAGCAGGTTCGGCCCATCCTGGCGATTCAGCTTGAGGCTGTTTTTATCATACCATTCGATAGAACCATGCAATGTTTCTCCATCTTGAAGCACGATGACCATCGGCGTGTGTGCATCCATTTGCTTCTTGTAATAGAAGCTCTCTGCATTGGTTTGCTCCGGCGGAACTTTTTTACGTTGCGCCGCCGCCGATTGTTGCGCTGATTGTTGCGCCGCATGATGTGCTGCGCGCGCTGCTTGTACTTGTGCTTCGCGTTCTTTGACTTCAGCCAATGTGGTGCGAATTAACTTCCTGTTCAATGTAGGATCTCCTTTTGAATAAAACTACGTCTGGGCTGGAAAAGATAAACTGCGAGTTGCGATATACTACGGCAAGTCTCGTAATAAAAATTTCGACATCTTCCCCAGAGAGGTTGCTTGATAAGTGCTAAGCCGCGCTTGGTTGCGACAGAAGCTCTGCCATTTCGGTAGCGTGTGAGGTGAACTAACCGCTAGTCCCAAAGGTTACTTCAAGACATCACTCGTGCGAGCATCTGTAAAGGCAAGATGCGGGAAACATCGTTGGCGCCAAGCCCCACGCCAATACGATAGACAGCACTGCTGTTCAATGGGTAGCGCTATGCTATCGCACATTAAACGACAAGTGCAAGCCGCAAGCCTTAATTTAAGCTTGCGGCGTAATAGTTTTCATGACCGCTGGTTTCGCTAATTCCGTTGGGGGTTAATCTGCCTTTTTACGGATATACGCTGGCGTATCATAATCTTCCTGGCGGTTTGCAGGCGTAGCATTTGTAGTGCCGATAACGCGTGGGGTGACGGGAGCCGCCGTGTTTTGTCGCACTGGGAAGTTATGTAAATTTTCGGAAGCTTTGGCTTTCTCAAACCCTGTGGCGATTACCGTAATTTTCATTTCGTTTTGTAAACGCTCATCCGTAACAGTTCCGAAAATAATATTCGCATCTGGGTCTGCTTCATCGTGAATGATGTGCATTGCCTCATCCACTTCAAACAGGGTGAGATCCGCACCGCCAGTAATATTGACGAGTACGCCTTTTGCCCCTTGAATTGTAGCTTCTTCAAGCAGGGGGCTGGAGATCGCGCGTTGCGTTGCTTCCTGTGCGCGATTGTCTCCCAGGGCATGTCCGGTTCCCATCAAAGCAATGCCCATGCCCTTCATAATAGATTTCACGTCAGCGAAGTCTACGTTGATAAAGCCTGGTACTGTAATCAAATCCGAAATGCCTTGTACGGCTTGACGTAGTACATCGTCAGCCATACGGAAGGAGTCTGACAATGTCATATTGCGATCTACGGTTTGTTTGAGGCGCTCATTCGGAATAGTAATCAGCGTATCAACCACGGAACGCAATTCCTGCAATCCCAGGTCGGCTTGCTGCATTCGACGACGGCCTTCAAAGGGAAATGGCTTGGTCACGACAGCTACTGTGAGTGCGCCTAGTTCTGCCGCCAGCGACGCAATGATGGGCGCTGCTCCGGTTCCGGTTCCGCCGCCCATGCCGACCGTGACGAAAACCATATCTGCGCCTTCGAGCGCTTCCAGGATTTTATCGGTATCTTCCAGGGCTGCATCACGCCCGATTTCAGGGTTCGCGCCAGCCCCCAGACCCTTAGTTAGCCGTGAGCCGATTTGCAATTTTATCGGGGCAAAGGAGCGCTTGAGTGCCTGTGCGTCAGTGTTTGCAACCAGAAAATCAATGCCTTCGATACGTGCATCAATCATGTGGTTGACGGCATTGCCGCCACCGCCGCCCACGCCGACCACCTTGATTCGTGCTCCTGAAGTGGGAGGATCTTCAATAAAGCTGATGTCTAATCCTTGGCGATCATCTATTGCCATCCTGCGCCTCCTGCTTTGCTAGCAAGTTTGGAAAACGTGCCTCTTGGGTTAATTGTTTTTTTCATTCTTTCCTGACTCACCGTTCGAGCATTTACAGCAGGACAAATATGTAATGAATTTCTTGTCATCTTTAACCGTATTCGCTCAAATCGGAAAGAAGTCTGTGACGAGGCTTGTCAATTAATTGAAATTCAACAAATCGTGAGATTGAGTGGCTGTCAAAATGCCATTCGCATGGATGAGCGAGAAACTGTTTTTAATGCGTCATCTTGTATGCGATTGCGGATTTTAACACAACATCTAGATTTGCCAAGTGCAACTCAAGCAATCTGACCCCTCATCGCCACTTTTTTTAATCACTCGCTTAATTTTAGTGATTTTTATTCTTGTCAAAGACGAAAATATGCTTCAGCGTTAAGAAAAAACAGGTGCTTTTAAAGATTCAGAAAGCTTCTGAACATGCCTTTTACCTTGGCTGCCGCAGAGGCTCCGACCGAAAGGCTCATTCCTGTTTTTACTTGGCCATGCTGATTTCCACGGCGCATTCCATACATTGCCAAGCCAACAGCCGTCGAGTATCCGGGCGTAGCTACTTCATCAAAGGGGCTGCCCACATCTTGTGCTCCACTGACACGCACCGGGGCATCAAAAATTTGCTCAGCCACCTCAACCATGCCGGTTAATAATGAGCCACCGCCAGTCAAGATGATGCCGCTGGATAATTGCCGATCAAACCCGGAAGCACGAATTTCGTCCTGCACCTGGGTTAGCAATTCTTCAGCGCGTGGTTCCAAGATGCCGCATAGAATATCGCGTGATAACAATCTTGGTTCACGCCCGCCTACGCTTGGTACTTCGATCATATCTGCCGCGCTTTGCTGATCCATCAATTGACGATATGTACAGCCGAACTCACGCTTGATGCGCTCAGCTTCAGGGATGGGCGTACGCAGCCCGAACGCAATATCGTTAGTGAAGTGATTACCACCAATCGGGAAGACTGCTGTGTGCCATACAGATCCACGCTGATAGATTGCAAGATTAGTCGTTTCTCCACCAATGTCAACCAACGCGGTTCCAAACTCACGGTCTTCATCATTTAATACGGCTTCCGCTGCGGCCAAGGGGGCCAGCAGCATATCCGAAACCATCAGCCCTGCTCGATTTACACTTGTTACAATGTTTTGTTTCGCCGCAATTGGACTGGTAATAATACGAACCGAAACCGCCAGTCGCGATCCGAGCATTCCGAGCGGATCGCCAATGCCATCCTGATCATCAACGGTATATTCCTGTGGCAGGACATCAGCAATTTCGCGGCCTGACGGAATCGAAACGGCGCAGGCTCCATCAATCACGCGTTGAATATCTTCGCGTGTAATTTCGCGATGACGCGAAGAAACTGCAATGACCCCCTGACTGTTGTTGCCTTTGATGTGCGAACCGCCCAGCGCCACGAACGCTTCTTCGGCATGCAAGCCGGAAGTGCGCTCCGCATGTTCAATTGCACGCTTGATGGAATCAACAGCCGCATCAGGATTCACAATAACGCCTTTGCGTAAGCCTTTGGATTCCGCTTCGCCAATGCCAACGACTTCCAGCTTGCCATCCAGTGATTCAGCAATGACAGCACGAACATTTGTCGTGCCGATGTCGAGGCCGACAATGTGGTTTGAGAGTTTTCTAGCCATAATAATAACCTCTTCCGGTGAGGAGTTAGTCTGCTAATCCCACTACCACGCGTTCCGGGTGCGTGACGTTGAGATAAGCAATGCGATTGCCGCGTACCAGTCTTTCGGCATCGGTAATTTTATAGAATCCCAGGGTTGAAAGATCCTTACGTTCGATAGCGTCGAGCACCTTGAAAGCCTTTTCCATCCGCGCCCGATATTCGCTCGCACCGATTTGGATGTCCACGTTATATTTCAGCAAATGCAGCCGAACAGATTGCACGTCGTCTAATTTGATCTCGTCAATTTCTTCTGAGAGCTTAATGCTGCCTTGATCCAATTCATTCAGCAGTTGCTGATAAATTTCCATACGCCGATGATTGGCCGCTTTGACTTCGTTGCTGTTCCCTTCTTCCAGCCCATTCACGATGGGGGGAACTTTATCTGATTTATTGAAATCAAGTTCGCCTAAACTTCGACCTTCACGATCTACCCAGACAATAGAATTGTTTGCATTCCGCCACGGAGCAACGGGTTCGCGTTCGTGAACCGTGACGCGCAGAGCATCTGGCAAGACGCGCGAAATTTCGGCTTCTAATACCCAGGGATTCTTTTCAACTGCCGCCCGAATTGCCTGTAAATCCAGTTGCCATAAACCGCGAGTTTTATAGGCATCCAAGGTGCGCAATATTTCTTCCCGCGAAGACCGTTTGGTTCCTTCCAGCTCGATTTCTTTCACGACGAATAATCGCGCGCCTGACAGCTTGTCATACGCCATCACGCCGCCGACCAATAAAATCAGCGCTGCCAGCGCAATTAAGGCGATATAGACCCAGCGCCTGGTGATGGGCGGAGCGGGTTTTTTGGCTGCACGTTTTTCAACGCGCCCAGAGACAATTTCGCGCTGTCGTGTTTCGCGTCGCTCTGCTGCCCGCTGTTCATTGCGTTGTCGCCATTGCTGGTCATAGCGCGCCTGATAATCTTGTTCCTCGGCTTCACGCTGAAAGTCTTCAGGTAAGCCGCGTCGCCGCGAAGCCCGTGTGGTCGCGCCTGTGATGACCGAGGTCGTGTTTACGCCACGACGATGATGCCGTTCGGCCAGATTGCTATAACCAGAATTTCCGTTGTTTGGGGATGAGGCCATAAAAATTTAGTTTGCTAAAAACTCCTCTCCTGCTTTCCATACACTACCCGCGCCGAGCGTTAACGCCAGATCGCCGGGTTGCGTTAACTCAGCAAATGCCTGCGCGCCTTGTTCGACGCTGCCGATATAGCGCACATTACGATGCCCGAAGCGTTCAATGTCTTCAGCCAATGCTTGCGCTGTAATGCCTTCAATCGGCTCTTCGCTCGCCGCATAAATATCCGTCAGCAGCACCACGTCTGCATCATAGAAACTTCGCGCAAAGTCTTCGCGTAACGCCGCAGTGCGCGTGTATCGGTGCGGTTGGAAGAGGACGACAAGACGGCGACCACTGGATTTCGCCGCCGCCAACGTAGCGCGAATTTCTGTCGGATGATGTCCATAATCGTCAACCACCAAAATGTTATCGGGACGTTCGCCTTTGACTTGAAAACGACGTTCGGCTCCCCGGAACGATTCCAGCGCAGAGGCGATAATTTCAAATGAAAGTTCCAAATCCAGTCCCACGGCAATCGCCGCCAGGGCATTGCTGACGTTGTGCATTCCCGGCACATTTAATCGCACGCGCCCCAAATCCTGTCCGCGATATTTGACATTAAACGCCGAGCCGAATTTGTCGTGCATGATCTCGATTTGCGAGGCCGAAATATCCGCTTGTGCCGTCATCCCATAAGTAATCATGCGGCGTGTGATGTGCGGAATAATCGCTTGGACGTTTGGATCATCAAGGCAAATGATGACCGCGCCATAAAACGGAACCTTATTGACGAATTGCACGAAATGCGACTGGATTTCGTCGAGGTCTTTGTAAAAATCCAGATGCTCGCGGTCAATGTTCGTCACAACAGCAATCGTTGGCGACAATTTCAAAAAGCTCTTATCGCTTTCGTCTGCTTCAACCAGAATAAAATCACCCTTGCCCAGCTTCGCGTTGCTGCCCCAGGCATTCAGCCGCCCACCCACCACAACTGTCGGATCAAGTTCACCCTGTGTCAGCACCATTGCCGTCATCGAAGTTGTGGTGGTTTTGCCGTGCGAGCCGGCGATGGCAATGCCATATTTCAAACGCATCAATTCCGCGAGCATTTCGGCGCGTGGAATCACCGGAATTTGCTTGCGCACCGCTTCGACGACTTCAGGATTGTCCGGTCGCACAGCAGTTGACGTGACGATGACGTGAGCGCCTTCAATATTGGCTGCGCTGTGTCCTTCGTAAATGATGCCGCCCAGCTTTTCCAGCCGATCTGTAATCGCTGTGCGCTTCATATCCGAGCCAGTCACGCGATAGCCCAGATTGAGCAGGACTTCGGCAATGCCGCTCATGCCGATGCCGCCAATGCCGACGAAATGAATTTGCTGAAATTTGGAAAACATAAAACCGAAAAATACTCTCGACAGGATTTACACGATTTTCAGGATGGATGAAATTCTCTACACCTATAGCGCTATCTTATTCATCCTGTTAATCTTGTCTGATTTTCTCTGCAATATCTACTACCCTTACTGCTGCATCTGGATGCGCCAGCGTTTTGCTTGCGGCACTCATTTTTGCCAATCTTGCTGCATCACCGATCAAAACTAATAGCTCGCTTGCTAAGCGTTCGCCGCTCAACTCTGATTGCAGGATCATCCGGCCTGCGCCTGCACGTTCGACGGCTTCGGCGTTTTTGCGTTGATGATCGTCTGCTGCCCAGGGGAAGGGAATCATCAAGGCCGGACGACTTGCTGCCGCCAACTCTGCTACGGTTGTGGCACCCGCACGGCAAATCACCAAATCGGCTTTGGCAAATTCGTCTACAATTTTTTCAATGAACGGCTTTACCTCTACGTGCAGCGATGAAGTGGCATATGCCGCTTTGACCTTTTCAAAATCCAACTCGCCCGTCTGATGGGTGATGAAAAGCCGATCTTTATGTGGCTCCAGCATGGGAATTGCTGTGATCATCGCTTCGTTGATTGCGCGTGCTCCCTGACTGCCGCCCGTGATCAAAATGTTGACCGTTTCACTCGGCACTTTCGCAGGCACCGTAAAAAACTCTGCGCGTACCGGATTGCCTGTGATTTCCGCTTTGCCACGAAAGAACGATTTCGCTTCTTCAAACGACACGGCAGCCGCTTTGACAAACCGTGCCAAAACCCGGTTCGTAAAACCCGGCAGCGCATTTTGTTCCGCCACCATCGTTGGCACGCCCATCAGAGAAGCAATCAGCAGCATTGGCCCAGAAGCATATCCACCCACCCCAATCACGACATCAGGCTTGTATTTCTGAATGAAAGAACGAACTGCAAAAAAACTCCTTGGCAACATCAGCAGCGACTTTGTGCGCTTGGTTATGCTGACACCTTTCAAGGCTGCGACTTCAATCAACTCCAGCTTGAAGCCTTCGCGCGGCACGATTTTGGTTTCCAAGCCGCGCGCTGTGCCAATAAAAATCACTTCACAATTCGGATTGCGCCGCTTGAATTCCTGCGCAATCGCAATGCCCGGATATATATGTCCGCCTGTACCTCCACCCGCGATAATCACCGAGCGAATCATTTAGCCCTCGCTTGCTCCGAGATGTTGAGCAAGATGCCGACCGCAGCTAATGCAAAAACCAGCGAAGACCCACCCGCGCTCACGAACGGCAAGGTGATTCCTTTGGTCGGCACCAGGCTTAGCACCACGCTCATATTGAAAAACGCCTGCGCAATTAACATCGTCGTTAAGCCAATGCCAAGCAACTGTCCGAACTGATCCGGCGCACGAAAACTTGCTTTCAAGCAGCGCCACATCAGCAAGCCAAACACCAGCACAATTACCGCCGAACCAAAGAAGCCTAATTCTTCGCCCACGACAGCAAAGATGAAATCCGTTTTGGCTTCCGGCAAAAAGCCAAGTTTTTGTTTACTGCCGCCCAGCCCCACGCCTGAAACGCCACCTGACCCCACCGCATAAAGCGATTGTAAAATTTGGTAGCCTGTTTTTTTCGCGTCGCTTTCCGGGTCCATGAAGGCCAAGATGCGTTGTACTCGGAAGGGCGTTTTCAAAATGTAAATGTATCCGACCAACAATACGGGAACGACCAGCGTTAGCAAATGAAGCGCAGGAATTTTGCCTACCACCATCATTGCCACGAAAATCACGCCGATCATCAACGCCGTGCCAAGGTCGGGTTCTTTCAAAATCAACAGCATCAACATCCCTGTGACTACGGCTGCGGGCAAAAATGTGGATTGGAAGCTGCCTTCCTGATTTTCTTCAGTGCGGCGCGTCAGGAAATAGGCCAGAAACATTACCAGCGTGATCTTGGCTAGCTCTGATGGTTGCGCTGATAGGGGGCCAAGTTTGATCCATCGTTTCGCGCCTTTTACTTCATCAAAAAATAACACCGCGATCAACAGGCAAACACTGGTTGCCAAGCCTAGTAAAATCAAGGCTGGCGAGGCGTATCGTTGATAATTCACTCGCATCAAAATCAGCATCGCAATGATGCCGACTACTGCCCATCCCGCCTGACGTAAGACCGCGCTGAAAGACCCCTCCAACTGTGTCGAGGCATTGAAGCCAGAGGCGCTGTACACCATCACGAGGCCAAACAACGTCAAGCCAATCGCCGCGCAGGCCATCAACATGTCCCACTGGGCTTGCTCGATAGAGTTGAAGAATCTGTTGTTTGTCGTCGTTATTTCCTTTGCCATAATCTTCAGTGCATTGCTAAAACTGCGTCCTTGAAAACTCGTCCTCGATGCTCGTAGTTATCAAACATATCGAAGCTCGCACAGGCCGGAGCGAGCAGAACTGTGTCGCCTGTATTCGCCAACCTTGTGCTTAATGCAACCGCATCCTCCATCGTTACGGCGCGGTGCATCGGCTTAGTGTTTTCAAGTGCAGTAGCGATTTTTTCGGCGGCGGCTCCGATCAGGATTACGTGCTTGCAACGCGTTTGGACGAGCGGTACAAGCGGAGCATAATCACCGCCTTTGTCCTTGCCGCCCAGGATCACAATCACACCTTTATCAAAAGCTTCGAGCGCTTTGATCGTCGAATCCACGTTCGTCGCTTTTGAGTCGTTGTAAAATTTCACGCCATTGATTTCGGCGACGAATTCCAAGCGATGCTCGACGCCTTTGAAGTTACGAATCGTTTCACGCATCGAATCTGGTGACGCTCCGCAAGCCAGGCCGACAGCCAAAGTTGCCATCACGTTTTCCAGGTTGTGCGCGCCGCGAATGCCAATTTCATTGCGCGAAATCAAGCTTCGTTCTGTGCTATTCGCCCGCGAAATCACTTCATCATCGCGCAGGAAAATGCCTTCCTCCAATTCGCGCTTGCAGCTGAAAAAGACCTTGTGCGCGTTCGTTTGCATTGTCGCGACGCGCTTGTCATCGGCATTCAATACCGCTAAATCTTCCGGTGTTTGGTTGCGAAAGATGTTGGCTTTGGCCGCCGCATAATCGTCCATTGAATCGTAGCGATCCAGATGATCGGGTGTGATGTTCAGCAGCACCGCTGCAAACAAGTGCAATGACTCAACGGCTTCCAGTTGAAAACTGCTAAGTTCGATTACGGTGAATCCATCGGCTTGCGAGGTTTCCACCAATGAAATCAGTGGCGTCCCAATGTTGCCGCCCACCTGCGTGGGGAAGCCTGCATCTTTCAGCACCTCGCCAATCAAGGTTGTCGTCGTTGTCTTCCCATTCGAGCCTGTAATGCCGATCAAACGACCTTGCAAAAAGCGTGCAGCCAATTCGATTTCACTGATGATCGGCACGCCTGCGGCTTTGGCTTTTTGAAACGGCTCCAGCGCCAGCGGTACGCCTGGGCTGGCGACAATCAAATCCGAGTTTTCAAATAACGCAGTCGGATGCGATCCCGCAACAACTGCAATTCCTTGTGCTTTCAGTTCGGCAGCGGCAACAATTTTTTCTTCTGGGCCTGCATCATTCGCCGTGACCTGTGCGCCCCGCGCTTGCAGGAACTTCGCGGCGGCAATGCCACTTTTGCCAAGTCCGACCACTAAGATTTTTTTGCCTGCAAGTTCCATTACCTGAGTTTCAGCGTCGAAAGACTCAACAATGCGAACAACAAAGCCGCGATCAAAAAGCGGAACACAATCTTTGGCTCTTTCCAGCCCGATAATTCAAAGTGGTGGTGCAACGGCGACATCTTGAAAACACGCTTTTTTGTGAGCTTGAACGACGCGACCTGAATAATCACGGAAAACGCTTCAATCACGAACACGCCGCCGATAATGCCCAGCACGACTTCCTGCTTGATGATGACCGCAATCGTGGCCAGTGCGCCGCCGATTCCAAGACTGCCAACATCGCCCATGAACACCTCAGCCGGTGGCGCATTGAACCAAAGAAAACCAAGACTCGCGCCCACCAACGCACCGCCAAGAACGGTGAGTTCAGCCACGGTCAAATCGCCTCCACCAGGGCTGCGAATCAAATCCAGATATTCGGCAAATCTGGCGTGCCCAGTGACGTACACGAGCGCGGTCAATGCCGAAGCCGCAACGACTGTGACGCTGATCGCCAAACCATCCAATCCATCAGTTAAATTCACCGCGTTCGAGCAAAACACCGTGAACAGCATGATGAAACCGAGATACACCACGAACGGCAGCACTGGCTGGAATTCCTTGAAAAAAGGCACGCTCAAAATCCAGCTATACGTGGTCATGTATTTCAGCATTAGCCCGACGCCCAACGCCGTGGCAAATTGCCCAACCAGTTTCTGTTTGCCAGTTAACCCAAGACTGCGTTTGTGCTTGATCTTGAGGTAATCATCCAAAAAACCAACCAGCGAAAAACCCAATGTGCCAAAGATCGCAATCCACAAATACCGATTTCGCAGATCAGCCCACAGCAGCGCTGAAAGCAGCATCGAACCAATCACCATCACGCCACCCATCGTCGGCGTCCCTTTTTTGGCCTGATGGTGTGCCGGGCCTTCTTCTCGAATTTCCTGCCCGAATTTGAACTCGCGCAATTTGCGAATCATCCACGGGCCGAGCAGCAGGCTCATCAGCAACGCCGTGATCGTGGCGTAAGCCGTGCGAAAGGTGACGTAGCGAAAGACGTTCAGGGCCTTCAGCGCCGGATAAACTTGCTCGTACTGGCGAAACAGAACTTCGTAGAAGAGGTAATAAAACATGCGTTTTTAGGTTTATCTCAAATTTGAGATTTAAAATTTATCCTGCCTTCCTACCAAATTCTGCCGTTAATCGCTCGACCACGCGCTCGGTTCGTACGCCGCGCGAACCTTTTACCAGCACCAGATCGCCTGCCTTTAATTCAGCGATTAACGTTTCAGCCGCTTGTTCAGGTGTTTCGCAAAAGGATGCGTTGCCCAGTCCTGCATCAAGTGCGCCTGCGACTAATTCCTGTGCCAGTCCGCGCACTCCGATTACCCGATTAATGCCAGCCGCTGCAAATTCCTGTCCGCAATCACGGTGCATTTGCGCACTTTGCTCACCCAGTTCGAGCATTTCGCCTGCCACGACGATGCGTCGCTTGAATCCCTGTGCCTGTGCCATCGCACGCACCGCTTGCAGCAACGCGGGGGGATTCGAGTTGTACGAGTCGTCAATGATCGTTGCGCCATTCGCGAGTTGAACCAACTCCCCCCGCATTTTGGATGGCGCTGCCGTCTGAAGCTGTGCTGCGATTTGCTCCGCGCTCAATCCGAAATGATGACCAGCGGCAGCAGCGGCTAGTGCGTTATACACATTGTGCTTACCAAGCAATGGCAAATTGACAAAAACATCACCGCGCGGCGTCTGCAATTCAAAGCTGGTTGCACGCAAGTCTTTGTGATTCAGGTTCGCAGCACGAATGTCGGCCTTTTCTTCAATTCCAAATGTCAAAAAACGAACGTCAGCACGCCGCGTTTTCATCTCCATCGCCAGCGGATCATCGGCATTTAGAATCGCGGTGCCATTTACCTGCAAGCCGTCAACAATTTCGGCTTTGGCCTCGGCGATGGCCTTGCTGCTGCCGAAAAATTCAATATGTGCTGTTCCCACATTGCCCACGATGGCAACCGTCGGCGGTGCGATTTCGGTCAGGCGTTTGATTTCACCGTAGGAACTCATGCCGAATTCAAAAACTGCGAGATCAAAATCGTTGGGTTGAATGCCTGCCGAAATCATTCTGCCAACTGTGAGGGGAAGCCCATAACTCGTATTCAAATTTCCCAGCGACTTGAACACCTTTGGCGTTGCCGCTTCTAGCACGTGCGCCGTCAAATCTTTCATTGTCGTTTTGCCCGCGCTTGCGGTCACGGCCACAACCGGGCGATTCCACGCGGCCAGCACCTTCTGCGCCATTTGCTGAAAGGCATATGCTGTATCCGTAACGAAAAGCAATCGGTCTTTGTACGGAGCCAGATGCTTGGCAAATGGCAACCGATGATGCACGACCAATGCTGCTAACGCGCCTTTGTCCAGCACCTCTGCAACGAATTGATGACCGTCCACACGTTCGCCGGGAATCGCAACAAAAACTTCCCCTGACTTGACCGTGCGTGAATCAATGGCGAAACCTGTGGGCGTTATTTCAGCTATCGCTGGATTCAGGCGATGAGTTGCACCACAGAGTTGAGCAATTTCGCTTAGCTTCATTCACTTTGTCTTAGCCACCGAGAACACAGAGGGCACAGAGAAATGGACTACTACGGAAACGGGTTAAGCAAAAAGCCTCCGTGTCCTCTGTGTTCTCCGTGGCTAGGTCTTCGCCTTCCTTTGTTGTAGCGCTTCCTGCGCTACTTCGCGGTCATCGAAATGAATCTTGCCGCTTGCCAAAATTTGATAATCTTCGTGGCCTTTGCCTGCAATGACGATCACATCATTTGATCTTGCCTGCATAATCGCTTTACAAATTGCTTCACGCCGGTCTTCAATCAATTCATAGTTTCCGTTTGCTTGTTTCAAGCCGACTTCAATTTCACGTAAAATTGCTGCCGGGTCTTCGCTGCGCGGATTGTCTGACGTGGCGATGACCACTTCGCTCAAGCGTCCGGCATCCTGTCCCATCAGAGGACGCTTGGTTTTGTCTCGATCTCCACCGCAACCAAACACGGTGACGACTCGTCCGTTGGTGGCCGTAGCAACTTCACGAGCAGTTTTCAAAACATTCACGAGCGCATCGGGCGTGTGTGCATAATCAACCACCACGGTGATGTCGTCTTCAGCAGTTGTTACGCGCTCAAACCGGCCTGCTGCACCTTGGCTGGCGCTGATGCCACGCGCGATGCTTTCGGCATCAATGCCAAGTGCAATGCCGATACCGACCGCGCAAAGGATGTTGTAAGCGTGCGGACGCCCGACCAAAGGCGAGCGAATTTCGATGTTACCGACAGGAGTGCGAGCCGTGAAAGACAGGCCAGTAAGGCCAAAATCATTTCGATCAGGGGTAATATCAGCGCTCGTATCAATAGCATAACTTAGTACCTTGGCGCTGGTTACCTGGGGTAATTGTGCGCCGAAAGAATCATCAAAATTGATGACCGCAAAATCTTTCGCTTTGGCAAACAACTTACTTTTGGCTGCCGCATAAGCTTCCATTGTGCCGTGATAATCCAGGTGGTCTTGGGTCAGATTGGTAAATGCTGCGACAGCAAACTCCAGGTAATCCGCCCGCCGCATTTCTAATGCAATGGAGGAAACTTCCATCACGGCGTATTTGGCTCCAGCGGTAACGGCACGGCGCAGGAAGTCTTGAATGTGCGAAGCTTCCGGTGTGGTGTGTTCGGCGACTTCCTCCTGCTTGCCGATGCGGTGACTAATCGTGCCCATCATTGCAGGCACAGTTCCGGCGGCGCGAAAGATGGCCTCGCACAAATGAGCAGTCGTCGTTTTACCATTGGTGCCTGTGATGCCAACCAATTTCAAAGAACGCGACGGATGCCCGTGTACGATGGCTGCGGCGTGGGCGAGGGAGGATCGCGCGTCCGCCACTTGCAACCACACGCCCGTAAAATCAGTGGGGCGCGGGCTTTCAGAGAGAATGGCTAACGCGCCGCGTTGCGTAGCCTGATTGACGAAATTGTTTCCGTCAGTTGTTGCGCCTTTAATGGCTACGAAGATGCCCCCCGGCACAACGCGGCGCGAATCGTGAGTGACAGCAAAATTGGCGGGGGCAATGGCAATACTTGCTTCTCCGCCAGTTACCTGCGCATTTAATTCCTGCGCGATGTCACTCAGTAAAATCATAGTTTCGGGTTTCGGGCTTCGGGTTTCAGGCTTCGATCTCAAAACGCGAAACTCAAAACACGAAACTTCTGGTTAGCGAAACTCAACAATCAACGTGTCGCCGACTTGACGTTGACTTTTTGCCAGCCCGGAACCAATTGCTTTCAATTTCAATCCGGCCCGACTACAAGCCCCGGCAACTTCACGAACACTGCGCCCGATCAGGCTTGGAATATTGCTGACGGGTTGTTTTACCGGTTGAGGCTTGGCAGTTTCAGGCGCTTTTTTTGCGGTCACGACCGCTTTGCCTGGTTCTTTAGGCATCGGCAATTTCAAAATTGGGGTCGGCTTCGGCGTTGCCTTCGCCACTGCCGTTGCCGGAGTTGCGGTTGTCGTTGCGCTTGGTTTGGGCGAGGGAGTTGCTGCAACTTTGCCGGGCGTTGGTGATGCCGTCAACGCTTTCGTCATATCTTTTGCCTTTGCTCGGAATTCATCCTGCAACTCGGCAATTTTTTGACGATATTCATCCGTATCTGGCAATACGCCGTAATCACCCAGGGCCGCCTGCGCGATCTGATTGAAAACAGGTGCTGCGACCTGACCGCCCTGATGTGCGCCTTTCGGATAATCAAGCACGACGATGATGGCAAAACGTGGGCTGGTCGCAGGGACGAATCCTGCAAACGAGGCCACATACGCGCTGTCAGAATATCTGCCGTTGATAACTTTTTGCGCAGTTCCAGTTTTACCTGCTGCCGTGTATCCCGCAAGTTGCACCGCATTTCGCGCCGTACCACTTTCGACGACGCCGGTCAGCATGGTTTTGATGGTGTCAGCAGTTTGCTCGCTGATGACCTGACGGGTTTCTGGATTAACTTTCCAGAGTTCCTGTCGCTCGTCATCACTGCTGACGATTCGTTTGACAATGTGAGGTTGCACCCAGGTGCCACGATTCGCAATCGCGGCCATCGCGGCAACAGCTTGAATCGCTGTTACTCCTATTTCGTGTCCCATCGGAATCGAACCCATTGAATTGTACGTCCAATCGTTCAACGGACGGACAATCCCAAGCGATTCGCCGGGTAAGTCAATACCGGTTTTTTTGCCAAAACCAAACCGGGTCAAATAATCGAACATTCTATCTTTGCCAACCTGCAAACCAATTTTGATGGCACCTACGTTGGATGATTTCGCCAGCGCCTGTGCGACAGTAAGTTCGCCATACGGATGTGCATCGCGCACAATGCGAGAGCCAAGCGCGATTTGTCCGTTGCCGCAATGAATCTTGTTTTCAGGCTTTACGACACCTTCCTCAATAGCGGCAGAATACGTCACCATCTTGAAAACCGAGCCTGGTTCATACGGATCGGTTAAGGCGCGGTTGCGGCGAGCATAGCTGTCTTCTTCTTTGCCGCCTAAACGCGCTGCCGGGTCATAGGTCGGGAAGTTCGCCAGCGCGAGGACCTCGCCTGTGCTGGTGTCGAGAACAATGGCACTCCCACTTTGGGATTTCGTTTCCTCAACTGCCTGTGCCAAAGCGGTCTCAACCTTGTACTGCAAGACCGAATCCAGTGACGTGATGATGGTTGCCCCTGCCAGTGCCTCCTGGTCAGCGCGTGTCAAGAGATGGCCCTGGCTGTCTTTTTCAAAGAAAAGTTTTCCCGCTTTGCCCGTCAGGTAGTTTTCCTGCCTGGCTTCTAACCCTGCGGCTCCTTTGGTGATTAACTCTGGCTTGTTAACAAAGCCAAGGATGTGCGCCGCAAGTTTTCCCTGTGGGTATTGGCGTTGAGGCTCGTGGATTATTTTGATGCCGATAAATTTACGGGCTTCTTTCGGATTGGGATTTTCGCTCAGCGTGCGAACTTTCTCTGCTATTTCCGGCGATACTTTTTTCGCAACCGTCAAATCTTTGCTGCCCGATTGAAAAAGACGTGACAGATCCTTTTCATTAAGGCCCAATGTTTCCGCCAATCCTTTGATGACAGTGGGAAAATCCTCCAATTTGATTTGGTGTAAATCTGCTTTGATCGTCAGGGTGTCAATACTTCCGGCTAGCAAGGTTCCATTACGGTCTACGATTGCGCCGCGTGCGGGAGCGATGGTTTCGGCCCCACTGCGTTGGCGCGCCGCTTTCTGAGCCAATTCTTCATGCTTGACGATTTGCAAATAGGCCAATCGCCAAATAATCACGCCCATCCAGGCGACAAAAAGGCAGGCAATGAGGAGGTGCCGCCCTGTGATGCCTCGTTGTTTTTTCTTGCTTGCCATGACCCTGTCCTCGTGGATTCTGCTGAGGTCGTTTTAATTTCCTGCTGACCTCGCTGATGGTTGCGGGGCCGCTGGTTTTTTAGCTTTTTCAGTAGTAGCTATCTTCTTTGCTCCGGTGATCGCCTTTTTCTGATCAAATTCCAAAGGGGCGAGACCGGAATGTTCACGCGCGGCACGATCAATTTCTTGTGGACTCGCCGCGCGATCAACCTGAGCTTTGATATGTTGGCGCTCAGTGTTGACGTGATCTGTTTGAGACTTCATTTTCACTTCCTCCCGCCCAAATGCATGAGCGATGAAGTGATCGCGTAAACTAAACATGAACCCACCGGCCAACAGGGCACCGCAAAACAGTAGCCCCACCAGCGCATATGGACGAGATGCAGTTTTTTCTTTCGCCACGGTTTTTGAGGAGCGCAATGGCTCATCCAGAGCCAGGAGCGATAAGCCGCGTTGCGCCAACGCCCCGACCTCCACCGATGGCCCTGACCAAGCGGGCGTCACAGGAGCCATCGGCAGGGAGAGCTGCGATGGCTTCTTTGAAGCATAGTTTGCGGTGTAGGTAACCGTGGTACGTTTGGTGACCTGTCCGTTTTGAATTTGCGGTCGAAAATGTCTATTCATTTGTGCAATTCCTCCGGCACGGGAATTGGGGGTTAGCAAGTGCGAGTGACTGGCTGCAATTTTTGACAAACGCGAAGCTTCGCACTGCGCGCGCGCGGGTTCGCTAGCAATTCACTCTCGCGCGGTTGAGCGGGCTTGCTTGTGAGAAGCTCAACACGCCGCGCGGTGCCACAACGACAATCCGGTAGCTGAGGAGGGCATACACAGTGACCAGATTGAAACTTCAAAGCCTGCTTGATGAGCCTGTCTTCAAGCGAATGAAACGTTATCACCACTAATCTTCCGCCCACTTCCAGCAAATCAATGGCGTCAGCAACAAATTGCGGCAATTCTTCCAGTTCGTGATTCACTGCAATCCGCAACGCCTGAAATGTTTTGGTCGCCGGATGAATTTTCCAGTGACCTTTCTGGTGAATCGCTGCCACCACGACATCCGCCAACTGCTTCGTTGTTGTCAGCGGCGCTTTAGCTCTGGCTTGCACAATGCGATGGGCAATTCTTCGCGCCGCTCGCTCTTCACCATATGCAAAAATCAAATCTGCCAGCTCAGCTTCACTTAAGCTGTTGACGAAATCGGCTGCCGTATCAGGTTCAGTGCGATCCATCCGCATATCAAGCGGCGAGTCTTCGGTAAATCGAAAGCTGAATCCTCGCTCCGGCGTATCAAACTGATAGGACGAAACGCCAAGGTCCGCGATGATTCCCTGCACGGCCCCAATTCCTTTTTCAAGTAACACTTTTTTTATTTGGCGATAGTCGGTGTGGATCGCCTCAAACCGTTCGCCAAAGCGATTTAGTCGTTGGTAGGCTAATGCGATAGCCTCTGCATCCCGATCAAATCCGATCACTCGATTCTGGGGCGCGGCTTCCAAGATTCCTTCGCTGTGCCCACCCAGGCCAAACGTGGCATCAATAAATAATCCGCCCGCCGTCACATTTAATGCCTCCAACGATTCGTCGAGCATTACTGGCAGATGCAGGTTGTGGGGAGAAGTCAAAGACATCAGGTTTTAAATCCCCAAACGTGCAATTCTTTCGGCGTCTTCATCGGTGAACGGGTGTGCGTCAAGTCGCAAGCGGAACCGATCTGCGCTCCAGATTTCCAAATAAGTCAAATAGCCAAAAACGGTGACTTCACCTAATAACTCGGCGGCGCTTCTGAGCAAAGGATGAATCAAAATACGTCCTTGCGTGTCAGCCGACTGTATTTGCCCGTAATAGTTCACCCGATCTAAAAACTTTCGTTTTACCGGGTCCATTGAAGGCAACAGCGATAGCTTGTTTTCAATTTCTTCCCACTCGGTTAGCGGGTACAGCCGCGCGCATTCGCCTTCCAAACTCGTGACATAAAAATCGGGATTAGCATAATGCTGATCTAAATACCGCTTGAAGCTTGCAGGAATCTTGATGCGTCCCTTATCATCAATTGTGGCTGTGTAACTTCCTCGCAGCATTTATTTGGTAGATTGAAAACAACAAGTCGGCAATGTTTGAGTCTGGGGGATCGGGCATCGCTTTTCGGCCAATATTTAAGGCTAAGCCCCTTTTAATCAAATGCTTATGCTCTAATGTAGAGCTTCAATCTGCACCGCTAAATTACTAATATAAACCACCTTATTCCACTTTGTTCCACTGGATTGGCGCATAGTATTGCACCAGTTAGTGGATGTCAAGCAATTTTATAACGAATTTGTTGCTAAATTATTTCTTCAGGTGAGATGTGCTAACCTCTTGAATTCGCTGGACAAGGAAATTTACTGCCGATTCTGATTTTGCTAGATTGTGTTTAAGGAAAATAGGTCAGATCAAATCGGAATCCTTTTCTCAGGACTTGGCATTTTCGTTTCTTCCTAGTATCTTGCCAACTCGTTAAATCGGGTAATTCATTTCATTTTCAATGTCTCAATCGCTGCAATTACTCATCTTTGGCTTGCTGGCAGCAGGTGGAAATTTATTGGGCGGATGGTTAATTGCCAGAGCACCCCACACCAGTCATACCAAACTCAAACACCTGCTCGGTTTTGGCGCGGGATTTATGCTGGCTGCGGTAATGTTGGAAGTTATTCCCGAAAGTTTTCACCATCCGAATACGAATAGCTCACTAACAATGGTCTGGTTGTTAGCTGGATACCTAATTATTCAATTAGTTGAGCATACAATTGCGCCGCACTTTCACTTTGGTGAAGAAGTTCATACAGAAGAGATGCATCGCTCTGGAGTCGCAATCACAGCGATTGCCGCCTTGTCGTTCCATGCTTTTTTTGATGGGCTGACAATCGCTTCTGGCTTGCTTGTCAATTTCCGGTTAGGCCTATTGCTATTCCTGGCAGTATTGCTTCATAAGGTTCCAGAAGGAGTTACCGTTGCTTCTATTATGATGAGTGCTGGCAAAACGGGTCGCTCAGCGCTCAATGCCACAGCGCTGGTCGCCATTTTCACCTTCGCTGGTATTGCCTGTGTGGTGTTTATTGAGCAGGGCGTGTCTTGGGCGCTTCCCTTATCAGCTGGCGCGACGCTTTATATCGCGGCAACCGACTTGATCCCTGAAATCAACCGGGAAGGTGGCTGGCGGTCTTCTCTCTTCATTTTTGCGGGTGTTGCCACCTTTTATCTCACACAATTGCTTCTGCATCATCTATTGGGATAACTATAAATTTTACCGAAAAAACTGGCGTACTGAGAAAGAAAGGCATATGATTTGTGAGTCGTGTTCCTTTTTTCAACCCAATTGTTTTTCTCAGCTTATGAAGCTTGTTCAAGCAAGAACTTAATAACAACTTAAGTTGCTGCTGATTGGAGGCTGCCATGCAAAAAATGATTTCTCGTTTCGGACTCCTTTTCTCCTCAGTCTTGCTGCTGGCCGGAGTTGCACACTCCCAATACCTGGTGTCTAGCAAGGCTGGGTTTGTTAATCGCGTGGAAGGCAAGGTGCATATTCAAGCACAAGGCAGTGCTCCTGATGAAATGAGCAAAGCTTCTCTTGCTTCACAGATGAAAGAGGGCGACAGGCTTTCTACGGGCCTCAATAGCCATGCTGAATTATTGCTTGCGCCTGGTTCATACTTGCGCCTGAATGAAAAGACAATTGTTGAAGCGGTTCGCACGACGCTGGAGAATACTCGTTTCGATGTTATTCAGGGAGCAGTCATCATTGAAGTAGGCGAAATTGATAAGAAGATTCCATTTGAGATCGGCACTCCGCGAAGTGTTATTGCGATCAACAAAGCAGGAATTTACCGTATTGATGTCAACGGCAAGGATGTTGCGGTCAGTGTTCGTAAAGGCGAAGCTTTTCTTGGCACGCGTGAGCAGCTTTTGGCCAAAAATGTAACCAAAGTTGGGAATAATAAGGTGTATCGCCTGGTTGGTGATGCGCCACCGCAAACAGCCAAGTTGAGTTCAAAAGTTTTCGATGCCTTCGACCAATGGAGTTTTTTGCGCGCGGAATCGTTAGTGGCTGCCAATTATTCGATGTTGCAACGAAGTCGCTCCCGCAACGCAATGCTTTCAGGCTGGATTTACGATCCGTATTCAAACGGATACACGTTCATCCCCAGTTCTTGGATATTTGTTACACCTTACGGATTTGGATTTTATCGTCGCTATAGTGATTGTGACTGGTGCTGGGGCGGCTATTACAATCCTTACTATAACAATGGCGGGTATTATGGTGGGGGAGCTGTCGCAGGCGGCAACACATCTAATCCCGGTGGAGGCGCACCCGCCCGCGTAACGGATGAAAGCCGCTCTGGCAGCCGTTCGCAAACCCTGCGTGAAACGCCAAGTCGCCAAGTTGAGCCATATTCCCGTCCAACGGTCTTTTATCCCACAGATAGATCATCCCGAACTTATGACTCGCCTTCTGGGTTTGATTCGTCGCGGTCTTCTTCGTATCCAAGTACTTCGTCTCCCTCGATTTCTGTTGCACCTAGCCGTGTGGAGACAAGTGCGCCGGTTAGTTCAGATCGTGGCAGCGGCGGACGCGGAGATACTTCGCGTGGATCGGTTGGCCCACGTGGCAATTGATCGGCAGTAAATTGTAAGTCTCAAAAAAGAATGAGCGTCGAATCGGCTGGCACTGATTCGACGCTCATTGTTTTTGCAGATTAATTCAACCCCTCACAAAAGTTCACTGTGAACTTTTTCCAGCAGTTTTTTGGTCGCGCGAATGCCATCCATCTCGCTCAGCTTCCCTCCGCTATATTCGATTCCCACATAGCCGTGATAGCCCGCAGCCAAAACAATCTTCATCATCTTGCGATAGTCTGTTTCGGTACAATTTCCCTGCTCATCAAAGCCCGTCGCCTTTGCGCTGACGCCTTTGGCAAATGGCATCATTTCCTGCACACCTTTGTACCGATCATATTCCTTGCCTTCGCCCAGGCGGAAATTGCCAAAATCAGGCAAGGTGCCACAGCGTGGATGATTCACCAGCTTCATCACCCCGGCAAGCCATTCTCCATTGGATGAATTCCCGCCATGATTTTCGACGATGACGTTGATCTTGAACGGTGCTGCAAATTCAGTAAGCTGGCGCAAACCATCAGCGGCTTGTTTCTGATGTTCTTCGTACGTGCCCGTGCCATAGGCATTCACTCGGATGGAATGACAACCCAAAAATTTTGCAGCTTCGACCCATTTCTTATGATTTTCGACAGATTGTTTGCGCTTGGCTGGGTCAACATCACCGAGATTGCCTTCGCGGTCACACATAATCAGCACATTGCGGACGCCGTGATCCTTTGCGCGTTTCTTCATTTCGCCGAGATATGTTTTGTCGTTCGCTTTGTCAAAGAAAAACTGATTGACGTATTCAATGGCCTCAATCCCCAAATCCACTTTGGCGGTTTTGGCGAAATCAAGGTTGTCCAGCTTCTTGGCAAAAAGCGTTTTATTCAATGACCACTGTGCTAACGAAATCTTAAAAAGCTGTTTTTTCGGTACCGCTTGTACCTCAGCGTTTGCGATAGCAAAAACGCCCAAGCCAGCGATGACTTGGGCGGATTGCATCAGAAAACTTCTGCGATCAAACGAATCAAGGATTAGGTTCATCTCGCTCATTTCTTTTCAGCCTTTTTTTCTTCCGCTTTTTTCTCTTCGGATTTCACTTCGCCAGCTTTCGCGTCTTCGGGCTTTTTAGCTGCCGGGTCATCTTTCTTTTCCTCCGGGTTTTCCCAGGCAGCAATGGCTAAGCGCTCGGATTCACCGATTTTTTCTTTGACTATCGTAAGTGGGAAATAAATAGTTTCGTTTTTGTCGAAATAGTAGGTACAACCAATTGTGACGCTCGTATCAGTCAGGCCAAGCACATTTTCCGTTGCCGGAACGGCTTCAATTACCTTGTCATCCTTGCCTTTGCGTTGTGCTAGCAAACTTTCGCGAAATGTTTTTTGCGAATCGGCTAATCTCTTTTGTGCTTCAGCAGTGAGCATGGATTGCGCCTGATCGAAATTTCCCTCTTTGACAAGTTGATTGAACTTGTAAATCGTCTCATTTACTTGCTTGATGTCGTTCACTGCTACCGGCGGTGGCGGTGGCGCGACGTGGCGGCTGGCCACTTTTCTGTAGATGGCAAACGCACCGAACAAAAATAGAATTGCCACAAGCCAGAGAATGATTGGCGTAGATTGTCCAGTCTTGGGGTTTTCAAGACTCGCTGTTTCATTGGTATCTTCAAATACAGTTCTCATCCTGAGCCTCGCTAAATTAAGGGGAAGTTGATAAATATCCTTGCCAGTTCTCAAGTTAACGCAGCGCTAATGCTGTGTCAAATTGGAGGTTTTTCATTGCATCCGAAGCGTGAGATCATTAAGCTTCGCTTTTTGCTTTTGCTCCACAAGGAATTGATAGCTATCTCCAGAATAAATATGTCCACAAAAACAAGTCTTGGAATTTTAGGTCTTGGCACCGTCGGTACAGGCGTCGTCAAATTGTTGCGTGATAATCCTCAATTTGAAATTCGTGCGATTGCCGTACGCGATAAAAACAAACCACGCGAATTGGATCTTTCGGCTTTCCACGTCACAGATAATGCCTTTGAGCTATCTGATGATCCGAACATTGAAATCATTGTTGAAGTTGCAGGTGGCATCGGGCAGGTGCATGAAGTCGTCAAACGTGCGATCACAAATGGCAAGCACGTCATCACCGCCAATAAAGAAATGATTGCTAAGTATGGACCAGAGATTTTTGAAGCGGCTAATCGTCACAATGTGACAGTGTTCTTTGAAGCTGCGGTAGGCGGCGGCATTCCTCTTATCTCGACGTTGCAACGCGGGCTGCAAGCCAATCGCATCTCGAAAGTTGCCGGGATTGTGAACGGCACAACGAATTACATTCTGACAATGATGGAGCAGGAAAAGAAACCGTTCGCCGAAGCTTTGCGCGAGGCTCAGGCGAAAGGCTATGCCGAAGCTGATCCGACCGATGACATTGAAGGCAACGACGTTGTGTACAAAATTGCGATTCTGGCTTCGCTGGCGTTTCAGGCTCCGGTTGAGGTCGGGAAAATTTATCGCCAGGGCATCACACAAATCAGCGATCTGGACATTCAACTTGCGAGCGAATTCGGCTACCGCATCAAGATGATCGGCTTGGCGCAACCCTTTGGCAGTGCAGGAAAAATTGATGTGCGCGCGCATCCGATGCTGGTGCCCTTGCATCATCCATTGGCTGGAGTTGAAGGCGTCAACAATGCAATTTTCATCAGTGGTAGCGCGGTGGGGGAAATCATGCTTTCCGGCCCCGGCGCGGGTCAATTCCCGACCGCGAGCGCCGTCGTTGGCGATGTTATTAATTTGGCGAGTGCTTTAAAACTGCCGGATTTTGCCCGCTATTTTCAGCCAGCAATGAATTCTGAAACGTGTGATGTCAGTCCAATTGAAGAAACCACGAATGCGTATTACATCCGTTTGCAAACTCTGGATGTGCCGGGAGTAATCGGGCATTTGGGGCTGGCGTGTGGGGAACACGGCATTAGCCTGCTTGGATTGGTGCAAAAAGGAGTGACGGAGGACGGAATTGCCACCATCGTGTTACTGACCCATCAGGTGAAGGAAAGCCAGTTGCAGGCCGCCTTGCGGGATATTCGCAAACAAGGTACAACAAAAGACATTCCGGTTGTATTACGCGTTCTAAGTTAATGTAAAATCAACAGGCAAAAGCAAAGATCAAAAGCCGCAGAAAAAACGTACATCGCTTTGGTTTTTGACAAATATGCTATTGCCTGTTGATTTGCGGTTTATGCCCCAGCTTAAATTAGAAAATAGTTTGGTTGATGAGCGCTATGAAGTGCGCGAGCGACTTAGTCTCGGCAGTTATGCCGAGATTTTTGTAGCGCGTGACCGTCGCGCGAACGGGCAGGAACTCGTTATCAAGGCGTTGAATCCTCACCTGCAAGGCACGCCTGAATCCGACCTGGAAAAGACCCTAATCGAAAATTTTCAGAACGAAGCTATTGCGCTGGATGCAGTGCGTCATCCGCACGTCATTTTGCGGCTTGGTCACGGCACGGCAGCTGATTTGAACGGCGTGCCATTTCATTACCTGGTGCTGGAATATATGCCGGGCGGTGATTTGTTGCGCCTGTGCAAAGGCTGTCCCGGTGGCGCATTGGAATTGCAAAAGGCCTTATTTTATTACAAGCAGGTTTGCGAAGCCTTAGCCTATGCACACAGCAAAGGCGTAATTCATCGTGATCTGAAACCAAATAATTTTTTGTTGAGCCGCGACCACTCTTTGCTCAAAGTTGCAGATTTCGGGGTGGCTAAAATCACAGGCGAAGAGAGCGCTGAGATCACTCGCGTTGGTGCCGATATTTATGCTCCACCGGAACATCACCCGGATGAATCGCGCGGCCACGTTGGGCGATTAACCGCAGCAGCAGACATTTACTCGCTTGCGAAAAGTTTTTACACCGTGAATGGAGGGCGTCCGCCCTCGCAGTTTATTCGCCGTCCGATCACCTCTTTGCCAGATACTATCAATCAGCAGCCCTGGGCACAAAGTTTATTGACGGTGCTGAATCGTGCAACTGCCGAAAAACCAGAGGATCGCTACGCCACAATCATTGAGTTTTGGAGTGAATTGGCGAATGTGGCGACCAAAGCACAACCCGCACGTAATCCTGTCACGGTTGAAGACGACGCAACGCGTGTGCGAACCAAAGACGCAAAAGTTGAATTGAAAGTTGCGCCGACAAATATTCCGGCTTCACCAGAACAACCGGAATTCACCTCGTTGCTGGCCAGCGAAGCATCGAACTTGTCAACTTCGACCCCAACCGCTCCACCGCCGATTGCGGACAAGCGAAAAATCGTTGTTAATTTTGATGCGCCTACGCCAGCGCCAGAGACTGTTGCTAAGTCAGAGCCTGTTCCGCCACGCATTGCACGGCAGCGCACGCAATCACCTTCTGTAGAACAGGACATGCAGCTGGAATCCTTTATGGCACCGATGTGGCGACGTGTGGCGGTGGCGATTCTGGCTTTACTTTTTTTGACGACGCTGGTGAGCGTTTATCGCTATGCCAGAGAACACCGAACAACTACGGCGGCGACCAATACGACCAATACGCCAACCAATAAGATTTTCGGCGAGCAACTCGAAGTCATCGCCGATGGTCTAACGGTTCGCAGCGGGCCGGGGGCGAGTTTTGATAAGCTTGGAGAAATCACCCAGAACTCAAAGCATAAAGTGGTGAGCAAAAATCCAAATGGCTGGGTGCAAATTGAGGTCAGCGAATGGAGTCCTCGTTACCCGGCAGGATCGCAAAAACAGGGCTGGGTGAATGGAAATCCAAAGTTTGTAAACATCACTTCGCGGGGCTGGTTCTAAAACGAATAACTACTCATCGGAGCAACTATGGGTCTTAAAAACTTAATCAGTGATTTCAGAAAATGGCTGGATGGCGAGGATGCTGCTTCATTAGCTCCCGAAGCGCCCCCTGCCCGACGTGAATGGGAGGAATTTCTGGTATCAGTCGCGCGTGAAGTCGAAGCTGCGATGCAGCGCGAAATGTTTACTCCGCCCGGTGGCCCAACTTACATCCCGCGTGAGTATCTGGTGTTTTTGAGCAAAGCCGATGATGCGCAATGGCAAGGCGACAAACGCGAAGGATTACAGCGCGGCCTGCATCACGTCCTGTCGGAACGGGCCAAAGAATTGATCCAGGACAAAGATGTGCAAACGAAAAGTTTTGCGCTGGAATTGCGAGTGGACGGCACCTTGGAAAAGGGGCAATATCGTGTGCAGCCTGTCTGGGACAGCACCGCGCCCAAAACTGAAGTCAAACCGCGCAAGCCTGTCGCTGCTCCGACGATGCCGATTCCTGATCCTGAAGAGACAATTGCGGCACCTGTAAGCGAAAGCCCCGCAACGATTGTCCGGCCTCGTGCGCCACTTTTCACGATTGAATATGGACGCACGGGCGAAACGATGGAAACGCTTCCTTGCCACAAAACAACGATTAGCATTGGGCGAGGCGCGAAAGATATGCAAGTAGATTTGCGTTTGGATGGTGATCTGGAAATCAGTCGCAAGCACGCCTCACTGGAACGATTGGAGGGCGGACGCTTTGCGATTATGTGTGAAGGTCGCAATTCGCTTGAAGTTGCAGGACGTGAAGTGGCGCAGGGGGATCGCTATGAGTTCAACATCGGCGATTTGATTAAGATTGGAATCTATCAGCTTAAGTGTGTCGGACAAGCAAAATCTGAAGTTGAACTGCCCGTAGGGGCTGCAACTCCTGAAATCTAACACTACAGAATCAATCGCCGCAAAACGCCTTGCCAGATCGCTGCATCGTCAGACAAGATTGACAGCCCATATTTATTTCCCATTGGATCATTCGTTTCTGCCACGCGCGCAACTTTGGCACAGGCGTGTGTATCTTCCTCAGGATGCAGGATCGTAATAATTACGCGCTCTTCCCATTGCAAATCCAGCAATGTTTGCACTAACAACCCATTGACGCTCACATCAATGCTTCGTGCGATGCCTTTTTTTTCGGGGGTCGTGATGTGCAAGTCTATTTCCACTGGAATGCGCGCCATATATTGGCGGCGGTTATCCACTGAGATTGGCATGTCATCCGAATTTTTTGCTGGCGGAGCGGGAGGGGTATAGGGGCGATTTTCAATTACTTCAATGCTGATTTCGTTTTCGCTTAGAGAATCATTATCGTTCATGGAATACTGCCTCACGATGAATCAGTTTAATCGGGGCAGAAGACTTGTGCAGTGTAACACACCTTAACAGTTGCGCCATCCTCTAACGATGAAGATAATTGTCAGGTTGCCCCTTGTCGTTCGTGCAATCATCCTGGTTGCAGGTTATCTGTAAATGCCCGCTTGGGAGGAGACAACCGTCATGATACGGCTCAAACACATCATTATCGGAAAACTGGTCGCCATTTTGCTCGCGACACAATTGTTGAGTGGATTTCCCACTCAGCGGGGCTATTTTGCGTTGGAGGCGCAATCCAGCCGTATTAATATCGCGCAATTGAGCCAGAAAATTTCTGAACCGGGCGGGTATTTCGGATCAGATAACCTGGTTTCAAATGAGCTGTCTTATCAACATATTATTCCCAAGCTGCAAGACATGGGAGTTAGCGGGGGCGTCTATCTGGGCGTAGGGCCGGATCAGAGTTTTACCTATATTGCTGCGATCAAGCCCAGCAAAGCGATCATGATTGATATTCGGCGTGATTGTTTATTGCATCATTTGCTCTTCAAAGCGTTGTTCATGAGCGCCCGCAATCGAGCTGAATATCTTTCCCTCATGTTTGGGCGGCCCGTTCCAGCGCATCTCAAGGATTGGAACAAAAAGACGCTGAAAGAGCTGATCGAATATATTGACCGAACCCCATCGGATGCCAAATTGTTCGATAAATATCGGGCAGACATCAAACAGCAAATTAACAAGTTTGGTTTCAATCTTTCTGACCGCGACCACGAAGCCATTGAGCGAATTTATCAAGCGTTCTATCAAGCCGGAATGGAAGTCCGCTACGTCATTCGAGATCGCCCCATGCCATCAAATCGCTATTTCCCCAGCTATCGCAGTATCCTGCTTGAAACGGATCTGAATAATCAGCAACGCAACTACCTGGCAACTGAGGAAGGCTATCAGTTCCTCAAGAAAATGCAGGAGCAGAACTTGATCATCCCTGTTACGGGCGATCTGGCTGGCGACCATGCAGTGCGCGAAATTGGGAAATATTTACAGGAAACCGGTGAGAAGGTTTCGGCTTTTTATGTCTCGAACGTTGAATTCTATTTGTGGCGACAAAGTGGCAGCTTTGAGCGATTTGTCCAGAATTTGAAGAGCCTGCCGATCAACAGCAAGAGCGTGATTATTCGCAGTTATTTCAATTACGCCTATTACGCCTATCAACATCCAAAAACGGTCGAGAATCATTTTAGCGTACAGCAATTTCAAACGATTGAAAGTTTGATTAAAGATATGGACCCGGCAACGGGTGGGTATAATTCATATTACGATCTGGTAACGCGGCACATGGTAGATTATTGAATCATTCACTCGTAACTTGTCATTGGTCATTTGTCGTTCGCTATTGGCGATGACAAATGACCAATGACAAGTGGCAACTGACAACCAGCAACTCCTCTGCTATAGTACCGCGCTTACTTCCTCCAACCTATTTACTCTTGAGGTAATACAATGTCAGGGCACTCAAAGTGGCATACAATTAAGCACAAAAAGGGCGCGCTCGATGCCAAGCGCGGCAAGATTTTTACGCGGCTGATCAAGGAAATTACGGTCGCCGCTCGGACGGGCAACAGTGGTGATATCAACCTGAATGCGCGTTTGCGCAAAGCGGTCATTGATGCCAAATCCAATAACATGCCGAACGATACGATTGACAAAGCAATCAAGCGCGGCACGGGCGAATTGGAAGGCGTGAGTTATGAAGAAATCACTTATGAAGGTTATGGCCCGGCAGGCGTAGCGGTTATTCTTGAAACCATGACAGACAATCGCAACCGCACGGTGGCCGAAGTTCGTCATCTGTTTTCCAAGAATGGTGGCAATCTGGGTGAAGCAAATTCCGTTGCCTGGATGTTTGATCGCAAAGGCTCCATCCTCGTTGATCTTGAGGCAAAGGGCGAAGACGAGTTAATGGAAATCGCGCTGAATGCCGGAGCTGAAGACATGCAAACCGATTCAGATGGCTATCAAATCCTCACCGCGCCGGAGGATTTTGATACTGTACTTGAAGCTGTCAAAGCGGCAGGCATCGAACCTATTGAAGCCGAAATTTCCAAGGTTCCGCAAAATTACATCAAGCTGGAAGGCAAAGATGCACAACAAATGCTCAAGTTGTATGAAGCGCTTGACGATCACGACGATGTGCAAAAGGTCTTTGCCAACTTCGACATTGATGATGTAACGATGGAACAGGCAGGATAAGGCAAGAGCTAGGATTCAGGATTTAGGATTTAGAGTTAGTAAGGTTCTTTTCCTGAATCCCAAGTCCTAAATCCTAAATCCTCTCTATGACTTTCAAACGCCGTGGTGCTGAAACCGGCAGCGGCTTTCAAGATACAATTAACCGCACGAACGAAGCTTATGAAAAGCTCGGACGTGCCTGCATTACGCGCAAAGCGATTCCTGGCAAATATCTGATTGATCGCGGCGAAACACGGCGAGGTCTGGCATTTCCTTCCATGACACTTTCCTCGCCTGGGACACAGGCAAGGCTTTCCTCACACGATCTCAAAGGCATCGTCAAAGAAAATAAGGCGAAGGATTGGCGCAAATTCATTCCTGAATCCAAAGCCGAACCAGATTACGGTGGTGCGCTTGCCCCTGAAGGGCGAGCAATTTTTTACGATGCGAAAACCACACGGCGCGAGGTCTTGGATTTTGATAACCTCCATGCACATCAAATTGAATTTTTAGAGCGTGCCGCGCGTGTGGGAGCAGTTGCCGGCTTTCTGGTGGAGTTTAGCGCCCATCAGGAAGTGTATTTTTTGCCTGTCCAACTGGTCGTGCAGTGGCGCGAAAATGCATCGCGGAAAAGCATTCCGTATCAGTTTTTCGCCAATCATCTGGCACTCGCACCGCCGGGCAAAGGCCTGGTGATTTTCGATTACCTGGCTGCGATTGAAGTTCAGGAACAGCGTTACAAAAAGGATTACTCTCGCTTTAAGTTTCCCACGTTACCAACTCGCAAATCCCGCGTCACAAACGTTGCGTAGCGCCCCGCGTTTTCAATTCCTTCTGACTACTGGCGTAAAATGCTCGCCTAAAAATTTTCATTTCACCTCCTGGGATTTTTCGCATCTTCATCGGGCGAGCAGTACAAAATCACAATCATCAAAATCAAATTGCCGAAAGAAGCGAGGTTTACTTAGCCAATGAAACGCCCCATTTTTGCCATGCTCTGCATGGTCAGTCTCTGCGCCATTTCTCTTAGTTCCGCCTTAGCCCAGACATTTCCCCTCAAGCAGCGGAAGAAAAATATTCCCGGCCAACGCGCGATTATTTACGATGAGCGCCTGTCTGCCTTACGAACCGACCCCGACGTCAAAGCGAAGCTGGTTTCCCGCCTGCACCGGGATCGTGAAGTTGGCATCATCGGTGCGCCGCGTAGCACCAATGGCGGCCCGCTTTTCTATCCTGTCGCGGTGTCTCGTAATATTCGTGGGTGGGTGATTGCTGAAGCATTGGCTCGTCCACAACGAGGCCACGATGCTGCGCGCCTGATGAGTTTGATTGAAGATACAAAAGACGATTTCGCGCGAGCGCGGTTGGCCCGTCTTTGTGCCGATCAATATCGTGGAATGGAAATCGCCCCGCGTGCCCTGTTAACTTTGGGCGAAGCTGCGGAGCGAGCCGCGATAAAGCTTTCTCGTGATGCTCAACGACGCGTGGGAGAGCCTGATGAGGTGCTGGATAAACGATTAAGCGAGCGGGAGTATATGCTGAACTATGTCGGTTTGGATCGTTACAACAAGCTCGGCATTACGTTTGACTATGACGAGGCAAATAGCCGACTGGTTTATGATGGTGGTGCTTATCGTGAGATTTTAAAGAAATATGGGCGAAGTGCGGAAGCTGCTGAAGCGAGTGCCCGTCTGGAAAAATTACAGCAAAGTACAGGTCAGTTTTCTGGACGTAGTGCAAAGTAATTCACGAAGGAACCAGTGCCTATCTTACAGCATCAGTGTTCGTGAACTTTTGATTTAGAAAAAAGGAAAATCAATGCAAGTAGGATGAGTAAGACAGCTTCTCCCAACAGCACGTGGACAAGCGGGATATGAAAGGGCGCATCAGCCAGAAATCCTGTGATGATTGCGCCGAGCGGCATTCCTCCGCGAAACGCCATCATGTAAATACTCATCACGCGCCCGCGCATCGTGTCCGGTACAAGTAATTGTACCAGCGATGTCGTTAGCGAAAATGTCGCAATTAATCCGCCGCTTGCCAAAAACACCAGCGGATAGGCCAGCCAGATAATCGGAAATAGGGATAACAGCAGCAACGCAATGCCTGATCCGATTTGCAGTAAAAGCACCAGGCGCCCCTTGTGCTCTACGTCGCCAAGCCAGGCAGAAAACAGCGCGCCAAAGGCTGAGCCCGCGCCAGAAACAGCCAACAATGCACTATATCCACCCGCGCCAGTGTTGAGGTATTTGTTGGCAAACACGGGTAAGAAAGTAATGAACTGAATGCCAAACAGCGTGGCCGCGAAGGAAATCACGGTCAATGTTCGCAATGCCTCTTGATGCCAGACGAAGGCCAGACCTTCTGCCATTTCGTGGCGAATGTTTTTTTCCTGATTAGCATTGCGGATAATCGGCGGGACGCGCAGCATCGAAAGCGCGATGACCACAGCCACAAACGATAATCCGTTAATGACAAAACAAACGGCGGCGGCTGTGGAGGTCAGGGATTTTTCGCTGGCACCCATGATGGTCAGCACCAGGCCACCGAAGATTGGCCCCACCGTCCGCGCCAAATTGAATTGCATTGAATTCAGCGCAATTGCGTTTGGTACATCTTCTTTGCGATCTACCAGCACAGGCATGAGTGCCTGATAGGCTGGCCCGCCGAAAGCTTGTGCGCAGCCCGTCATAAAGGACAAAAACAGAATCGGCCAGACGGTTTGTAAGTGCAGTGCTGCCAGACCTGCCAATGTGAAGGCGAAGGTAAGTTGCAGCCACTGTGAAGTCATCAGAATTTTGCGCCGATCCACGCGATCTGCAACAACTCCGCCGAGCAAAGAAAACAGGATGATGGGGAAGGCTCCCAGCGCGCTGTTCAAGCCCAGAAACCATTCTCGCCCTGTCAGTGTGAAGATCAGCCAATTCTGCGCTGTTTCCTGCATCCACGTCCCGGAACTGGAGGTGAATGCACCAAACCACAATAACCGGAAGTTCCGATATTGAAACGCACGAAACGTTCTTCCGAAAATACCGACTTGTGCAGGAGGTGCGGCTTCGACAGGTTCTGGTTGTGCAGCAGAAGACATTAAGGTGGTTACTGAATGAAGTGGTGAAGGCTGGCAGGGAATACGCTACATATCCTTGCCTGCCAGCCTTCTAATGATCGCAGGCTAATTGCTTACGTCGTGAGTGCGGCTTTCTTGCCGAATCGGATTATAGGCGGCATACCACTTTTGGCTGGCAGGATGCTTCGTATAAGCCTCCAAGGCTGCTGCGTCAGTGAATTCCATCGCAATAATTGCATCATAGGCTTTACCGTCCGCTGTTTGCGTTTGGAGTTTGATCATTTTGGCCCAAACACGATGCAATCCAGGAACTTTGCCGACCATTGCTTTGGCTTCATCGAATGCCGTTTGCTTTTGTGCGTCGGTGGCGTCATCTTTCCATTTCACCGTGATGAAATGAATCAGCGTGGATGGTGCGCCACCGCCAGCTTTGGCGGTGGCTTTGCTGGTTTTCTTTTGCGAGATTGCCGATGCTCCGATAGCAATAACCAGCATCAATCCAATCAATAATGTTTTCTTGAACATTCGTTTTTTTCTCCTTGTCATGAATCCGAACTATGGTTTTCGTTTGGCTGTCCACGTGCCCGAAGCCTGATCGCCCAGATTGACTTTTCCTTTCATGCCTCCATTCTCAAAGGTGCCGGAATAGGTGATGACTCCAAGACCTTCTGCATTGAATGAAAATTCGATCTGATTGCCTTTTACAGTGCCTTTGATGTCAGCTTCGCCAAACTGTCCGCTGTATTTTCCCGTTAGTTTTTCAGCTTCCTGTTTGAATGTGAACGTGGGTGATCCCGATCCACCTGAGGTCTCAACTTCAAAGACCCAGGTTCCCGTGATGTCCACTTTGTCCTGCGCCAATGTCACGGCTGACAGTACGACGCACAACAAGACCAGGCTCGATGCAAGCTTAACGATTTTCGCCATAAGATATGGTAATCCTTTCAGGTGTCTCGCGTGGGGATTTCGGATGATAACAGAAAAGCTTGGAAAACCAGAAGAGGCTTAGCCTACGAACTTATATCCCAGCCCATGAATCGTAAGAATAAATTGTGGATGACGCGGATTGGGTTCGAGTTTTTGTCTTAACAAGCCGACGTGAACATCTACTGTTCGGGTGGTGGGCATCGCATCATAGCCCCACACTTCGTTCAGCAATTCATCGCGCGAAATCGTGGCTTCACGATGCTCGATCAAATACCGCAACAGATGATATTCGCGCGCCGCAAGTTCAACCGGCTGGCCATTGCGTGTGACTTCTGCGCGACGGTAATCTACTCGCACATCACCAAAAGTATAGACTTCGGCAGAGGTCTGATCTGGTTGTGGAGTACGGCGCAGGATCGCTTCGATGCGCGCCAATAATTCGCCCATGTCGAAGGGCTTGGTCAGATAATCATCCGCCCCAAGTTTTAGTCCAAGGATTTTGTCTATCACTTGTCCGCGGGCGGTGAGCATGATCGCAGGAGTTTTGACGCCGAATTGACGCAAATCCCGCAATACATCAAACCCATTTTTGCGCGGCAGCATGACATCAAGAATTAAGAGGTCAAAAGCTTCTTCCTTGGCCTTATGCAGTCCGGTTTCGCCGTCCTGCGCGACTGTCACGGTGTATCCCTCATCAGCTAAACAATCGCCAAGCGTCAGCACCAGGCCCGGTTCGTCTTCAACCAACAGGATTTTTTTGCTCATACGCGAATTTCGGTTTTTGCTTCCATCGAGGAGGTTTGCAAAACTTCTTCGGCGATGGCGGGGAAAGAGAGGGTAAACGTACTGCCTTGTCCTTCGGTACTTTCCACGCGAATGCTGCCATTATGCGCGGTGACAATGTTTTTGACCAGACTCAAGCCTAATCCGTTGCCATGAATTTGTGCCGCTTTCACTTCGCTGCCTCGATAAAACGGCTCAAAAATATGGCGCTGATCTTCGGCAGAAATTCCAATGCCACGATCCGAGACGGTGAGTTGTACTTCTTTGGTGGCTCCATTCTTCACCAAATCCGCTTTCAGTCCAATCCAGCGTTTTTCTCCTCCATACTTCATGGCATTGTTGAGTAAATTTTGTAAGGCACGAGCCAGCGCTGAACTATCTGCCATCACGGCGGGCAAATCAGGTGCAATATTGGTTTCGAGTTGGAACTCACCTTCAGCCAGCAGTGGCTGCGATGAAGACAAAACGTCGTTGATGACTTGATTCACATTAGTTGGATGCAACTCGTATTTTTGCTTGCCTGATTGGACACCTGCAAATTCCAGAATTTGTTCGACCATTTCCTGCAAGCGACGTGTTTCCTTACGAATCAACGCGCCGTAGTGAGCCACACGTTGCGGGTCTTTGATCACGCCACGCGTCAGGTTATATCCGGCAGAATCAATCACCGCGAGCGGTGTACGCAATTCGTGCGAAACGCCCGCCACGAAATCCATCTGTTGTTGCGCCAATTTTTTCGCGCGCCGCACCGACATCATCAGCAAACCAATGCTGGAAATCAGCAAGAGCAAAACGCTGGAACTAATCAGCAAATTGCGGCGTCGCACCTGAGCAACTGCCGCTTCCAGCGAACCTGCGTGGTGACGAATGCGTAACTCCCAACCACGATTATCGCCTCCCCCACCGCCAAACGGAATATTTCCGCCAATGCGCGGCGGAACACTGCCTGTCTGGGGTTGCTGATTGCGCATCAAATTGCGAATTTCAGAAGGGCGCAACCCGAACATCGGCTGTGTGGTGTCCGCACTGGAAAAATCGGCGGGCGCTGATTGCCAGATGGTCTTCTTGGTTTCGCCCCGGCTGACAATTGCCAGATCATAATTTCTGACATCCAGATGTTGCTTTGCCAATGTGGGTAACATCTCCTGCTGAATAAAGTTCGCATCCAACTGCACAATGGCATAGCCGGAAATCGTCGGCGTTTGGTCATCGCTGCCGAGAAACGGGAATTTAACGATGGGCGTGACAAGCGCTTGTAAATCGCCATTCAGCATGGGCGAGAGATTGGGTGCAGGCGGCATTTGGGGTGGTTCCTGGGCAAAAGCTGCACGCGTCGCCTTCAGACGTTGCTCAAGAACGGGCTCTAGCGAACGTAACTCCTCTGGCCATGGCTGTGGCGAAAACTGATTTGTACTGGCATTGAATTGTTTGAGCGTGAGCGATTCAGAATCTTTGGCAACGGCCAGAAAAACTGCCTTCACCAGCTTGGCATCGTGGCCTGTGTCGAGCCAGCGCTGATGTCTTTCGGCAAAGCTGCTCTCGTCGGCTAACTTGTCATAACCTGAAAGGTACGCAATAAAAGCGCGCGTTAGTTCTTGATCGAAATCTTCGCTGATCCGGCGAGCCGTCGTTTGCAATCCCGCTTTCATCTGCTCACGCTCGCCTTCGCTGACTTGTCCCAGCCAACGATATTGCAAAGCAGCCAACAGCGGTAAGAGGATGACCAGAATTCCGCCGACGATTAAGCTAATTAGAGAGTCACGTTGCAGCTTCATAACGCGGATTATAGAGATGATTCTGCGCCTGCCAAGCTTGAAATTCAAGAATTTACATCCTTTACAAACTCTTTGCCAAGAGCTTACCAACAACCGCTCAATATCCGTCATGATGGAATTCCCAAACCTGAAAAAGCGGCCTGACTAAGGAGATCGGTAATGGCATACGGCAAAACGAATTTGTTGAAATCGCCACATTGCGTCCAGTTTGTTAGCCAAAAGTGGAAAGGATTGGTGAATCATCCGCTAACCTTTATCGTCCTGGTCTGGCTCTTTCTATTTCTGGTATTCTGTCTGGTCACGGATTTCATTTGAAACGGAACATAAATCTAAGACTTTTTCCCGCCTTTCCTCGTCTTTAAGAACAGGAGGAGTTCACTCATGCGTTTTCATCCAATCAGCTTGCTTCTCGTTCTCCTGGCAGTTTTCGTTTCTGTTCAGGCGCAAACGACTCCGTCGCCGACAGTCGTATCCGCGACCGCCAGCCTGGCTGGGCAAATCAAGATCGGCGAAACGCCTGCTCGCGGTGTGTCTGTCGCTTTAATCGCGGGGAATCGTTTGCAAAATACAGATGCCACAACCCGTATCACTACGGATGCCGACGGACGTTACAAGTTTACGAATCTGGCTGCGGGGAATTATCGGGTTAACGTGCTTTCCCCCGGATTTATTGTGTTTGGCACCACAGACCTGGTTCGCAATGGCCAGCAGGTGGTGCTTAAAGATGGCGAAGTGGTCGAACGCATTGATTTCATGTTGACGCGCGGTGGTGTGATTACGGGCAAAATCATCAACACCAACAATCGTCCGGTGATTGGCGAAGCTGTGAATATCAGTACTGTAGATGACGCCGGGCAACAAACCCCTTTCAATCCGCCAAACGGGACGGGCGGACTTCGTACCGATGACCGTGGTGTCTATCGTGTTTATGGATTGCCACCGGGGCGGTATCTGATCAGTGCCGGTCAACGAGATGGTCGTGGCGGGCCGGGATTTGGTGCCTCACGCGCCTACATTCGCACCTTCCATCCTGAGGCAACAGACGTTTCGCAGGCGGTTCCCCTCACAGTCGAAGCGGGCAAAGAAGTGTCTGACGTTGATATTCGCCTGGCTTCGCTGGAAACCTTCGCGGCTGTCGGACGCGTGATCGAAGCCGAAACAGGCAATCCGGTGATTGGCGCATTGATTGGCCATAGCTCTGTGCGGGGTGGCGGCGCACGTGGCCAGATGCAAATGCCTCCAACCCCCGGCAGCACGGATGGCGCGAGCAGCGAGGATGGAACATTTCGGATCGAAGGCCTGGCGCGCGGCAGTTACAGCGTCTATGTTGTCCAGGATGCGCAGAACCTTGTTACGTCAGAGTATTACAGCGAACCCACTACATTCGAGATTACAGGGAGCGATGCTACAGGACTGGAAATCAAACTTCAGCGCGGTGCCAGCCTCAATGGCACAGTTACCCTTGATGGCAACCCAGATCCAAACATTTTAGCGAATGTCAGAGTGAACGCCTCCGTGCGCGGAACAGGAATGGGCGGGCGTGCCAGCAATTCCGCAACAGTTGCACCAAGTGGTTTGTTTCGGATTTCCGGGTTAGCGCCGGGCCGCGTGAGCCTTGGCGTTAACGATGCAAACAATCCGGGCCCTTTTTCTGGTTTGCAGGTGTTGCGGATTGAAAAAGACGGTGCTGAATTGCAATCCGGCCTGGAAGTTGCGCAGGGCGAACAAGTGACCGGGCTGCGCATTTACATCGCTTACGGCACAAGCAGCATTCGCGGTGTGGTCAGAGTGGAGGGCGGTACATTGACGCCTGATCTGCGGCTGATGGTTACGGCGCGCCGTACGGATAACGCGGGCAGCGGAGGCGGTGGAAGAGGTGGCGGGATGATGCCTGGGCAGGTGAATACACAAGGTCAGTTTCAAATTAATCAATTGGTCGCAGGCACCTATGAGGTCACGGTGCAAACGATGAACGGTGGTTTTGGCGGCCCTGGTGGGGGCGGTGGTTTTGGCGGTGGCCCCGGTGGAGCAGGACTTGGCGGAAGAGGCGGACAGCAACCCGGACAGCAGGCAGGGCAAGTGGGGCAACCAGTTCAGCAAATGCGTGTTGCTCCGGTTACGCAAACCGTGGTTGTTGGTAATAACGCCACACAAAATGTAACCCTGACACTGAATCTGGCGAATCAGGTTCCTGTGACCACACAAGGCAATCAACCTGGCAATCGCAATCCACAGGGCGGGCCGCAAAATAATCCAGCGAGGAGAAGGCCATGAGCAAAGTTGTGAGTTGCTTAATCGTTGGGATGTTTTTGTGCCTGACGGTTGCACGCGCCCAGGAAGCTAAGCCTGCGGCCCCTGTCGCAGCAAAGGCCGAGACCAAAAGCAACACGACTGAAAGCCCTGTCTCAATTTACGGCTCCATCACAGGCCGAGTTGTCAGCGAAGACGGCCCGTTGCCTTTTGTCAGCATCACGGTTTTGCCTGTCAGCAATAACAATCGCAATCCCGGCACATCCTTTCGCAATGTCACCACCGATGCCGAGGGCAATTTCAAAGTTGACGGCCTGCGCGCTTCGGCGTGGCAGGTGCTTCCTTCAGCGCAAGGCTACGTTGTCGAATCAACCAATGACGAAGCGGCTTCGCCCTATTTCCGCATTGGCGAAGCTGCGACGATCCGCATGGTCAAAGGCGGCGTCATTACAGGGCGTGTGCTGAATTCAGTTGGCGAGCCTCTGATCGCCGTGCCGGTCTCGGTGCAATACGTGCGGGATGCACAGGGCCGACCTGCCAGCGGCGGCGGAACAGGCGGTGGATTCCAAACCGATGATCGCGGTGTCTACCGCATTTATGGCTTGCAACCCGGCAGCTACGTTGTCAGCGCAGGCCGGACGGGTGGAGGCGGTGGCCCCGGCGGTGGACGTCTCAGTCCTTACGAGGGCGATGTTCCGACGTATTTTCCGACTGCGACACGCGACACGGCAGTAGAGGTTTCTGTCAGCAGTGGCAGCGAGACAGCGGGAATAGATATTCAATATCGTGGCAACAAGGGCCGCGCCATCAGCGGCAAAATCACTGGCGCGACAACGGATGCCAATGCCAGAGGGTTTGGTAGCCCTGGCGGTGGCCCCGGCGGAATTTCCGTGACGCTCACGCATGCTGCAACGGGTTCGATGTTCAATCGCACATTTGTGCAATCGCGCAATGGCACGAATACCTACGCACTGTATGGCGTGCCGGATGGCGAATACGAAGTCACTGCCGAACGTAATTCACCTGCCGATAACGATGCCGCTTCGGCCCCGCGTCGTGTTGTTGTGACTGGGCGCGATGTTACCGGAATTGATCTTGTGCTGATGCCTCTTGCGTCTGTGCAGGCGCGTTTGCAGCTTGAAACTGAGAATAAGGAAATCAAATGCGAAACCAAACGCAAAGCCGCATTTGAGGAACAGCTTTTCGTGTTGCAGCCAGAAGCAGAATCAGGCAGTACACAGCGGCAGAATATTCGTCGCCCAATTTTTGATAATCATCTCGGCGCTCCGAACCGTGCGGGCGAAATGAGCTTTCGCAATTTGAATGTTGGACGGTATCAATTGCTTACCAAATTGCTGGATGACAATTGGTACATTCGCTCCATCACAATGCCCGGCGCGCCCGTCAAAGCGACAGCTAAAGCGCCTGCCAAGGCCACCACAATTGACGTTGCGCGCAATGGCCTGAATTTGAGATCGGGCGATAAGCTGACTGGCGTTACGGTCAAAGTCTCTGAAGGTGCAGCCACAGTGAAAGGCAAAGTCAAAGCCGAAGAAAATAATTCATTGCCGCCAATGTTGCGCGTTTACCTCGTTCCTATCGAAAAGGAACGCGCCGATGACGTGTTGCGCTATGCTGAAACAGGCGTCAGCACTGACGGCGCATTCAGCCTTGGCCATCTTGCGCCCGGAAAATACTGGCTGACGACGCGCATTGAGATTGACGATGCACAGAAAAAGATTCACGACAATGCTGAACGCGCAAAACTACGGCGCGAAGCCGAGGTTGCGAATGTCGTGGTTGAATTACAGGCGTGTCAGCAGTTAACAAATTACGAAGTGCAGCTCAAGAAATAGAAATTTCTTTGTGGAGCAACAAACAAGATGTTTGTTGTACGTCTGCTGCGAAGCCCTACTCTATTTCACTTGCAACCAACGCTTGCCGTCCCATTCCCAAATGTCTGCGACAGGCCCGCTCGCATCCCATCCGCCGAACAGAACCGTTTTCTTACGATGCGTGTCATACGCAAGACTGGGAATGCCTCCACGCGCGGAAGGGCCACTGGTTTGAATCTCAACCCAGTGTTTTCCATCCCATTCCCAAGTGTCGCCAAGTTGTGTTGTGCCAAAGCCGCCAAACAGAATCGTTCGTTTGTGCTTCGTGTCGTAAGCCATCCCCATTGCGCCGCGTGGCCCCGGCCCGGATGTGTTCACACACGCCCATTGCTGACCACTCCATTCCCAAGTATCGCCCTTGATGCCTTCGCCACGCTTACCAAAGCCACCGAACAGCACAAACTTCTTTCGCGCGGAGTCATAAACAAACCCTGGCTTATTTCGTCCCCCAAGGGCTGAAGCTGGTTGTGTTTGAGCTTCAGCGATTCCAGACAAACACAATAAAATCGTTGCGAGCGTCAACCGCGCCTTCATAAATCGCCTTTCTTCATTTGTGAGGTCACAGCGATTCTGCTTTGTTTCGCGTGACCTCAAAAAAACAGATCGCGCCCGATTTACTTACTTTCGCAACGTGACGTTCTGTGTGCAGTGCCATCCGCCTTGTGAGGTACGCGTCAGCGGTCGAATCGAAAACGCGCTGTCTTCTTTTGCCGCGCTGGCACGAATTTCTTTGCTGATCTTCGGATCGCCTTCAAACACAATCTCGAAGACGCGATCCTGATAACCCGGCGCGTTCACGTGGTAATGAATGTGGGCCGGAGGGCCATCGCCCGGATATGGCGCAGGCTTGATCGTGTTGTATTCGTAGCGTCCTTGCGCGTCAGTTCGCATATAACCGCGCAGCCGTGGATTGCGATTGTCGTCTGTCGGGCCGGGCGTGTACCGTCCATTCGCATCGGTGTGATAGACGTACACTGATGCATTCGCCAGCGGTGTTTTGCCATCTGCGCCAAAGATGACGCCAGAGACAGTCAGTCGCTCTCCGGCTTCATCTTTGTTTGCGATGGTGATTTTGGATGGCGCGTTCTTTTCCGCTACCGTTGGTGCTTGCGGAAAGGCAAGGATTGACAGCGACAATACCGCCATCAGCATGAGAAATTTCATAAATACCTCCGATCAGGATTGAGTGACGGCAGTGCCGCCAGTCCATCGTAGACGAAGCTCCACCGTGATGAATTCAGGGATTCACTCATAGATACCTCCAGGTTATGTAAGTGACAGATGTGGAATACGGCGGAAGCCTGACTGTAAAGAAGGGCGTTTCTTTCGTTAAAGGAAAATGCCCTCGGTCTTCCGCCAATCTTTTGTTAACGACGTTGTTAACGACGTGGGGCTTTAACGGCTAATTTGAGGACGACTTCGTCCCGAATCAAATCGTCCGCCTTGCCCGCGTAGACGATGCCGAAATCTTTGCGATTGATCGCAAATTCGCTTGTCACAGATACCGGATCAGCCGCAACGTTGATGGTAGCCGGAAAGGTGATGGTTTTTTTGACGCCGTGCAAATCCAGCGTTCCCGTCACAGTGTGCGACGCGCCTTTTTCACCGCCGGATTTAATTTCCGTCGAGGTAAAAGTTGCCTTGGGATACTTGGCGACATCGAAGAAATCCGGTGACTTTAAATGCTCGGTCAGCTTGCCAATTTTGGCCTCAACGGAACTCAAGTCAATATCAACATTCACACGGCTTTTTTCTGGCTTGTTATCTACCAGATCAATCGCACCAGAGAATTTTTTGAAAGAACCCTCTTCGATACCTGTAACCTTGGAGCCAACAAAATCAATCTTAGAGCTTTCATTGGCAAAAGAGAGTTTGGTTCCTTGTGTCGCAGGAGCGTTGGCGGCAGTGTTGGTAGAAGCAGGTGAGGCCGCATCTGAAACAACAGCTTTTGGGGCATTATCCGCCGGATTGGCGCACGCAGAGAACATTACAAGTACAACACATAAACTAATCAGGCTAATCAAACGAGTCATCTACCCTCCTGTAGTTCTGGAAAAATCACGGTTTGTATAAGCACGCGCTCAAGTCTACTACCATTCTGGTTTGCGAACTACTCAAATAGCCGCCCGGAATCAGTGTCTCTTCGTTCTCAAGCAGTATGGCAATAACATAATACCGAGTCGTGCCAATACTGCCAGCGACGGGCGCGAAGAAACGTGTTATCGGTTCAATTAATTCGGTGATTTTGCTAATTGAAAACTTTCTTTTCCATTTCTTGTGTAAACCAAACTGCATTCGGAAAATCAGCTTTCATCTTGCCCAACACGGCAGCCCATCCGCCTCGTTTTTTGATGTATTCATCATTTTCGTCCGGTGGCGGAATGTGCATTAACACGATGTGCCGCGCCTTGATCTGCTCGCGCACAGCTTGTTTGTTGCCGCCATCCAGGAGATACCAAAACGGCAAAAAGGCAATATCAATGCGCTCAGCAGGCAGGTTGTTGATCTTGAAATCTTCTGCGGTTGCTTCTGAATCGCCGATATGAAACAGCTTTTGCCCAGCGATCTCAAACAGCAAACCAAGATTTTCAATAGGGCGATTACGTCCGTGATGAACGTGTAGCACTTGCAGCTTGATCCCCTTATGCGTGAGTTTGATGCGTTCACCTTCTTTCGGCATCGCAGCGCGCACGCGATCTTTCACCGCTTCAAAAGGCGCGCCGATGGCTTTGAATTTGTCGAGCGCCTGATTGGTTGAGACGAAAAGCGCCTGGGGGTTGTGCTGCAAATGCGTAGCGACGGCAAGCGGGTCAAAATGATCGCCGTGAAAATGGGAAGCCATTGCCAGATCAACATCCGAGAATGGATCGCGCGCTTGTTCCAGCCGTTCTTTGTTGGTGGGTGAGACGACGGCATAAGGCTTAATGCCTTCGCGGAAAAGCGCATCTACCAGAATTTTCTTGCCGCCGCCTGTGATGAAGAAACCTTCATTGGCAAGATAGAAAACCTCAATCGCTTGTTTGATCGGTTCTTTCGCCGCAGTCGCAGGTGGCACGCGGCAACCGGTCAATACGAAACTTGCCAGACAAATAAACAGGCTTAGGATAAGTTTTTTCAGCATGGGTTTTACTCCTTTGCCTGGCTACTTTGCTGTTGCTTCTCGATATGCTGCGGCAACGCCCGCGCCGCTGACATAGTCGCCGAATAAGATGCGCCGCATCATAGAATCGCCCGTAAACAGTTTGCGAAACTCGGTGAGGTTCACGCTCTTGCGCGCTTGCTCCAACGTTTCGCCGCGCGCGACTGCCGCTGCGGTTTGATCTTTCAGTGAAGTAAGCAGCCGTGACATCAACTTGAGATATTCGTTGTCCCGCAGCACCGGGCCGTGACCAGGAACGAAGATGTTCGCTGGAAGCGTGAGCAGTTTGTCCATCGTTGCACTGTAGGCGGCTGGAAATGATGTGGAACCAACCAAAGGAACAGGCCAGACGACCAAATCCCCCGTGATTAAAATGCCTTCCTTCGGCAAATGCACAATCAAATCTGCACCCGTGTGTCCGCGTCCCAGATAACGAATCTCAATCGTGCGCGTACCACGATGCAGCGTCAGGCGATCTTCAACCGTCAGCGTCGGCAGAATGATCTTGATTGAAAGGGCTTCCGTCAATGCCCGCTCTAACCACGCGACATCACTGCGGTAGTTAATGCGTTCTTCTTCGGTGATGGGCGTACCGGCGAGGCTTTTGTTTTGCTCAAGCTGCTTGCGAAGATGCTCAGCATAGCCTTTGCCGCCCGTCAACATTTGTTGGCGATTGGCTTCGCCAATGGTCGGGCGATCCTGCAAGGTGCTGGCGTGCGCGATAAATTCAACCTGTGGAAACGCGTCGCGATAGGCTTGATTACCGATGATGTGATCATCGTGCCAATGCGTGTTGATGACGTATTTGACAGGCTTGTTCGTTAGCTTGCGCAACTCAGCAATCAGTTCTTTGGTCGCGGCAAGAGAGGCGTTGGCGTCCACGACAATCACATCATCGTCGTTGATGATGAAAACGTTGTTCGGATCGAAAGACATCAAAGGCGGTTGCTTGCGAATCGCTGCGTAAACGCCCTCGGCAAGTTTTTGAATTTCAAAATTGGAAGCAGGAGATTGGGGTTGAGCCGCAACTGGAGAAACGTTCCGTATCCCCACGAATAGCAGCAAAAGAAACACAATTTTCTTCATCATAAGACTCTCGCCTTTGCGTTGTAAGCCACGATCAAGTTTGCCGCTAAAGAATCGTAGTTGGATCAGATTGGGGAGAGTATAGTCGGGCGGGAGAAGATCTTCAATCATAGGCCTTCGCCGCAATAGGAAAGCTCTTGCGGCGAAGGCGAGTGCTACATTCGTTAGCTTTGTAGTTCCTGCACAATGTCTTCGGCAATCCGGCGCGCTTCGTCAATGCTTTCGGGCGCGAGCGAAATGGCCGCAACAACGGCGTGGCCGCCGCCACCATAGCGTTCACAAATCTTTGCCAGATCGTGCGTGCGTGGGCGGGGTGCCCAGGGGTTCGATCCGACAGAAATCTTGGAGCGGAAGGGCGACAGGCTGACGCCGATGCTGTAGGTTGCTTCCGGGTGCAGGTAGTACGGGATGAATTTGCTGTAGCCTTCCATGTTGCCGTACGTGCTAATGTCGAAATACACAACCGGGCCGCGCATCCGAGCTTCCTGTTTTATGGTTTCGATGGCCTGTAGATGGCGTTGATGTAGCGGTGCAATTCGTTCCTGCACATAAGGCGAAGCGGCCACTTCCTGCATCGTACGCGTCTGCAAATCCAAAATGATTTTCATCGTTAAGGCTGGATCACGGTCACATTCTATAACCAATGCCAACTTGAATGCGGGCGCTTCCATCTCGACCGGCTCGGCAGCATTTTTATAGGCCGCGCTGTCAATCACATTGGCCCAGTGAATCAATTCGCTCATCGGTGCGGGATCAAAGCCGAATCGTTCTGCCGCCGTGTCGGCAATGAACTTTGTGCAGGATTTGTAATCAGCATTCAGAAACTTTTTGCCGCCCGTGTATGCCTTGAAATGGGCTTCATCTTCTGGCGTAAGAAATGCGCTCTTGTGGTGATCGAACCACCATGTGAGTTTATCAGAGGCGCTGTACTTAAAATCCACAATCGCATTTTCGTCGCCATCAAACGCATCCTCATCAAACAAAGCTCCGGCGCGATGCATCATCGGCTGAAATGCCTGTTCCCAATCGGAGTGAATTTTCTCGCGGTAAAAGCGCCCGAAAACAGCGGCGGACGAAACTCCATCAAAACAATTTCCGTGATAACAAATCTTAATTCTCATCTCTCGTGGTTATTTTGCTAATTGATGCTGAGCGATAAACAAGTATGCCTCAGATTAAGCATTTCGCCAGTGTGATGCAAGCGTTTTATGGAATGCGAGAAGGTCGTGACGCAGGAGCGCCGGAGGGAAGGAGCGAACCCGTGAGGAAGAGGCAGAAAGAAAAAAAGAGATGAAACCTCGCTCCTTCAGACACATCTCGATCCCTCTCGCCGCTGGCCTTTTCCTCTTTCCTGCCATCTGTCCTTCTAAAAATATTTCTTGCCGCGTCTGATTTCGCAGGGTAGATTACGCTTATCTGGGTGGGACCAGAATTATGTGGGGTTCTTAGCCAATCTACCACGAGCAGTTCATCTTCAGGGGGCTTTAATGAATCAGATCAGGTTTATCATTTTCATTTCAATAGCGCTTTTCTTTGGGTCGTTCTCTTCTTTTGCTGAGGATGAAGATCGTAACTTGCGTGCTGCTCAATGGGATAGCTATGCCTTACCCACGGGCGAATTCGTCCGATTTATTGATCAAAAACAAGGCTTTTCACTCTGGCATCCAGCAGATTGGAAGGGAACGAACACCGACCCGACTTCGCTTTATTTTGGTGTGAAACCTGGTGAGAGAACGGTGCTGGTAATTACCGAAAAACTTCCCGAAGGCTACGGCGTGGCAAATTACGCTACGGCAATCCTGCAAAACCTGCGCAAGGAACCGATCAAAGTGGAAAGCCTGGTGGTTCGGCCTGTGTTGGTCGGGGGCGTTGAAGGCCGAGAAATCAGTTATGAAATTGAAGGGAATGACGGGGCTGTCCGGCAGACCTATTGGGTCACACAGGTTGGGCCGCTGGGCTTCAATTTTGTTTTGACTGCAACGCCGGAAGAACAGGAAAAACTGGAGCCTTACTTTAAGCGACTGATGATGTCCGTGCGGTTCAATACCGCTGGCCACTGGGACGAAGATTTTGAAGCATTGCGCACCAAATTAGCGAATGGCACAAAGTCCGATAAAGATGCAGAAGCGGCGAGCTTGAGTGAGGTCATTCGCACTGCGAAAGAACCCATTGAAGCCGTCACCAAACGTATCACCGCCATCGCCAGTAAAGCGCCGGAAGTTGCGTTGGAAATGCTTACCGATTATGACCCAAACGTGCGCGCCGCAGCGATCACGGCGTTGGGCAAAGCATCTGATGCCCGCTTTAATGATGTGTTGGTTTGGGCTTTGACTGATAAAGATACCTTTTGTAGCAATAGTGCTGCGCAAGCTTTGGCCGAACGCGGAACCGCAGGGCTGGCGTCAATCAAAAGCCAGCTTCCGAAGTTGGTTGAGACTGGAAGCCCGTTGCTGCGTGTTGCTGCTTTGATGAGTGATGAAAAGGCGCGCGAACTGGCCGAAGATTTGCTGAAGAGTGATGACGCCAAACAGCAACTTGTTGGCCTGCGCTTGGCCGTTGTGCTTCCGCTCAAAGGCTTGCGATTGCCTTACGCGAAGCTCTTCGCTACCGACAACGTCCAAACCATTGGTCACGCAATGGAGGCAATCCGTTTGCGTCGCCCGACCGAAGATGTGTCTGAGCTGCTCAAAATGATCGGCACAGATGCCGAATTGTGGGCGGTTCACGCGCTTGGCGAATTGGCTACGCCCGCGATTGAAGTGCAATTGGATGAACGCAAAAAATCACTCAGTGCGCGGTACGATAAATTGTTAACCTCAAAAGGTGTGGTGACCGTGCGCGCATCATCCTCTTCGTCGCTTCCGCCGCCACCACCACCGCCACCTGCGCCAGCAGGTTCAGGCGCAAAAAAGAAAACAGGAAAAAGCACGATCAAAGGCGTGCCCGGTGGAATCCCTGGCGGAGTTCCGGTCAGCGTTCCTGGTTACTCGAACAATTCCTCGCCCGCTTCAACGCCGCCCGCGATGTTCAAGACGGAATCTGAGATCACAAAACTGTGGAGCAGCATTACGGAATTGGAAGATGCCATCACAAAAATCAGGTTGCGTGATCGTTGGGCAACCGCCAAAGATGAAGCTGTGCGACAGGCGATTCTGGATGAAGCCGGCAAAAATGACCGCCTGAAACAATGGGCTGCGGCGACCTTGAAAAATCAAGGGTCGGCTTCAGTTGCGAATCCTGATCTGACGAAATTAAAGAGCGTGCCGACAACCGGGGAAACGCTCTTTCCGGCCAATGCAACGCTGTACCTGACGGCTCCGAATTTTGAGCAAACCTTAAATCAGCTGGATGCCGCTTTTTCCGGCATTCAAATGGGGACGGTGCGCGATCAGATGACATTTGCCTTGATGCTCAATTCGATCAAGGCGCAGTTGGCCAAAACGATGAATCTGAACGTCACCGGCAGCGCCAGCCAAACGCTCGGCATTGATCTGAAATCGCCGATTTCGATGGCGTCCTGGCCAGATGAAAATAGCCGGGATGCGCTCGGCATCATTGGGCACAGTGCAATGGTGATTCGTGTAACAGATCGCGCACGGTTCGAGCGAACTTTGACGAGTTACCAAAATGACTTTGGCAGCCCGGAATACTTTGTGCCTGTCGTTTCTGCCGGGACACGGGTTGCCTCAATTACCCCAGCTTTCATGCCTGTGCTGTTTTACGCGCTTTCAGCCTTTGGTGATATTGCCAGCACAATGATGGGAACGAGCAAAGAACGTCCGACCGGCGCAAGTTTTATGCTGGGAAGTTCAGTGTATCTGCGGCACGAAAAAATAGGTGAATTGCCCGTCACGATCATTGAGAAGTTGGGCTATGTCGGAATAGATGCGACCGCGCCGGAACGCATTTATCTGACTTACATTGGCGATACGGCAGTGCTTGCGCCATCGCGGGAAGCCTTGCTGGAGGTGCTGAAAACAGACAAGCCCACGATTGCGAGCAGCAAATCGTATGACCGCATCAAAGCGGAAACGGGTGAAATTGTCTTCTTCAGTCAGCTTGATTCACTGCTAAAAAAGCTATTTGAAGAAATTGCTAAAGACAGCAAAGACGACAACGACCCGTTAGATGCTGTGCTGATAGACGCCTTTACGAAAACCATCGGAGCCGAAACCGGTGCGGTTCGACTGTCGCAGAGTGATTGGGATTCAATGTTTCATCTCGCTCTTGGCGAAAATGACTGGGCCAAGACGATGCGCCCCTTCAAAGCCGCTGATCTGGCTGCGCCGCGTGACCTTTTGCCAAAACATACGTTGTTGTATGCCGGGATGATGATTGAGCCAGAGAAGTTTCTGGAATACAGCAAAAAATGGGATGCTGAAATTGCCAAGGCCAAAAAAACTGCCGGGAAAGAAGAAAAGAAAAACGAAGCAAAAGAAAGTTCAAAATACAGCCAAATCATCTCTGGGCTACAAACACTCCTCGTCCCACATTTACAGGGCGAAGTCTCGCTGGCATTAGTAAACGTCTCCAGTCTGCTCAGCAATAAATCAAAACTTCCGGCAGTGGTTGCTGCCTTAAAACTCAAGAGCGATACGCTGGCAAAAATTGCGCGCTCCGGCCTGGTTTCGTTGGCATTGAAGCGGGTGCCGGACGTGAGCGTCTTAAATTCTCCTGTCTTCAGACTGGGTGAGGAATCGGATGATTTTCTGGTCACGATCACAGATCAATATTTCATTGTTGGCGATAGTCTCGAAACTCTGAAATTGCTGGAAAGCAAAGAAAAGTTTGCGATGGCTCGTGATTTCTCAAATCCGGCCAAGCTGGCACCAGAGCGCCTGATGTTGTTTTCTACACTGAGCATTGATGCGGCATTCGCAGACTTCCGCGCACTGACCAGCAAAGGTGTCGGCAAAGAAAATGAATCCAACGAATTTCTTGATCAGATGAGCGCGTGGGCGCACGCTTTTCATAGCTATCGGTTCTTAATGTCCCTGGCGGATGAGAAAACGCTGCAAGGCCAGTTGGGCATTTCTTTCGACCGCGATGGTCGCTTCAACGTCGGTGCCATGAATCGCAAGGAATTCGATCTGGAAAATGCGCTGATTGCCCCAAAAGGATTGAATATTCTGGAGCCAACGCGTGTCGAATCCTTAAAGCTTAAAGTATCTGCACAGCAACCCGGCGTTATCGCGCGCGTCCGCGAAGATGTCAGCAAATTTACGTGGCAAACCATTGAGCCAAACGCTACAGATTCCGCTTTAATTTTCATGTCAAAGCAACGCCGCATCCCGGACAATCAAACAATCAAACTGCCTGTGACGGGCACTGAACTTGCGCCGTATTTAAAGGCTACTGCGCGAATCAATTCTGATTCGCCAGAAATCATAAAACTGGCGAAAGAGATTGCTGGTAAAGAACGAGATGGCCATCGCGTTGCCGAAAAAATCGGGCAATGGACGTATGACAATTTGAAATGGAAACGTGTTTCCACGACGACAGTCGAAACGCTGGCCTCACGCGAGGCAGATTGTTTGGAGCACGCCGAACTGTATACGGCGTTGGCACGAGCGCTGGGATTGCCTGCACGTGTCGTGAGCGGTGCAGCCTACAGCGGCGGTTCGTTCGGCGCGCA
>JAFDVL010000059.1 GCA_018268995.1 Acidobacteriota bacterium | reverse complement strand
CCTTGAAAGATCGGATCAAACAAAATCACGATTGCGCCCACAACCACCGCCGCCGCCGTCAACATCATCGGGCGAAATCGCACAGCGCCCGCGTCAATGACTGCTTCTGCAAGTGGCATTCCTTCCGCAATGCGCAGTTCCACAAAGTCCACGAGGATGATCGAATTGCGCACGACGATGCCTGCGCCCGCGATAAAGCCAATCATCGAAGTCGCCGTGAAAAACGCGCCCATCATTCCGTGCGCAGGCAAAATTCCTACGAGCGAAAACGGAATCGCGGCCATAATCGTGAACGGCGTTTTGAAGGACTGAAACCAACCGACGACGAGGATGTAAATCAACACCAGCACTGCCGCGAAGGCTAAGCCCAGATCGCGGAAGACTTCGTAGGTGATGTGCCATTCGCCATCCCATTTCATCGCGTATTTGTCAGTGAAAAACGGTTGCGATGCGACGTAGCGTTCCAGCGCGTAGCCCTCCGGCAACTTCATCTTTTCAATCGCATCATTCAGCCCAAGAATCGCGTACACAGGGCTTTCGACGCTGCCCGCAATGTCCGCCGTCACGTATGTCACGGGCATCAGATTTTTGTGGTAGATGTTTTTGTCAGCGTTGAGTTGTGAAACGCTCACAAGCTCGCCGAGCGGAACCAGGTTCCCGCTGCGCCCCTGCACTTTGATTTGTTTGAGATCGTCAAGGCTGGAACGTTGAGCGCGCGGCAAACGCAGCGTAATCGGGACGTCTTCTTTTTCACGCGGCTGATGCGCCAAGCCAACATCCATTCCCGAAACTGCGAGGCGCAACGTGTTCGCAACCTGCTCTTCAGACACGCCGTTGAGCGCGGCTTTTTGCTTGTCTACGACAAACTGGAATTTGGTTTGATCGTCTTCGACGTAAGAATCCACATCCACCACGCCGTCGGTTTTGTCGAAAATGTCCTGAATCTGCTTGGCGATTTGCAGTTGGCGCGTGTAATCCGGCCCGTAAATTTCAGCGACCAGCGTTTGCAGCACAGGCGGCCCCGGCGGGACTTCGGCGACTTTGATGCGCGCGTTGTATTTCTTTGCAATCGCTTGAATCGGCGGGCGCACGCGCTTGGCGATGTCGTGGCTTTGCGCGTCGCGGTCTTCTTTGCCGACGAGGTTGACTTGAATGTCGGCGACGTTCGCGCCGCGCCGCATGAAGTAATGACGCACCAGCCCGTTGAAGTTATACGGCGACGCGGTGCCGACGTACATTTGATAATCGGTCACTTCCGGCACCGTGCGAATGTAATCGCCGATTTCGCGCGTGACGGCGGCAGTTTGTTCAAGCGGCGTGCCTTCGGGCATGTCCACGATGACTTGAAACTCGCTCTTGTTATCAAACGGCAGCATCTTCACGCGCACCAGCTTCAATCCGACTAGCGCCATCGAAGCCAGCAGCAGCACAACGACACCTAGCAAAAAGCCGTAGCGCCATTTCGGCACACGAATCAGCTTGCCCATCACGACGCGATAGAGCTTCGTCATCCGCCCTTCTTCGCCACCCTCGTGATCGTGTCCACCGTGATGATCTCCTCCTTCGCGCTTAAGCAATCGCAACGAAGCCCACGGCGTCACAATGAAGGCAACCAACAACGAAAAGATCATTGCCGCTGTCGCGCCAATCGGAATCGGCTTCATGTATGGCCCCATCAAGCCGCCCACAAACGCCATCGGCAAGATCGCAGCAACCACCGCGAACGTGGCGAGAATCGTCGGATTGCCAACTTCGTCCACCGCTTCAATCGCAATATCAATCACCGAACGCCCCTTGTTTTGGGGCAGTCGGTAATGCCGCGCCATGTTTTCGACGACGACAATCGCATCGTCAACGAGGATACCTATCGAGAAAATCAGCGCAAACAACGTGATGCGATTTAAGGTGTAGCCGTAGAAATAAAACACCGCCAGCGTCAGTGCGAGCGTCACCGGGATGGCTGTCGCCACAATGCCCGATTCACGAAAACCGAGCGTCAGCCAGATCAGCAACGCGACCGACACAATCGCAATCATCATGTGCAGCAGCAATTCATTGGATTTCTCGCTCGCCGTTTCGCCGTAATTGCGCGTCGGCGTGATAGTCACATCGGACGGAATCAATGTGCCTTTCAAATGCTCAACTTTTTCCAGCACCTTCTCTGCAATCGCAATCGCATTCGTACCTTTGCGTTTTGCAATAGACAAAGTAACGGCTGGCAAAGTAGAGGTGGTTTTCGCCCCGTCGCTCTGTCGCTCCTTCGCTCTGTCGCCCCAACCCATCATCACATAATCCGCAGGCTCTTCCGGTCCATCTGTAATTCTGGCGACGTCACGCAAATAGATTGCACGCTGATTGAAGGTGCCGATGACGACATTGCCGACGTCTTCGGCGTTTTTCAGGAAACCACCCGTTTCAACGAGAACCTCGCGGTTAGCAGACGAAAATGCACCGGATTGCATCTGCTGATTGGACTGTTGCAGCATCGGCACGATAGACGCGGGCGCAACATTGAATGCCGCCATCCGCGATTCATCAAGCGTTACACGCAATTGCCGACGTTGTCCGCCAATGATCGTGACTTCGGAAACGTCGTTGATTTCTTTGACCTGATCGTGAACCTGCGCGGCGATGCGACGCAGCGTGAAATGATCGTAGCGTTCGCTTGCTAAAGTCAGCGCCAGAATCGGCACATCATCAATCGAGCGAGGCTTCACGAGCGGCGGCGAAGCGCCCGGCGGAATCAGATTGAAGTTTCCCTGCATCTTCTGATTCAGCCGCACAATCGCGTCTTCTTCGTTTTGCCCGACGAGAAAGCGCACAATCACCATCGCCTGTCCCGGCATTGAAGTCGAATACAAATACTCTACACCAGGCACTTCCCACAGCAGCTTTTCCATCGGCTTCGTGATGCGCTCTTCAACTTCTTTCGCCGAAGCGCCAGGCATTTGCACGAACACATCCACCATCGGCACGATGATTTGCGGTTCTTCTTCGCGCGGCAGCATCACAACTGCGCCCAAGCCTAATAAAATTGAGGCGGCGATGACTAGGGGTGTGAGCTTCGAGTTAATGAAGGCGCGGGCGACTTTTCCTGCGAGTCCAATTTCTTTCATAACTGTTCTCTTTTCGCTGGGAGCGCACGCGGCTCGCGTGCTTTGCTTTGTAGACTAATGTTTTCACCGCAGCGTGTTCGCGCTCTCACGCCTCAGCACGCGAGCCGCGTGCGCTCCCAGCATTATTGCACTTTCATTCCTTCTCGATTGAGCGATGTGCCGTCGGAAACAATTCGTTCACCGTTACTCAAACCCGATAACACTTCGACGCGGTCGCCACCTTGTTTGCCAAGCGTAATCAAGCGCATGCGTGCGATGCCAGCAGCATCCACAACATAGACGTAGCTCAACTGTCCGCGCTGCACGATAGCCTTATTCGGAATTGCTAGTATTTGCCGTTCGCCTGAGATAAAGCGCGCTTTGCCAAATAAGCCCGAACGCAACAACGATTTGCTGGGAATATCAATCTTGACCGTGTAGCTGCGGCTTGCGGGATCAGCGGCAGGAACAATTTCAACGACGCGCCCGCTCATTTCTTCCTGCCCAAGCGCGTCAATTGTGACAATGGCATTCGCGCCCAAACGGATGTTGCGCAATTGCGATTCTTCGACGGCGGCTTCCAACCGATAGTTGCTGTCCTCAATCGTCAAGAGTGGCGTGCCAGGCGCGGCGAGCGAACCAACTTCGGCGTGCTTGGTAATCACCACGCCATTGATCGGCGAAGTGACGCGCGCAAATCCTGCTTGCACCTGCGCAACAGCAACATCGGCCTGAGCGGAATCTATGCGCGCCAAAACCATCTTTTTGCGGGCAACCAGTGATTGCAGCATGCGGTCAGCACGCTCGACTTCAGCAACAGCGACCTTGTACTTTGTTTCGACCTCATCGAATTCCTGGGGGCTGACGGATTTGCGGTCACGCAAGACCTGATAGCGTTTGAGCGTGGATTCCGCCAATACCTTGTTCGCTTCGGCGGCAGCTTTGGCGGATTCGGCGGCGCGGATATTTTTGTCCACTTCATCTGTGCCGGTTTGCGCTTCGCGGACGCCTGCCTGAGCTTTGCTGACTTGCGTGCGGGCATCGCGATTGTCAATTTCGATCAGCGTTTGCCCGGCACGAACGTGGTCGCCTTCGCGGGCGTGCAAGGCGGTGATGCTGCCAACGATTTTGGCGGACAACACGGTGCTCGTTTTTGCGCGCACTGTGCCTACGGCTTCGTAGTAATCCGACGTAACTGAATTGCTGACGGCTTCGGTTTGAATGCCTGTAGCTACAGCAGGCTTCTCCGTCGCGGCTTCCTGTTTCTTTTCGCAAGCAACGGCGAGCAACGAAGTCAACAACAGTGGGAAGAAAAGAATCTGAGTGAATAAAGGTCTTTTCATGGTTTTTACCTGACTAGGAAACAAACGCCTGCACATCCGTTAATCGTCCCGTCGCCAGCAGCAGCGCAGCATAGCCGACATAATGTTCATAACGCGCCGCCAACACATTCGTCCGGGCCTGCGTCAATGCGGTTTCCGCGCGCAGAACTTCCGTGATCGTCGTCAACCCTTCGTGATAGCGGTCTTGCACAATGCGTAATGCTTCAGTTGCCTGGCTGATGACGCGTTGCATCACGGCCAGACGTTCGCGGGCGGTGATAAACTGCTGACGCGCCCGCACCACCTCAAAGCGAATCTGGTCGGCCAAATGTTGCTGTTCCAGTGTGGCAATCGTTTCTGCCGCTCGTGCCTGACTCAGACGCGCTTTGCGCCCGGCGTCGAAGAGATTGAAAGAAACATTCGCGCCGACAACATAATCGGTGCTGCCGCTGATCAAACTGCGCGCGCTGACGCCGACGCTGGTGAACACTTCAACGCGGGGTAGCATTTCACCTTTCGCGCCGAAGCTTTGTTGCTCGCGTTCGCGCAATGTCAATCCAGCCCGCGCATATTCAGGCCGATGCTGCAACGCGGCTTGAATCAACTCTTCCTGTTCGGCCAGATCAAAATTCTTTTCCAGCAATGCCCCGCTGACGCTTTGCGGCGTGTTCACAGGCAAGCCGAGCGCCGTGTTGAGCGCAGCAATGGCAGTGATGATCTCGCCTTCGGCCTGGATTTTTTGTTGCTGAAATTCGGCCAGTTGCACTTCAGAGGAAAGCAAATCCGATGTCACGGCGACGCCCGCTTCGACGCGATCCCGGCTGCGCTTCACATCCGCCGTAGCCATTTTGATCGCTTCTTCTGCCACTTCTTTTTTCGCATTGGAGAGCAAAACGGCGTAATACGAGCGCAGCACTTCAAAGCGTAGTTGTTGCTGCACCTGCTCGCTGGCGGTGTCTACCTGTTGCTGTTGCAATTGCGCCTGCGCGATGCGCGTGCGGCTTTGCCGTTGATCGAAGATCGGTGTGCGGAAATTCAGCGACGTACGCAAATTGCCGAGCGAAGCGGGATTATTGAGCGACGGCAAATCAAAATTCTGTGCGGTGAAGCGTCCCTGTTCCAGCAACGAGCCGAACACATACACTGGGTTATTGCCTGCCGTCACGCTCTGACTCACCTGGATCACCGGCCAACGCGAAGCGCGGGCTTCGATCAATTTTACATCCGCAATTTCACGTCCCGAGCTGGTAGCCCTGACCAGCGGATTGGTTTTCAATGCGATCTCGACAGCCACCGGCAAGGTCAGCGCGTCTGGCGAGACCGCTTGTGCAAACGCTGTCCAGCCAATTGCAGATTGTGAAATTGTCACTGTCAGGAGTAGCGCGAGAGCTTTTTTTGTCCATTGAAATGTTGCAAACGTAATCATGGCTTTGGCCTTACTTCTGAGTTGCAGGCAATTTGATCTTTACGCTGATAGCCCCACGCACATCGCCCGCGTGATAGCCAAAAGCGCGATCCTGCGGGTATTTCTCTTGCAAAATCTTGCGCACCGGCTCAGCAACTTCCTCTTTCGGCCCGTGGCATTTCACACACATTGCGCTAGCCACCACTGGTTTCATGTAGCGCAAGTAGGATTGACCTTTCTCCTTCACCACCTCGTAGTAATCCGCTTCCAGCTTTTTCTCGTGGTTCAATTGGTCGAAGAGTTTTAGTTTTTTCTGTTCGTATTTATCGGGAATGTCTTTGCGGTTGCGATAGCCAAGGCTGACGCGGCGGATGTAATGGCCTGTACGTTTAGTAAACTGGTTCGTCATGTCTTGTGCAACTTCGGCACAGATCTTCACCGCTCCGTCATAGCCACCTTTTCCAAGCTCATCCACCAATAAGCCACGTACTTTGTCGCTGAGTTCGGCGGAGACCTTGCGCGCCTCGGCTAACGCCTTCTCGGTATTTGCTGGCTGCGGCACGGTTGAAGTGGGTGCCGCAGTAATCCACGCGCCAAATCCGAGGATGACAACCATCAGCACTAATTGAATGCTTTTGCCTATTCGCATTTCACACTCTTCGTGCAATCGGTTCTTGTTGATCTCTGGCTCCTAGCTTTCTCAGAATTGTCATCATTGGGCACCAGTTTGTAAATGCCGACTGGATCAAGTTCAATGCGACAAACCCTGTCAGGAAAAACCAGTATGGATGGTAGTAACTGCCCAGCAGTAAGCTAACCAGCACAACTACTCCCGCGATTAATCGTAAATATCTTTCGACTGTCATTGTTTTTTGCTCCCTTCAATTTTGGCTTGTTTAGGTTCAGATTCGCGTCGAAACTCGACGTCACACGTGGCATTCATTCAGGTCGGTACGCCTAAGCGTGGCAATACCCAACGCATCACCACGACGTATCCAATCAGCAATAAAATAAACCACAAAACATCACTCATAATTCACGTCCTTCGCTCACAGGCTTTCAATAACCTTGTGCAGCATGTCATTGATCTGTTGCGCTTTGGCTTCCAGTCTTGGGTTGCCAACAACAGTCATCATTTTGGCGGCATCTACTGCGACCACCTCTGATTTTCCCTCGCGCTCATAGACGATAACGTTACAGGGCAACAACAAGCCGATGTCGGTTTCTTCCTGCAAGGCTTGATAAGCAACGGGCGGATTACACGCGCCTAGAATCACATAATTCTGAATTTCGACGCCGAGCTTTTCCTGGAGCTTTGCCTTCATATCAATTTCAAACAGCACACCAAATCCTTGCTGTTGCAAAGCCTGCCGCGTGCGTTCAATGGCGTCGCTGTAAGGCAAATCAACTGTTTTGCCGATTCCATAAGGATGTTGAGCTTGAGAAATCATTGTGTCACTCACGATATGTCCCTCCACGTAAGAATCTCTCTTTTCAATTGAACTACAACTATCTACCAAATAACTATATTCCTGAGCGGTTATATTGTCAACAGAATAATTCCCCTTATTTCTCCATCTTCGGGAAGATGGTACAACTTATTTAATGGGCAAGTTTTTTCCCCAACTCCTCTTTCGCCTTCATCGCGGTGGTAAACGCCTCATCTGCTTTTTTCAGGGTCATTTCCAAGTTGAAGGAGTGCCAGGTAAATTTGGCATCTTTCAGCATTCCTTGTGCCGCTGTAACCTGCACCCGCTCCACCGCAACATTCAGCCGCTTCATATCGGATTCACGCAGTAAACTCGCAGCCCAGGCAACGGCCACATCAGCTCGATTCAGGGCGTGCATAACAGCTTCGGCCTTTTCGGAAATCTCTGGGCGTGGCGGCAAAGCGCCGTTGATGGTGTTATGGCAGTATGCGCACAGGCTCGATGTTTGTTGTGGCGACAGCACGACTTCAGTTGCCATATGTGCATGGCAGGTCGAACAACTCGGCCCCAGTCCCGTCGCTTTCAGATTCTGGTAATGCTTACTTTCCAGAAAAGTATCCGTAATGCCTTGATGACAGGATTTGCAGGTTGTAGCAACGTTTCGATAATGAATCTTGCTTTGCGCATTTGAATACGGAAGGATTCCGACATGCGCCCTAGTTTTATCTGTGGCTGCGGGATCGCCCCCATGACATTTTTCGCATGAAACGCCAGCATCTCGATGAACAGAGGAATGCCATTCAAAATAACGATTGCTGAGCGCTACCGGTTGGGTAATTTGTGTGTGGCAAGCAACACATTTGTTATTGCGGTAATTCGGCTCCTGAGCCTGAGTCGGGGTTGGTTGATGATTAGTTTGTGCGGCAACAACAGAAAAAAGTACGAGCGCAAGAACGAAGCAAATTCTTTTTAGCATAACCAGACTCCCTTTCATTTCATCCCTCTGATTTCAAAACCTTCAAGGTTTCATTCAGAGCAACCAATATGCCAGTAGCCTGTACAAGAGATTCTTCAAGGACGTTGGAAATGTGCGCTTTCCGGTGGGAAAAGTTTCACAACACACGCGGACAAAAGCGTGATTTTTCGCGAAAAACTCAGCTTTGGCCGCAAAATACCCCCTATTTTACTGTGGCCCGAAGATTGCAGTGTTTCGTAGCGTGTCTCCAGGAAAAACGAGAGGGCCGTGCCTTTAGCAACCAAATAGCCATTCCTCAGCGGCCCTCTCGGTTAGTTTGAAAATAGTAGACATTAGAGGAATTGATATTGTTCTGATAAGTAAGTCTTCTACTTGGTATTCGACTACTAGGAATGATTTTTTATAGGTACTTGAAAACCGCAATTAAAGATTTTTTCTCAACTGGTAAAGGTATCTCATACAAGGGTAAGTCCTTTCGGCGCAGCCACGATCTATAGCAAGTAAATCGTGGCTGCTTTTTTATTCCGGCAGCCTCTTCCAAATACCATCTTTCACCTCAGTCGCTTGCTGAAATACTTCATCTGCCGTTCGACGAGAATTCGTTAAGTCAAAAGCATGCCATTGGGTCTTGGCTTCTTTCAGTGATGCTTCAAATTGTTTGAGTTTTACTTCTTCGGCGTTGAAGGAAAGCTTTTTCTGCTTGCCCTCATTCACCAGACTATAAGCCCATTCAACAATGCCATCCGCTCGACTAAAGGCTGCAATCGTATCGCCTGCCTGTTTCGAGACGTTTGGATATTTTGTTGCTGATCCGCCTGGAGCATTGTGGCATTTGGAGCAAAGGGTCGCCGTATCAGGTGGCCAGGTGATTACGGAAGATGCCATATGACGATGGCAGGTTGTGCAATCTGGTGCGCCATCCGCCCCCTGAAGCTTCTGAAAATGTGCGCTTTTGACAAAAGCGCTGACGACTTCCTGATGGCAGGAGCTACAGGTTTGCGCCAGATTCTGCGGATGCAGGTTACTTTGCGGAAAGGTTTGCCGTAAGACGCCGCTATGTGCCGCAGTCATGGTCTTCGCTGTAGGATCGCCCCCATGACATTTTTCACAGCCAACGCCTTTCTTCTGATGCGCGGAGTTAAGCCATTCAAAGAAATGCGCACTAACACCAACTGGCTCCAAAAGGCGCGCGTGGCAAATCACGCAATTATTTTCCCCGTAGGTATTCCGAGCCGCAGGCGGAGCCTTTTTTTGCGCGATCACAAATGACCAGGTCAAACTTGCAGCACCGACCAAACATAATAAGACGAGCTTTAGTTGTCGCATATGCGTTCCTTTAGAAATGGGGTAAGAAAGACAAGCAATAACCTAGCTTTAATGATCGGCTCACCCGTCAAGCTAAAACTTGTCCTTATTCCTAAGAGCAACACACAGGCCAATCAGCGCCTTCGAGCAAAATGGGAAATCTTCCTCATTCCACGCGTAGTTTTGCGCAATGCTAAAAGCGCTTACCCGACGGATGTGGTAGATCACTCAACAATCCAGCGAGGAAGTGCAAGGAACACAACTTGCACCAGTTGTTATAGGTAATAATCGTTCTGTTATTTGCAGAAAAGCAAAACAACAGTAGTAAAACCAAGGTCGCAACCTCAATCAAAATCATATGCTGTTACCTCCGCAACTTTATTGGAATCGCATTTTTCATCCGACAGATTTTTCTGACACCAGTGAGATTGCGTTTGCGCATGCGCTGAAGCTGGCAACCAGAGAGCATGGCCGATTGACGATTCTTCACACGGATCAGGATCATGAACGGCATTGGAGTAACTTTCCTAAAGTCAGGCAAACGTTGGAAGCATGGGGAATCTTGCCAGAAGGAAGCACCAAAGAATCATTTGCAGAAATCGGCCTGGATGTTGAGAAGATTGCAACTTCGCATAAAGAGGCTGACTCGGCAATTCTTCATTACTTGAAGAAACATCCACATGACCTGATCGTCCTGGCAACACATCAATATCATGGCTGGGAACGGTTGACGCACAAAACCATTGCTGAATCGGTGGCACGACGTTCAGGTGAAATGACGTTATTCATTCCTGAGGGTGTGAATGGGTTCGTTTCATTGGAAGACGGCTCCATCAACATCAAACACGTATTGATCCCTGTGGATCATATGCCGAAGCCACAGGTTGCACTTGAAGCCGCAGCTTCCATCACTGAGTTGCTGGAATGTTCTGATGTCATGTTTACCGTGTTGCACATTGGGCCGTCTGACAACTTCCCGGATGTCAAAACCTATACGGGCGACCATTGGAAGTGGGAAGCCACGCTGGAATATGGTGATGTTGAAGAACAAATCCTGCAAGCAGCCAAACTAGGCAATGTGGATTTGATTGTCATGGCAACTGAGGGACATCATGGTTTTCTGGATGCGTTGCGCGGCAGCACGACCGAACGCATCGTTCGCCACGCGCATTGCCCGGTGCTGGCAGTACCAGCCATTGAACGTCATCCTGAATCGGTACAGGAAGCACCTGTCTGGTCATCGGCTGAGTAGCGTTGACCCAATAAACACGGAGGTTGCTATGCAAGAATACGACACGATTCGTCAACAATTACAGGAACGTCTTGACGAGATTCAATCGCGGCTACAAAAGATTCGCCACGAGGTACAGCACAAGAATGAGCCATTACAAGCGGATTTCGCCGAGCAAGCCACCGAACGTGAAAACGACGAGGTGCTGGATGCCTTGGATCATTCGATCCGAAACGAAATGGCGCAAATTCAAGTTACGTTAAAGCGATTGGACGCTGGCGAATATGGGATATGCGAAGCCTGCGAGAAAAAAATCCCGCTGAAACGGCTGGCCGCACTTCCACACACAAGTCGTTGTGTCGCCTGTGCTGAATTGGCGCAAGCCCAATAAATTTCCTTGAGGTAACAAGCCATGATCACGCTGGAAAAAATCTTTTGCTCTACGGATTTGCATCCTTCCAACGATGAGGCGTTGAGCTACGCACTGGCATTGGCCAAGGCCTATGAAGCAAGGGTGTATATTTGTCACGCACTTGAGGGAAAAGAGCTAACCGGAGAAACTGAGGCCAAATTGCGTGAGCAAATCGCTGAAACAGTGCAGCAACATTGCTATCACACCAACGCGGGGCGTCCAGGATTACCGGACTGGGTACCGATTATTACTTGCGGCGATCCGGCAGAAATCATTACGCGCGAAGCCGCACAAAATCACGCCGACCTGATCGTGATGCATTCGCGCCGACAATCTTACGCCGCAACGTTACTCGGCTCGACCGCTGAAGCCGTGAGCCGTACGGCCCCTTGTCCAGTGCTTATCACGCATCCCAACGAACGTGAATGGGTTGACCCTGTCACCGGAAAGGTGCGACTCAAAAATATTTTGATGGCGTACGATTTCTCGAATGATTCAGAAGTAGCATTAATGTTCGCGTTGATGCTGGCTGAAGAATATCAATCACAATTGCATTTGTTGCACGTGCTCCCCCCAAAAACTTCGCAAAGTTTCGCGACCTTTGAAGAAGATGAGTTCTCAGAAACCACCCGCCAGCTACAGGAGGCAATCCCAGAAGAAGCTAAATTGTGGTGTCAGGTAAAAACCGTCGTGCGCGAAGGTAAGCCATATCGCGAAATTCTGGAATACGCCGATGAGCAAGACATTGATCTGATCTGTATGGGCGTGCGCGGCGCGGGCTTCGGGATGCAAGCCTTGTTTGGTTCCAATGTGGATCGCGTCTTGCGGCAATCCTCCTGTCCAATGTTAATTGCACGCCCGCTCAAACCTGCCAGCTTCGTTTTGGCTGAAACCAAGATCGAAGCAGAGGCCAAGGCCCCCATCTAAAAATCAATTTGCTGTTGGGGGTTGCACACAGCGGGCGGTGTCGCGTGCAATCAATAATTCTTCATCGGTTGGGATGACGTAAATGGCCAACCGAGAATCATAAGTGCTGATCACACCTTCCTGCCTGCCACTCATTGACGTATTTCGCTCCTGATCTATCTTGATCCCCATCCATTCCAACCCGGCACAAATTTGCGCACGGACTTCGGCGGAGTTTTCGCCGATGCCTCCCGAAAAAATAATGGCATCGGTTCCATTCATCGCGGCCAGATAAGCACCAATATATTTTTGTACGCGATAGCAAAACAGCTGAATGGCCAACAGCGCGCGCCGATCCTTGTTTGATTGCGCTTCGTCCAATAAATCTCGCATATCGTGGGTCAGGCCAGAAATGCCAAGCAGGCCGGACTGTTTATTGAGCAAGCTTTCAACCTCACGGGCAGAGAGTCCCTCTTTGGTGCCAATGAAATCTATGATGGAAGGGTCTACATCACCCGACCGCGTGCCCATCATCAGCCCTTCCAGCGGCGTTAACCCCATTGAAGTATCTACCGAATTTCCACGTTTAATCGCAGCCGCCGAACAACCATTGCCCAGGTGTAAGGTGATAATGTTGACCGCCTCACGAGGCACATTGCGAAGCTGCCGATAGCGATAGGCAATGTAACGATGCGAGGTGCCATGAAATCCATAACGACGAATGCGATGGCGACGATAAAGCTGATATGGCAAGGCGTACAAATATGCCTGTTCGGGTAAGGTCTGATGAAACGCGGTATCGAAAACAGCCACTTGCGGCAACCCTGCGCCAAGCAATTCGCGCACAGCCAATATCCCTCTGATGTTAGCCGGATTGTGCAATGGAGCAAGATCAATGCAATCCTCAATTCCGCTTAGGACTTCGTCTGTAATCAACACGGAACTGACGAAACGTTCACCACCATGCACGACGCGGTGCCCAACGGCCTGGATGTCTGTGATACTGCGAATTTCACTAATATTCGCCTGCGGTGAACACGCCCAGCGAATGATGTAATCTACCGCCGCGCGGATATCGTGCAACAAGGCAGTTGATCGTTGTGTCGTTTGTCCTTCGACTTGCAAAGACAAAACAGCTTCGCCGCCAATTCTTTCGATTACGCCCCGTGCGAGTTTTTTATCCGCGTTCCGATCAATTCGTTCCAGGTCAGTAGTGATTAATTGAAACTTGACGGTTGAGCTTCCACAGTTCAATACAAGAATATTCATAATTGGTAGTTTCTCATGCAAAGACCAAGCCAGCAGGGCAAGTCCAAAACAACTTAGACATCGCCCGCCAATAATCGCCCTTCCTCGTAAAAGGACACCGCTTGGGAGTGCGCAAAGATTCTCAAGCAATTTATTTCGTAGCGAGAAAACACGCGATTATTAAGGAAAAAGACAGCTTCAGTAAAGTAATCGTTTTGGCATCGAAACTGCTATCAAAAATTGCAGGTTGTTGCAAAACGCCTGTTTAGTTGTGGATGTCTTCGCTTGGGCTAGTGGGAAGACATTCACAACCTGACTGCTTTCTGTTATTAGGTATGAGCCATGAATCGAATTGCAATCTTAACCAGTGGTGGAGACGCGCCGGGAATGAATGCCGCGCTTCGTGCCGCAGTACGAACAGGTATTGACCAGGGCTGGGAAGTATTCGGCGTACAACACGGCTATCAAGGCCTGATCAGTGGCAATTTCATCCCTTTAGGGCACCGCGATGTTGGCGGCATTATTCAACGTGGAGGCACAATCCTGGGAAGCGCTCGCTGCCCGGAGATGAAAACCGAGGAAGGCCAGACTGAGGCATTGCGACAATTACGCGAGCGTAGCGTTGATGCGCTGATCGTTATCGGAGGCAATGGTTCGCAACAAGGCGCGTACGCCCTTTCGCAATTGGGATTTTCAGTTGCAGGTATCGCCTCCACAATTGATAACGATTTGTACGGGTCTGAAATTACGATTGGTGTCGACACTGCATTGAACATTGCCCTGGAAGCAATTGATCGCTTAAAAGTCACAGCATCCTCGCATCAGCGCGCGTTCCTGGTAGAAACAATGGGACGCCATTGCGGATATATTGCATTAATGACAGGGATTGCAGGAGGAGCCGAAGCCATTGTTATTCCCGAAATTGATACCGACCCTGAAGTCATCGCTGAGGATATTCGTCAGGCCTATCAGCGGGGCAAACCGCATGCAATTGTCGTTGTGGCAGAGGGGGCGAAATATAATGCGAACGGCTTGATAGCTTACTTCCAGGCACATCGCGAACGACTGGGTTTTGACCTACGCGCCACCACACTTGGGCATGTGCAACGCGGCGGTCAACCTGGCGTTTTTGATCGCATGCTGGCAACAAGGCTCGGTGCGAGTGCAGTTGAGTTTTTGGCACGTGGAGATCAGAGCTTTTTAGTCGGACTCTTGGGAGGACAGATTACAGCAACTCCCTTGAGTGAAGTGGTCACGAATGAAAAACCGTTGGATGTATCGTTGTTAGATTTGGCGCGCGTCTTAGCGCAATGAAGGTGTTTTCGGACTAAAGCCAACTTGTTATTTCCGCCGAACAAAAAGCTGCGTCAGGTAGATACGCCCTTTTGCATCTGTTGCCACTCCGATGCCTGTTTCGGTCAGATTTGCATCCATAATGTTGTGGCGATGTCCAGGGCTTTCCAGCCACCCCTTGACAGCAATCGAAGCCGGGTTGTTATAGCCAGAATTCATTGCAATGTTTTCAGCAATGCGATTCCAATTGGTAATGCCATTGCGGGTGATGCGTTTTTGCAAACTATCCCCTTCCGGGCTGACATGGCTGAAATACTCACGCATGGCCATGTCCTGGCTATGCGAACGGGCAACCAGACGTAGATCCTTCGCCACTGACAGGGGTGCGAGATGATTTTCTTCGCGAACGCGATTGATCGCATTAAAGACCTGTTCTTCAATATCCGTGACAGCAGTCAAGCTGGCGGGTTCTGCCGCACCGGGCACATTGGCAACGGCATACGTTGGGGGAGTAATTACATCAAACGCCAGCAACACTAATGCTAGGCACACGAAGAGGGAGATAACACGATACATCTCGAAACTCCTGTCAGGTTTATGACGAAGGAATGGTCGGGGGCCGGAAAGTCGCTAAAATTTTTCGGTATGGATATAAACCAGTGTTCGCTAAAGTATTTTTTGCTTAATTTGATTGCTTAATACTAAAGGATGATTTCGTAAGCTGACCGCTATTCAGCCATCGAATCGTGCGGGATTATGCCTGAGGCTGTTTTTTTTGGCAACCCCTAAGGCGGAAAATGTTTAGTATTTTTTTATTGCTATTGCGTGTTCTTGATCTTGTCTTTCAGACGCGCGATGACACCCGCCTCAACAGAGTATTCCAACGCCACTTCCCAGTTCCGGCGAGCCTCCTGAGGTCGCCCCAGATCACGCAACACATCGCCGAGATGCTCAAAGACATTGGCATTGCGACGGGCATATAAAGCTGCTTTTTCCAAATGTCCACGGGCTTCCTGTAACCGACCCATCTTGTATTGCACCCACCCTAGACTATCAAGGAAGCTACCATTCAGCGGCTCAATACTGACAGCCTTTTCGATTAAGGGCAGGGCTTCGTTATACCGAGCATTACGTTCTGCCAAAAAGTATCCCAGATTATTCAGCGCAGTAGCGTTATCGGGTTCCCGCTGTAGCACCATCCGCAGCGTTTTCTCAGCCTCAGCCCGCTGGCCTGAACGATCCTGGATGGAGCCAAGTTGAATGAGCAAATCCGTGTCGTTTGGATCAAGCGCCAAAGCTTTACGAATCGTGGCTTCCGCCTCTTTGAATTGCCCACTTTGCATTTGGATGCCACTGAGGATGGTCAGCACGCTGCTGTCTGCTTGTCCATCAATCAAAGTGCGTAAGGCCGTCAGGCTTTCGTTGTAATTTCGCAAGTCGCCTAACGTCAAGGCTTCGGTAAGTTTTAAGGAACGGTCATTCGGATAACGAGCCAAAGCGGCACGGGTGGCTTCCAGCGCTTCCTGATATTTTCCTTCTTCGCGCAAGGAATCAATCAGCAAGGAAGCAACCATCGGATTAGTATCGCCCAGCAACTGTTGCACTCGTGTAAAGGTCGCCTGGGCTTTCTTCTTATCGCCTTGTCGGTTATAGGCCCGCGATAGCCGAGATACGACATTGACGAGTCTTTCTGTCAGCACGGCATCCAGCTTCGGCTTATTGACGAGATCGTTAAAGACACCCTCGTAATAAGCAATTGCGTCATTGGTACGCCCCAATTCTTCGTAGGTCTCGCCCAGTTCCAAATTGAGTTTTTGACGTTGAGAAGGCTCGACCGCTGTGATGGCCTGCTTCAGCGTTTCTACGGCTTCGAGTCGCTTGCCAGAACGTCGCTGAGCCACAGCCAGCAACTCGGCCACACCGGGATTTGTCGGATCAGCTTTCCGCAAATCGCGCAAGATGGTAATCGCCTCAGAGTAATGTCCAAGGCGCACCAAAGCTGCACCGTAGCCAATTTGCAACATCGGGCTGTCATACTTTCGCATCAGACGGGAATAAGATTGCAGTTCGTCTTCCCCGCTATTCGACAGGCGCAGCATATTTAGCAAATTGCGCAGATTAACGTTGGATTCAGGATCAAGATCGAAAGCGCGTCGCGCAGCTTCAATCGCCTGCGCATTCTTGCCCTGGCTTTGATACAGTTGCGAAAGCTGATACCAGGCCTGATCGGGCGAGAGTTCAACGTTCATGACGTTGCGGTAAAATACGGTCTCTGTTGGTGCCCCAATCCCCGTTAGTTTTTCCAGCGCCGCTGTCTGACGCACAACATCATTTTTCATTTGATACAGGTCTGCCAGAAAAGCCCAGGCTTCGGCATTACTGGGGTCAACGCGGGCAACTTCTTCGTAGGCACGAATCGCACGCTCAACGTGCGCAGGTTTGGCATCCTCGTTTTTTTCAAAGCGGGCGTTGATGATGTAAAGCCGCGCCAACCATTTATGTCCGTTCAGGCAATCGCGATCAAGGCGGATCGCTTCGCGTGCTTCACGTTCTGCAGCAGCAGGTTGACTGAGAAAAAAGTAAACCTCACTTAGGTCAGCATGCGGATCAGCGGCAGTCGGATCAAGCTGGATAATTTCTTTGTAAATAGCAATTAAATCATTATAGCGGGGCTGTCGCACAGCCTTCAGTCGCTGCGCTTCGATGTAGCGCAAATAGGCCTGCTTGCGATTCTGTCTGGCCTCAGGAGTTTCAGCCGCAGGTTGTTGTGAGGCGGCAGTCGAAACAGCCTGGCTAAGAGAAGTGGGGGATTGCGCAGCAGACGAAATAGAAACAAAAGCAATTGCCAACAAGGCCAGCCAGGTGGCACCGAAGTAAGGCAGATCATATTTCCAGATTAACTTCATCTAAATTCTCCTCGCAGCGAAACTTTTTAAGGGAAAAGTTCGGTTGTCATTCGGTGTCGAGCAAACCAAGCTTCACTTGCTTGTTGGCTTGTGCAGCAGTATTTGGATCTGCGTTACGATTCTGCTCCATCCCTGCCATCGCACGTTCCCACTCGCCTCGACGCGGAAAGCTATACGCAATCAGTAACAAGGCTGCAATTCCTAACCGCCAGCTATACTCTTTGTTACCCGTCATCAGACTTGCTACCACGCCAAGAATCCCAACCACATCGCCGATCACAGCGCCAATGAGAGAGGCCATATACAACTGGCTGAGCAATGAGCTGATTCCACGTCGCCCGGCATTCAGCAAACGCAAGGGGGATAATAAAAATCGGCGTAGAAAGACCGTCACCAGAGCGGCGATGAAAACAATGCAAATAATGATGTAATGACTGTTGGTTAACCATTCATAATTCGCACGCGGCATTGCCGGAGCGAAGGCCCAGCCAATCAGGACATACAGGAGTGTGCTGATGCCCAGTGCCACGACGATGAGCATCGTAAGCCGATAACGGGCGCTGAGATGGGGTTGATTGGCACTGGAAATATAAGTCATCGCTTTTCTACAATCAGATCATCGCCTGTGTCGTGTTTCAAATCCGGGCCAGCAGAGTTTAGGCGATATTCATTGCCCATGCTGCGATAGGCAAGCGGCTGTTCCCACAAATCAAAGCGAATTGTCACAGGTAAATAGCGCGGCGCAAGTTGATCCAGCAACTGGGTAAAATCAGTAGTAACCACGTAGCGACCTTGATCTTTTTTATACGCCTCTAAAGCATCAGCAATTTTTTGTAGTAAGGCTTCTGTCCGGCGCATCTTTTCACGACGCACAGCTTCAGTGATCAATTCCACCGATTCCCAATGTTGATCGCCGAGCCGGATGTCGGCCACTCGCCACTCGCCTTTTTCCTGCTTGAACCGTACGGCAGTGTCAATCGTGGCTTCGACGATGGCATTCCCTCCTACGCCATTGCTCACGGTCTTAATGCGCACCTGCTCTGATTTCAGTTCTGCGCCCCCCAGCTTACGCAACATCTCACGCGCTTGTTTCGCGGTGAGGTCGCCTTTTGCCCCAAACACAAGCAGGCTTCCCAAAACAAGAATGCCTATAGCCATGAAAAGTCGAGAAATCATACCGTACAGTGTGGAAAATGCTTTTTATTAGCGAAGCTTAGGGATGGTAACAAAAGTCCTGCCGGAACGCGAGCGGGCATCTTATTTAACCGCTGCATTCTACAGCATAGCATCGCCCGAAAATCCATTGTAGAATGCCGATTTGTTGCTAGTTGATGGAGACGGTGGAGTCACGTCGCGACAAGGTGGAAAAGCGAATATGATTCAGTGCCAGCATTGCGGGAATCAAAATTTGAGTAGCGCCGGATTTTGCGATGAATGTGGCATTCGTCTGAATGGAATCGCGAGTCAAGCCGAACCAACATCGGCACCACCAGGGCCACCCAGTTTTCTGCGTGAGGATGTGCAACCTAATCCAGTCCGTCCACTCTCTCCCATCGGCAAGTTGTTTTTAGACAGTGAAGAAACAAACGAAGCGCTGGCAGGTGTCGCGCGCTTAATATTGATGATCGCTGGCGGGCGTTTAGGCAAGGAGTTCCTACTAACAAAACCAGAAATGCTGATAGGGCGCTGGGATGCAGCACGTGGCATTTTCCCCGATGTAGACTTGGATGGAATAGATCTGGAAACCAAAGTATCACGCCGTCACGCGCGCATTTTCCAGCAAGACACACAATTCTTCATTGAAGATTTAGGCAGCATGAATGGAACCGTTATCAATCGCCAGCATCGCTTGCAACGAGGACGTCCATACATGCTCAAAGATGGTGATGAAATTATTGTTGGCAAGACGTTCCTGAAATTCACCCTTATTTAGTTTCTTAGCTATGCCTTTTTGTCCCAATTGTGGCAGTCAAACCGGGGTCGGAGACCCATACTGCGGTGAATGCGGTGGGCGGCAGGAAGCTGTCCCCCTCGTCTCAACACCGCTCGTTTCCTCCCCCAAACCAACGGGTGTCGTGCAAAACGCCCCCATGAATTTTCAACTGGCACCGGGAACCACACTGGCAGATCGGTATCAGATTTTGCAACGTGTCGGGGGCGGCGGCATGGGATCGGTTTATAAAGCGGCTGACCGCAATCTGGCGCAGCGCGTAGTGGCAGTGAAAGAGATGATCGAAATGTTCGCGGATCCGACTGCCCGGGCCAAAGCTATTGAAGATTTCAAGCGCGAATCCGAGTTACTAGCCCGGTTAGAACATCCTTCGATCCCAACGATTTATGATTACTTCTTTGATCTTACGCGGGGCCGATACTATCTGGTGATGAAGTTCATTGATGGAGGCGATCTCGCAACCTATCAACGCGGGGCTGGTGGAGTCATAGACGAAGCGACGGTAACGCGCTGGGCGCTGCAAATTTGCGATGTGCTGGATTACATTCATTCGCAAAAACCGCCGCTCATTTATCGTGATCTTAAGCCGGCGAACTTGATGGTGGATGCGCGCACGCAACGAATTATGCTGGTGGATTTCGGCATCGCGCGATTTGTGGCACCAACCCAAAAAGGCGTAACAGCCGTCGGCACAATGGGCTATGCCCCGCCAGAACTATTTGCGGGCAATGTTGGCCCAGCATCTGATCTTTATTCGCTCGGTGCCACAATGTTCCATTTGCTGACAGGGAAAGATCCGCAGGATAACCCGTTGTTGATTTTTGATTTCTCGAAAAATCCCAAACCGCGTGATCTTAACCCCGCAATTTCGGTTCGCATGGAACAAATCATCTCTCGTGCTGTGGAACATGAATCCACGCGGCGGTTTCCTTCGGCACGCGCTTTCAGTATGGAATTGGAGGCTCATCTCAATGAGCTGAAAACGGGTCTTCCGGCCAGCGAGACCGCCAGCGAGACGGTAAGTATTCCAGCGATCTCGGTCCCGAATATCGAACCTGCCATTGAAACCCGTGTGGAGAGCGAACAATCCGCAGGCGCTGTCCCTCTGGCTTGCGTTACCTGCGGACAAGCAATTAGTCTAGGTGATCAATTCTGCGCCTCCTGCGGAACAAAGGTGCAAGAGGTGCAAGGCGGTCATCGAATCACAGCACGGCTTGTCGTGGTCGGAACAAATGAAATCGCGGCGCAATTTCCGCTGGACGTGGAAGGCGAACATTTAATCGGACGTCCTGATCCCAGTAGTGGTAGTATGCCTGCGATAGATCTTTCGCGTTATGATCGGGTCGGCGGCGTTTCGCGACGCCACGCAAAAATCATTGCGCGCGGACAGCGATTTATCATTGAAGATTTAGGTAGTAGCAACGGCACATTTATTAATGACCGGATTCGATTACAAGCCCAAATGCAGCACGTGCTACAAAGCGGTGATCTGGTTCGTTTAGGAAGCACGTCACTAAAATTTATGATTAATTAAATGCTAGCGGGAGATTCCCCGGCGAATATCCCCAATGCCCCAAATCATGATGGAGACTCCTTCAAATACGATATTTTCCGCTCCGCCTGCGGCACATGAGAATCCGTTTATCCAGAAGATCCCAACCCGCGCAGCCACTGATTTTGCCCCAGCTAGCCTTGGGTTGCGTGCCAGTGCTTTTCTGGTGGATTACATTTTGACGCTCCTGGTTTTAGGCGTCGCAATTTCGATAGCGACAGTTTGCAAAAGCGCATTCCCCACATTAGCCAATTGGATAGTCAACCTCGGCTATCTGGCGACTTTGCTCTTTGTCGCGTGGAACTGGTTTTTTCTGTGTGTGCGGGATGGACAACGTATTGGCCAGCGACTGGTTGGATTACGGATCATTCGCACCGATGGCGCAATGCTGGGATACCGGACAGTCGTGTTGCGACATCTCATCGGCTATCCGCTTTCTTTGCTGTGCCTGGGTCTTGGCTTTTTGTGGATGATCATTGATCCCAAACAGCGAGGCTGGCATGACAAATTAGCAGGGACCTTGATTGTGAAAGGCTAGTCAACCGTTAGCAGCACCTGGTGAGAAAACCTCGCCGGATGCTGATTGAGGTAACAAGTATGCTCATCAGTTGTGGGAAATGCGGAGCATCAGTAACGGAGACGGCGATTTTCTGTTCTACTTGCGGCGTGAAGCTCTCGAAAGAGAATGCTCCCAAACCAGATAAACCTTCTTCTTCTCCTCTGACCAAAGCCGCCAGTGCCTTGGCTAAAGCTTCCGGTTTGGCAAAATCGCAGACGAATTCCAGATTCAGTCTGCTGGTGCGTAGTTTATCCGTTGCGGCGGGTCTTTTGTTGGTGCTCAGCGCATATCTGGTGTACCGCAATCAGACGTCGCTGGGAACGATCTCGGTCCTGAACATTGAATCGCCGCTGGATAAATTCAATCAACTGGTGAGTGCTGGCAGACAAAGCCTGGCAAGCAATGACATCAAAGCAGCTATTGCCAAATTTGAGGAAGCAGAAAAAATCTTTTCAAACAATACGGATGTCATTAAGGAACTGGCCGATTCATACGATGCAGATGGCCAGGTAGATAACGCCTTAAGCAAGTATTCGCGGGTTGTGGAATTGGATGCGAAAAACGTCGAAGCCCGCTTTCAACGGGCAGAAATCCAACTCTATCGAGGTTTCTGGAAAGAGGCGTTTGAAGATTACCAATACTTAGCAACCAATGCGCCGCATACCGAACAAGGGGCACGCGCACGACAAATTCTCAGCACCTATCTGGCAAAGCGTTCTCTGGATTCTTTACCGGATCGGCAAGCGGGCATCCATCGTCGCGGCAAGCCCGGTTTGCAATTGCCAGAGGTGGATGGATTGCCACCGCGTCTGGCCGTGACATTGCCGAACTTGGCGAACGGCGTCCCGGTTACACCGCCTCCGTCTGTTTCATCATCCGACGAACATAATAGTGCGACAGCCCTGGCGAAGCAGTACAAAGAAAACGGCAGATCCTATCTGGGTGCCAAAATGTACTCTTCCGCAGTCAAATCGTTGCAACAGGCCCGCAATCTAACGCCAGAGGATGGCGATCTTTACTACCTGCTGGGACAGGCACATTACGGTCTAAAGCAATTCGGGCAGGCACGCCGCTATTACGAGCAATGCAGCACGGGTGTTTATATGCAGGTAGCACGCAACGCCGCCCAGAATGCACGAAGAGACGAACAAGCTGAATTGAAGAAAAAAAACAAGAAAGACAAGAAAGACGATTCATCTGAATAATGTTAATCGTCAGTTGCCCGTCGTTTGTTGGAATGAAATTACTGCCCTGGGCTATTGGTTATAGTGTTGAAAATGAGCCAAGGGCGGAAGGCAACTGATCCCTGACTTTTATGCCGCGCCTCATTGTCAAATCCGCCGCTTCTGCCAATGCCGATTCCACCGTCGAACTCCAGCGCCTGCGCACTACGATAGGCCGTTCTGTTCGCAATGATCTCTGGACAGATGATCCATTTACTTCCCGTCTGCATGCAGAAATTCGGCAGCGCGGGGACGGATTCTGGCTTTCTGATCTGGGCAGTGCGAATGGGACGTTTCTGAATGGCACACGCCTGACAGCCCCAGTAATGCTGAAGGAACGCGATGTCTTTCGCGTGGGGGAAACGGAAATCGTCTTTGTCGAAAGAGAAGAAACCAGCCCGATGCGTGGGCAAACGGGTGTGTTGATTGCTCCCGCGTCTGATCTCAGCGCACAAATCAAACCCGAAGCGACGATTGTTGCCAGCGCCAGAAATTCGGCGACTGCCGTTTCCAAAGTCATTTCCTCTCTGGATTTGAGCCAGTCCACGGTCAGCGGCATTTCACAATTTGCTGAAACATCAGCGGACATTCTGGCCGTCATCAGCCGTGTCAGCGTCGCGTTACTTTCTTCGCTGTCGTTGGACGAAACCTTAAATCAGGTGTTGGATTGTGTCTTTGAAGCACTGCCCGCAGATCACGGCTATCTGATGCTTTTTGAGAGAATCCCTGGCCAAAGCGAGTCGGAGCTGATTTGCAAAGCAATGAAAACGCGCAAACCAGTTTCAGCCCAAACTGAAGTCAAAATCAGCCATTCGATCTCGGAACAGGTACTCAAACAGGGGAGTTCAGTGCTGACCTCCGACGCCCAGCAAGACCCGCGCTTTCAGCAACAGCATTCGATTGTCCTGAGTGGCATTCGTTCTGTCATGGCGGTTCCGCTGGCAATTGAAGGCCGCATCCTTGGCATGATTTATGTGGATAGCTCCTTCGGCACAAATCGCTTTAATGAACCACAACTACAACTGCTGACATTAATTGCGGGTGTTGCCGCGATTCGCATTGATAACGCCCGCTTGCTGGAATTGCAGTCTGAGCAGGAACGTTTGGCCAATGAATTATCCGTTGCCAGCGAAATTCAATTGCGCCTGCATCCCGCGAATCCGCCGAAAATCACAGGCTATGACATGATCGGTGTCAGCTTCCCGTGCTATGAAGTCGGTGGAGATTACTTTGATTTTATCGAACGCAAAGACGGGCGCTATGTGGTCGCACTTGGAGATGTATCGGGCAAAGGAACAGGAGCCGCACTGTTGATGTCATCGCTGCATGCTGCCGTCCGCGCTTATGTCACTACCCCAGCGACTGCGCCCGAAGTCGTTTCGCAAATTAATCAGTACATTTACGACAACACGCCATCCAACCGATACATCACTTTTTTCTACAGCGAACTCAATCCCAAAACGCATGAACTGACCTACGTGAACGCAGGTCATAATCCGCCCCTGCTGGTGCGTGCTTCAGGGCAAGTTGAAAAACTTGAAGTCGGCGGCTTCCCCGTCGGGATCATGCCATTCGGCACGTATGAGCAGGCCACAGTGTCATTGCGACCGGGCGATGTCATGATCGTCTATTCGGATGGCGTGACAGAAAGCATCAATGAAGCAGGCGACGAGTTCGGAGAAAATCCCCTGATTGAAGTGCTGAAAAAGAACTTAACCCGCACAGCAGCGGGAGTCCGCGACCGCATTGATGAAGCCTTGACGCGCTTCGTTGGCAAAGCTAAATCTGTTGATGACCTAACGATGGTGATCGTTAAGCGAGTAAGTTGAGCGGAGGAAGTCGAGGAAAGTCCAGTGATGTAGAGGATTGTTATCTTTTCTGGGCTTCTCTGCGCTTCCTTGAACTTTTCTGGACGTCTCTAAACCTTGAATGTCCTACATTCTCATCCCGCTTTTATCTGTCCTCCCCTGTGCCCTGTGGCTTTGGTATTTTTATAGCCGCAGCATTTACAAACGTCCGTCTTTACGGCTGATTGCGATTACCTTCCTTCTGGGCGGCGTTGCCACCTTCGTTGCGTTTCCCCTGAATATTCTGGGGCAATCCCTGCTGCGAAATTATTTTGGCAATGGGATCTGGGTGCGCGTGCTGGTTTTATTTCTGGTGGTTGGGCCAATTGAGGAATTATGCAAACTGCTGGCTGTCACCCTGTATGCCTATCGTCGCCGCGAGTTTGATGAACCGTTGGACGGGGTGATTTACAGTGCGACGGCGGCGCTGGGCTTTGCTGCCATTGAAAATGTCATTTACCTTTCGCAAAACAATCCGCTGCTGGTGTTCCTACGCGGCCCGCTTTCCAATCCGGGGCATGCGCTCTTTTCCTCTTTCTGGGGCCTGAGTCTGAGCCGCGCGAAATCTGCGCCCAATCTGGTCAGGCAAAGATTCCCGATCATCTTGCGCGGCTGGTTGATGGCCTCATTGCTGCACAGTGTTTTTGATATGTTGCTGCTCGCTTCAGAGCGCATCAGCATCATTTTGTTTTACGTCGTCATTGCCGCGTTATTAGCCTTATTTTTCTGGGTGCGAAAACAAATTCGCTTTCACCGGGACACCTCGCCACACCGCGAAGGAACAATGCTGCTGCCCATCATCAACCTTTGCGAAAACTGCGAAACCAAGGGAATTGCGGGCGAATTATGCACGCAATGTGGGGCGACGATTCCAGCACCGCCAGAATCGTCCGTGTGCCCTGTTTGTTCTGCCATCAATCGCGCCGAAGCGAATTTTTGTCTGCGTTGCGGCGCGAATCTGAAATTGACGGCAGCCGAAAATCTGGATCATCGCCCACATCTGATTTCGATTTCTACGGCGGGAGAGGAACGCCTGGCCTGCATTCTCAACCGCGACCAGATTCTGGTTGGACGGACACTGAACAATGATTTCGTGATTGACCATCCTTCGGTTTCCAAACAACACGCCCAAATTGCTGCGGTCAATGGTCATCACGTTATCACGGACATTGGCAGTAGCAATGGCACGTTTATTAACGGCCAACGCATCACAAAAGCGACGGAATTGACGGATGGATGCGAAGTAAGATTCGGGCGTGCTCGTTTTGTTTATCGCCAGAACGAACGCAGCTGATCTTTCAGTGTGCCTACTTTCCCTGCCTCACACACGCTGTTACAATGATTTTCTGGAAATGAATGAAGCCCCAATGAAACTGATGCTACCGTTGAAATATGTGAATGAACAAGACAAGCGTGCGCTATGGCTTTATTTCGCTATCGCGTTCCTTGGTGCTCTTTGCATGGTCGCTGTGTTGTTTTTTTTCACTGGCATTCATTTCGGCAATAAAGCCGGAATGGAATCTCCTGCCGTCAACAATCCGAAAACGCCCATTCGCAACCGCTAATGACTGCGCCCACATTCCTTTCGCGTTACAACCAATGGCTCGCGGCAATCGCTTCAGGCGTTTTGCTGGTGTTGTCCTTTCCCAAAATTGACTGGAATTTTCTGGCCTGGATTGCACTAGCTCCGCTGTTGTTTGTGCTGACCAAAGAGGATCTGTCGCGGCGAAAAGCATTCGGGCTGGGCTGTCTGACGGGTTGGGTCTTTTTCTTTTTCTCGTGCTATTGGATCACACATTCGATGATCCGCTACGGCGGCATGAATGTCGTCTTGGCCTATGCTGCCGCCGCATTATTTACAGCAATTACAGGCTTATTCCCCGGCTTGTTTGCGCTGATAACGCATCAATTGCATAGACGCTTTGGGCTTTGGGCTTTGGGGCTGGCACCCGTGACCTGGGTAGCAACGGAATGGCTGCGGGGACTGATTGCAGGCGCGACTTGGAACGAGTTAGGCATTTCGCAAGTTAATCACTTTGCCATTGCCCGTTTCGCACAGCTCGGCGGCACAGCCATTGTGAGCTTTGGCCTTGTCGCTACCAGCGTTGCAATCGTGTTGTTACGTGATTTCAAAAACTCCGCCACCAAGCGAATCTTCATTGCTTATATTTTTCTTGTACTCGTCGCCTATTCTGCTGACGCCTTACGCGCAGACAGTTTCACACAAGCGCAACCTCTCGAAGTTGCGGTCGCAGGCATTCAGCCAAACCTTCCGGTAGACATTCTGACGCATCCCGACGCAATGACCGAACGCAACAAAAGTGGGCTGGAAGCCAACACCAAGCTCACCCGCGATGCGATCACCCAATCAGTGAACAAAAAGGCGGACGTGATCGTTTGGGCTGAATCTCCGCTGGTGCTGAATTACGAACAAGACGAAACGGCAAAAACGAAACTGAATGAAATTGCCAAGGAACATAAAGCACATTTGATTTTTAGCGCGATTGGTCACGAGGGCGAGAATTTTTACAACAGCGCACAAACCATCACGCCAGATGGTCGCGCCCTGCAACGCTACGACAAAATCCGCCTGGTTCCGTTTGGCGAATATGTCCCGCTCCGCTGGCTGCTCGGTCATTTTGTTCCGGCAATGATTGGGGATTTTACGCCGGGCAAGACCGCAACCGTCAATTCGCTCAAACTCAATACTCAGCTGGCCATCGTGCAAAACGAGAAGGAAACGCAGGGCGAAATCGCGTTGGAGCGAACGACGAATTTCGTCAAAGTCGGAACGTTTATTTGCTACGAGGCGGCATACCCAAACATCGTGCGGCAATTCGTCCAGAACGGCGCGGCAGTGCTTGTCAACATTTCTGATGACGCGTGGTTTGGCAATTCTGCCGGTGCCGAGCAACACTTAAATCACGCTCGTATGCGCGCCATTGAAAACAGTCGAGACATCGTGCGCGTCACCAACAGCGGCATTTCTGCGCTGGTAACAGATCAGGGCAAAGTCGTGGAGCCGCTGCCAACATTCACCGCCGCCGGGCACGTCTGGACAGCCGAAACCAGTCGCGTCACAACGTTGTACACCAAATACGGCGACTGGTTTGCGATTAGCTGTGCCATCATTTCTCTGCTCGCCTTAATTGCCGGCTTCATTTATCATTCGCGCGCCCCAAAATCTCAAACCTGAGATGGCAAGCTTCAAATCTCTTATGCCTTTGCTCGAAGTCAAAAATCTGCGAACTTACTTTGCAACAGCACGCGGCGAAGTCCGCTCGGTGGATGATGTCAGCTTCACGCTGGAAAGTGGCGAGACACTCTGTCTGGTAGGCGAATCGGGCTGCGGCAAATCGGTGACGGCACTTTCGATTATGCGGCTGGTCGCATCGCCGGGATATATCGCAGGTGGCGAAATCCTGTTTGAAGGGCGCGATCTGCTGAAACTGAGCAACGAGGCAATGCGCAAGATTCGCGGCGATGACGTGGCAATGATCTTTCAGGACCCGATGACTTCGCTGAACCCCGTCTACACGGTCGGCGAACAAATTGCCGAGGCGATTCGATTGCATCGCGGCGTCTCGAAAAAAGAAGCCTGGAATCAGGCCATTGAAGGCATGCGCGATGTCGCCATTCCTTCACCCGAATCGCGTGCCAAAAGCTATCCGCACGAAATGTCCGGCGGGATGCGTCAACGCGTGATGATTGCAATGGCCTTAGCCTGCGATCCGAAATTGCTGATTGCTGATGAGCCAACCACCGCGCTTGACGTGACGATTCAAGCTCAAATTTTGCGTGAATTGGCGGAACTGCGCGAAAAACGAAAACTCGGACTGTTGCTCATTACCCATGACCTCGGCGTTGTCGCCGAAACCGCAGATCGTGTTGCGGTGATGTACGCGGGCAAAATCGTCGAAGAAGCTCCTGTCCGTGAATTGTTTGCACGCCCACGTCATCCGTATACAGAAGGATTGCTGCGTGCAGTGCCACAACTGGGTGCCAAAGACCATCAAACGCGGCTGCGTACAATTGAAGGCGTTGTGCCCAATCCATTGGAACTGCCACCTGGCTGCCGTTTCGCACCGCGATGTCAGTATGCGCAGGAAAAATGCCGAGCCGGTGAAATCGCACTATTACAGGCAGGCGAAGGGCATTTATCGCGTTGTATTCGGGTGAGCGAAATCTACGGCTGAAGCCAAGGCTAGGTGCCGGGACTATTCAGCCAAACCTTCTCTTCTTTACCCCCAAGATGGACGAAGTATACAATCGCCCCGAATTGAGCAGATTGCCCCTGAAGTAAATCATCATTCGCCCTGTTTAGGAGTTTTGTGGTATGCCTGCTTATAACGTTTATTTAGCAAATCTGGGAAATGCCTTAAATCAAGAGCAACAAAATCAAGTGCGAACCGCGTTGCAGGGCTGGTTCGGACAAATTGCCAACACAGACGGCGCGTTGGTGCAATGGGTCACATCCGCTTCTTCTATCGCCGAGCACGAATTGCTGATCTATTTTGTCCCCAGTGAACTCGGCAGCGTGGCGCGCTCATTGCCCGGATATTCCGGCCCGGCTGGCGGGGGCGATGGCTTTACCGTGTGGGCAGGAAATCTGACTGCCTCTGAGGTCTATGTTTCGCGCAGTCGCAACTGGCTGGCAGAAATCGCGTTTCACGAAGCAATGCACAACAAGTTACATCTGGGAGATCGCGATTTGCACGCACTGGATGGGCTGGCACGCATTCCGGTTGTGGCCGGAAGTCAGCCATCAGCAAATAACATTACGCGGATGCGACGAGCCTTAAATAACCGCCATACGCAGTGGACAGGCGGGTGGGGAGCTTATAGCGATCCATTTGGCGGTTTGTAAAATTAATCTATCGCTTCATCATCTCTCGCAATTCGACATAATTTTCAAAATCAATGCAAGCTCAGGCTCTGGTCGAAATCAAAAATCTCACGAAACATTTTCCAGCGGCACACGGACAGGTCGTTCGCGCTGTGGATGGGGTTTCATTCAATATCCAAAAAGGTGAAACGTTTGGCTTGGTGGGTGAATCAGGCTGTGGCAAAACGACTGTCGGCAGATGCTTGCTGCGACTGATCGAACCCACCAACGGCGAAATTCGCTTTGATGGCCAAGACCTCTTGCAGCTTGGTAAAGGCGAAATGCGCGCGTTGCGTCGCCGTTTGCAAATCGTTTTTCAAGACCCATACTCGTCGCTGAACCCACGGATGAAGGTGGGCGACATCATCGGCGAGCCGCTAGTCGTTCACAGCATCGGCAACAAACAGGAACGCAAAGATCGCGTGGCTGATTTGCTGAAAGTCGTTAAGCTTGATCCTGATTATGCCAATCGTTACCCGCATCAATTCAGCGGCGGTCAGCGGCAACGTATCGGCATCGCGCGGGCTTTGGCGCTAAATCCTGATTTCATCGTTGCCGATGAGCCAGTGTCGGCACTGGACGTTTCAGTGCAGGCGCAGGTCGTGAATTTGCTGCAAGACCTGCAAGAACAATTTGGGCTGACCTATTTGTTTATCTCGCACGGACTCGCGGTCGTCGAGCATATTTCGACGCGTGTCGGCGTGATGTATTTGGGCAAGCTAGTCGAACTAGCTCCAGCGGTTGAGTTGTATCAAACGCCGAAGCATCCATACACACAGGCGTTGCTGGCTTCGATCCCGCTGCCTGACCCGGAACAAACGCGAGATCGTGCGCGTATTGCTTTAGGCGGCGAGGTTCCAACACCGCTGAATCCGCCATCGGGTTGTCGCTTTCACACGCGCTGCCCTTATGCGATGGAAAAATGTAAAATTACCGAACCCGAATTTAAAGAAGTAGCACCCGGTCATTTCGCCGCGTGCTTTCTGAATGAGTAGACAGTAGTCTGTAGCGGCCCCTTTCACTGACGTACTGCTGTTCCCTTCAAGCCTACCTACTGATTACTGCCACCTTCACCCAACAAGGAGGCATTTATGACACCTGAAACCACTGCTGAACCAATAGAACAGGGAAGTTTTCTCAATCGCCTGATAGGCGTTTATTTTTCGCCAGGGGAAACATTCAAAAGCTTTGCATCCAACCCAGGGTTGCTAGCTCCGATCATTGGCCTGGTTTTGATAGGAGGCATCGTTGGCTATCTGTTTTTCTCCAAAGTTGATTTTGCACAAGTGATCGCTCCACAAATCGAACAAATGGTGGAAGCTGGCCGGATTCAGAAAGAACAAGCACCACAAGTCATCGCGATGCAGGCGAATATCGCAAAATATTCGGCCTTAGTGATGGGACTCATCGGAAATGTGCTTTTCTCATTGATTGTGGCCGGAGTCTTTAAATTGGTCAGCCTGGTGCTGGGAAAAGAAAACACCTACAAATCATTGTTGGCCGTCACGCTTTACACATTTCTGGCCATCGGCATTATTGCGGAAGGTTAATACATCGTTGG
>JAFDVL010000058.1:73970-95045 GCA_018268995.1 Acidobacteriota bacterium | reverse complement strand
AGTACCGCGAGCGGTAGCGACCGGATAAAGCTGGTTATAAGAAAAAGATGTTCCGAATTGAGTCCCAGCGGGACGCCCAGATATTAGCCCCGGATGCAATCCGGGGAATACGCAAAGATGACGCCCAAGCCCCAGCGGGGCGATAGCTGAATCGTTCGTTCATTGGCGTCTGTCGTCCCGCTGGGGCTTGGATACTTTTTGCGCTGTTCCCAGGGTTCTCGGCTCGCGCCTTCACCCTGAGCTAATGTCTTCTCACCCCTTCGGGGTTCTGTTCGGAAAATCATTTTCTTGATTTCTCTACCAAGTCGCTATCGCTCCTTGTACTGCACCGAACGCACACAAGAATGAAGAAAATCGAGGTTTCCAACTTGCATCTTTCCTATGATGGCCGAGCCGCGCTCAGAGGCATTTCGTTCGATGCGTATCAGCACGAAATCCTTGCCGTCATCGGCCCCGCGCAATCCGGCAAAACCAGTTTGCTCAAAGCCCTCAATCGCACGCTGGAATACACCGCGAGCGCCCAGGTCAGGGGCATAATCAAAATAGACGGCGAAGATGTGCAGCGGGTCAAAAGCGTCTATGAACTGCGCCGCAAAATCGGAATGGTTGCGCCGTTGCCGGTTGGATTGCCGATGACCATTTATGACAACGTCGCGTTTGCGCCAAGAATGGCGGGGCTGCGAGCGAAAATGAAACTGGATGAATTGGTCGAACGTTGCTTGCGACAAGCGGCGCTGTGGGATGAAGTGAAAGATCGGCTGAACACGCTTGGCACAAAGTTATCCGGCGGGCAACAACAACGCCTGACGATTGCGCGCGCGCTTTCGCACGAGCCGGAGATTTTGTGTTTGGACGAGTTTTCAATTGCGATTGATCCGGTGACGACGATGCGCATTGAAGAAGTGCTCAAGGAATTGCGCTCGCAAATTACGATCATCTTAGTAACGAACCTGACGCAACAAGCGCGGCGACTCGCCGACCGCACAATGTTTCTTTGGAACGGCGAAATCATTGAACACAATACCAACGACGTAATCTTTTCTGCGCAACCGGCGGATCAGAGAACGTATGAGTATGTGCATGGAATTTTCGGATGATCCCCTCACTTGAACACAGCATCAAACGCGCGACTTGAATCTTTGGTACGGCGATTTTCAAGCCTTGCACAACGTTTCGCTCAACGTTCGTCACGGGCAAATTACCTCTCTCATCGGCCCGTCAGGTTGCGGCAAAACCACATTGCTGCGGTGCTTCAATCGCATCAACGAACGTTATGGCTCCGTTCGCACAGAAGGCGAAATCCAAGTGCTGGGCAAGAATATTTATGATGCGGATGTTTCGTTGATTGAATTGCGCAAGTCTGTTGGGATGGTCTTCCAACGGCCCAATCCGCTGCCGCTTTCGGTCTATGAAAACATTGTTTTCGGCTTGCGGCTGCACAATGAACGCTCCGCTTTACGCAAAGCCGATCTCGACCTCGCCGTCGAATCCGCATTGACGGAAGTCGGATTGTGGAACGACCTGTCGGGCAAACTAAAAAAAGACGCCGCAACCTTACAACTCGAACAACAACAGAAACTCTGCATTGCGCGCCTGCTGCCACTGAAACCGGAAGTCATCCTGATGGACGAACCGTGTTCGGCATTGGATGTCGAAGGTACGCGCGCGATTGAAGAGTTGATGTTCCGCTTACAAGGTCGCTACACGATTTTGATTGTGACGCACAATATGGCGCAAGCGCGACGCGCGAGCAATGAATGTGTGTTTATGCTGCTGGGCGAAGTGATCGAACACCGCAGTACCGAAGATTTATTTCAAAGCCCGCAAAATCCCAAAACCGCCGAGTATTTGGAAGGCCGATTTGGCTGAGCCTTTTCGCTGGGAGCGCACGCGTCCCGCGTGCTATGCATTGTTTCCAGCGGCATTTGTTGTGAAGCCTAAAGCACGCGAGACGCGTGCGCTCCCAGCTTTATAGCCCTAACCCTGGCAGCGCATTTTTCCACACTCACCGTAATCACTTGTCCGATCAATCGCACAATATATTCGGGATCATCTGCGCGGTTTGGGTCATTTGTGATGCCGGAACGTTTGTCGGTCGTGACTTGATACTGGTCAACCACCCATTCGAGCGCGGAACGATTGCCGAGGCGATAGGTGAACGCTTCAGCCGGAATGCCTGCGAGCGTAAGGAAATCGTTATAGACAAGGCTCTGTTTGTCTTTGCTGAGTTTCATTTTCTCGACGCACCAGTCGAGTTTGGCGTTGGGGTTTTCGATTTTTTCGAGCGGATATTCCGGTTGCGTTTCATAGGTGACGTGCAATTCTGCCAAGCGTGCGCCTGCATTAGCGAAGGCGTGAAACTCCGGCGCGAAGGGAATGCGCGGCAACTCGCGTTTCAAATTTGCCGCGTAGCGTTCGCGGTACGCCGGATGATGCAACACGGCATAGACGTAATGAAAGATGTTCCATTTCGTACAACCACGTGTGCTTGGCATCGGGCGTTAATTCCTGCCATTCGACGTTGCCGTAATGTTGTTGCGCTTCGAGGTATTTGTATTTTTCTTCTTTACGCCAAAATTCGTCTACGCGAGCATAGAAAATCTTTGTCATGAATCCCCTCTTCTGCTGGGAGCGCACGCGTCCCGCGTGCTATGCGTTGTTTACGAAATAACTTGCAGCGGAGCGTAAGGCACGCGGGACGCGTGCGCTCCCAGCGATAAAAGCATAAAGGACGCGGATACGGGTACTCCCAGCGAATGAACGGTACGCGAGACGCGCGCGCCCGGCGATAAAGCATTAGCTTCTGTAATGGGCGCTGCTCCATTGCCAGTCTTGCGGAGTTGCGCACAAACCGGCTTTGACGGGGTTATTTTCAATGTACGCGCGTGCATTGGCAAAATGCTGTTCGTCGCGGATGTAGCGATCAAACGGGTCTTTTTGCCAGAGTTCGCCTTGTCGCTCCAAAATCTTGTTGCATTCGTGTGCGGTGAAGCTTTTCCACGAATGCAAAATTTTGCCCCATTCCCAGGCATTCAAAGGCGTGAACAGCACATGCACGTGATTCGGCATAATGACCCAGGCATGCAACGCATAACGATCATGATCAAAATGCAGCAGGGCGTTTTGCACGACCTCCGCGATACGCGAATCACGCAAATAACAACTGCCGTAACCGCTGTCGAGATACGCTTCAATGCGCTTTTTCTGTTCTCTTTCCAGATGGGACTTGGGGAACTGTTCCAATTCTTTCGCCCACCGCTGTAACACTTCCTGTGGCATCGAATCAAACAAGCGGAACGTCACGAACTGCGTATGCACCGCGTCGCTGAAATGTGGCAGATACCCGCGTGAATGCCACCCTGCGATGCCTAAACGCAATGCTTCACGTTTGGGTAAAAGTGCTGCCCGCTTTTTCGGATCGAAGCTCATACGTGATTGCTGGAGCGCACGCGTCCCGCGTGCTATGCCTGCGTAAAGATAATCGCTCTTCGCTGGGAGCGCATGCGTCCCGCGTGCTTTACGTTTCTCTACAAATTCTTTCGCAAACAACGCATAGCACGCGGGACGCATGCGCTCCCAGCGAAGAGGCACGCGCGCCCAGCGATTTAGCGTTTACGAACAAAAATATTGATGCTGACACCGACTTGAATGCCAAAGACGTTGTGTGTCGTGCCGGACAACTTCGGATTCTTGCGAACGTTGCCGACTAAATCAAGAACATATACTGCGCGGCAAATATTCAAAGAAATGTTTCAGCGTGCCAACCAGGTTTTCCGGCTTGGTGATGTCTTCATCCAGCACCAGCCTGCCGTTTTGATAAAGGATGGCGCGCTTGGGCGATTGAAACAGAATGTTGTCTTTCGGGTAGCCCAACTCCAGTTTGGCGCGGACTTCCTTGCCCAAATCGTCGTGCTCATCTTTGGCTTCCCAAAAGCCGTGCGTGAGTTTGAAGGCATCCACTACTGCGCCGTCTACGCGCAATGGTTTCAACTTGGGCCGTTTGATTGTCCATTCCAATACCAACGACCAATCGAATTGTCGCCCGCACGTTTCGAGCAGGTTTTGAAAGGCCACTTTGACGGCACTTTCATTGAAGATGTTGATCTGGTCGAACTTGCCCAGTGATTGGTAATAGGCCGTGACAGATTTGTGATTGGGTTTGAGGTTCAGTAACTGCATGTGAAGCCTGTCCTGTTTTTGCTTGCTGAGTTCGTTGAAGGCGAAGCATACATGAATCACAAAAATCGGAGAAGCCACTAATTCCAATAGCCAATGGCTTCCTAACATTTCCTTAGCCGAAAAATTACAACCCCCTGACATTGTCCTAAAGCAAATTCAATATCAACGCTTTATCTTGCCAATGCGTCTCTAAGATAGCGGCGAGTCGGTAAGGGAGGTCAGCACTGTTCGCGGCTCGCCGCTTTTTTCTCTTTCTCAACATCGAGTCTGGCATGACAACATTCGTCCAGGAATATTCTGCTGTTCTACTTCGCACCGAGACCCTCGAAGTGAAGCTGGCCACGACATTCGCTGAAATTGATGCGGCATTACGATTGCGCTTTGAAGTCTTCAATCTGGAATTGCAGGAAGGCTTGCTCGCTTCGTATGAACGCGGGTTTGACACCGATGCTTACGATGCGTACTGCGATCACCTCATCATCAAAGATTTATCCACCAACAAAGTCGTCGGCACGTATCGCCTGCTGCGGCAACGCGTGGCCGAACGCAACATCGGCTTCTATTCGGAAAACGAATTTGATCTGACGAACCTGAAGCGATTGCCCGGTGAATTGTTGGAGTTGGGGCGTTCGTGTGTGGCGCATGCTTATCGCAATGCGACAACGATTTCCAGGCTTTGGAACGCGATTATTGAATACGCACGACAACGCGGCATCGCGTATTTGTTTGGCTGCGGGAGTTTGCATCAAGCCGAAGTAGCAGACGTGTTGCCGTTGTATGCGTATTTGCGCGATCACTATTGCGCGCCCGAAGAATTTCGCGTGCAGCCGCGTGCTGTATGCCGCATGCCATTCGATGAAAATGCGCCTGTGTTGTATGAAGCGCGCGCAATGTTGCGCAGTTTGTCGCCAGTGATGAAAGGCTACTTGCGCGCGGGGGCGATGATTTGCGGTGCGCCTGCGTTTGACGCGGAGTTCGGGACGGCGGACGTGCTCGTGTTGTTGGAAATGGACAAGCTCACGGCGCGTTATAGAAATCATTATGCGGAGCGCGCAGCGTGATGAGGCGCGGGGCGAAATTGATTCTATGCGGTTTGATGTTCGCCGCGTTCATTGGCGCGTCGTTATTGGCTCGCATCGTTTTTCTCATTGCGTCTGTGCCGACTTAGGCGTGAAACAATCCGCGCTGGCAGCGGATCGAGCGCAATCAACAATCGCCATTCCAGAAGCAGAGGCAGCACACGCTTGATGCGCCTAGATCAGTTTTCAGTTGCGTGTATAGTTACCCGGTCGCTACCGCTCGCGGTACTGTACCCAGAGCGGTAGCGACGTGGGTGACGGCTCCATACACTGAATTGAAAACCGATCTAAGATTTATTGAGTGTTCATTTGAGGACGAATTAAGGCAGGGCTGAAGTCCGCCTAACATCCACGCAGTATCTTCCTGCTTCATCGGCAATCCGATCCCGTTCATCTGCGGCGCAAAAAGAAAAACGAATGGTCGCGGTGGTGGCGAAGTTGCGCACGATGCGCGCGCGCGTGGAAGCTTGGTCGCTGGAGTTTGATGATCGGGCGGTGCTGGAGCGAGGTCTGCGCAAAGCCTACCGACGCGGCCAACGCGCAATGGCAACCGTCATCGCAGAACCCAATGCCGACAACTTTCACGAATGGCGCAAACACGTGAATCACCTGCGACATCAACTTCAGCTCTTACAAACACTGCGCCTCGGTAAAGCTCAACCGATGTTGGGCCGCTTCAAATCGCTAGCCGATCTGCTTGGACTGAAAAACGATCTGGCGCTGTTGACGCAACGGCTGCCCCGTGACCAGGTCGAACCCCCGCTGTGGCTTGCCGTAGAGCAGATGATTGCCGCCCGCGATCAAGCCTACACCGAAGAAGCCATTGGGCTGGGGCAGCAGCTTTACGATCCGCCAGCCAAAGCCCTACTGCGAACCCTCTGGCCCAGGGATTTAAGATAGAATTAAGGCAGATTTTGCTCAAATTTGAGCCTTCGCTTATCTGCATTTAATACCTCGCCATTAGCCTTCCAACTTATTACGGTCTTATCCAATTTTGAAATCACGAACACAAGTACACAACTGAATGTACCAACCGCTTTGTCGAACTGGGATGAATTCAACGATCAAATTTGCACCACTCGTGCGCAGGTTTACAGGAGAAATTTCAGGAGAGCTTATGCCAAGTCCTCGTACTTATTTTTTGACGCTGTGGGTTGTTGCCCTGACCGCGTTGTTCAGCTTCGCCGCACTCGCGCAATCCGGCCCGACTGGAGCGTTAGCGGGCACCGTGACCGACCAAACGGGTGCGGTCATTCCCAACGCCACTGTCACCGTAACGAACACTGCGACAGGCGCAACCCGCTCTGTGACTTCTGATGTCGAAGGGCGCTGGAAAGCGCCTGTGCTCGACCTCGGTAGTTACAAAATCACGATTGAAGTCGCCGGTTTCAAAAAAGGCAGTCTGGACAATGTTGCTGTCGAAGCCGCCGTCACACGCACGCTTGATATTCAACTCGAACCCGGCGCAGTTGGTGAAACGGTGAATATCACCGCTGCCGCCATTGATTTAGTCCAAACTGAAACCTCCACCACATTTCGCCAAATCACGGGCGAACAAGCCGTACAGATTCCGACCTCGACACGCAGCTTCACCCATTTGCTTTCGACTGAAGCGGGCGTGGCTTCGGATCTGCCTCCGGTGCTGACGAACGGCACGGGCAACATTTCACCGTCGGTGAATGGCACGCGCACAACTTCGACTTCGCTGACCTTCAACGGCATTGACGCGACGAATTTGACGAGCAATGAAGGCTCGCTCAGCGATAACGTGTCGCCTGCGCCGGAAACGCTGGAAGAAGTCAAACTGCAAACCAGCCTGTACGATGCCTCGACCGGGCGTTCGGGCGGCGGCAACTTCCAATTGATTACCAAGAGCGGCGGCAACGAATTCCACGGCTCGCTCTATCATTACTTGCAACACGACAAGCTGAATGCGAACGATTTCTTCTACAACAAAGACGGCATTGATCGCCCGAAAGCGCGCCGTAACGAAGGCGGCTTTACGATTGGTGGCCCGGTAAAGAAAGAAAAGATTTTCTTCTTCGGCGGCTATCAATTCACACGCGCGAACACGGGTTTCGTCCCAACCGCGAGCAGTATTACCACGCTACCCGCTGCGTTGCGCGAAATCCCCGGCGATGCGACGGCAGCAAATGTGGTCGCCGCTTTCAAAGCGCGCAATCCGAATTTCCAATTGACCGAAGCGCAGATTTCGCCGCTTGCCTTGCGCTTGCTGAATCTGCGTAATCCGGCGACGGGCGGTTATTTCATTCCGCGCCCGGCAGCGAATGCGACGCTGCTTTCCATCACGGATACGAACGTTGGCGATCTGACGCGACTGGATTTGACGCGCGGCGATTTTCGCGGCGGCAATCCGTTGATGCGCCAACGTAATGTGTTTCCGGCGAGCTTTGAGCAGGATCAATTCACCACCAAACTCGATGGGCAATTGACGGCGAACAATCGTTTGAGCGGCACGTTGTTCTTTGCGAACTTCCCCGGCTTTGACCCGTTCCCCGATCCGTCGTCGCTCGCTTCGCCCGTGACGTTGCAGCGCAATGATCGCAACCGCACCATTGCTATTTCTGATGTGCATACATTCGGTGCGGGCATCGTCAATGAAGCGCGTTTCGGCTATTTCTGGCTGAACAACACGCGGCGCTTGCAGGATGATTTTGCGGCGATCACGACGGCTTCGGTGTTTGGCTTCAACGATGCGCAACTGAAAGCCTTCAATCCATCGCTCAACTTTGACGACAGCGAAGGCACGCGGCGGCTCGGACACTTTGTGTTTCGCAACAACCTCTCGAACTTGTCGTTTGGTGCACCGAACGATGTCTACAATCAACGGCAACAAAAAACCTTCAGCTTCGGCGATCACGTCACGTGGGTGAAAGGTCGTCAGACGCTGAAATTTGGCGCGGAATACAAACAGCATTTCTTTGATACGAGCCTGCCGGAAGAACAACAAACCGAGTTTGAGAAGTTCGAGAACTTCACGCAATTCTTAGCCGGACGCGCCACCGAAGGCGACACGCAATTCGGCATCACCAGCAAAAACTTCCGCATGCAGGATTTGAGCTGGTACATCGCCGATGATTGGAAGCTCAATAACAAACTGACGGTCAATTTGGGCCTGCGCTACGAATGGTTCGGCTTGCCGACCGAAAAGAACGGGCGCATCGGCAACGTAGACTTCGAGAAGATCACGAACCCGAACGACATCACGCAATCGTTCATCATTCCGAGCAACGCGCAGAACACGGGCTTTGCCGCGATTGATGGCGCGATTGCCGCGACGACGAAAGTGAACACGAAGCACACGCTGAAGGGGCAGGATTGGAACAACTTCGGCCCGCGTTTCGGCTTTGCGTTCTCGCCGTTCGAGAGCAAGAAGCTCGTGCTGCGCGGCGGCTACGGCGTGTTCTTTGATCGTCCGTCGGCAGCCTTCATCAACACGGTCTTCTCAAATTATCCGTTCCTGCGCGAAATCGAGGTCACAGCTCCGTCGCGTGCCGTGCCGATTGCGACGGCCTTCTCGCAGCAAGACCCGAACCTGCCGTTCAATCGCTTCCTGCCGAATCGCATCGTCTATCGCGCTGGTGTCTATGAAATTCGGGATGGAACGTCCGTGACCAAGCAAGCCGACGGTTCCAACAATCCGACCGGAGCCAACGGTCAAATCATCACGGGCAACGTCGCTGAGACGTTTGAATTCCGCGCGGTAGATCGCAACCTGCGCACGCCGTATGTGCAGCAATGGAACTTCGGTTTCCAATACGAAGTGGCGAAAGACGTGCTGTTTGAAGCGCGCTACGTCGGCACGAAAGGCACGAAGCTGTTGCAGGCGACCGCCTTTAATCAAGGCTACGATCTGAACGATACGAATACGCCGGATTACATCTTTGAGCGGATGAATCAAGCCTACCTCGCTGGTGGCGCACCGAACGGCGCGTTGAATACCGGCAACACGGCGCGCGAACGTGGACTGGGCAAAGCGTTCGGCTTTGCGAATCCGTATCGCGCCGGACTGACGCCGACTTGCACAGGCGCGACCATCAATCTGCCCGCGAACGCACCGATTGATTACAACCTGAGCAATCGCCTGACGTGCAGTTCCGCAGGTGCGCTCGGCGGCGGCAACCTGATCGGATTTGAAGCGCGCGGGCCGTACCTCGGCTTCAATATTCCCGAAGCCGTGTTGCTGCAATCGTCTGCGAATTCGATCTACAACGCATTGCAATTGAGCTTGTCCTCGCGGATGGCGAAGGGCTTGCAATTCAACACGGCGTACACGTGGTCGAAGTCCATTGACAACAACTCCAGCGATCCGGGCAGCACGGCAGGCGGCGGCAAACCCGACGTGCCGAACGCGGGCTTTGTTGTGCAAGGCGATCAACGCAATCTGCGCAGCAATCGCGCGGTGTCCGACTTTGATCGCACGCATCGCTTCAATGTGAACTTCGTGTACCAATTGCCATTCAGCAGTGAATCACGTTTGCTGAAAGGCTGGGAACTGTCGGGCTTCTTCCAGGCGCAAACCGGCACGCCGTTCACGATCTTTGCGGCAGAACCGGAAATCACGGCGGCCTCGCAATACACGAGCCTGACGCGTGGTTCAGGCGGGTTGTATCGCCTCGGCTTCGGTCGTCCGAACCTGAATGGCTCGCTTGCAGATTTGCGGCAAACGGGTAGCGACATCACCGAACGCGCATTCAATACGAGCGTGCTGGCTACAGCGTTTGGCGGCTTTGGCAACCTGGGTCGAAACACGTTGCGCGGCACGGTGCAAAAGCGGTTTGATTTCGGCTTGTCGAAGGAAACAACCATCACGGAAGGCGTGCGGCTGCAATTCCGCTGGGATGTTTTCAATCTCTTCAATACAGTGAACTTCGCTTTACCCGCCAACGATCTGCAAGACGCGACGGACTTCGGCAAGATCGTCAACACGGTCGGCGGCCCGCGTGTGATGCAGTTCGGTTTGAAGCTGCGATTCTAAAAAACGCGTTGTTTTATAGTACTGAGGGCTGGTGAAGATTCGTCTTTGCCAGTCCTTTGTTTTCGCTCCCTCCATACGGTGAATTAACATCAAATTGAGGCCCGCTTAATATCGCCTTAATGCAGCCAAAATAAACTCCCGCCTTAAATTTTTACTCGTTACCGAACAACACCACTCAACTTTTGCTCAGGAGAAATACCCGTGTCCATTCAGCAACATCCTCGCAGTTTTCGCCGCCTCAATATTCATCCATTTTGGGAGGCGCTTTTTGTGCTGGTGCTAAGCCTATGCGTTAGCCTTGGCGTGTACGCCCAATCCGAATCGGGCAGTGCCGCGCTGGAAGGCACGCTCACCGATGCCAACGCGCAAGCCTTGCCCGGTGCGACGGTCACGATTCGCAATCAGGAAACTGGCTATCAACGCAAATTGGTGACGGATGCGCGCGGGCAATTTCTCGCCAGCGTATTGTCGCCGGGGCGCTACATCGTAGAAGTTGCCGCACAGGGCTTTGCCACCACGCGGCGCGAAAATGTGACGTTGACGGTCGGGAACACGGAAACGCTGAATCTGGCGTTGCAAGTCGCGTCAGTCAATGAACAGATCGTGGTGTCTGATTCGTCGGCTGCGGTAGACACTGAAGAAGGCGCGACGGGCGCGAATATTGAGCAGCGGGCGATTCGGGACTTGCCGATTCGCGGACGCAACTTCACCGACTTTGTGCAATTGACGCCGGGCATCGTGCAGGAATCTGATCGCAAAGGCTTGGTGATTGCCGGGCAACGTTCGATCAATTCCAATGTCGCGCTTGATGGCGCGGATTTCAACGACGCGCTGCAAGGCAATCAACGCGGCGGCAACGATGCGGTGTTCTTCTTTCCACAATCGGCGATTCGTGAGTTTCAGGTTGTGCGTTCCGGCGCAGGCGCAGAAGTCGGACGCACGAGCGCAGGCTTCGTGAACGGCGTCACCAAATCCGGTACGAACGAATGGCACGGCGAAGCCTTGTACCTGAACCGCAATCCCAATCTGACTTCAGAGGATGCGTTCGGCAACAAAGGCAACAACCAACAAAATCAATTCGGCGGCTCGTTCGGCGGAGCCTTCAAACAAGAGCGCGCGTTCTTCTTCGTCGCCGCCGAACAAAACTTCCTGCGCATTCCGTACTTCGTTCGTTTCGCCACGCCTGCCGCCAATTTGACAGTTCCGGCGAGCATCCTGAACCTGCAAGGCGAACACAACAGCACGAACAATCCGACGGCGGTGTTTGCGCGCACGGATTTCATTTTGTCGCAAGACAACACGCTGAATGTGCAATACACCTACGCACGGTTTCGTGGCGAGAATTTTGGCGCGCTCGCGGATGGCACAACATTGACCGACAACTTCGCCGCGACAAACTATGAAGCCGCCAACGGTAGCCACGGCGTGAAAGCCAGTCTGGTTTCGGTGCTGGATGCACGCACGATCAATGAATTCCGCGCGCAAGTGGCGACGGATCAGCGGCGCGAAAACCCCAATGCCATTGGGCCGGAAATTCGCGTGGATAATTTCGGTCGCTTCGGCAATTCCAGCAGCCGTCCGCGTCGCTGGGAAACCGAACGCTATCAGCTTTCGGATAACTACAGCTTCAACACGACGGCACATCGCTTGCGCTTCGGCGTGGATTACAACCTCAACAATTTCACGGCGCAGCGGCAATCGGATTTCCTCGGCACGTGGCGCTTCAGCAGTCTCGCCGATTTTCTGAATGGTATTCCGCGCCGCATCACGCAAACGGTCGTCACGATTCCTGATTTGATTGTGACGCGAGGCGCGCAAAATGAAGTGGCGTTGTTCGCGCAGGATCGCATCAAGCTGGCGTCCTCGTTGACGCTGACGGCAGGCTTGCGTTGGGAAGGACAATGGAATCCGCAGCCGCCGCGCCCGAATGCCGCGTTGCCGCAAACAACGCGCATCCCAAACGACCTAAGGATGTGGCAACCGCGTTTGGGGCTGGCGTGGGACATCGGCAACCAAGGCCGCACGGTGCTGCGTTTGTCCGGCGGTTTGTACAATGCGCGCACGCCATCGGTATTGTTCTTGCGCGTGTTCACGAACAACGATCTGGTGACGAAGGATTACAGCTTTGACGAACGCAGCGGCGCGTGTCGCACGGCATTGGGCGCGGCAATTCCTGCGAACTGTGTGTTTCGTGGCGCGGGCGCGATTGTGACCTATCCGAACATTATGACCGCTGTGCCGATCTTGCCCGCAGGCGTGACGAATCGCGTGCGCACGCGCGTTTTCGGTTTCCAACCTGACTTCGTCAATCCGACCACATTTCAGGGATCGGCCACGTTGGAACAAACGCTGGGCAAAGACTTCAATCTGTCCGTCGGCTATGTGCGTGCGTCGGCGTGGAATTTGCAGCGGCGCGTAGATCGCAATCTCGGCGCACCGACGATTGACGCGGCGACGGGCTATCCGCGCTTTTTGGCTGCGCGCCCGAATCCGACGATTGGCATTTTCTCGATCAATGAATCGTCAGCGCATTCGACCTATGACGCGCTGGTCGTGAACCTGCAAAAACGATTTGCGCGGCGCTATCAAGTCGGACTGAATTACACGCTGGCCGACAATCGGGATGATGACTCGAACGAGCGCAATTTCTCGCGCGAGACGACGCTGAATCCATTTGATCTGAAAGCCGAAGCCGGGCCGTCCAAGCAGGATATTCGCCACAACTTCAATGTGAATGGGCTGATTGATCTCGGCGCGGGCTTCACGCTGAGCGGCATTGTGATTGCGCGTTCGGGCTTGCCCTACACGGCGGTCGCGGGCGATGACATTCAAAACGACAACAACACGGACAATGATCGCGCGGTCATCAACGGGCGTGTGGTTGGGCGCAATACATTTCGTCAGCCGAATTTCTTCAACTTGGATTTGCGGCTCTTGAAGTCATTCAGTCTGGGCGAAGGGCGACAACTTTCCTTCACCGCAGAGTTCTTCAACGTGACGCGGGCGTCGAATAAAAACTTCGGCGTAGACGGCATCAGCGTGTACGGCAACGCGGGCAATGCGCTTCCGGCAGTGCCTGTACCAACGGTGTTTCCATTGCCGGGCGAGCCGTTCACTGCTCCGTCCACTGCACGCTTTGGCGGGCCGCGCCAATTGCAGTTGGGCGCACGGTTTGTTTTCTAAACCTCACGTTTGGATTCGACGGGCGAGGTGGTCATTGGACAGACCGACTCGCCTAACAACACAGATGAGAGTGTGAGGACAGGAAGAAGAATTGAATGATCAGGTAGCAAGAATTGAATCACCGCACAGACACTTCCGCCGACCGCGCTTCCTGCCACTTCTGCCAATATCGTTCGATCATTGGTTCCAGCTTCGCATCGAATTTGGAGGCTTGCACGAAGTCCTGCTGCGCTTCTTTCTCCCGTCGTAAGCAAAGATAAATGGCCCCGCGATTCAGATATGCGGCGGCATAGCTGCGGTCTAATTGAATCGCCCGACTGTAATCTTTGAGCGCTTTTTGCCATTCGCCTTTCGTGCGCCACAGATTCCCACGATTGTTCCAGGCGCTCGCCAACTTCGCATCCAACTTGAGGGCTTGATCATAATCGCTCAACGCGCCATCCAAATCGCCACGATTTTTACGCGCCGTGCCGCGATTGTTGTACGCCGCTGTCAGTTTGGGATTGAGCGTTAAGGCTTGATCGTAATCCGCGATGGCTCCCGCTAAATCACCGCTGTCTTTGCGGGCAATGCCGCGATTGTAATAGGCGTCTGCCTTGTCGGGCTTGAGTTCCAACGCGCGCGTGTAATCTGCCAGCGCTGCCGCAAAGTTTTTCTGATCGTAATGCGCTACACCACGATTGTAATATGCCTCGGCGTAGGTCGGGTCAAACTTGAGCGCCAGATTGTAGTCTGTCAGCGCGAGGTCAATTTCCCCTTGTTTGTGATATTGCACACCGCGTTCGCAGTAGGAGATGGCCGAAGCACGCCGGGAACTTTGTGCGAGGGCCGCAGCGGCAATCAGAAAAAGCAGAGCCAGCAGCAAAAAAGAATGACGATACACAGTCATTGCAAGCCTCCTGAATGTGATGTGTAGTAGCCGGACACGTCGAGGGTAGTCGCAAACTATAACACCACTTTAAGAGAGTCTAAAATCTTTTTTAAGCTGACCTTAAGTCTATCTTAAGCATTGAAGAGAAAGTGGGACATTGAGGAAGGAAACGTAGCTACGGATGCACCGTTAACAAGAATCAGATGGTAACAACCAACAATAGAAAAACACGGAGACTAGCCGAGCCGAAAGCCAAAACATCGCAGCGCATAAATCCATTTTCCTTTCATCATAAAAGTTCGCGGGCGTAGGTCTCTCGCCCACGTAATAGCAGTGCAACGGCTCGCAAAAAAGCATAGTTGACTTTATCCGTTTACAGAAAACTCCTGACACGCTCGTTTTTGCGTTTTGACTCGAAATGCCGAAGGGCGTCCACCGTCCACGCTCGCACGGTCTGATTGACTTGCGTAGTCGAAGCCAAAAATCGCGCCGCCACCGCATTGGGAAAGGCCGTTAGATGCAGCGAAGGCCGCACGCGCGTTTTGTCATTGATCGAAGCCAGTTCCTTGATGTTGGGCAAACGCCAATTGCTCGCGCCTGCCAGCGTCAAACCTTCGCAATCGGCACTGGCTTCATCCCACGCCTGGTCGGTGGTTTCGGGTTGCTATTACGTGAGGTTGGTGCGGTTGTCGGTGACAGTGCCATTGGGAGCGCGTGATGAATCGGGACAGTTCTACGCGCGCCTCCCCTGTTATTTTTCGCTCCTGCTGCTTTACACCTTGCTGAAGATCGAGTTGATGACCGTTCCGGTGCTGTCCGAGAACGATTCCTGCTCAATTCCCATTGAGCGCAGGATGCTCAGATGCACATTTGACAGGCGCGTCTCGCCGTTGCGCCAGTAACCGCAATGTTTCAGCCCCATGTTCGCGCCACCTGCGATCAGCGTCGGCAGGTTATGCGGGTTGTGGGTCGTGCTCGCGCCGCTGCCATACAACACAATCGTATTGTCGAGCACCGAGCCGCTGCGGTCTTTGTATTCGTTCATCCGCGCAAAGAAGTGTGCGAGTTGCTGGCTCAGAAACAGATCGTACTTGGCGAAATCGAGTTGCCCTTCCTTGTCCGTGGCGTGCGAAAGGTTGTGGTGCGTTTTGGACAAGCCCAGCTTGAGCGGGAACGTATCGCTGATGCCCATGCCGTCTTCGCGGTTGAGCATAAACGCGACCGAGCGCGTGATGTCGGCGTCAAAGGCCAGCGCGATCAAATCGAACATCGTCTGGTAATACTCGGACGGGTCGCCTTCGTTGGTGGCATCGAGGTGCAGGTGAGAGTAATCCTGTTTTTTGAGCGGAATATCAATCCATTTTTCTGACGCGGCCAGCCGCGCTTCGACTTCGTTGAGCGAGGTCATGTACTGATCCATCCGTTCCCGGTCTGTCTTGCCGAGCTTTTGGTTGAGCGCTCGCGCATTTTCCGCTACAGCATCAACCAGCTTGATGCGGCGTTGCAGCTTTTCGTGCTCGGATTTGAGCGACGCACGGTCAAGGCTGAACAGGCGCTCGAACACGCGGCGCGGCTTGTTTTCTGCCGGAATCGCGTTTCCTTCGAGGCTGTATGAAATCGTGCCCGTACGCGACAGAAAGCCCGTGCCTGCGTCAATCGAAAGCGTCAGCGATGGCTGACGGCAATGCTGTTTCGTGTGCAACGCAATGACTTGGTCAAGCCCGGCGGTGTTGTACGTCCCCGGCTTCGGATTTTGCAGCGGCGCGCCCGTCAGCCACATATCGGAGCAGGTGTGCGGGTCGGCCTTGGGGCCGTTCGGATGATACAGCCCGCCCATGAAACTGATCTGCCTGCGGAACGGCAACAACGGCTCGGTGGATTTGCTGTAGACGAACTCGCCGCTTTCCGCCTTCTGGGGAAACCAGAACCATTCAGAGATGCCGTGATCTTTCAAAGGCAGCGACATGCCATTGGCGGTGTAGATTGCGCAGAAGCGGCGCGGTAGACGCTCGGTCACTTCAGCGCCCATCACGTCCAGAACCGGCAAGGCCAGTGTTACGCCGCCGAGACCTTTCAGGAAAGCGCGGCGATGAATGCGGAATGAGTTGGTCATAGTTCTCCCTTAGAAAGGATGCTAGATGCTGGATGCTGGATGCTAGGAAGAATTAGCCCTAAGTGTTCAATCCCTTCCTAGCATCCAGCTGTATTGCCAAGTTAAGTTGGAGGCGCAAACAGGATGTTTGCGCTACCTCTTCGCAGTCAATGTACAACAAACATCTTGTTTGTTGCTCCGCATAGGTTTCTCACCTAAGTTGTCAATACATCTAGCATCCAGCATCTAGCATCTTTTTTACTATTTTTCCAGAAATACCGGACTGTTGACGACATACCGAAGCATGTTTTTCATTCGGTAGCCATCGGCTTTCAACTTCAGCCCGTCCTGCTTCAACTGATGAAGCTCGCTGTACGTCAGGCTGCGACCGGAAGCGTAAATTGACAGATGCTTCAAGAAGCTGAAAGCGAGCTGGTCAATGCGATCATTGGCGAGATAACGCTTCAAATCGTTGGCCCCGCTGACTTCTGTACGGTCGGGCAACGTGCTGCGCGCGTCTGCGGGCTGTGTCTTCAGCCTGCCGCCCGCGTTGAACTCTTCGAGCGCGACGCCCCACGGGTCAATCTTGGCATGACAATTCCGACAGGCGGCCACATCGCGGTGCTGTTCGAGGCGCTGGCGCAGCGTCAATCCTTTCTCCGCTTCTTTCAGTGCGGGGACGTTCGGCGGTGGATCGGCGGGCGGTTCGGCAACGATCTTGCGCGCCAGCCACGCGCCGCGCTTCACCGGATTCGATTCCCGCCCGTCAGAAAGGCCAGCCATAATGGCCGCCTGCGTCAGCACGCCGCCCAGTTCTGACCGTCCGTGCCTGATCGGCATGAAGCGAAGTCCGCTCTCGGTCTTGTCGCCAAGATCGTAATAACCCGCGACTGTCTCATTCGCCAAGATAAAATCTGATTGCACCAGATTGGTCGCCGGAAGATTTTCTCGGATCAGATAGCGCAAAAACTCCACTGGTTCGCGCTTCAATTGCGTGCGGGTTTCGCGCGTGAGTTTCGGGAAGCGCGTACGGTCTGGCTCCAGCACGTCAAACTTATCGAGGCTCAGCCACTGTGCGGCGAATTCATTGATGAAGCGCGAGAATTTCGGGTCGGCGATCATCCGCTCTGTCTCGGCGTCAAGCTGCTTGCGCAATGTGCCCGCAGCCGCAAGCTGCAACGTCTTTGCATCCGGCGGGCTGTTCCAGAGGAAGTACGACAGCTTCGATGCCAGTTCGTAATTGTCCAACGGCTCAGACGCCGCCGTCGCACTGCTCTCGATCAGAAACAGAAATTGCGGCGAAGTCAGCGCGACCAGAAGCGCGTCTTTTACGCTTTCTTCAAAACTGCGCCCGGCGGTTGCGGAGTTGCGGTACACCGCAAACAACGCCTCTTCTTCCGCCGAAGTAATCGGGCGACGGTAGGCACGCCGCGCGAAGTTGCGGAGAATCTGCCGAGCGTACGCCGGGCGATCATTCTTCTGTTCGGAGTCAATGAAGATGTTTTTGTATGTGGGGGGCGGCCACGACTCGTGCAACGGTCCCTCGAACTCGACCGCGCGAATCAGCAAGCGTGGCATATCGCGTCCGTCGGTGTATTCGCTGCGCACGCCAAGCTCACGCACCCCGGCCAGATAATTCACGTTGTCCTTTTCCACTTCGGCGTTCGGGAAGTTGCGCATCGCGCCTTCAAACGTGTAGCGGGCGAGCTTTTTGCCGACGGGCTGTGGTTCGCCGACAGCGACGAGGGAACTGCCGCAATCGCGGCGGAATCCGAGATACACACCGACTTTCGGCAATCGTTTCTCAAACGCGAGAAAGCGGCGCGCCGATTCGTGCGTATCGGGCAACTGCGTCAGCGTGATTTTGGCGGCATCATGCACGCCATCAAGCACGGCGCTGATCGGAGTCGTTCCCGCTGCCATCCGTACGACCAAAAAGGCGGGCTGTTGCAAGCTGCCGGTAAAATGTCGGTCGCCGATTTTCAAAGCAACGTCGGGCATTCTCGCCGCGTTGTTGCGTCCTTGTGGGCGAGGTTGCGCTGGCGTCGCCGCAATCGTGGCCTTGCCCGGCAAAACCAATCCCTGAACCTCCGCGTGTCCCAGCGCGCGTTTGTAAACGCGCACTTCATCAATCAACCCCTTGAACGACTCTACGCCCGCCGCGCTGCCCAGAATGAGGTCGCCTTTCGCATCAAGATTCGCCGTTCCCGTCGTGCCGCGCCCGACCAGCAGACCGTTCACATAAATGCGCGTCTCATTTTTCCCGCGTCGCACCACCACCGCGAGATGCTGCCAGGCTTCGCGCTTGATCGCATCCGGCTGCGAAACGACTCTGCCGTTGAACGCGCCCTGCAAACCTGCGGAAACGAACTGAAGCGTGTTGCGTTCTGAAAGATCAACCGACCAGCCCTGCGCGCCATACCCACCCGCGCTGATGACGGCTCCGTTGCCACGCGGTTTGATCCACGCCGAAATGGTGAATTCGCCAGTGCCAATATTTCTCACGCCGTTGCCGGGAACCGTCAGCGCATCCGTGTGGGCATTGAACCCGACGGCCTTGCCGAAAGGCGATTCGACGTGCGCCGCTTTGCCCGCAAGCCGTTCCTCGCCATCCAGCGTCCATGAACCTGCGAGTCCGTCGTTCAGCTTTGAAGTGTCCGCGTCCGGCGCGGTGGCAGGGGATGCAGGATGTACGGCAACTTGATAAATGCCCGGCGTACGAATTGTTGCGGATCCATTATTGACTACGATTTCTTTGCCTTCCGCAGCAACCGTGCCTTTGTCGAGCAGGAGTCCATCGTCATATTTCGCCGCCGTCACCGTCACGCGGAAGCGTCCGTTATCTGGCAGTTCGCGCACCGCGATTTTGAAATTCGCTTTGGGGCCGTAAGTTCCGTCAGCCCCAAAAAGTTCGTCGTTGGGAATCGCCGGACGCAGCAGCAGTCCTTCGGGAACCGTCCCGTAAGCCTTGCCTTTCGGATAGCCGCCGCTGCCGCGAAAATCGGCAAAAACTGCGTGGTAGATGCTGTCGAAATCGCGCCATCCGCGCACGGTGTCGTTGCCCTGATAGCCTTCGATAAACCTGAATTTCGTCCGCATGAAAAACGGCTCGAAAGGGAAGGGCTTCTTCGCCGTCAACTGCGTCACGGTGAAATCTTCGGGCGTCAGCAATGTGCTGCCCGCTCCCAGCACCAGCCGTTCGCTGACGGGCTTCGGATTGATGCCGCTGCCGAAATCAAGGCGGAAATTCTGGATGGACGGTTTGGCGTTCGGATCAATGATGACGCGGCTGAGCGCCTTTTCGGCGATCTCAAAATAGGTTTCGGTCAACAGCGGCGAGAGTTCGAGCCGTTCGTGGTTGTTCAGGAAGCCATCTTTTGAAACCGCATCGGCAGGCAGGATGTCGGTCAGGTCGTCTTCCAACAGCAACAGTTCGCGCAGCGTGTTGCGATATTGCGCGACCGTTAGCCGTCGCATCAGTCCGTTCCTGGAAACCTGGCGCGTGCGTGCCGCCGCCAGGCCAGCATCAATCCACTTGGTCATCCGCTCGCGGTCGGCGTCGTTGGGCTGTGGTTTGGCGCTCTTGGGCGGCATGGTTCCAGCGTCAATTCGCTCGCGCACAGCTTCCCAAATCGGGATATGCTGATCGTCAAACTTGGCGTCGAGTTGATCAACCCGAACGCCGCCCATTCTGTTGTCGCCCTCATGGCAACGCAGGCAATTTTGCTTTAAGAACGGTTGGACGAATTTCTCGAACGAAGCGGCACGCTCTTCGTCCGAACTTGATGAAGACTGCGCCCAGGAGGCTACGGCGACGATTGTGGCGCAAGAAAGGAACAACAATAGTGCCCAGCCCCGTCTTTGCCTAAGAGTGTTTGTGCTCATACCAAGTTGGTTATGCTCCAAAGAATATTTTGCTGCGCCGCCCGCTGCCGCGCCTGCCCGCTGTGCTACATCATCCGATGTTTGTGCCGAAAGCGGTGGCGCGATTGCGGAAGACGACAAAGCTATCGAATTCCTCCGGCTCAGTATTCGGTGCTTGGGCGAGAATTTCTTGCGCCTTTTGCCAGTCGCCTTGTTTGGCGCGCGCATCCCACACCGAAACCTGACTGGCTAAGGCCAGAGAGATAAATTGATCCAACAACATTTGTTCGCGTGCGGCAATGGCTTGTGCCTGACGCAATAATGTATCTGGAAGCGTAGTCGGAATGTTTTTCATGCCAAATCTCCCATCAATTGCAAAAACTCTTTGGGCGTCGCCAATTTTATCCCGAAACTGGCCGCCGCAGGAAAATCTTTTGGGTTGTAAGTAATGATGAAATCCGCCTTCGCCTTGACCGCCAGTTCCAACAAAAAAGCGTCATTCGGATCAGTCGCCAACAACCGCCACAAATAAAGAATCTCATGATATTGCGCAATCGAGCAAAGTCCATTCAGGAAAATATCTACGTCTGCCTCTGCGATAAAGGGTTGCATCTCAGGGCGCTTCAGCACATCTTCATATTCCAGCCATAACGGCGTCGAAAGGTTTACTTGCCAACGAGCATCGTTCAGCTTCGTGAGCAACAGATTCGCCACGCCGCGCTGCGAACGAAACGCCGCGACCAGGATGTTAGATCGGTTTTCAATTCAGTGTATGGAGCCGTCACCCACGTCGCTACCGCTCCGGGTA
>JAFDVL010000058.1:1177-73866 GCA_018268995.1 Acidobacteriota bacterium | reverse complement strand
CGCTCCGGGTACAGTACCGCGAGCGGTAGCGACCGGGTAGCCATCCACGCAACTGAAAACTGATCTAGTGTCAATGATGAGTTGCCAGACGTTGTTCATTTGATGCGCGAATATATCACGCCTTCCCCTCAATAAGGACAATCTCTTCGTTCGTCAAGCCGTAGAGTTGATAGACCAGCGCGTCAATTTCCGCTTCCCATGACTGGAGCGCAAGCGTCTCGCTTGCTGTCTTTTCCTCTTGCGCTTTTATCGCCTCGCGGCGATTTGCAAGCGGGGACGCTTGCGCTCCAGTCAACGCTTTTTTCGCGGCGAGGATTTTATCTACGAGGGCAGCGATGGCGGATTGTTGCGCGGCAGTGGCGTTGGGAATTGGAATTTGCTTCATGTAATCCGTGAAAGCTCTCAGATAACCGCCGCGAATCCTGTTGGAAATTGACGCATAAAACCACTCAACAACCGTTGAATTGAGCAAGGCGGTCAACCATTTTTCGTCTGTCGGAATGAAGTAGGTTGTATTGACTGAGTAAAAGCCTTCCAAATTCCAAGCAAAACTTTGATGTTCGTAAATATCTGGGTAAATGATTTTTGGTTGCTCAAATTCCTGCCAATAAGCACAAGCTCGCAGTTCCCAAAAGTATTTGCCTTGATCCTCGCGGTTAATTAGATGCTCTCGAAACTGCTGAAAATGCGCGTGAATTGCCGGATAGGTTTTCGCAAAAATCTTTTCTGCCGCTTCTTCGTTTTTGTCTGACCAAGAATGTGTTTTGTTTGCCGAAGATTCGATTTTGATGAGGTACTGTTCCGCGAACTCAACTTGCCATCGTTTGACATCACGTCCTCGCAAAAACGGTTTGAGAACTTCCGCCGAAGATGCATCTTCGGCAATCAAACGATCTCGTGTCGCACGATCCACAACGAATGCTTCATTCAATCCCGTCTTAATCCCGTAATAAAATCTGCCGTTGACGTATTCGCCCAGCGGCTTGCCTTTGCTGCGCAGCTTTTCCAGCAAGCGCAATGTCACGCCGGATTCCAAACGCCACGCTTCACTGGTCAATTCTTTTTGCGGCAGCCAAAAACTCTGACTCTGAAACGTTGCTGAAAAATCTCCGGCAGGCGCATCCGGCGAATTCCACGTTAACGCACGAACCTGATTGGCATTTGGCTTTTGCTTCGCCGCCAGCAAAATGCTCGGATACGCAATCGCCGTAAAAATCGGCGCATCGCCAAAATCAATCAAGTGCCGGATGGCGGCTTTCTCGCTCAAAAATTTGCGCAGCTTTGCGCCGTAGCCGGAGCGAAAATATTTGTTGGAAGTGATGAACGTGAACACGCCTTTTTCGCGCAAGCTGCGCCACGCGCATTCGTAGAAATACACAAACAAATCCGCCGTGCCCGTGAAGCATTCATACTGTTTGCTGAAGAGCGGCTTGAACTCTTTGATCTCTTCCTGCCGCACATACGGCGGATTCCCAATCACAATATCAAAGCCATTCTCCACGCCAAACATCCATTCGGCATCGAACCAATCCGCCTTCGCGTTTTGATCGTAAGGATTCCAGCCGGAAATTTGATCCGCGCTGGTTTCCGGGAAGAGGGCTTTCTTAAGCAGAGTAGCTATTTCATTGCGAATGCGTTTGTCTTCGAGGCGATATTTTTCTTTCGTCTTGCGCGTGCGTGCGCCGAAGTGTTTGGCGCGGATGTCTTTCAAGTTTGCTTCCAATACGTCTATGCCGTTTGGTTTCAAGCCGGACATTTCCAAGCCGATGAGCGTGTTCGCGGCAACAAATTTGGTTTCCAGATTCGGCAGCGGACGAACGCCGCGATTCAATGCAGAAACACGCACGGAGTAAGTGTGTGCCTCTACGGCCTCTGCCTCTGCGCCCTTACTGCGTGCGGGCTTCGGCATTTCGTATGACATTGCATCCTGATCCACAATCAGCGAGATGAAAAACCGCAGCTTGGCAATTTGAATGGCGACGGGCTGAATGTCTACGCCGTAGATGCAGTTTTCGATGAGGAACAGCTTGCGTCCGTAGTCGCTGGAATTGTCCTCGAAGATTTCGTTGATTTCCTTCAGGCGGTTTTCGCGTTCCTGTTTGTCGCCGATGTCGTAGGCAGCTTTGGTCTCTTCGATGGCTTTGCGCTTTTGCCATTCGCGCCATTTGGCATTGTCAGGATCGAGCTTTTCCAGAATGTGAACTGATTTCAGCAAAATGCCCATCGGAAACGCGCCGGAGCCGCACGCCGGATCAAGAATCTTGCAGGTATCAATGGCTTTGATGAGAATTTCAGTTTCGGTGTCGTTGAAGTCGTGCGAGGTGCGGTTGTAGCCCAGCAAATCGCGGAGCGCGGCTTCCAACGCCTCATCGTTGCCCTGCCAGCGATTCGCGTTGACGGGCAATTCAAAGACCTGTTGCACGCGCATGTCATTGCCGAAAAACGTGGGCTGTGTTTCGGTGAAGGCTTCAAAGCCGACGGTTTCGGTTTGCAGTTTGGTTTTCAGATACGCGATCAGCGATTCGTCCACCATGTAATTGACGATTTCGCGCGGCGTATAAAAGCTGCCGGTTTGTTTGCGCGCCGTCGTGCGGGTTTCCGGGTTGTAATTCGCCAGCAGGTTCTCAAAGACTTTGCCGAGCAATTCCGGGTCAAGCGCAATTTCCTCTTCAATCGGCGTGTTTTCGGCAATCGTGAATTTGTAGCTGTTCAGCAAATGGATGAGGCCGCGCACTTTGTATTTCTTGTTGCGCGTGCCGTAAATCTCGTTCAGGTCAACGTCGTGTTCTGCGCCAAAGAACAATTCATCGGGAACGCGCAAGACGTTTTTCGGATGGTCGGAAAAACCGTCTACGCGAACACGCCCGTCGTCGGTTTGCTTGTCCAGGCATTCAAACAGTCCGCCATTCAAAAACGGAATCGGCTCGAACAGTTCCTTAATAGTTTCGTCAGGTTGGCGGAATTCGTTTTTGTAGCGAAAGACGTTGTGAACGAAATGCTGATTGTTTCTGCCGCCGGAACTTTCGGCAATAAATTTGCGCTCGCCCATCGTGGAATTGAGCGTGGCAAAAAACAGGTTCTGCAAAATAGCCTTGTAATACGCGCTGTCGTCTGCGCATTTGAGGACAGTTTTCAGGTGCTGCGGCTCAAACAACTTATCCGAAACCAAGCCCTTTTCCTTCAAAAACCAAACGAACATCAGGCGCGTAATCAGGCGAATGACGCTGGTGGCATTGCGCACAGCTTCGTCTTTTTCTTCGTCGGCGGGAAATGTGACCCTGTCCACTGCCCAGAAATACCAGTTCGCCAATTCTTTGAAAAAGCGTTTGTTGAGTTCTTTCGTGTCGAGAACCTTTTGCCACGCCTGATGCAAATCCAGAAAGTTGCTGATCGTGAATTTGGCGCTCAGGTTTGCCCGCGACAAATCGTTCAGAATTTCGAGATGCGCGCGATGCGGCTGGACGAAGCGAATGTCTTTGATGAGCGTCACCTTGCGCAAGACATCTCGTGCGTCGTCGCGTTTGTGGGGCTGGCGATCAATCACGGCGAGCGTCAGAAATTCGCCGTACTTGAACAGAACCATCACAGGAATTTGAAAGACCTTGTTCATTTCGCGGGTGATTTGGCTCAGTGCTGTGCGGCTGTAACTGTCGGCTTTGAGTTCGAGCGCAAAGAACAGATACGATGTGATGCGGTCGTCAATGTTAGTGTTAATGAATAACCCTGATTGCTGGTTGAGTTCGTCTGCGGTCAATTGAAACAGCAAATCCACATATTTCCATTCGCGGGCTTTCGCATTGTCCGGCTGGAATTTTGCCGCTTCCAGATCGAAGGTGTCGGCGAAACAGTCGTAGGTGTTCTCAGCGAGCGGTTGCTGGCGTTCGCTGGTGTAGCCGAGCGCGGCAAATAATGAACGTGCGTTGTCGGCCAGATTGCCAGCGGCAAAAGCGTGGAGGGAGGTTTGGATGGTTTGCATATAACTCATTGACATTGACTGGAGCGCAAGCGTCCCCGCTTGCTTGTCTTCAGCTTGACGAACTGCCAGGGTCTTTATCGCCTAACGGCGGTTAGCAAGCGAGGACGCTTGCGCTCCAGTCATCTACTCCAGTCATCTGCGAGGACGCTTGCGCTCCAGTCATCTTTTTTCTTACGAAACGCGCTTGAGTAACGCCAGTCTTCCGGTTTTTCACACAGCGCAGCCTTAACCGGATTGTTTTCAATGTACGCAATCACACTCGCAAAATGCTTTTGATTGCGGATGTAGCGGTCAAACGGTTCGTGTTGCCATAATTGCCCTTTGCGATGTAGTAGTTTATTCGCCTCGTGCGCGGTATACGATTTGATGGAATGCGCGATCTCGCGCAACTCCACATTCGCTAAAGGCGTTGCCAGAAAATGCAGATGATTTGGCATCACGACCCAGGCAACCAATGTGTATTTGTTCTCGTGATGAAAGAGCAAACTGTTCTCAACCATTTCTGCAATGCGATCTTCCCGTAACCAGCACGCACCATAACCCTGATCGAGATATTTTTCGATCCGCTTACGAAAGATCATTTGGCCTTCTTGGCCGAGCGCCGACGTTTCGACGCGCCACCGTTCTAGCACTTCTTGCGGCATCGAATCGCACAGGCGAAATGTCAGGAATTGCGGAAGCTCACCCCCTTCAAAATGTGGAATGTACCCACGATCATACCAGCCTAAATTGGAGCGTAGCCCTTTCAGTTGAAAATTATAATCCGTCATAGATTAGCCTTTTTGACTGGAGCGCAAGCGTCCTCGCTTGCTTGCCTTTGCAGGGCAATTTTCTTTTTCCTGCAACGACCTCCTCTCCACACATTTACGGCGCATCCGCGCCGTTTGCAAGCGGGGACGCTTGCGCTCCAGTCAGTCATTACAGTCATTACAGTCCAGTCATTACTGAATCACTAGCCACGTCACCAACTCAAAATCTGCGATGCTATTGACTTGCTGGCTGCGCGGGGCGATGACGGCGTTGCGATCCAGCGTGAGTTTGGCGGCGCTGCGTTTTTTGTACACGCTGCTGATTTCAGCCACAGCCTTTTTCAATAAATCTGCATAGACGGTCATGTCGTTACCGTTGTCGGTCGCGCGGTTGAACAGCTTGCATAAATCTTCGAGCGGTTCAGTTTGGCCTTCGCACAGCAGACGAAAGATTTCCAGCACTTGTTTGGAATTCGTGTAATTGAAGCGCACCGTGCCATCGTTGCGAATGTAGACCAAAAAATAGGGCTGCAACGGGTTGACCGTTTTGCTTGGCTCGGTTTCGGTTTTCTGTCGCAAGCAAAAGATCACGCCGGGCTGAATCGTGCCTTTTTCCAGTTCGGAAAACGTCTTGTGTTGATAGGCGCGGTGATTGGCTTCGGGCGCAGGCACGACGGCATATAATCCGAGCGGTGCGGCGGCCAGCGCCTCTTTATGCACGTTCAGGAAGTTGGTCAAATCCTGCCGAAAATCATCCAGTGTGAAATCTGTCAGCGAAACGGATTCGCTCATTTCTTCTAAATCCAGCGCCTCTTCCTTGAGCCGTTTAAGTTGCTGGTTACGATACTTCAAATCCTCTTCGATCAGGTCTTCGACTTGATCGTTGCTCAGAATATTTTCTTCACCTGTGGCCGTTACGTCTACCAGTGCCATCCGCGCTTCGACGCGATTTTTCAGGTTGATGTATTTGTCCAAATCCTTCGTCGCCCAAAAGTTCACCAATTGGATTTGTTTGTTCTGGCTACCCAAACGATCAATACGCCCGAAGCGTTGGATAATGCGCACCGGGTTCCAATGAATGTCATAGTTGATGAGGAAATCGCAATCCTGCAAGTTCTGGCCTTCGGAAATACTGTCGGTTGCAATCAGGATGTCAATCTCGCTCGTCTGCGGCATTGACGCTTTGCGCGCACGATGTTTGGAGCGCGGCGAGAAGTTGGTCAGAATGTTGCCAAATTCGTTTTTACCAAACGTGGTTTTCGTGAATGTGCCTGTGATAAGTGCGATGTCCAAACCAAGTTCATTTTTGGCCCACGCTTGCAGGTTGTCATACAGGTATGAAGCCGTATCCGAAAAGGCCGTGAAGACGATGACTTTCTTATTGCCCTCGTTGATGGGATATTTGAGTTTGTTTGCGATGGTTTCTTTGAGTTGTTTCAGCTTGGCGTCACGATCCGGCGTGATGGCATGCGCCAGATAAGACAGTGCAATCAGCGCCATGCGGTCTAATTCTAAATCTCTTTTCCAATCGCTCAGGCGTAAATCTGCAAGGTCATATTTCAACTTTTTCCCAACCTGCCATTGTTCCTCTTCGGCAGTATCTTCTTCACGTTCATCTTCGTTCGGCTCAAAATCGAATGAAAGCGGCTGGCTTGTTTTTTTGGAAGACTGAAATTGTTTGATCTGGTTTATGAGTTTATCAATCCGGCCAATCGTCCGATCAATAGAAATTTCAAAGGATTCGATAGAGCTTTCCAATCGCTTGAGAAAGTTGACGCGCATCATCCCAATCAGGAAATGTTCGCGCTTGCCCTGACCAAACCCAAAATCGCGCTGGATTCCGGCATGCTCATACTTGTCGCGTTTGTACTTGTGGACGTACTCAAAGGGATTAAAAAGCGAAAGCTTGTATTGGTTAATTTGATGCGTGATGGCTTCAAACGAAGGAAAGTGATCCATCGTGTCAATTTCGGCATAAATGGATTTCGGTTTCAGCCGCTCTGAAAATCCGCCGATAGCGTCCAGGTTGTAAAAGCTTTTGATATGTTTGCGGGAACGTGCGATGGTCAGTTCATCCAGCAGGCGGAAAAACGAAGTATCAAGTTGTTCCAGCAATTGCTTGACGCTACGGTTCGGATTTTTCTTACGATCCGCCCACATCGTAAACCGTTTCTGTGCCGTTTCCAGCGTGGAGGAAATATTCTTGATGTTAGCCTTCTCAAGCAACGCCTCAGACTTGCCTTCGGTCATCAACAAAATCTGATTGCGCAAATCGCGCAGGTCATTATTTACGGGCGTCGCCGAAAGCAGCAGGACTTTGGTTTTCAAACCTTCCTTGATGACTTTTTCCATTAACCACTTGGCGCGATTCCATTTTACGTCGCCGTCAGGCGTTGTTCTTTCCATTGGATTGCCACGAAAATTGTGCGATTCATCAATGACGACCAGGTCGAAAGCGCCCCATTTGAATTCTTCAAAATCTATGCGATCTGCATCTGACTTGCCGACTTTTCGCCCCATGTCGGTGTGATATAAAACACTGTAATTGAACTTGTCCTTTTGGAACGGGCTAAGGGCGTGGTATTTGCCTGATTGATAAATCGTCCAGTTGGCAGCCAGATTTTTCGGGCACAAAACCAAGACTTTAGCATTTAGATTCTCAAAGTATTTGATAACGGCCAAAGCCTCAAAAGTTTTTCCCAAGCCCACACTATCAGCGATGATGCAGCCGTTGTGCTTATTGATTTTGTTGATGGCTCCGCGTACACCGTCTTTCTGGAAGTCATACAGCATGTTCCAGATTTCGCTGTCATAAAACTTGCCCTGCGGATCAAGCAACTGATTTTCTTTTTGCTCCGAGAGGTAGTTGCCAAACAGGTGAAAGAGCGTTTTGTAGTAGATAAACTGCGATTGGTTTTCTGCCGATAAAGCGATGAGATATTCCAGCACTCGTTCTTTTACGTCTTCGACTAACCCGGTTTCATCATTCCAAACGTCGTCAAACCAGCTTTCTAAATCGTCCAAATCGCGCTTGTCATTTACGATCAAGTTCAACTCCAGGTTGGGAGTTCCCCCCAACCCCAACCCATTCACCGTAAAGTTGGCACTACCCGCAATTGCTTCTTTGACGCCATTGGCTTGTTCGATCAAGTACAGCTTTCCGTGCAGGAAGTTGGGCCGCACCATTGACCTGATTTCAGCTTTTTCTCGAAACCATTCTGCGCATTCAAGCGCAGCCCTTTTCTGGCTAAGTTGTGCTTGGATCGGAATAGAAAGCGATTCATCCAGTATCTCAGCTTTGCGCTGGTTGGAATGCTCGCCAGCAAGTGCGCGAATAAAGGCAGGTTCGCCAAACAAGAAGCGTAAGCTGCTACTCTTGTCGAGCTTGTCTTTTAGCTGTTGGTAAGCGTGAATCGTGAAATATGCAGAAACAAAAGACAGCTTTGCTTCTGGTTTAATTTTCTCTTCAAGAAACGCGCCAACGGTTCCGCGCTTGCGATTATCAACAATGGATGACGCCAAATATTTGGATTCACTTTTGGACATAACCAGTTAAATTCTTCCCCGTCTACCGGAGCTATCTATTTGTATGAATTGCGGGGTAACGCCAAGCTGCGGCTGTGTATTCTTCCTGAGACTTTGTTGTGGGCACGGGTTTGGGGCGTGTGACAATGTAGGCGGAGAGAGGCTGTTAGTCAATGTGAAGGCATCGTTGAATGGCCATCTGGCGAAACTTATTCATTCCACCTGGCAGCTTTCCATTGCGCGGTTAGAGCTTGTTTTTGCTGACTTGCAGCAATGATTGGTAAAAAGAACGTTTGCAGCAACTCAATGACTTCACGAAGTTCTGTCATCCCTTCCAACCGATTCTTGCGCAGGAAGGCGCGCCATTGCGTTTGCTTGCTTTTGTCGTTGCTGAATTCGTCGGTTAAGGCTGGAGGCGCTTGCGTGGGCAAAGCCGTTTGTCGGCGGGCAAAGATGGCTTGGATGGCTGCCTGTACGATTGCTCCGTCAAACTCGAATTCACTGAGCATCAGCCGCAAATCCCAAAAATCTTTCATTCGACTGTTGAGCATTCCGAGTTTCACCATTGCTTCAAACTTTTCGGCGGCGACAGTTTCTTTCGGATAGGCTTTGAGCTTTGGCACAGGAAAATCAAGCACGGTCGGAAACGCTACGTTGGTGGCTTTGGGCGTAACGGCATCACCAAACCCAACGTCATTGCAGGCTGATACGCGCATTTCCCCGCAGCGCCAGAAACGAAACACGGACACCTTGATACTCTTCGCCTTCCTTGATCTCTGTACCTTTGACGGTCTCCGAGCGAAAGTCTAAGCCGTCGTCGGCTGCGATCTGACAGATTTCCGTGAACACCATTTCAATGTCTGCAATTTCATTTGAGCCAAAGCCAAGCAAATCAATATCGCGCGTTGGGCGATGCGGTGCATTGAACCAAAGCGTAAAGAGCGATGCGCCTTTGAGCAGGAAGCGGTTTTTATGCGGCGAAATGCTCAGCCGATAAAGCAAGCGCTCATTGGCAAAGCGTACCAATAGCAAATTGAAATCTTCACCGTGCGCCTTCGCGTAATTTTGCAAACGATGATGCACCGAAGCCGCAAGGTTTTTCTTTTCCGTTGTCATACGAGCGATTCCAGGTAAGGGCGCATCACGTTCGCCATCCGGCACACTTTCGCAAAGTGCCAGAGTTCATCTGCCGTTGCCTTTTTCTTGCGCCAGCAATCGCGCAAGGCTTCAATAGCAACATCGAGGCCAATCTTATTGCGGTACTTAAAACAATCGGCAACGGTTTTGGCGGGAGAATAAACCTTGAGTGGAATGCCTTCGATTTCGTATGTTTCGATGCCTTCAGCGAAAGCCTGGCCCGAAAAGCGAAAGACTCTCAGCGGAAGATGTTCGACGCTTGGCATTCGTGACTCTCCCTCAATCGCCAACCAAACCTCAAAAGGATTCTGTGTTGTGAGATGGTGAAAGCGAAGTGCCGTAAGCAGACAGATCACGCCTTTCGGAACGAGGCGAGCGGTTTCCAGCAAGCTTTGCTGTTCGTTGAATTTATTACCCGTGCGCCTGAGATTTCCGCGAAATCACTGGGGCGCAGAAACTTCTTTGCTCTGGCACTTTCTAAAAGCTTTTCTTTCGTCGTTGCTGGCATGGGTGTGGATGTTACAAAACGTCAATAGATATTTACAAGTCTTGGCGTTTTGTAACAGGTGGCATTTGTTTTCAACGGGGAAAAATAAGCTAACGATTTAGAGATGAGGGCAAATCGCTGGAAGACCTTACAAAAGAAAAATGGTGATTTTTATAGCGATTGTGTAACTCAACGTGTGACAGTGAGCGATATAAAACGTAGTTTGTTTATAGAATTTGTTGTAGGGAAAGAATTTAAGTGGTCAGCCCGGGGCGATTTGAACGCCCGACCTCTTGCACCCCAAGCAAGCGCGCTACCAGGCTGCGCTACGGGCTGACGAATGAAAAAGCCGAGAGTTACTCTCGGCTTTAACGATTGAGTTATCAATTAACGCGGGTCAATCTATAACATTGCGATTCAGGGTTGTCAACATATCCTCCAGCATCAATTTCAGGCGATGCAGGGCCTCCCGCGAAAGGGGGCTACCGATAGTTGCTGTGACGTTGACTTGTCCTGAGGTTTGGACTTCTTGACCCACTTGAATGTTTGGGGCAGGCGGATCAACAATTTCAAAATCTGCAGCGGTTGCACCCGGTGGAACAACCTTGAATCTGCCTGTGCCACGACCTTCGCTTTGCAGCTTTTTCTTGGCACCCGCAATCGTAAATCCTTCGTCGTATAGCAAGCCTTTTATTCGTAGCGCCATCTCTACGTCCTTGCGACGGTACGTGCGTTGTCCGGCGCGATTTTTTTGCGGTTGGAGCATTGGGAACTCTGATTCCCAATACCGCAAAACGTGTGCTTGCACACCGACCAGATCACAAACTTCACCAATCTTAAAAAATAATTTGTCCGGAATTACCGTGACTTCATGTGTAGCAGTCAACATAGCCATAACCATAATATCAGGGGCGAGGCCTAATAATGAGAGCTTTTTCAGAGCGATTTCATCAAGCGAGAGGGACGAAAGACTAAGGCGTGTCTCTCAGGAAGCTGGATGTCCTCGCCCGTTACCGGATTGCGGCCACGTCGGGCACGACGCGTAACGACCTCCAATGAACCAAAGCCAACGATGTGAACTTCATCTCCGTTTAAGAGACGAGTCTTAATCGTCTCGAAGATCAAGTCTACGATTCGCTGAGCTTCCTGATTGGAGATACCGCCGTGTCTTTCATAGATCGCACGGGCAAGGTCTGCTTTTGTCATCGCCAGTCCCTCCCTGTAATTATTCGAGATGGCAATATGTTACGGCTTTTTACTTGAACGTGTCAATGAAAGTTTTTTGCCGAAGTTCTTGTCCGCCAAAGAGTTGAAAGAGTTAATGCAAAAATAACGCAGTGTAATTGGGCAAAATACGAATCCTTTTCAAACTTTCCTCTGCAAATATTTTTCTTAGTTTGTTACTGCGGTCAGCGCCTCGTCTAGTGTCCTGAGTGCGAAATCGCATTGCTCCCGATCAATCACCAGCGGAGGAGACAGGCGAATAGTGCTGGTTCCACAACCTTGAATAATCAGGCCACGATGAAAGCATTCAATTTCCACCTGATCGCGTTCGGCTGCCGCTGGCTCTTTGGTTTCGCGGTTTTTCACCAGTTCAATTCCGATCATCAATCCTTTGCCGCGCACTGCACCAATTATTTCATGTCTCTCCATCAGATTGCGGCATCCGTCCAATAGATATTGGCCTGTCTCCGCACAGTTTTGGAGCAACTCGCCTTCCAGTAATTCAATTGTAGCCAGCGATGCGGCAATCGCTACGGGATTACCGCCAAACGTCGAAGCGTGCGCCCCCGGTTGCCACGTCATTAAATCAGATCGCGCAATGACCGCGCCGAGTGGTAGTCCAGAAGCGATTCCTTTGGCCGTTGCGATGATGTCCGGGACGAAATCAAAATGTTCTGAGGCGAACATCCGGCCTGTGCGGCCCATTCCCGCTTGCACTTCGTCTGCAATGACGCGGATGCCGTGTTTGTCGGCAATCTGGCGAATCGTATGCAGGAACGAGGCGGGCGGAACGACATAGCCGCCTTCGCCCTGAATTGGTTCGACAATGATGGCGGCGCACTCATCCGGTGGAACGGTAGTTTTTAGAATCAGATCTTCGATGATGCGCGCGCAATGCGGGCCTTTGGCTTCCTGCGCGCCACAGGTTTCCGGCGTCAGGTTGTACGCGCAACGATAGCAATTGGCATAGGGAACATGCGTGACATCCAGCGCTTGTGGGCCAAAGCCGGAACGTTGACGCGCTTTGCTGCCTGTTAGTGAAAGCGCTCCCATCGTGCGCCCGTGAAATGCGCCGAAGAATCCAATCAGCTTTTGCCGACGCGTTGTGTACATCGCCAGTTTAATTGCGCCCTCAACAGCTTCGGCTCCGGAGTTGCCAAAATGAACACGTTTTTCCGAATCGCCAGGGGCCAATTCGCTCAGCTTTTCTGCGAGTGCGGGCAAGTGCGGATAGTAATAATCTGTTCCCGAAATATGAATAAAGTCATCCACCTGTTTTTTGATGGCTTCGACGACTTTGGGATGCGAATGGCCGGTCGCGCACACGGCGACGCCCGCGTTGAAATCAAGGAATAGATTTCCGTCTACGTCCTCAATCATTGCCCCGCGTCCGCGCTTCATTACCAGCGGATAACTGCGCGTGTAGGACGGCGAAACAAACTGCGTGTCGCGGTCAACAATTTGTTGGGCTTTTGGCCCCGGCAATGGTGTATGGAGCAACGGAAGTTTGGCAGTTTCAAGATCAATTACAGTGTCGAGTGTCATACAGACCTCCAATCGGTCGGAAGGAAAACGGCAACGCTGGCCGTTAGAAATCAGCAAGATTGCGAAACGCATATGCAATGCGTTTGCTTCAATCGTCAACGAGTGCAAACAGGAAGGGGCTTAGTCCGCAAAGAGATTCTTGCGGCTGAGAGCGGGGACGTGTTGTCTGATTACAAGCAACATTCTCATTACCAATTGTGGATTCTGGAATAACTAACCCGCCGCGATTATGGCATACCTTGGCTTCGGTTTGCAGCAGGAAATTTAACCCACCATGAGAATGTTGCACTCAAGAAAGTGTAACAGCCTTCTCATCATCAAATCTGCCGACGACATAAGCTACGCCAGCATTGATAAGCAAGAACAACGAGGTCGTTACTATGCCAACTGGGTATCGTCAGGCACAAAAATTTCTCGAGGCGCTGTTGAGCAACGGCAGCCGCGAAGAATTAACGCGGCGACTGGAACCGCGCGCCGGGAGCGCCGTTGCAAATGGTTGCGCCAAAATCCTGCGAAGTGGGACAACAAGTTTTGAATCGCTGAATCGTCGTTGGGATTTGCTGCAATGTCGCAATGAAGTCCGCGAAACCCTCGCGGACGAAATCTCATTTGCACAGATGGATTGTTACCAGCGCAACATTGAGCATTTCATCGGAACGGTCAAAGTTCCGCTTGGCATCGCAGGCCCGTTGCGCGTCAATGGCCTGTTTGCAGGCGGGGATTATCTCGTTCCATTGGCAACGACCGAAGCCGCTTTGGTTGCGTCCTACAGTCGAGGAGCGCAGGCCATCACGGAGGCTGGCGGCTGTTCTGCTTTGCTTTTGAATGAAGGCGTCAGCCGTGCGCCGGGCTTTGCTTTTCGCAATCTGCGTGAAGCCGGAAATTTTGTGAGCTGGGCCATTCTGCAACTGGATGCCTTCAAACTTGTGGCCGAAAGCACTACCAACCACGGCAAGCTCATTGACATGCACGTCACCGTCGAAGGCAATCACGTTTATTTACGATTTGAATTCACCACTGGCGATGCCGCCGGACAGAACATGGTGACGATTGCGACTGAAGCAATTTGTCATCACATCCTCAACCACGCGCCGATCCAACCGCAGTACCATTTCGTCGAGGCCAATCTTTCCGGCGACAAAAAAGCCAGCGTGCAATCGTTTGTTTCTGTGCGCGGCAAAAAAGTCACGGCAGAAATTGTGATTCCGGCTGATTTGCTGGCCAAACGGCTGCACACCTGCGCCGAAGCGATGACGAATTATTGGCGGATGTCGGCAATGGGCGGCGTGTTGAGCGGAACGATTGGTGTGCAGGGGCATTATGCAAACGGGCTGGCCGCTTTGTATTTGGCCTGCGGGCAGGATGTCGCCTGTGTAGCTGAATCCGCTGTTGGCGTCACGCGCTTTGAAATCGTGAATGGAACCGATTTGTACGCAGCGGTCACACTGCCGAATTTGATTGTCGGCACAGTTGGCGGTGGTACCGGGTTGCCAAGTCAACACGCATGTCTGGAAATTTTAGGGATGGCTGGCGCAGGTTATGCACAAGCCTTTGCAGAACTCTGCGCGGCGCTAGCCTTGGCCGGAGAGCTTTCAATCACTGCTGCCTTGAGTACAGGCGAATTTGCCCGCGCCCATCGCAAACTGGCGAGAGGGAGAAAGGCGCTATGACTTCCGTTCTCATCTTTGCCAACAAATGGTGGAGCTATCAACGCGAACGCTTTCCGCTGTTCGCGCACGCGCCGCTCGTGGCTGCTTTCAGTTTTTCGGCGCTCAGTTATTCCTCGCTGTTGCGCGGCGAATGTGACTGGCCTGATCCGAAAGCTGCTGTCGTTGCTTTCATCACCGCATTGCTGTTCTTTTTGCAATTGCGGATCGCGGATGAATTCAAAGACTTTGAGGAAGATTCGCGGTATCGCCCCTATCGCCCCGTCCCGCGCGGTTTGGTGAAATTGCGCGAGCTTGGTTTCATCGGCGCACTGAGCGCGTTGACGCAGCTTGTGCTGGCCCTGTGGCTGCAACCCGGATTGATCACGCTACTGCTGCTGACGTGGTCGTACCTGGCCTTGATGAGCCACGAATTCTTTGCCCGCGATTGGTTGAAGGCGCGCCCCATCACATATCTGTGGACGCACATGCTGATCATTCCGCTGGTGGATTTTTACGCGACGGGATGTGATTGGCTGGCGGCAGGCAAACCGCAACCAAACGGCTTGCACTGGTTTTTGCTGGCGAGCTTTACCAACGGCATTGTGATTGAAATTGGTCGCAAGTTGCGTGCGCCTGCCGCCGAAGAAACAGGCGTTCAGACGTACACCGTTTTATGGGGGCCAAAAAGCGCCGTGCTTGCCTGGCTCGGTGCGATGATTGCAACGGCAATTCTGGCTGTCCTTGCAGCGCAGAAGATTGCTTTTGCGCTTCCAGTTTTCTGCTTGTTATCGGTGCTTTTTGTCGTAGCGATATTCACTTCAATCAAATTTCTCCGCCAGCCTGAAATCAACTCTGCGAAGTGGTTTGAGGCAATGTCCGGCGTGTGGACGTTGGTGCTTTATTTAAGTCTGGGAGCGATCCCGATGTTGGAGATGGCAGAAGCCCGACTGTGAAGAATGGCGCAACGTGCAGAAACCCGACTGTGAAGGAGGGCGCAACGTGCAGAAGCCCGACTGTGAAGGAGGGCGTATTTATTATGAAAATCATCATCCATCAAAACGAAGCAGCCGCCGAATCGCAGCTAGGCGGAAAAGCCAAAGCGCTCGCCGCATTGCAGCATTGTGGGCTGAACATCCCGGCTTGGTTCGTCGTCACGCCGGAAGCGTTTGAACTGAGTCTGACGCCTGCGCAGGTGGCGGCTTTCAGCGCAGCACAGAATGAAGCCGAGCTTCATCAGGTCATCGCAAATATTGCCCCCCGTAAAGAAGTGAAACACGCAATTGCACAGGCTTTGCCGGTTTCCTTTGCAACAGGAGAATTGCTGGCGGTTCGCTCTTCTGCGGTTGACGAGGACGGGCAGACGCATTCTTTCGCCGGGCAATTGGATAGTTTTTTGTTGGTTGCGCCTGAGGAAGTCGTGCAGAAAGTCGTTGCGGTTTGGCAATCCGGTTTCAGTGAACGGCTTCTGGCTTATCGCCGCGAACACGGCTTGTCTCTGTTGCCGAAACCGCCTGCTGTGCTGATTCAACGAATGATCAATGCCGAAGCCGCTGGCGTCGCATTTGCTGCTGACCCGATTACCGGGCGGCGAAATGTTGCCGTCGTTTCCTGTGTGCAGGGAATTGGCGCGTCGCTGGTTTCAGGCGAATGCAATGCTGATACCTATCAAGTTAATCGTGCGGGGGAAACCATCGAACGTCAGCTCAGCGGCAGCGCTCCAGTTTTGTGCGATGAAGAGATTGTGCGAATTGCTGATCTCGTTCGCGCTACGAGCCAGCATTTCCAACGCCCGCAGGACATCGAATGGGCAATGGAAAAGGGTCAGCTTTACCTGTTGCAATCGCGCCCGATCACGACGCTTGCCGATTTGGCCGATCCCGCCGGAGCCTTGAATTTATGGGATAACAGCAACATTGCCGAAAGTTATGGAGGCGTGACGACGCCGTTGACTTTCTCGTTCGCACGTCGCGCTTACGAAGAAGTGTATCGTCAGTTCTGCCACATCTTGCGGGTGCCTGCCGCGACGATTCAGCAGCACGATCAAACTTACAAACACATGCTCGGATTGATCCGTGGTCGCGTGTATTACAACCTGCTGAACTGGTATCGCGTGCTGGCGATGCTGCCGGGGTTCAAACTCAATCGTCGTTTTATGGAACAGATGATGGGCGTGAAAGAAGGCTTGCCAGCGCATCTGGAATCTGAATTAGCGATGCCCAGCAACAGCGAGAAATTGCGCGATGGCCTGAATTTATTGCGGATGATCGGCGGATTGTGGCGCAATCATTTTTGCCTACCCAAAACCATCGCTGCGTTCTATTCACGACTCAACGAAGCGTTACAAGAACCCGTTCCGAGCCTGAGCGAAATGCGCGCCGATGAATTGGCCGCGTATTATCGCAAGCTGGAATCGCAGTTGCTCACGCGCTGGGACGCGCCGCTTATCAACGATTTCTTTGCCATGATTTTTTATGGTGTGCTGCGGCGATTGGTTGAGAAATGGTGCGGCAAGGCGAACGCGAATTTGCACAACGATCTTTTGTGCGGCGAAGGCGGCATCATCAGCGCCGAGCCTGCGCGACAACTGCGTGCGATGGCCGCAAGTGTCAAGGACGATTCAGCGATGATTGAAACGCTCTGCACGGGTTCGCTTGCCGAAATCAATCGGCAACTGGATTCACATGCTGATCTCAGATTTCAAATCTCCCATTATCTGCATCAATTCGGAGATCGTTGCCTGGACGAACTCAAACTGGAAAGCGCGACGTTGCACGATGATCCGTTGCTTTTGTTTCGTTCCATTGGGCAAATTGCGAAGCGCCTGCGCTCCAACCAACCAGAAGTCGTTCATCGGGAGCTATCCTCGCGCGATCAGGCAGAAGCCAAGGTGAAAGCTTTGTTGGCCGGGCGTTCGTTGCGCCGCACGCTGTTCCATTGGGTTTTACGGCACACACGAGCACGCGTGCGCGAGCGGGAAAATCTGCGGTTTGAGCGGACGCGTTTGTTTGGTCGCGTGCGCCGCATCTTCATTGAGTTGGGAAAGCGGTTTTATGCTGACAATTTGCTGGATGATGCACGCGATGTGTTTTTCCTTGAAGTCGAAGAGGTTCTCGGCTTCATTTCCGGCAGCACGACAACCACCAATCTCAAGGCGCTGGTCGCCATTCGCAAAGCAGAATTTGCAACGTTTGCCGCAACGCCATCGCCCGCAGATCGCTTTGAAACGCGCGGCACGGTGCATCAGGGAAATCAATTTCAGGCAATAAAGACGCCTTCCATCTCAACCATTGGCGACAGTCGTCAGGGGCTGGCCTGTTGCCCTGGCGTCGTCCGTGGCAAAGTCAGAGTCGTGGCCGATCCGCGCAATGCGTTGCTGCAAGCCGGAGAAATTCTCGTCGCCGAACGCACTGATCCTGGCTGGGTCATGCTGTTTCCTTCTGCGACTGCGTTGCTGGTCGAACGCGGCAGCCTGCTTTCTCATTCCGCCATCGTCGCCCGCGAAATGGGCATTCCTGCCATCGTTTCAATTCCGGGCGTCACCGCGTGGCTTAAAGATGGTGATGAAGTCGAACTGGATGGCAGCACGGGAATCGTTAAGAAAGTTGCCACGAATTCACACGAATTCTCCCGAATGGAATTACCAGGGCGTGAGACTGCTTAAACCAACCAGGAAAATAAATCGTGTCTCTTCGTGAGAATTGGTGGCTAAAAAAATATGAACCCTTCAATCGCAAAACGAGCAAACTTTTCTGAAATTCGCTATGCCCAATGTTGGGAAGACGCCGACGTGTTGTTGGCCGCGCTCGACATTCAACCGCAGCACACTTGTCTTTCCATCGCTTCGGCGGGCGATAACACGTTGGCGATGTTGAGCCGTGCGCCGGAGCAGGTCATTGCAATTGATTTGAGTTCGGCGCAACTGGCCTGTTTGGAATTGCGCGTCGCGGCATATCGAGCGCTGGAATATCACGAACTGTTGGAACTGGTCGGCTCGCGTGACAGCACAAGGCGCGAGCAACTGTTTCGACGCTGTCGGCCTTTGTTGAGATCGGAAGCGCGCGCTTTTTGGGAGGCTCACCCCAACGACATCGCAAATGGAATAGGCGGAGCAGGGAAGTTTGAGCAGTATTTCGCGCTCTTTCGCCATCGCATCCTGCCGCTGATTCATTCGCCGCAAACAGTCACCGAACTCTTGCGCGATAAGCCGCAAAACGAACGCGAAGCGTTTTACGAGCAGGTTTGGAACACCTGGCGCTGGCGTGCTTTATTCAAGCTGTTTTTCTCGCGGTTTGTGATGGGCAAATTGGGGCGTGACCCTGAATTTTTCCGCTACGTCGAAGGCAATGTCGCAGATCGCATTTTGGCGCGCACGCGTTTTGCCCTGACGAAATTGAACCCCGCTGATAATCCATATTTGCAATGGATTTTGACGGGGCAGCATCCGTCAGCTTTGCCCTTTGCTTTACGACCGGAAAACTTTGCGGCCATCCGAGCGAATCTGGATCGCCTGGAAATTCGCCAGCAATCGCTGGAGGCGTTTTTGGCTGGCTGCCCGGCAAGCGCGATTGACCGTTTCAATCTCAGCGATCTGTTTGAGTATGTCGCGCCGCCCAGTTATCACGGCTTGCTTCAGGAATTGGTTCGCGTCAGCCGCCCACAGGCCCGTCTGGCCTATTGGAATATGCTGGCAGAACGTCGCCGTCCCGCGTCAATGGCCAATGAAATCAGGCCACGCAGCGCCAGCGCCAAAGAATTACTGGCCGTGGATCAGGCATTTTTTTACCAGGACTTCGTGCTTGAGGAGGTATTTCATGATGAATTCATTGATCGGCATGGCAATCGTCCTCATCGTGTTTTGCACACTGCTCATTCTGCTTCAGACCTGGCAGCGCAAGTTCAATCCTGATGCCGAACTGGTGCGCAAGCTGTTTCATCTGGGGATGGGATTATTCACACTGGCGCTGCCGCATTTGTTTACGGCCATCTGGCCTGTGCTCGTGATGTGCGCGGTGACAGTCGCACTGCTGATTGTCGTGCGTGTTTCATCTCGACTCCGAAACAATTTCGGAGCGGTGTTGGGCGGCGTGTCGCGTTGTTCTCACGGAGAGTTGTATTTTTCGCTGGGAGTCGCTGCTTTGTTTGCGCTGGCAAAGAATGACCTTGTTCTTTACAGCGTTTCAATTCTCCTGTTGACGTTTGCCGATGCGGCTGCGGCACTGGTGGGAAAACGATTCGGCCTCCATCGTTTTGGGCAGAAGAGCCTGGAAGGTTCGCTAACATTTTTGCTAACCGCTTTCGTCTGCGTAGCGGTTCCGTTCAGCCTGTTTCGAGAAGCAATACTTGTTCCGATCTGGTTGCTGGCTGTTACCTCTGCCTTGTTGCTGACCCTGATCGAAGCGGTTGCTTCACGCGGACTTGATAACTTGCTCCTTCCCATTGCGGCATACCTTCTATTGACGGATCTGGAGCAGCGAACGACAAATGAATTAAGCGCTTTGCTGCTTCTTCTCATCGCAATGTTGCTGATGGTTTGGGCCGCTCACCGCAAGCAAAAACACGTGGCGGAAGCCCGACTGTGAAGAAGGGCGCGAGGGAGCAACACTGCAATAAGCCCTTCTTCACAGTCGGGCTGCTGCCAAACCCTAATATGCTGAAGTTACAAAAAGTTTCCCAAAAAACGCTGCCAGACGCCTCTTTAGTGCGGCGCAACGGCACGGGTGAAATCGTGGCGCAATGTTCATTGTGGTGGCAAAGCGTTCCGCCTGATCCTGATCACCGCCTTGGCTTGATCGGAAATTATGCTGCCACTGATACCGCCGCCGCGATGGATTTGTTAATGCAGGCGTGTGGTCAGCTTGCTGCTGAGGGCTGCACGCTGGCGGTTGGCCCGATGAACGGCAATACGTGGCAACCCTATCGTTTTGTGACGGAACGGGGCGACGAACCGTCATTTTTTCTGGAACCGAATCATCCTGAAACCTGGCCCCAGCATTTCATCGCGCAGGGCTTCAAATCGTTGGCCGATTACTATTCGACACTGACAACAGATTTGACGATCCGCGATGCAGACAGCGAAGCCAGAGAACAGCGAATGGCTGATCTGGGGGTGACGATTCGCGCATTGCGGATGGGGGATTTCAGAGAAGACCTGGGGCGCATCTATGAGGTTTCTGCGCAGGCCTTTCAGCGGAATTTTTTGTACACGCCGATTGGCCCGCAGGAATTTATCTCGCTGTACGAACCGCTCAAGCCGTTTGTCCAACCTGAACTTGTTCTAATGGCCGAACAGCGTGGCCGACTGATTGGTTATTTATTCGCTGTGCCGAATGTGCTGCAAGTATTGATTGACACTTTCATCATCAAAACCGTCGCGGTTTTGCCGGAGCAACAATTTGCCGGGCTTGGCAGTTTGATGGTTGCTCGCAGTCACGAAATCGCGGCTGCGCGGGGATACAAACGAGCGATTCATGCGCTCATGCACGAAACAAACAAATCGCGCCGGATCAGCCAGCATTATTCGCGCCCGATGCGCAGGTATAGTTTATTGGCCAGGGCGTTATGAACATTGCATCGCTTTTACAAAACACGGCTGCACAACACGGCGGTCGGGATGCGCTTTTTGCATTTCGCAAATACACTGGCAGTGGCGTGACAGGAAGTGGGCTTGAAGGCAAAGCGGCGCGGATTGCGGCGCAGCTTCAACAAGCAGGCTTGAAGCAGGGAGACGCCGTATTGGTTTTCTATCCGATGTCGGTGGAATTGTACGCGGTGCTGGTCGCAATCTTTCAGCTTGGATTGGTGGCGATGTTTCTTGATCCTTCGGCGGGCAAAGAACACATTGAGCGCTGCTGTGAAATTCATCCCCCACAAGCTCTAATCGCCAGCCCCAAGGCCCATCTGCTGCGCCTCGTGTCATCTGCCCTGCGTCGCGTCCGGCATAAATTCGTCATCGGGTTCCCTCTGCCCGGCGCAAAATTGCTTCAATGGAAATTGCCCGAATGGGCGGAACTATCTTTATTTTTAGGCCAATGGATTGGGTGGAAAATTCGCCCGGAGATTTCTATTCGTTTGGCTCCAAAAAACGAGGCTCAAGCGATTCGATGGGCAGCCAGGAAAAACGCGAAACAGCAGGCTAAACAAAAAGCAAAGTTTGGATTGGTGCCCGGAGAAAAAGCGCCCATCGTAGCCGTTGAAGACACGCACCCAGCATTGCTGACATTTACGAGCGGCAGCACCGGGCAACCGAAAGCAGCGCTGCGCACGCACGGATTTTTATTGGCTCAGCATCGTGTGCTGCAACAAAATCTCGGACTCACGCCGGGTGACATAGATTTGACGACGCTGCCGATTTTTGTGCTGGCAAATCTGGCGTCAGGCGTTTTCAGCGTGATTCCCGGCCCCGATTTGCGTTTTCCAGGCATCATTGATCCTGTGCCTGTTGTGCGTCGAATCCAGGCGATGAAACCAATCAGCACGGCTGCGTCTCCGGCTTTTCTGGAACGAGTTGCTGATTATTGTTTGCAACAGGGAATCCATCTTTTGAGCTTTCAGAAAATTTTTACCGGAGGCGCGCCCGTCTTTCCCCGCCTTCTCGACAAGCTTCAACGCATTGCGCCGCACGCCAAAATCGTTGCGGTGTACGGTTCGACCGAGGCTGAGCCAATCGCAGAAATCACGCGCGACGAAATCACGGACGCCGATTGGCAGGCAATGCGCGAAGGCCGTGGATTGCTGGCAGGGAAGCCCGTGCCGGAAATCCAACTCCGAATCGTACGCGATCAATGGGGAACTCCGATTTCGACGATGGCGCAGGCGGAATTTGATCAGATGGATTTGTCCATAAATGAACCGGGCGAAATCGTGGTCAGCGGCGCACACGTTTTGCCCGGCTATTTGCACGGAATCGGAGACGAAGAAACCAAGTTTCGTGTGGATGGGCAGGTGTGGCATCGCACAGGCGACGCGGGCTATTTGGATGCAATGGGGCGGTTGTGGTTGCTGGGGCGTTGCAGTGCGAAAATTACCGATGGGCGCGGCACGTTGTATCCCTTTGCGGTCGAATGTGCGGCGATGAATTTTCCGACCGTGCGGCGTGCCGCGTTGGCTACGCGGAATGGGCAACGCATCTTAGTGCTGGAGTTGGAATCGCGCGAACAATCAGTTTTGACGCAAATACGGGAAGTTCTAACGTGGGCGGCGCTTGATGCGGTGCAGGTTGTGAAGCGCATTCCCGTAGATAAACGCCACAATGCAAAAGTGGATTATCCGGCATTGCAGAAAATGCTGGGCTAAGGAAGTGGAGCAATCTGCCAGATTGCTCTGCTGTTGGTTATTTCCGTTTCCAGCGCATCCCGTCTTTCGTGTCTTCGAGCACGATGCCTTTTTCGGCGAGGAGATTGCGAATCTCATCCGAGCGGGCGAAGTTCTTTGCTTTGCGCGCGGCCTGACGTTCATCCACTAACGCCTGAATCTCATCATCCAACATTTCCTGCTTCGCTTCGCCGAAGATGTTGAAGACGGAATCGAATTTTGCTACGACCTTGAGCATCTCGGTTTGGTTATCGGCTTTCAGCGTACCGTCAGCTAAGGCGATGTTCACTTCGCGCACGAAATCGTGGATGGCAGCTAAGGCTTCGGCGACATTCAAATCATCGTCAAGCGCGGCTTCAAAGCGTTGCTGTGCGCGTTTGCTTAAAACGGGCATCGCCGGATTCGAGCCGGGATTGCATTTTGCTTCGCCGAGACGCAGGCGAAAATCTTTCAGGCGGGCGACAGTACTTTCTGCCCCGCGTAATCCTTCCATCGTGAAATTGAACTGTTTCAGGTGTTGCGCTGACAGCAGCATGTAGCGAATCGCGCGATGCGAAAATCCCTGATCAACCAACCCACGCACGGTGTAGTAATTTCCTTTGGACTTCGACATTTTCTCGCCTTCTGCGAGCAGAAATTCTGAGTGAACCCAATATTTGACGAATGGCTTGCCCGTCGCGCCTTCGCTTTGTGCAATTTCGTTTTCGTGATGTGGGAACACCAGATCAATGCCGCCAGCGTGAATGTCGAAGGTTTCGCCGAGCGCTTTCATGGACATCGCCGAACATTCGATGTGCCAGCCGGGGCGGCCAGCACCGATTTCGGTTTCCCACGATGGTTCGCCGGGCTTGGCCGCTTTCCACAACACGAAATCGCGGACGTTTTCTTTTTCGTATTCGTCAGCATCTACGCGGTCGCTGCCGCCTGCGATGTTGCCTTCAAAATTGATTTTGGAAAGTTTGCCGTAGCCGTTAAATCCGGCAATGCGATAGTACGTTGAGCCGTCAGAGTTATAGGTCAGGCCATTTGCTTCCAGACGTTTGATGATCGCAACCATATCGTCAATGCAATCTGTGGCGCGGATAATTTGCTCCGGGCGTTCGAGTCCGAGCGCATCCCAATCTTCAAAAAACAAGTTGATGTATTTGGTCGTGAATTCACGGAAGTCTGCGCCATCTTCATTCGCACGCTTGATGATCTTGTCTTCGATGTCCGTGATGTTCATGACGTGCGTCAGTTCGTAGCCCTTGAATTTCAAATACCGCCGCAACAAATCAGCAAAGACAAAAGTGCGAAAGTTGCCGATATGGGCATAGTCGTAAACGGTCGGGCCGCAAACATACATGCGCACATGTTTGTTATCGAGCGGATGAAATTCTTCAACTTGGGCGGTGAGCGTGTTGTAAAGGTTCAGCATGAATTGTCTAAGAAATTACGATTGAGATATGTGAAGCAAGGGCGCAGTCTACCACACAGGCAATAAAAATGCCTTGCTCAGTTTGCACTGAACAAGGCACTTTCAGAGAAGATTTTGGGGGACGTTACAAGCTAAACTTTATTGACTTGTTCAGCCTGATGGCCTTTCGGGCCTTGCACCAGTTCAAATTCGACGACTTGGCCTTCATTGAGCGTTTTGTAACCATTCCCCTGAATTGCAGAGTAATGGACAAAAATATCTTCATTACTTTCTGGGTGAACAATAAAGCCATAGCCTTTGCTGTTATTGAACCATTTTACTTTACCTTGTTTTTTTTCTGCCATGGGTGATACCTCCTGACGTTGGCGATGACGAGTTCGGAATTAGTCATTGAAGACTCGTCGGGGTTAATACATACAACGTCCCGCTCGCTCATTGATGAACGACCTTCGCCTTGGCATCGAACTGATGCGGTTGATTCGGGGGCTTGCGGGGCACTGCTAATACGAAATTCACTCGGGTTTGATACTACGGGATAAAAGCTAAAAGCCGCGCCCTCATCAGCGAGTAGACTCGGATGGAGACGCGGCTTAAAATCAATTGCAAAGATTTTGGGGGCTAACACAACAGTACTTCTTGGGAGAGCCAAATCCACTTGTGAGAATCGGCTTCGATCTACTAAATATTGTCTTAAGGGTTTTGCGTATGTTACTGCTAACGCAGTGTCAGACGCGGCGAATGGTACGCACTGGTTTGACCATTGTCAAGAGGCAAACTAAGCTTTTTTACATAAAAATCCACACCGATCTTGATCCGATGAAATAGGCTCGCTACGATGAATCTGCACTTTATTGCGGTAACAGCAAGCAAAATAATTCCATCTGAATGCAGAGGAAAAGCTCTCAGGCTCGACTGAAATCAGGTAGCAATGAAAACACTTTCCCGTAACTGTCTCTCACTTCTTTTGGTGTTGATGGCACCGTTACCATTGCGGTCGCAACCATCAAATGGCGATTGGAATAAGGTTCCGTTAACCGCTCTCAAAGTTGGTGTCGCTGAAGCTGATATTACCCCTGCGGTGGGTATTCCGCTGGCTGGCTATGTCGGAAGAACGGGTGGCTCGACCGACATCCACGATCCGCTGAAGGTTGTTGCGGTGGTGTTTGATGATGGCAGGAGCAAAGCTGCAATCCTTTCGTTTGATTCGATTCAACTTTTACAGGCGGATGGCGATGATTTGTTGCGCGCGATTACGAAAGTCACAAACATTCCGGCTACTCACATTGTTTTCAATGCTTCGCATACGCACGCTGCGCCGTGGCTGAGCACGGATGCAAGCTACAGGCAAACCGTGATCAGCCGTGTTGTCCAAGCTGTACAGGTTGCCGTGGATCGCCGAAAACCAGTCAGCCTTGGATATGGCGAAGGTGCGATTGATTTCAATATCAATCGGCGAGCGATCAATGCCGAAGGGAAATCGGTTATTGGACTGAATCCCAGTGGCCCAAATGATAAGCGGGTGAAAATTCTGCGCATTGATGCAGACGACAGCATTGAACCTTTGGCACTGGTGAAGAACGCTGCATGCCATGCCAACGTTTTTCGAGATGCCAATAAACAGATCAGTGCTGATTTTCCTGGCTTGGCAAAATCATTTGTCGAACGTGCTTTCAATGGCCGAACAACGGCAATGTATTTGCAGGGATGTGCTGGCGATTTGCGTGCGAACCTGCCGCCTCTTTCAACCGGATGGCGAAACGGCAGCGAAGCGGATATGACCTGGGCCGCCTGGTCTTTAGGTGCTGAAGCCGTGCAGGTTTCAGTCGCATTGCGCGTCAGTGAACAGTTGCAGAGGCGCTCACGGGACTTGAAGATTTTTGCAGCTGCCGATACGTTGCACCTTGCTGCCGATCCAGAAAAATTGAAAAATCCCAGCGCTCTCAGACGAGATCGCATTGAGAAGGGAAAGATTATTTTTCCGATCCGCACATTGGCTATTGGAGAGTTCCTCTTTATCTCTTTGCCGGGCGAGCCTGTGATTGAATACGGCTTGGGCATTGAGCAGGATTTGGCTTCATTGGGCAAAAAGGTTTTTGTCTTGGGCTATGGGGCGGGCGACGTTGGTTACATCCCCGTCAAACGAATGATGCCAGAAGGCGGGTACGAAACCGAAGGGCCGTATTGGGCGGAATCAGAAGCTGCCATTCGAGCAGGGGTGAAGAATCTGGTAAGTAAGATGTTCAGCCAAAAGTAGCAGCCAATGCTGCGCAGTAATTATCAATAATAAGGAATCAATAAAAAATGAGCATGGATTTTGAAAATCAGGTCGTAATTATTACCGGTGGAGCCAATGGGATTGGGTTTGCCATCGCCAAACTGCTGGTCAATCAAGGCGCATCTGTCGCGCTGGTAGATTTACAAAAAGCTGCTGTGCAAAAAGCCGCCAGACTGCTTGGCGAAAAAGCCGCTGGGTATCAACTGGATGTCACGGACGAAGCACAGGTCAAAGAGGTAGTGAATAAAATTGCGAAGAAATTCGGGCGCATAGATATTCTTATCAACAGTGCTGGAACTACAGGGGCGACCAATGTCAAAACACACGAGGTGGATTTTGAGAACTTCAAATTTGTCTTTGCGGTAAATGTCAACGGGTGCTTCCTGACTTCGCGTGCCGTCTTGCCTTTTATGCTCAAGCAGAATTACGGGCGCATTCTTCACATTGCTTCGATTGCGGGCAAGGAAGGGAACGCTGGGATGCTGGCTTATTCAGCCTCGAAAGCTGCTGTGGTGGGGTTGACCAAAGTGCAAGGCAAGGAATATGCAGAAACGGGAATCACTGTTAACGCGCTTGCTCCGGCAGTGATTCGTACCGCGATGGTAGATGCATTGCCAGAAGAACAAGTGAAATACATGACCGATAAAATCCCAATGAAACGATGTGGGACGCTCGAAGAAATTGCCAACCTTGCTGCCTATATCGTCTCACCCAAGGCCAGTTTTACGACAGGATTCACATTTGATATGACCGGTGGACGGGCGACGTACTAATGAAATTTGACGTCATTCTCATTGGTGGCGGTGCTGCCGGACTTTTTTGTGCAGGCATAGCCGGAAAGCGCGGGCGCAAGGTTCTTGTGCTGGAGCATGCAGAAAAAGTCGGCAAGAAGATTTTGATCAGCGGGGGCGGGCGTTGTAATTTTACCAACCTTCATACACGCCCTGAAAACTACCTTTCCCAGAATCCGAACTTTGCCAAATCAGCGCTGGCCCGCTTCACGCCGAACGATTTCATTGCCCTGGTCAAAAAGCAGGGAATTGCCTTTCACGAAAAGAAACTGGGGCAGTTATTCTGCGACGGCAGTGCGCGTGAGATCGTAGATTTGTTATTGCGTGAATGTGCTGATGGGCAAATCGTCATCAAAACCAATTGTGAAGTGAAGCGAGTTGAGAAAGACCTTGGTTTCAGCGTCGTGACTAATCTGGGGACATTCACCGCTGATTCATTGGTGATTGCGACGGGTGGGGTCTCGATTCCTAAAATGGGAGCGACTGATTTCGGTTATCGAATTGCCCGGCAATTCGGGCTGAATGTCATTGCTACGCGTGCGGCGCTGGTGCCGTTCACACTTTATCCCAAAGACCTGCAAACGCTCGGTGAATTAAGTGGAATTTCAGTGGATGCCCTTGTTTCGGTGGGGAAGCGCAGCTTTCGTGAAAATATTTTGTTTACCCATCGCGGCTTGAGTGGCCCGGCAATCCTGCAAATCTCTTCCTACTGGCAGGCTGGGCAGGCAATCCATGTGAACTTGCTCCCGGATGAAAACGCTGAAAAATTATTGCAGGCAGAATTATCCTCGCAAATGAATTTTGCCACCTGGCTCAGCAATTTTTTACCTCAGCGCTTTGCCAGAGCCTGGGCGACATTACAGGCAGAAACAAAACCGTTGCGACAGTACAGCCCGAAAGAAATCCATCGCTTGTCTGAAAAATTGCATCATTGGCAAATTACGCCCAGCGGCACCGAAGGCTATGCGAAAGCTGAGGTCACAGTCGGTGGCGTAGACACGAAAGAATTATCTTCGCAAACAATGGAAGCTCGCAATATTCCCGGACTCTATTTCATTGGCGAAGTCGTTGATGTAACCGGGCACCTGGGGGGATACAATTTCCAATGGGCCTGGGCATCCGCTCACGCCGCAGGACAATTCGTTTGACTGTAACCCCCAACTCCTTAGCCTTTGGTTGCCCAATTTGGCGGCACGCAAACCACGGGAATCGGTGTGGCTCGTAAAATTTTCTCTGCTGTTGATCCAAACAGCAATTCATCAATTGTGCTTCCGCGTTGTCCCCGCGTGCCGAGTACGATCATACTGAAATCCAAATCATCCGCGACGCGTAATATCTCGGCAAAAGGTTTTCCCACAACAACCATAGATTCCAGGTGGATGCCGGATTCTTTGTGCTCGTTGACCATTTCCTGCAACTGCGCTTCGGCCTTGTGGCGCATCCGGTCAATGGCGGCATCAATCTCGCCAAAGCCTTCGTGACTTAGGCGGGCAATGAAATCAGCATCAATGACGTGCAAGAGATAAAGCTCACCTCCCGGTTCGATCAGGGAAAGTGCATACTCAAACGCTCGCAGTGAGTTGGGCGAAAAATCAGTTGGAACCAGAATATCTTCGATTTTCATGCGGCGACTCCTTGTTCTGCTGTGTGTGTCCGCACGATTTCGACGGAGCAATGCGCGTGGGCAGCGACAGCTTGCGAAACAGAACCGTACCAGAGTTTTTTCAACCCCCGATAGCCGTGCGAGCCGAGCACAATCATATCTGCGCCCCACCGTTCAGCCTCTTCAACGATGACATCTTTGGCCACACCATTGATAATTTCTGTGCTTACTTTCAAGGGGCTATTAGCTTCCTTGAATCGGGCTTCAGCACGTTCAATTGCGGTGCGTGCCTGTTCCTGAAGCGATTGTTCCAGCTTCAGATAATAATTGGCTGGCACCCAGAAGTTTTCTGGTGTGACGGTTGTGAGTAATTCTGCGACAGAGATAATTTTTACTTCGCTGCCCTCCGGCCAGGGGCGTGAAAGGATTTGTTGGGTTGCCGCATCGCTGCCAGTTGAGCCATCCACTGCTAGTAAGATTTTCATAGTTACCTCCTCGGTTTTTCTTACAAGCAAATTGTAGACCTTTCTATTGATTGAGGAAAATTCCACAACACTTTCTGGCGTAGACGGCCACCCCCGGATTGCACCTGAGGCTTTTTCCTCTTATGCTGAGCGGCGCATTCACGGTGACGTGAAAATTCACATCTCATCAAACTAAAGGTTCGCTACAACAATGATACGCAAAGCATTTGTGATGAAATTGCTGCCCGGATTTCAGGCGGAATACCAACGTCGTCACAACCCGATCTGGCCAGAATTACAAGCTACGCTCAAACAATATGGTGTTCTGAACTATTCAATTTTTTTAGACTCTGAGACTGACATCTTATTTGCCTACGCTGAATGTGAATCCGAGGCATTGTGGAACCACATCGCACACACTGAAGTCTGCCAGCGGTGGTGGAATCAGATGCAGGACTTGATGATTACGAATGAAGACAGCAGCCCCACCACCAAAGATTTAACGGAAGTTTTTCATTTGGAGTAATGCATGACTGAAAACCTTGAACTGGAACGCCGCGAATTTTTGCTGCAATCAGCCTTGGGGACAACTGGCTTATCCATGACTGCTTCAACGCTTGCACAAAGCTTCAACTCAAAAGCAGAATTCAGCCGCTACCAGCAAAAGCGGCGGCGCGAGCTGTGGGCGTTGCTCGGCGATTTGCCTTGGCAACATAAGCCGAAACCCGCGAAATTGCGTCACACTGAAAAAGGCGACGGCTACACGTTGGAACATTTGGAGCTTGATCTCAACGGCCTCGAACCTGTGCCTGCCTTAATGCTGATTCCTGAACGCAGGCAAAAGAAGGCACCGGGGCTGCTTTACATTCACTGGCACGGTGGAACCTATCCTGTCGGTAAAAAAGAATTGCTCACCGGGCAAAAAGTATTGCCTGCCTATGCGCCTGTGCTGGCTGAAAAAGGCATCGTCACATTGGCAATTGATAGCTGGTGTTTTGGCGAACGAAAACACGCTGAAAATGGCAGCCAGGGCGAAATGGATGCCTTCAAGAAAATGATCTGGCACGGGCAGGTGCTCTACGGAATGATGATGTTTGATGAGTTTCGCGCTGTAGATTATTTGGTTAGTCGGCCTGAAGTGGATGCTAGTCGTGTTGGCGCTTTTGGCCTTTCGATGGGCGCGACCAAGGCCTGGTGGTTAGCAGCACTTGATCCGCGCATCAAACTCTGTGTGGATTTGTGTTGCCTGACGGATTATGAAGAGCTGATGAAAATCAACAATCTGAAAGGCCACGGAATTTATTACTACGTGCCAAGCCTGCTCAAACATTTTTCGACCGCCCAAATCAATGAACTGATCGTGCCACGTGCGCATGTCAGTCTGAATGGGAGTAAAGATTTGCTCACGCCGCCCGCCGGAGTTGAACGCGTCCGTGATCATTTAATGCCGCTGTATGAGAAATACGGTAAGGCCGAGGATTGCCGGATCGAATTGTTTGATTGTGGCCACGAAGAACTACCCGAAATGCGCCGCATCATAAGCGATTGGATGGATCGGCATTTGGTCAAAAATCCATAAAACATTCGTCATGAAAATTACTTCACTGTCTCTCGCTATCCTTTTTCTGTTCTCATCCGCGATTGCCCTGCAAAAAACTTTCCCTTCATTTTCTGACTTGCCTGAACACAAAGAATTGCCCGATCCGCTGGTGATGCTAAATGGCAAACGCGTCACGACCCGCGCACAGTGGAACAAAGAACGGCGGCCAGAATTGAAGGCGCTATTCCAGCATTATATGTACGGTTACTTGCCGCCAGCCCCCAAAATTCGTGTAACAGTGGGCAAGTCGTATCCCGATTTTTTCGGCGGCAAGGCCACGATGAAAGAAGTCGAAATTGATCTGGGAAAGCCCGGCGCACCCAAAATCAACGTGCTCATTATTACGCCGAACGCTGTCAAAGCGCCTGTGCCTGCAATTCTCGGCCTCAACTTTTGCGGCAATCACACCGTGCTCAATGATCCGCGCGTTAGCCTGAATCCGAATTGGGTTCCGACCACGCAATACTGTCCCGGCGTCGTTAACAATCGCGCGACCGAAGCTTCACGCGGCAAAGGCATTGACAGCGAATGGGGCATCGCCGACGCCATCGCGCGCGGTTACGCGGTCGTCGCCTTTTACAACGGCGACCTTGCGCCCGACACGCCGGATTTCACGCGCGGCGTCTTCCCACACTTTGCGGCTGCGAACGCGACGAAAGAAACATCGTGGGGCAATGTCGCCGCGTGGGCGTGGGGCTTTCATCGCGTGCTGGATTATCTGGTCACGGACAAGGCGATTGACAAGAATCGTATTGCGCTTTTCGGTCATTCGCGGATGGGCAAAGCCGCGATGTTTGCCGCCGCGATGGATGAACGCGCCGCGCTCGTGTTTCCGCATCAAGCTGGAATGGGCGGCACCTCGCCGAATCGCGGTACGGTCGGCGAATCCGTCAAAGCCATCAACGACCGCTTCCCGCATTGGTTCAATGACACATTTCCGTTGTTCAGCGACAATCCTGCGCGCCTGCCTTTCGATTAACATTGCCTCGTCGCGTTGATGGCTCCGCGTCCTGTGCTGTTCAGTTGTGCGGTGGAAGATACGTGGTCGAATCCGGCGGGACAGTTCGCAATGTTGCAAGCGGCGAGCAAGGTCTATCAGTTTTTAGGCGTCGAAGGATTGCAGGCCACGCAAATGCCGGAACCAGGAAAGCCGATAAAAAGTCGGATCGGCTTTTTCTATCGCAACGGCAAGCATTCGACGATTGCTGAAGATTGGCATGCATTCCTGGAGTTTGCGGATCAGCAGTTGAAAGCTCCCGCATCGGTACAGTACAGAGAGCGGTAGCGACCGGGTAGAGGCATCAAATCAGGTCGCTACTGCTCCCTGTACTGCACCGCCGTCGTCAGACAATCATCTTGTCCGCAGTAATGCTCCTGCGCTACACTGCGCCTTCGCTAATTCAGCAATCCGCAAAACAATTTAAGAACGATTATGGAACCAATTCGTATCTTCCTCAGCTATGCGCATGAAGATTATCGCGCTGTCAGATCTCTGCATGCTCGGCTAGAAGCAGAGGGCTACAGACCTTGGATAGATAAGGTGGATTTGCTCCCTGGCGAAGTATTTGCCGTAGTCATACAACAGGTGATCCGTAAGTCTGATTTCTTTATTATCTGCCTGTCTTCACAGTCGGTTGCAAAACGCAGTTTTCTTCAACGCGAAATCAATACGGCTTTGGATGCACGCGAAGAAAAGCTGGCGACTGACCTCTATATTATTCCCGTCCGCTTAAACGAATGCGAAATACCAGATCAACTTAAATCACTCCACACTGTAGACTTGTTTGGCAATGAAGCAGAAGAGGAGTGGAGTAAATTACTCCGCGCCTTAAGAAAAGGAGCAAAAAGGATAGGCAAAGCCCCTCTCCATACAGGAGAAATGGCATCTCCAATGGGTGCGAGTATACCAAGGGCAAAATCGAACGCACCCGAAATGTACAGACATCAACCTCTCCACCGACAAGACTATGGGCATAACGAAATCTCCCCCATGTTTCTCCCCCCGATTGTCAAAGCCATAACTGTGTTGGGGGGCCTTGTTTTATTACTTATCCTCGTAGGTGTGTTGATGAAACAATACGGGATACTGAAGGATATATCTCCAACTAAGGAGGACTCCGCCGCACCTAAAGTCATTTCCTCTCTAGCTCCTACTCCATTGCCATCGCCGTCTACTTCTCGCCCACCATCGTCATTGCCTACATTCACTGAAAACCTAAGTAATGGAGTAAAACTAGAGATGGTTAATTTACCGGGCGGAAGCTTCACAATGGGTGCGCCAGAAAAAGAAGGCTGGATTGGTGATGAAACCCCACACCGGGTTACGGTTTCGTCATTCGCTATTGGAAAATTCGAAATCACTCAAGAACAATGGCAAGCTGTGATGGGAATTACAGCGCGAGATCAATGGGAAAAAAACAATACGGGAAAACCTATGCCAGCAGAGGGGAGCAATTATCCAGTTTACGCTGTCTCTTGGGATGATGCGCAAAGATTTTGTAAGATACTTAGCCAAAGCAGTAAGAGAGACTATCAATTACCAACGGAAGCAGAATGGGAATACGCTTGTCGTGCAAGAACCAAAGAGGCACACGCAGGAGACTTAGACAAGATGGCCTGGTATGGGAATAATTCAGGGAGCGTCCCCATTGATGCCTTGGATATCTGGAAAAAGGTTAACAGAGAGTTAGCGAAATACCGTGAGCGGTTATCTCTCAACAAAAATCGGCCCCATCCAGTAGGCCAAAAACAACCGAATCGGTTTGGTTTATTTGATATGCATGGCAATGTGCTGGAATGGTGCCGGGATTGGTATGGTCCCTACCCTAAAACGCCACAGGAAAACCCAACAGGGCCAAAAACTGGTAAAGACCATGTCTTACGAGGGGGTTCCTGGTTTAATTATGAGTCCTTCTGCCGATCTGCTATTCGTTATACAGGCGAAGATGATGACAAGATTGGTTTTCGGGTTGTACAGTCTTTGAAAAGCCCGTAGCTCTTGTCATATTTTTTACACGCGTAAAGTAACAAGACTGCTCTTGCTTGAAAGAGGATTATCTACGATGGGAGCAACATTAGCATTACCTCAATTTACGTTGGAAGACTATCTCGCCTTTGAAGAGCAAAGCGCAGACAAGCACGAATTCTGGAACGGGCAGATTTTTGCCATGGCAGGAGCTAGCCCTGTTCACAATCAGATTTGCTTTACGCTGGCGATGATGGTTGGACGGCAACTCAGTAGCCAGTGTCGCGGCTATTCCTCTGATCAAAAGATTCGGATTGAAGCGGCGGATTTGAATACGTACGCCGACCTGACGATTGTGTGTGGCGAGCCAAACTATCACGCCAAGCATCATGCGTTGCTTCTGAACCCGCGCGTGATTTTTGAAGTGCTGTCGCCTGCGACGGCTGCGTATGATCGGGGTGAAAAGTGGAGTTGTTATCAACAACTTCCCTCGCTTACGGATTACTTGTTGGTTGAACAGGATCGCGCACAAATCGAACACTACATTTTGTTGCCAGATGGCGGTTGGCGTTATGTTCGAGCGGCTGGGCTGGAAAGCGCGCTGACAATTGGCTCACTAAACTGTCAATTGCCACTCAGCGAAATTTACAACGGTATAGAGTTTCCGCCCTTGCCTCCGCCACGTTCAACGATTCAGTTGATCAATGAGTCTTGGTTTTCTTCAGAGGATAAGTCGTAAATTGTTTTCCTTTGCACTAATTCATAAATCCTAGATTCGTCCGCGCAAACCTGCCGATATTGGGCAGGATCGTTGTCAGCTCTCCTGCGTTGACGCCAAACCATGTCGCGAGGGTGGATGCGTACTCATCCGTTGCAATTGTCGGAATCCATCGCCCTTCGCTGGTGTCGTCCGGGCCGTTGATTTCCAGCGCCGGAATCTTGCCATAGATGTCTCCGCCTTTGACCGCACCACCCAGCACGAATTGATGGTTGCCCCAGCCATGATCGGAGCCTTTGCCGTTGCTCTTGTAGGTGCGGCCAAAATCTGAGGCCGTGAAGGTGGTAACGTTTTGGGCAACTCCCAATTCAACGGTCGTCTGATAGAAAGCATTCAGAGCTTGGCTCAGTTGCGTTAACAGCGACGCGTGTGTTGCCAACTGCTCGCCGTGTGTGTCGAAGCCGTCAATCGTGCAGAAAAAGACCTGTCGGCTGAGCCCTAACTGGTTCCGAACAGAAATCAGCTTGGCCACCATTTTTAATTGCTTGGCCAGATCGTTGTTGGGGAACACCGTAGTTGTGACAGGCGCTTGTGCCAACGCTGCGCTCAACAATTTTTCATTCTCGATGGAATTCTTGAACATGTCTCGATATTCCTTCTCGAAAACATTGGTGTTGTTTTGTTGCAGGATGGCTTTGGTCAGATTCGTACCCGGATAATTCCACGCTTCGTTGTAATACCAAAGCTTCACTGTTCCGTCCGAAGAAATCATCTGCGGGAAAATATTGTTGCCCACCTGAAATAGATTCGACCCTTTCAGTGAAACAGACATGGAAATCCTGGCATTGGTGTTGGCCGTATTGATGACGTCTGCCAGACGCCCACCCCAGCCTGTCTTTGGCACCTCCTCTGGCCACGCCGTTTGCCAATGCGTTTGCTGATCGCTATGCGAAAATAACTGTGGTGGCAGTGGCACGGAGCGTTGTTGATACTGCATGCGTGTTGTTGGTGCCAGTAGCGGGCCAACATTGGCAAGCACCGCTAGTTTCTTTTGTGCAAAAAGGGATTGCAATTCAGGCAGGTTCGGATGCAACGCGAAATTACGCCCATCGCTGGTCAACGGTGTGATCGGCAGCAGTTCTGTGCGCGGGAGCGCCAAATTCGTGCGTGCCGTGGCATAGGCATTGTAGTCGCTTTGTGAATACGGCAGCACAGTATTCGACCCATCATTTCCGCCGAACATGAAAATACAGACCAGTGCTTTGTAATCGCCGATCTGGAAGCTTGGAATTGCCGCTGCTGTGGTGGTTAGGTTGCCGAGTAAGTTCAAGGCCCCAGTTGTCCCTAGCCCTGCGCAGATGGTTTGTTGCAGAAAATTTCTTCGTGTGACAGACATTCGTATTCTTCCTGCTGATTTATTTCTGAATTACATATTCCGGTGAAGTCACGATGATGTGAACCGCTTCTTTGGTGCGTTCAGTTAAGTCCGAAGACATTTTCGTGAGTTCATTGACAATCGTCGTTTTCATGGCCGCCGACATCTGGCCTGACATCAAAAGTAAGTTCAGATGATCTGCCAATTGCGATGGATTGGCTGCGAGCGGTGAAACGGCGGAATAGTCCGGCGTGAGTGGTTTTGTCTCGTCCCATTTGAAGCCGGAAAAGACAACGTACCGCATAAAATTTGACATCCCTGTAATTGAAACCTCAGTCGTGATCTGGAATTCAGGTGAATGTAATCCGGCGGTCGCCACGTGTCCCGGATGGCTGTAGTTCGGCTCGAAAAAATTGAAGACCGTTGGCGCGCGATACGGGTTTTGGCCTATGGCGTGGACGGGGCTGTCCATCCAGTACACCGCGATTTTGTTGCACGGGCACGAATAGTTGAACGCGCGGAACAGTTGCGCCAAGCGGACAATGGGTTCGCGCAATTTGCCGTAGCCTTGATTGGCTAAGACATCGGTGCTGCGTGCTTCGTAATCCAGCAAAATGGCTTTGATGACGGCTTTCATATCGCCGCGCACGCCGCTGCCGTTGTCGTTGAATTTCTGGGCTACGCGATAGACATACGCCGGACTGGGATTGCTGGTGACCAGCCGTTGAATCAATTGGCGCGCGACAAACGGCCCAACATTCGGATGATTGAAAATGTTGTCGAGCGCATCTTTCAAATCCTTGTCTGGCGTTTGTCCTGCGGACAGTGTTACCCCGTTCATCAAGGGTTTTGCCAATGTGGAATGGTGATTTGGCCACACTTCCATCGGCACACGCCAGAATTGTGAACCGTTGTTCCAAACCGGAGGCCACTTCCAATTGTTTTCAGTTTTCGTAAATGTGCCATAGCTCCAGCCCGTAAAAACATGAGCAAAGCCTTTGACGACATTTTGATCATACGTTTCCATCGGCAGCCCGTTTGTCCCCAGTTTTAGGCTGCCATCGGGATGCAGTTGGTACAAGCCGACGGAAAAGAGTTGCAGGACTTCGCGGGCATAGTTTTCATTGGGCTGGCGGCCCGTGACAGTGTCTTCTTTGTCATTTTGCAAATGATCCAGGTATCGCCCCATTGCCGGATGCAGCGTCACATCCTGCAACAACTGTCGGAAGTTGCCGAAAGCATTTTTATTCAGCATATCCGCATAGCTGGCCATCGCATAAAATTCGCCCGATAAGTTCGAGTTGAACGAAACAACAAAGAATTCGCTGAGCGCGAATGAAACACGTTGGCGAAGCTGATCATTGCCCTTCACAGCCTGATCCCAAAACGTTTCCATCATCGCCTCATCGTAAAAACTCTTGCCCGGATTGTCCTGTACCAGCTTATCCACATATGCCAGATGCGACACCGTTGACATCGCAAATTGTTCATTCAACCACGTGTCAAATCCTTTGGTTTGTAACGATGTGATGTCCGCCATTTTGGGGCCAAAGGTTGCCTGCGTGAGAAAGCGTGCGGCATCATTGGCGGTGGGTTTCCCCGATGGCAAAGCAGGAGGGGCAGGGGGCGGCGTAAATGTTTGGGTGCCGTTGATGATCCCGTAATGCCCGCGAATTTCGCCCGACGGATAGCGCGAGGAATGGATATTGATATACAAACGCCCGGCTTTGAGCGCCTGCACAATTTGCGCCGCTGTAGTTGCCCCGACTTGCGTAAATGTCCAAACAAAGGAGCCATCTGCTTGTTTGGGAGCCGTATCCAGATCAAAGAGAATGCCTCCACTTTGACCCGGATCAGCCGGGCCGTGGATGTGGCCGCTAGTGGTTGGCGTCGTCAGGTTTGAATAGTTGAAGGTAACGGAGGCGGATTTTTCATCAGCACTCAGGCGTAGTACAGACGCTCCAGAGGCAGGCGACGTGACACTTCCTTCTGGACGCAACATTGCCAGATACGTCGTAGCTTCAGTTGTAGCCGGCGCGGTAACGAAAATCTTGACAGTGTTGGCTGTGACTCCATCCACTTTCAGTACCACATCGAGTTCGCCATTCGGTAAGGTGCGAGGCACAGTCAGGTTGATTTGATCCAAACCTTCATATCCACCCTGGGTGCCTGCGAACAACACATCAACTTTTTGCCCACCAATCGTGGCGGTCACATTTGCCAGATCCGTGCGTTGGCGAATTCCTGTGCCATAGAGTTGCAAGAACATTTGTTCATTGGGAATTGTCAGGTCAATCGGTTTGCCTACGAATTTTCGGTTGATGCTGTCGTATTGCACGACTTCCTGCATCGCCTGCGAATTATCGGCGCGTTGCCTGAGTGCTTGTGCAGCGGCATATCCATTTCCTGTCGAATCTGCCGAAAAGACTCCGGGGGCTGTTCGTGCAATCGTCGTTGTCCCCGTGATTGTGACGCCGCCATTCGTCACCGTGATGCTGGCTGTACCAATCGCCGTACCCGCAGGAATCTGAAAATTGATTTGCGTCGGCGAAACGTAAAAGAGTGCCGCCATTCGTTCTGTGCCTGCACTGTCGCGTACTTTTACTGTTACGCCGTTGAGCGTCTTCGGCAAGGGAAGGCTTATTGCAGCCGCTGTTGCCGAAGCCAGATTCGTCCCAAATCCCGAGACAATCTCTTCTGGTGCTGTGACGGTGCCTGAATAGTTCGCTGCCGAAACGACAGTTATTTGCGCCTGTGCATTGATGGACCAGCCGGAAATGACGAAGAACAAGACTGTGAGAAAGCATTTGCGGGATTGATTCATATATGAGGAAACGTTCAGTCGAAGAATCAATTGAGAGCACAACTGATAATTCTCTATTTATTGTAGAACTCTGTCTCATCAGGGGGATTTGCCAAAACCATCATGCGACATTTGATGTCTGCACAGGCTATCACCTGACAAGCTCAGCAAGCATATAATCAACTGATCGTGAGGTTTTGTGGGCAATCAATGCAGGTCACTATCTCGCATTAACCGGGAAAATAATTACCATACGAAATCTGAGGACGCAACCGTAAATTTCGCTCTTCACTGAAATACATTTAATACTGTCAATTGATGATAGAAAACAGTCGGATCATCCATAACCTTGTTGCAAAAATGTGCCGTGATGGACGCCTTTCAGGAAAGGGCAGGGAACGCAGAGTTGTTAACTTTGCGCCCCCCTCCAGTCTTACATCATAAAGCCCAGGTTGGGACGAGCAAATCTGCCAATGTTGGGAAAAACATTCGCTTACGGCTGGGTGAGCACAAACAAAGGCTCAAAGCCCGCTGAATCGGGCTTTTCCCTTGGCTTAAGCCTGCGGAGAAGGACGCTCAAAGCGCCCTCTTCGCTCTTTCCTGCATTTTCCCCCAGCCGTAAACGACTGGGCTCTTGAGAAAACGCAAACCATCAGAATTCCCAAACACACTCTAATATTAAAATTCATTCCCATGGGCTACCCATCAAAAATTCCTGCGTCTGGTGATTATCGCCTGTAAAGCCGCTCAACCCCTCTGTGCTGTGGTCAGAGCCGTGTACTTAGTGTTACTTTATCCTTGCCTTCAATTTGGCAGAACTGGTGAGCATCGCGAGTTCGCATCATCACAAAAATATCTATCCCAAAGGAATTGCATGAGAAACATCAAATTGCTAATGCTTGTCCTGTCTATTGTCAGCACGTCTGCTGCCTTGTTATTGGCACAACACGGCCCCGGCACAAAAAATCCCCTTGAAGGAAAGCCTGAAGCTATCGAAGCGGGCAAGCGGATTTACGATTCAATGTGCGCTGGCTGTCACGGCTCAAAAGGCGATGGCGGGCGAGGCCCGGCAGTCAACAAAGGCACATTCAAGCGCGGCAATGAAGATGCGCAGTTGTTTGATGTGATCAAAAATGGGGTGAGCGGCACCGCGATGCCTGCAATGGGATTGAAGGACGATGAGGTCTGGCAACTCGTGAGCTTCATCCGCGTCATGGGCGGAGGCGGCGCTGAAAAAATTACGGGTAATGTCGCCACAGGCGAACAAGTCTTTAAGGCGAATTGCGCCGGTTGCCACATGGTCAATGGGCAAGGGAGTCGGTATGCGCCCGACCTGTCAACGATTGGCAATCTGAGCGTCGCTGATTTAAAGACGCGCATTTTGAAGCCCGGTTCAATGGAAGGCTATACGCCCAGCTTTGTCGAAGTGAAAACCAAAGATGGGAAGACCATCCGAGGCTTGCGGCGTAATGAAGACTCTTATTTGCTGGCGTTATTTAGTCGTGAGGAAGAGTTTCATTTGCTGAGGAAAAAAGACCTGGCCGAAATTAAGTATGCTGAGAAATCAATCATGCCTGCCAATTATGGGCAAAAATTGAACGCTGAACAGATGGACGATTTGATTGCCTATTTGAAATCACTCAAGTCTCCTGACTTAAGCAAGGCGGCGATGATGCCGATGAAAGGCGGGCTGGCGTATGAGCGCATCGTTAATTCGCGCAAAGAGCCGCATAATTGGTTTACTTATTACGGTGATTACGAAGGCCGTCATTATTCTCTGCTCAAGCAAATCAACCTCGGCAACGTTGCGCAATTGCAAACTGCCTGGGTCTTTCAACCGCAAGGCAATGGTGGTTTGCAGGCATCCCCGCTGGTGGTGGACGGCATAATGTACACCACCGCCGCTTCAAATTTTGCCTATGCACTGGATGCTGCGACAGGCAAACCGCTGTGGACATATAAATACAATCCGGCTGATCCAAAATACGATGTCAAAGGCGCGCCCAATCGCGGCTTTGCGATGTTGGATGGGCGATTGTTTCTGACAACGGCGGACGCACACGTTGTCGCGCTGGATGCCAAAACCGGGCGTGAGCTTTGGAAGGTCGAGATGGCGAAAGCTTCCGAAGGGCATTTTTCCTACATGGCTCCGCTGGCATTGAAGGACAAAATTATTACGGGCATCGGTGGCGGCGAATTCGGCGTGCGGGGCTTTATTGACGCGTACGATCCCGCAACAGGCAAACGCTTGTGGCGTTTCTGGACGATTCCGGGGCCGGGCGAGTTTGGCAATGATACCTGGGCAGGCGATAGCTGGAAACAAGGCGCAGGAACCACCTGGACAACAGGCACGTTCGATCCTGCAACCGATAGCTTGTATTGGTCGGTCGGCAACCCAGGGCCGGATTTGAATGGCGATGTGCGCAAAGGCGATAACCTGTTTACCTGTTCTGTTGTGGCGCTTGACCCAAACACGGGCAAGCGCAAATGGCATTTTCAATTCATGCCGCACGATATGTTTGATTGGGACGCGAATGAAACGCCGATGCTGGTGGATATGATGTGGAAAGGCAGAATGCGCAAGTTGCTGATTACTGCGCAACGCAATGCTTTCTTTTATGTGCTGGATCGAACCACTGGCGAGTTTTTATACGGAACGCCTTTTGCCCGTCAGAACTGGGCGAAGGGGCTGGATGAAAAGGGAAGACCGATCATGGTAGGCAAAGAGCCGACTGCCGAAGGCACGCTTGTTTACCCGAATCTGGCTGGCGCGACCAACTGGCAATCGCCTTCATTTGATCCCGAAACGGGCTACTTTCTGATGACCTACAAAGAACAGGGAAACATCTACATCAAGGAAGATCAAAAGTTTGAGGTTGCAAAATCTTACTGGGGCGGCAGGTTCTTTCCTCCGGGCGAAAAAGATTGGGGAGGCGTCATGGCATTTGATCCGGTGACGGGCAAGAAGATGTGGGATTACAAATTGAATGCGGGCGGCTTAGGCAATGGGTTGCTCGCGACTGCCGGGGGCGTAACATTTGCGACGACTGTGGATGGTTATGTTTTGGGTTTGAATTCCAAATCCGGCAAATTGCTCTGGAAGACGCAAACTGGCGGCGATCCGCACGCATCGCCTATTAGTTACTCTGTGAATGGGCGACAATATGTTGCCTGTTCGATTGGTGGCATGTTGTTTAGTTGGGCTTTGCCCGAAACAAGCCTGGAGTAAAGATGCCTGAAAGAAATGACCCGCTGGCAATTTATCTGCAAGATGCACGCCGTCAGTTTCGTGCTTTGAAAAAACAGGCTGATCTTGCACTGGCACAAGTCACAGATGCCGATTGGTTTGTGGCGCTGGATACTGAATCAAACAGCCTTGCCTTGATCGTGAAGCACATCGCGGGCAATTTGCGTTCGCGTTGGACGGATTTCCTGACTTCTGATGGCGAAAAGCCGGATCGGAATCGTGACTCGGAATTCCTCATCGAAGAGGACGAAACAAAAGAAATCCTGCGTGCAAAATGGGAGTCAGGTTGGAGCATTCTATTTGAGGTAATGGATTCATTGACGACAGATGATCTCAGTCGTTCCATTCTGATTCGCAATGAGCCGCTGGTTGTCATAGACGCCATCAATCGCCAGCTCACGCATTATGCCGGGCATGTTGGACAAATTGTTTTTCTGGCGAAGCATCTCGCCTCAGATCATTGGCAATCCCTGAGTATTCCACGCGGGCAATCTGCGGCTTTCAACGCGAGTGATAAGCCAAAGCGCGGCGCAGTCTGGGAAAGCGTAAAATAGGAAGTAGATTCACAAGCAAGTTAATGAAGGTGGGATCTTTTAGCCACGAATATTCGTGGCTAAAAGATCCCGCAGCCCAAAAAGAAAAGGAAAACCATGAAACGAATCAGCTTGATTTTGGCCTTACTCCTGATCGTTGTAACGAATCTATTCGCACAACAGCAAAAATTCGATGGCATTGAAACAGGATTACATAACCTATTTCGCACATCAGATGCCGAAACGCGTTCGATCAGTCCTGAAAACTTCACAGGTGAAAAAGGCAAAGGCGGAATGGCGACGGAAGGAACAGGCAAAAGCCCTGCACGCAATCTGGGGCAAGGCTGGAAGGTGAGTCCCAGCGTTCGTATCAAAGCGGGCACCACCTTCACAATGGCCGAAATCACAGGCGCGGGCGCGATTCAGCAAATCTGGATGACGCCGACAGGGAATTGGCGCACTTCGATCTTTCGCATTTACTGGGACGATGAGCCGGAACCCTCTGTCGAAGTTCCCGTGGGCGATTTCTTCGGAATGGGCTGGGGCGAGTTTGCACAGATCAGTTCGTTGCCGATTGCTGTGAATCCTGGCTCCGCGTTCAATTCGTATTGGGTCATGCCTTATCGAAAGAAATGCAAAATCACGATGGAAAACATGGATGAGAAGGACATGACGCTGTACTACCAGGTGAATTACACCGTGACGAAAGTGCCGGATGATGCGGCGTATTTTCACGCGCAATTTCGCCGCGCCAATCCACTGAAGTACAAAGAAGTCTACACGCTGATTGATGGCGTCAAAGGGCAGGGGCAATACGTTGGAACGTACATCGCCTGGGGCGTGCATAACAAAGGTTGGTGGGGCGAAGGCGAGATCAAATTCTTTATGGATGGCGACAAGGAATTCCCAACGATTGCCGGAACCGGAACCGAAGACTATTTCTGCGGTTCGTACAACTTTGAGAATCGCAAGACGCACCAGTATCAGGAATTCACAACGCCCTATGCTGGTTTGCATCAGGTGATTCGCCCCGATGGCGTCTATCAATCGCAACAACGCTTCGGAATGTATCGCTGGCACATCACTGATCCGATTCGATTCAAGAAAGATTTGCGGGTGACGATTCAGGCGTTAGGCTGGCGCGCGAACGCACAACCCAGCGAATATCTGCCCTTGCAGGATGACATCGCGTCGGTCGTCTATTGGTATCAAACTGAACCGCACACCAAATTCCCTACTTTGCCAAAACGCGAAGAGTTGGAAGTAAACTAAGAAAGTCAAAAGCCTATGCGACGATGGTGGACAATCGCGATTTTATTGAGTGTTGGCCTGTATTGTCTGTGGCCGACATTCATCACTTCTGCCACTGCTCCACATTGGGCTTTTGTCGCGCCCGTGCGACCCCTGTTGCCAACGGTGCAAATCAAAAAGTGGGTTCGCAATCCGATTGATGCTTTTGTCCTGGCTCGGCTGGAGCAAGAAAAATTAACCCCTTCGCCGGAAGCCAGTAAAACTACACTCATTCGTCGCGTAAGTCTGGATTTGACGGGCCTGCCGCCGACGCTGCAAGAGATGGACGCGTTTCTGGCTGATAGCTCTCCGAACGCCTATGAAAAGCTGGTAGATCGGTTGCTGGCCTCGCCGCATTACGGCGAACGGTGGGGGCGTTGGTGGTTGGATGCGGCGCGCTATGCCGACACGAATGGTTTTGAGAAAGACTTGCCTCGTTCGATCTGGCCGTATCGCGACTGGGTCATTAACGCTTTCAATCAAAACAAGTCCTTCGATCAGTTTACGATTGAGCAATTGGCGGGCGATTTGTTGCCTAATGCAACGCTGGAAAACAAAATTGCGACAGGATTTTTGCGCAATTCGATGCGCAACGAAGAAGGCGGCGTAGACCCGGAACAGTTTCGTACCGAGGAAGTCATTGATCGCGTAGACACCGTGGGCAAAGCGTTCCTCGGCCTGACGATTAACTGCGCGCAATGCCACACGCATAAATTCGACCCCATCAAACAATCGGAGTATTACAAGTTCTACGCCTTTCTCAACAGCGATGATGAGCCATTGCTGGAAGTGCCGAGCGAAGAGGTGCGCCAGAAACGAGCAGAAATTCAACGCAAAGTGGCAGCGATTGAAGATGCGCTTATTGCCAAGGACAGCGCCTTTCAGCAGCGCTATTCGGCCTGGCAACAGCAGGCAATAAGCTTTAAGGCGAATTGGACACCGCTCAATATTGCCACGTTTTATTCGGATCGCGCGAAGGTGGACGAACGCTTTGACGACCATTCGCTTCGGATTGAGTCGTATCGCTATCCAGAGGCGTTCTTCACGGTGACGGCTGAAACGAAATTGCCGAAGATCACGGGCATCAAGCTGGATTTATTGACCGATCACAAATTGCCTCGGAATGGCCCCGGTGTTTCTGAAGATGGCACGCTTGTTTTATCAGAACTCACGCTCGAAGCGAGTCCTGCTGATCACCCTGAGCAAACGCAGAAAATTACTTTCAGCCAATGTTCATCGGATTTCGAGCGAGCGAATGCGCCCGCAAAACTGGCCATAGACAGAGATCGAAAAACCGGTTGGAGCAGTGATGCAGGCGCTGGTCGTCGCAATCAGGATCGTCAGTTGGTCTTCGTCCCTTCCCAACCTTTTGGATTTGCAGCTGGCACGAAATTGACCTTCAAGCTTTTTAACGAAGCAGGCAAAGTGCAAATCATCGGGCGTTTTCGCTTGTCTGTGACGGACGATTCGCCGCCTCAAAGCGATCCGTTGCCACTCCGAATTCGTCAGACAATTTCTTTGTTGCCTTCGATGCGAAGCTCGCTTCAATCACGCGACTTATTGACCCATTATTTTTCGATTGATCCGCAATGCGCCGAAGCCCACAAGGAAATTGCGCAGACGCTGGATGGCTGGCCAGCAGCCACGACAACACTGGCCTTGGCAGATCGCTTCAAACCTCGCGAAACGCATATTTTCCGGCGCGGCGACTGGCAACGGCCTGAAGCGGAGGTGGTCAATCCAGACACTCCGGCAATTTTGCATCCGTTCCCCTCAGACGCACCGCGCAATCGGTTAGGATTCGCGCAGTGGTTGGTTGCGAAAGAAAATCCGTTGACACCGCGTGTCATCGTCAATCGTGTTTGGCAACAGTATTTCGGCAATGGCTTAGTGACAACGCCTGAAGACCTGGGGACACGTTGTGAAAAGCCTTTGCATCCTGAGCTGCTAGACTGGCTAGCGCGAGAGTTTTGGGATCGTGGTAAAGACCTGAAGCAATTGCATCGCCTAATCGTAACTTCTGCCACGTATCGTCAATCTTCGACGTTCACAGAAAAATTGCGCGAAGTTGATCCGACGAATCGCTGGCTGGCGCGGGCACCACGATTGCGTGTGGAGGCTGAAACCATTCGCGACATCGCCCTCAGCGTGAGTGGTTTGTTGAGTCGAAAAATTGGCGGCCCAAGTGTGTTTCCCCCGATCCCTGATGGCGTAATGAGTTTGGGCTATGGCAACTTTGGCAAATGGGACGTCAGCACGGGTGAGGATCGTTATCGGCGTGGGCTGTACACCTTCTGGAAACGCAGCCAGCCCTATCCAGGGTTAGCTCTATTCGACCAACCCACTGCCGACTTTTCCTGTACGCGCCGCACTCGCTCCAACACGCCGTTGCAATCGCTGACGACACTGAATGACGTGGCGTTTATGGAGGCGGCACAGGCGTTGGCTTTGCGTGTTTTCAAGGAAGGCGGCGCGACGGATCGCGATAAAATGACTTACGCCTTCCGCCTTTGCACAGGACGGAAACCGGATGCGGTTGAAGTCGAAGCCGTAGCAAAATTGCTGCAACAGCAGCGACTAAATTTTCAGGGGAAAACCTCAAGCTCGGTCTATGTTTCTGCCCCTGACTTAACCAGCCTGCCTGAAGGGATAAACCTGCACGACCTTGCCCCGTGGACAATGGTGGCGCGTGTGTTGTTGAATTTAGACGAGACAATTACAAAAGAATGAGCCTGATTGCTCCCCCGAATTCCATAGATCAGAATTTGAAGTTTACAGCTCCAACCTGAATACAATTAGTAAGTCTTTGATGTACAATGCTTGCTATTCCAGGGTGCGGAAAATTAGGGTTGGGTATCTTTCTACTTGCACGATTGTCTTGGCGAGGGATAAGGTTTAGTTGTCGGTTTGGCTTTCGCATTCTACTTTTACAAAACAGTTTTTTACCTCCTGAGTCCGAGGGATCGTTATGCAGGCTGCAATAAAAAAAATTCTCTTTGTTGGGTTCTTCATTTTGTTGATGATGCCGATTTTCAATGTCTTTGCATCATTTACACCGCAATCAAAAGTAGATTTTGTCCGCGATATTCAGCCTATCTTTAAGGCGAATTGCGAGAAATGCCACGGCGCAACCAAGTCCTCTGGTTACTTGCGGCTGGATGCCAGACAGGTTGCGATGAAGCTGATCCAACCTGGTAACGCTAACAACTCGCGCCTTGTGCATCGGATTCTCGGCGAAGGCGGCGAACCCCGAATGCCAATGGGCGGCGACCCACTTAAGCCGGAACAAATCGAACTCATCAAACGCTGGATTGATGAAGGCGCAATTTGGCCTGAGACGGCTTCGATCAAAGTGGATCAGCATTGGGCGTTTGTGAAACCGGAACGACCTGCGGTGCCTGCGACGAAATTCAAAGCTCAGAACCCAATTGATAATTTCGTTTTCTCCATGCTTGAAAAACAGGGGCTGCCCGCTTCGCCTGAAACAGATAAGGCGACGTTGATTCGTCGCGTGAGTCTGGATTTGACGGGGCTGCCACCTTCGCCGAAAGAAGTGGACGCATTCGTGGCGGACAAATCGCCGAATGCCTATGAAAAGCTGGTGGATCGGTTGCTGGCGTCACCGCATTACGGCGAACGGTGGGGGCGTTGGTGGCTGGATGCGGCGCGCTATGCCGACACGAATGGGTATGAAAAAGACCGCGCACGTTCGATCTGGCCGTATCGCGATTGGGTCATCAAAGCCTTCAACCAAAATAAGCCTTTCGATCAGTTTACGATTGAGCAATTGGCAGGCGATTTGTTGCCGAATCCGACATTGGATCAACGTGTTGCCACCGGTTTCCTGCGCAATTCCATGCAGAACGAAGAAGGCGGCGTTGACCCCGAACAGTTCCGCGTCGAGGGCTTGCTGGATCGAATTGATGCGACGGGAAAGACCTTTCTCGGCCTGACGATTAACTGCGCACAATGCCATTCTCACAAATTCGATCCAGTGACACAGCGTGAGTATTACCAGTTTATGTCGTTTATCAACAGCGACGACGAGCCTGAAATCGAAGTGCCGGATGAGAAAGTAAATAAAAAACGAGCAGAGATTCTAGCCAGGATTTCGGACATCGAACTAGAGTTGAAATCCAGGATTTCCCGGATGCCGGAGGATGCAGTTGCCGATTGGGAAAAGAAAAATCAAAGCCAACTCAACTGGACGCCGATTACGGATGCTGAAATCTTCGCGGCTTTTGGCGTTAAATTCGACAAGCTGGAAGATGGTTCGTTCATTGCCAAAGGGGACAACGCGACTTCCAATAACTACATTGTCAAAGCCAAAACCAATGTCAAAGGCATCACCGGTTTTCGCATTGAGTTGCTGAGTGATCCGAACCTGCCGCGTGGTGGCCCTGGTCGTGCTGCGGATGGAACGTTTTACTTCACAGAGTTCATTGCAGAAGCCGCACCTCTCAGCAATAAAGAAGCATTGCAGAAAGTCGAATTGGCAAAAGCGACCGCCGATCTGCAACGGCCAGACTTTCCGGTCAGCAACGTGATTGACGGCAACATGAAAACGCACTGGTACAGCGATTTCGGCCCCGTCAAACGCAATCAGGATCGGAATATTGTCGTCACAACAAAATTGCCTGTTGGCTATGATGGCGGCACGTTTTTTACATTCCAGTTAGCTGAAAAATTTGACGAATCTATCTCCTGGGGTAAACCGAATATTGGACGCTTTCGACTGTCGGTGACAACTGATCCGAATCCGACGGCGGATGTTGTGCCGCCCACATTGCGAAAGATCATGGCGATTCCGCGTCGGGAACGCACTGCCGAACAGCAATCCCAACTGTTTAGCTATTACCGCACAACGGTTCCCGAATGGGCTGAGGCGAATAAACGCATTGACGATTTGCTGAAAGATTGGCCTTATGGCCCGACGACATTGGCGCTGGCAAAACGCCCACAACCGCGCACGACTAAGATTTTCAAACGCGGCGATTGGCAGAATCCGGGCGATGAGGTCACGGCGGGGACACCTGCGGCATTGCATCCCTTTCCGCAGGGCGCACCGCGCAACCGCCTTGGTCTGGCGCAATGGATTGTAGATAAAAACAACCCGCTCACCGCCCGGGTTATCATCAACCGCATTTGGCAACAATATTTCGGACAAGGGCTGGTCACCACGCCCGAAGATTTTGGCAATCGTTGTGAAAAGCCTTCGCACCCTGAATTGTTGGATTGGCTGGCGGTTGAATTCCGCGATCAAGGCTGGGATATGAAGCATATTCACAAGTTGATTGTTACTTCTGCGATGTATCGCCAATCTTCTAATGTCACTCCGCTCTTGCAGGATAAAGACCCATACAATCGTTGGCTGGCACGTGCGCCGCGTCTGCGTGTGGAGGCTGAAGTTGTCCGTGACGTAGCCTTATCCGTGAGCGGTTTGCTCAGCAACAAAATCGGCGGCCCTTCGGTGTATCCGCCAATTCCTGATGGCGTGTTGAGTTTGGGATATGGGGCGCAATTGCCGTGGCCAACAGAGAAAGGCGAAGATCGGTATCGGCGCGGAATGTATACCTTCTGGAAGCGCAATGTGCCCTATCCAAGCGCTGCGGTCTTTGATCAACCCGCTGGCGATTTTTCCTGTCCGCGTCGCGTCAAATCCAATACCCCCTTGCAAGCCCTGACCACCCTGAACGATGTGACCTACATGGAAGCCGCGCAGGGGCTGGCATTGCGTGTGTGGAAAGAAGGCGGGGCAACGGATCGCGACAAGATTAATTATGCCTACAAGCTTTGCACCGGGCGTTTGCCGGATCAATTTGTCGTGAACGAATTATCCAAACTGCTGGAGCAGCAGCGCGCAAGCTTTAAAGGCAAAACAGCAAATGCTGTGTATGTGTCCGCAATAGATGTCAACAATTTGCCCGATGGAGTTGACTTGCACGAACTTGCGCCCTGGACGATGGTTTCGCGGGTGCTTTTAAATCTGGACGCAACGATTACCAAGGAATAATCGCCGAGATTTCAGGGATGACCTCTCAAACTGGGAACGATGATTCAACTTGTTCGTACTGATTCCGGGAATCGGGATTTTCAATCACTTGTTCGTTTGCTGGATCACGAGTTGCAAATACGTGATGGGGCTGATCATTCGTTTTACGCCCAATTCAATAAGATTGATCAGATTCAGCACGTGATTGTGGCTTACATCGAAAACAAGGCGGTCGGTTGTGGAGCCTTCAAGCCCTTTGCCGATCACACCGTGGAAATCAAACGAATGTTTGTTGATCCAGAGTTTCGCGGACAACGCATTGCCCAACACATTTTGGCCGCGCTGGAAGTTTGGGCGACTGAAACGGGTTCCTCAAGTTGCGTTTTGGAAACGGGCTACAAACAGCCTGAAGCGATTCAGCTTTATCAACGGTGCGGCTATGAACGAATCCCGAATTACGGACAGTACATCGGGGTAGACAACAGTCTTTGCATGCAAAAACAGTTAGCTACCTTACCTCTGACCCCCTAGCAAAGAGACGGCCTCGTCCGCAAAACGACAAAAATTGCTTTTTCTTTGCGCTCTACAATGCGACAATACGCGTCCGCGCAATGATGCGCTCCTGCCCCCTCGCGAATATCAATTCGTTCTTCACACATCAAAACACGAGTAAGCTTGAGCTATGAAAAGATTATCACTCCTCTTTTTGTTGATTTGTCTGGTACCACAATTTGTGCTGGCACAGGGTTCTCCTGAAGAAAAAGGAACAGGTTTGGTGATTGACCAGGCCGAACTCGACCGAATGCCGCGCAAGATGGAACTTTCGTTTACCAGCTATCGCGGAATGCCGCCGAGTTTTTCGCTGGAAAAATATGCGCCCTATGCCGGAGATCAAGGCCCGTACGGTACCTGTATGGCCTGGGCAACCGCATATTCAGCAGCCACGATTATTTTTGCGCAAAGTCACGGCATCACCGACCGCGAAAAAATTACCAAAGCTGCCTTCTCTCCGACGTATCTGTTCCACAATATTGTGACCACGAATGACAACTGCAAATCCGGCGCAAATCCGGGTAAAGCCATCGAAGCGATGTTGCTGATGGGCGTGCCGTTCATTCGTACTGTACCGTATACCTGCGGAAGATCATGGACGGCCTCTGCCGACGCGGAAGCCAAGCTTTATCGCGCGCTGGATTTTCACTTGGTATTTGGTACTAAAAAAGACCCGACCGATCCAAGCTTCAAAATTGATGCGACGAAAAAGGCATTGCTCGAAAACACGCCTGTAATTGTTGGCTTCGATTTGCCAAAAAGTTTTCATCGCATCACGAGCGACATCTGGAATCCCGACCCGGCAGAAGCGACAGGGGGCTGGCAACACGGCAAGCACGCGATGACCGTTATCGGCTATGATGATCGCAAGGAAGGCGGGGCGTTCTTACTGCTGAATTCCTGGGGGCGAACCTGGGGCAACAACGGCACAGTTTGGGTACGGTATAAGGACTTCAATATTTTTTGCCTGCTGGCGCTCCAACTTTTCCCGAACCCCAGTGCGCCGGTTCCTGACTTTATCCGCGATGCGCCACCGCCGCCCAAGCCTGCACCGACTCCGCAACCCGCTCCGGCTCCGGTGCCGAAGCCACAGCCTGCACCAACTCCACAACCAGCGCCAGCACCGATGCCGACGTTTACCTTAAAAGGCAGTGTTGAATTCAAGCTCAACACGGGCACTCCGATGGCAGCCAGTCGCGTTTCGACGCGCAACCTGGTGGTTGAAGAGGATGTCGTGCGGAAAAAGACCGCTGGCGAAGATATGGTTGCGTACCGAATGGATAAATCCTATCCTTCAGGCACCCGATTTCGCTTCATGATCAACATCAGCGAGCAAGCCTACATTTATGCGTTTGCCACTGATTTGACGGGCAAAGTGAATCGTATTCTGCCGTACGATGATTCGATTTCGACGCTGGTCGGAGCCAAATCCATCGTTGCCTTTCCGTCCGACACCAAGATCGTCAAGATGGACGACAACAAAGGCACGGATTACTTGTTGATTTTGTATTCGACCGAAAAACTGGATGCTAAAACGATTGCCGAACGAATGTCAGCAACATCTGGCGGCCTCTCGCAAAAGATTCGCGCAGCGCTCGGATCGAAGCTGATTAGCAAGGGCGATGTCATTTACGATAACAATGCGATTGGCTTCAGTTACAACAGCAAAACGCGTGGCGGCATCGTTCCGCTGATGGTCGAAATTTCACACGAGTAAAACTCTAACCTCACCGAGAGAGAAGCATGCAAAAAAATATCTTTCTGATTCTGTGGATTCTGACTTTTTGTGCCCTCAGCCTGGCTCAACCACCGCAATTGATCGTTCCCACCGGCCACGTGCGTGGACTAGGTACGCTGGAAATATCACCTGATGGAAAGTACCTGTTCACAAAAGGTGAAGATGGCAAAGCCTTGATTTGGGATGTTCGGACGGGCGCTCAATTGCGCAACCTTGATGATGGAAAAGCAGTCACGACACTGGCGTTCTCGTACGACGGGAAAAAATATGCTGTTGGGTATTGGGGCCAGAAGGAAGGAAATATCAAGGTTTTCGATATGGCGACAGCCCGCTTGTTGTATGCCACCACGCAATTGGGGAATCCCAAAAATATGACGTTCACCAAAGACGATAAATATCTGCTTACGGCGGGCGGCGATTACCGAATGACAGTTTTCGAGGCCGCGACCGGAAAGCTCATCAAACGATTCGGCACGCCTCCAGCATCAGACGCCACGCGTTTGATGGCAGATGAAGCAGCGGAATTTATTGTCACGTCGCCGGATGGTCGTGTGGTAGCGATTGGCACAGGGCGCAAAACGGTTGAAATGTTCGATATTTCGTCTGCAAATTTACAAACCGGAGGCGACGGGAAAGCTGGATTTGCGATGGGGCCATTCGCCCAAAAAGCTATCATGGGCAAATGGTCACCGGACGGCAAAATATTCCTGTTTGCCACACAGGATGGAACCATGTTTTGTTTCTCGGCGGCAGAATCCAAAGGGCTGTGGCAATCGAAAACACTGCCTGTCAATTCCCATTCCGCCGTTTTTTCTGCTGATGGTCGCAGATTCACAATGGTTCAGAACGATACTTTGCACGAGGTAGACACGCTGACAGGCCAATTGCTTAGCAACACTGCCAATAAACTCAACGGCAATAACACCTGGTGGGCGGCAATGCCTGCGCGGGGAATGTACCTGAAACAAATCGGCGAAAACTCGCTGGCTTTGGTGGATTGGAATAAGAAGGCAGTTATCGCCGAATACCGTCAAAAAGTGGACAACGGATGGACAATTTCGATGGCGACCGACACGCCGACATTAGTGAATTACGGGCGTGGCGCACCGCAACTGTGGGATTTGACGGCTGGCAGAATGCGCCGGATTGGCCTGACAGAGAAAGATAAATTTCTGGTCATGGACCCCAAAGGGCAAAAAGTTGCATACCCGAACGGCATCCTGGATTTGAAGACGAATGCGACCAATAAGATATTTTCGCTTCCCGGTTTTGGAACAGTCTGGTCGCAGGATTGGTCGCGCGATGGTCGTTACATTGTGCTGGGCGGGTATTACACGTTTCCCGGTGAAAAATACGGGGTGGAAAACCTGTTCCTGTACGAAGCGGCGACTGGCAAACAAATCCTGAACAAAAAAATCAGCAAGGAAATGACCGCGCATTCATCGGCGTTTTCTCCCGACAATCGCACGCTGGCCGTCGGGCTGGAAAAAGGCCGGATCGAATTGTACGAACTTCCCTCCGGCAACAATTCCAAGACGCTCAAGCTGCCATTCAGTAAAGAATTCGATGGCGCATTCAGCGATGTGTATGCCCTGACCTACAGCGCAGACGGAAGCATGATGTATGCCTCGGTGGGAAAAGATGTGCGTGCGATCAACGCCGCCAATGGGAAGGTGAGCGAGGCCAATTTCAGTAATCAATCGCAGGAAGTCTGGGGCTTGTCGCTCAGCCCGGATAATAAATATTTATTGTCGTCCGGGACAAAAGGATTAATTCACTTGTACGACGTCCAAACCGCGCGGCTGATGCAAACCTATACCGGGCACGTCGCAAACATTATGGAAGTGCGATGGTTTGCAGACGGCAAGCATTTCATCAGCGCCAGTGATGACCACACGCTGCGGATTTGGGAGAAAGATTCTCCGCGCGAGCAAGTGCAACTGTTTGGCTTTTCCGGCAGTGATGATTGGGTTGCTGTCACGCCTGACGGTCGCTTTGATGGAACGCCCGGCGGCATGGCGAATCTTTATTTCGTCAAAGGACTGGACGTTATTCCGCTGGAAAGTTTGTACGATAAATACTACACGCCCGGCTTATTGAAGCGGATTATGGCGGGCGAAAAGCTGCCCCCGATTTCTGAGAAAGATGACATCAGGAATCTCAAGTTACCGCCGATTGTAAAAATTCTTCCACCTGTGGATACAAACATCCGCAATCTTGAGGTGGCCGATGATGCTGTCAGTTTGCGGCGCTACGTTTCCAAAACAGGTCGCATCAAGCTGACGGTCGAAGGCGCAAGCAGTGAGGACGGCATCAGTGAACTGCGGTTATTCCACAACGGCAAAGCCATCGGCGCAGACACCCGAAATTTGAGTGTGGAAGACGATAAAATTGAGAAGAAAAAAACGCTGACGTTTGAGGTTCAGTTAAGCGAGGGCGAGAACCAGTTCCGCGCCATTGCACTGAATTCACAGCGGACGGAAAGTCGCCCGGATGAAATTGTCGTGGCAAACACGCTGGCAAAGCCGACGACAACAGCCGGAACCGGAACAACCCTGCACCTGGTCGTGGTTGGCATCAATCAATACAAAAATCCCAAATACAATCTGAACTACGCGACGGCAGATGCGACCGCATTCAAGGATGCCGTTGAGCGCAACAGCGCCGGACTCTATGCCAGGGTGAATGCCGTTTTTATTGGCGATGCACAGGCGACGAAGGCGGGCATTACGGCTGAACTGGAAAAGATCAAATCACAGGCGCAACCCGGCGATGTGTTTATTTTTTATTACGCCGGACACGGTGTGATGAATGAAAACAAGCAGTTTTACATCGTCCCGCACGATGTCACACAACTTTACGGTGCAGATGAGGCACTTGCGCAGCGCGGCTTGTCATCCGCCCAAATGCAACAGTTTTCCAAAGAGATCAAAGCCCAAAAACAGCTCTTCATTCTGGATGCCTGCCAATCCGCCGGAGCGTTGGACAACGTGGCGTTGCGTGGTGCCGCCGAAGAGAAAGCGATTGCGCAACTGGCGCGCGCGACAGGGACGCATTGGCTGACCGCTTCGGGCAGCGAACAGTTCGCCGCTGAATTTAAGCAACTCGGTCACGGAACATTTACTTACGTTTTACTGGAAGCATTGAGCGGCAAGGCCGACAAAGCAGGCGACCGAAAAATTACGGTCAAAGAACTGGATGCCTATTTACAGGAAGTCGTGCCGGAGTTAAGCGCAAAGTACAAGGGCACACCGCAATATCCGGCAAGTTATGGTTTTGGTAACGATTTTCCGATTGGAATTGTTAAGTAACCCCCTTGCCAATTGCGCGCCTCCAACGAACATCATTGCTATGAAAAACCTGACGGTCACTTTGTTCCTTGTCGTTTGCCTGTGCTCTCTTCCTTGTCTGGGGCAGGGCTTAAGTTTGGTTGTGCCGACTGGGCACGGCGACACGCCAAATGATGCGATGCTGTCGCCGGATGGCAAATATGCCGCGACGTGGGATTTGCAACACGCGATTTTGTGGGATGTCGAAACCGGGCGGCAGTTGCGCACCTGGACATCGAAGAGTCTAAACGCCGGGCTGTTTTTTCTGCCGGATGGAAAGTCGTTTGTTGGGCCAGTGGATGGAACCTACGACCGGCGCATTTACGATTTGCCCACACTGCAACCACGAGCCGAAAAGTTCGTCGCGCCACAAAACGAAATTATCTTTTCGAGCGACGGAAAATACTTCGCGTATTCAACCTACAAAGGCGATGCGTACGTTGCGCCGATAAACAGCCTGCGCTTGCCGATTCTGCTCAAGCAGAAAATCACAGACAAGCCGAACACCAGCATCAGCTTTCTCACGGTCTCGTCCGGCTTCAAATACATTGCAATTGCCGGATCGCGCAACACGGTAGACATCTGGCGCTTTGATCCGAATGCGACGCAGCGCGAATTGCTCCCGATTCTTTCGTTCCCTGGTTCATCTGATGGCTTGTGGGCGGGCGCATTTTCGCCGGAGGAAGATCGGCTGGTGGTGAGCGACAGACAGCGCCGATTAATTTGCTATTCGATTTCGCAGCAGAAAATGTTGTGGACAGTTCCGCTCAACACGAACTCGGTTGCTTTCACTGCCGATGGCAAGAAGATTCTGGCGGCGCAGGAAAAAGCGGGCATCACAGAATTGGACGCGACGACAGGTGCGATTTTGCGAACCGTCTACAGGCCACAAAAAAGCCTTTACCGATTGCGTGTCGTTGCGCCGAATCGAATTCTTTTCACAGGCGAAGACAGCGAAGCTGTGTTGCTCAATTATCCGCAGGGCGATGTCTTGCAACGGTTCCGTGCGCGTGTGGACAGAACGCCGGAGTTGGCGGCCTTGCCCGGCAAAAATCAGGTTCTGATGGGGCAGATCGAAAAACCTTCGCGCCTCTGGGATTTCACCGCTGGCAAGTTGTCGCGCACGCTGAATCCGATTGGCCTGAGTCCGTTCGTGAACGCATCGGCAAACACGGCGGTGATGCTCACGGATGGTGCGTTTGAGCTTCTGAACTTGAATGACTTCAGCAAACAAAAGCTGTCGGGCGTCCAAAAGATTTCCTATTCTCCTGACTTTGTTGTCGCGCCCAATGGCAAAACGATGCTGATGTGGGATCGCAGCGGCAAAGTCGTTTTGCACGACCTCGCACGCGGAACAACGATCCGAGAATTTAATCCGTGGAATAATGAAGAGTTATATTTGGCCGCGTTTTCGCAAGACGGACAAGCCTTTGCCTTGACAATGGTCGAGCGCAATGAAGTCAAAGTGTTTCGCAGTGCTGATGGACGCGAGCTCAAAACGCTGACGGTCAAGATGGCACGCGGCGTTTCGTTTTTGCCGGATGGACGATTGGTTGTGGATGGTGACAGTCGCATCAACGTCTTCGATCAGAACTTTCAGCCGCAACGTTCCATCCCACTGCCGACGCGCGTTTCCTTGTCATCATTCTATTGGCTGCCGGATGGCAAGCGGGCGTTGATTAAGCTAATGACGGAAGATAGCAACGTCATGCTGGTGGATTTCGAGAAGTTTGAAATCGTGCGGCGCTTTGCCGGGCATACGAACTTTGTGCGAGCGTTGGCGATGCTGCCGGATGGCAAACATTTCGTGACGACCAGTTTTGACAACAGCACGCGCGTTTGGAATCTCAATTCATCAACGTCGCTGGCACAGCTTTTCAGCTTCAAAGGCTCGAACGATTGGGTCGTGGCGACGCCGGACGGACGCTTTGATGGCTCGCCCGGCGGCATCGAGCAATTGTATTTTGTGAATGGCACGCAGACGATTGCGTTGGCAGCACTGTACGAAAAATTCTACACGCCAAACCTGCTGCCGCGTCTGTTGCAAGGCGAAGCGCAGCCCGCGCCAAACGGTGTAGATGACGACATCCGAAAATTGAAAGCGCCGCCGATTGTGAAGATCAATCCGCCGGGCGGGCTGCGCAATCTGACCGTCGAAGATGATGTCACGACGATTCGCCGCTTCAACTCAACCACGGATAAAATCACGCTGACCATCGAAGCCTCTTGCGCGAACGACAAAGTCACTGAAATTCGTCTCTTTCAAAACGGCAAACTGGTCGGGAGCGGCACGCGCAACTTATCTGTCGTAGATGATGTGCCAGCTTCGCAAAAAACACAGACTTACGAGATTCAGTTGATGCCCGGCGACAATCATTTCCGCGCCGTCGCGCTCAATTCGCAACGCACCGAAAGTCGCCCGGATGAAATTATCGTGGCGAACAAAACACCTGTTGCCAAGGTCGCGCCGCCGAATACCTCGACCCTGCATTTGCTGGTTGTCGGCATCAATCAATACAAAAATTCTCGCTACAATTTGAACTATGCCACGGCGGATGCGACTGCATTCAAAGCGGCAGTCGAAGCGGCAAGCGTTGGACTGTACGCCAGCGTGAATTCCGCCTACGTCAATGATGACAAGGCCACGCGGGCCGGGGTTGTGGCGGCATTGGAAAAGATCAAGCTGCTGGCGAATCCGCAGGACGTGTTTATTTTTTACTACGCGGGACACGGGATGATGACCGAGAAAAATGTGTTTCATCTGGTTCCGCACGACGTGACGCAGATGTACGGCGCAGATGATGTCATGGCACAAAAAGGCGTATCCGCCGGATTGTTGCAGCAATATTCGCGCGAGATCAAAGCGCAAAAACAATTGTTCATCCTCGACGCCTGCCAATCCGCCGCTGCCTTGAATAACGTCGTCGCCTTACGTGGCGCAGCCGAAGAGAAAGCGATTGCACAACTCGCGCGCTCGACGGGCACGCATTGGTTGACCGCTACTGGCAGCGAGCAATTCGCTTCGGAATTCGATCAATTGGGCCACGGCACATTTACCTACGCCTTGCTGCAAGCGCTCAGCGGCAAAGCAGACAAGGGAAATGATCGCAAAATTACGGTCAAAGAAGTTGATGCGTACCTGCAAGACATCGTGCCGCAATTGACTGCCAAATATCGTGGACAACCGCAGTATCCTGCCAGCTTTGGATTCGGCAATGACTTTCCCCTTGGCATCGTGAAATAGCCTGAAAAAAGCTCGCAAAATAGTTCGAGGCAATGAACGCGTAATCTGACAAACCAGAGAAGATGTGAGATGATGACGGCGGTTTCTACAGGAGCAAATACCGCAATGAATCTGATCCAATTTCTGGATGCGCAAAACAATCGGCGCGTCGGTATCGTGAGTCCCGATCATCAATCCGTGACGGCAATTACTCGCCACACAAGCGTCTACGAACTTGCCCTGGCGTCTGATCGTGCAGGCAACTCCCTCGCTGAATTTGTAACTGCTCAGCCAAGCGGAGAAATCGTAAGCTACGATGAATTGATTCAATCCAAACGATTGTTGCCGCCATTAGATCATCCCGATCCTGCGCACTGCCTTGTTACCGGAACAGGTTTGACGCATCTGGGCAGCGCGCAATCCCGCGATGCAATGCATGCCAAGCTGACGGCTGACTCCAACAACCTGAGCGATTCCATGAAGATGTTCAAGCTCGGCTTGGAGGGCGGAAAACCTGCTGACGGACAACTCGGCGTTGCGCCGGAGTGGTTTTACAAAGGCGATGGCAGTTGCATTGTTGCGCCGGAACAGCCAATCGAATTGCCCGCGTATGCTGAAGACGGCGGCGAAGAATCCGAAGTCGTTGGATTGTATGTGATCAGCGATACCGGCGAACCGTTGCGAGTCGGATTTGCGCTCGGCAACGAATATTCGGATCACAAACTGGAACGGCAAAACTATCTCTACCTTGCCCATTCCAAATTGCGTCAGTGTTCGTTCGGGCCGGAATTATTGATTGGCGAATTGCCGGATCAAATTGAAGGCAGCGCGCGAATCATTCGCAATCACGAAACCGTCTGGTCAAGCGATTGGCTGAGCGGCGAAGCGAACATGTCGCACACGCTTGCAAACCTGGAGCATCACCACTTCAAGTATCCCAATTTTAGAAGACCCGGCGATGTGCATGTTCACTACTTTGGCGCGGCGGTCTTGAGTTGCCTGAGCGGTTTTGTGGCGGAACCGGGCGACGTGTTTGAGATTTCCGCCTCAGTATTTGGGCGAGCCTTGCGCAATCCGTTGGCTGGAAGCGCCAAAGAAGATGCACTCGTTCAAGTCAAGGCGTTATAATGAGCCAGTGATAAAGCTTTCAGATTATCCACAACTTAGTTTGATCGCCTGGAATCGGCGCAAAGAAAGTGTTGTGTCTGAAGAAGAGGCTTTGTCCCTATATGAAGCAAACTGGCGCTGGGTTGATGAAAACACTTTGACGCTAGTGGAGCAAAAGCTGATTGAGGAGTTAGTGCAAAAGGTGGGCAACGGTGTGCTTTTGGTTTCAGGTTTCAGCAATTTAGCGAGAACAAAATTATGAATTACAGAGAAGAAATCAATCACGAATTCAAAACCCTGGTCACGCGTCGCCACTTCTTCAAAGAATGCGGCGTCGGCTTAGGCTCAATTGCGTTGGCGTCTTTGCTTAATGACAAGGCTTCTGCCAGTTCGCAAGCCCAAACTCTGCAATCGAAGAATCCGCTTGCTCCTAAAACGCCGCATTTTGCCCCGAAGGCGAAGCGCGTGATTTATCTCTTCAACTCTGGCGGGCCATCGCAGCTCGACATGTTTGATTACAAGCCGAGCCTGGAAAAATACAATGGCAAGCCCGTGCCGCAGGAGTTTGTCAAAGGAATCAATTATGCCTTCATTCGCCCGGATGCAGGGCTCTACGCTTCAGAATTCAAATTCGCCAAGCACGGTCAGTCGGGTGCGGAAATGTCTGAAGCTTTAGTTCATTTGCCAAAAGTCGCGGACGACATTGCGATCCTGCGCGGAATGGTTACGGATGCAATCAATCACGCGCCGGGACAGGTGTTCATGCAGACGGGTTCGATTCAATTCGGACGACCGAGCTTTGGTGCCTGGGTCACATACGGCCTGGGATGTGAGACACAGGACTTGCCCGCGTTCGTTGTGCTTTCATCTGGTGGCGGTACGAGCGGGGGCGCGGCAAACTGGGGCTGCGGCTTTTTGCCGACCTATTATCAAGGCGTCACATTTCGGCGCAGCGGCGATCCGATTTTGTCGCTCTCAAACCCGCGCGGCATCACGCCGGAAATGCAGCGGCAATCGCTCGACACGCTCAAGAATCTGAATCAACATCATTTGGAATTGACCGGTGATCCTGAAATCGCGACACGCATCAATTCGTTTGAGATGGCCTACCGAATGCAATCCAGCGCGCCGGAACTGATGGACATCAGCAAAGAGTCGAAAGAAACTTTGGCAATGTATGGCGCAGAACCGGGCAAAGCCTCATATGCAAACAATTGTCTGCTTGCCCGACGCTTGATCGAACGCGGTGTGCGATTCGTCCAGCTCAATCACGAAGCCTGGGATCATCACAGCGAAGTCAAAAAAGGTGTGCTTGGACAATGCAAGAATACCGATCAGGCGAATGCCGCGTTGATTATGGATTTGAAGCAACGCGGACTGCTCAATGACACGCTTGTCATTTGGGGCGGAGAATTCGGACGCACGCCCATGGTCGAAAGTAACCCGGATGCCCAGCGCAGCCTGGGCCGCGATCACCACAACAAAGCGTTCACGATGTGGGCGGCAGGCGGTGGCGTCAAGCCAGGAATGACGATGGGCATGACAGATGAATTCGGTTTCAATGTGATCGAAGATCGCGTTCATGTGCATGATTTACACGCAACCTTAATGCACTTGCTTGGTTTTGATCACGAGAAATTGACCTTCCGTTTTCAAGGCCGCGATTTTCGCCTGACGGATGTGCATGGTGTGGTGGTGAAAAAGATGTTGGCGTAACGCGTGTCGCCACATAAAAAAGGGATGGCCCTTCGTGAATGTCTGCAATCACGAAGGGCCGTCTCTTTTTTGTTCTCAGAAAAGTCGTTGCACAACTTACGATGCAAGTTCGCGGCGAGCTTTTCTACGCCAACGCCGCGCTGCCACACCGGCCAGCCCCATTCCGACCAACGCCAGCGTAGCGGGTTCCGGCACGGGGGCCGCTTGTACAGTTACTTCCTGACCGTTGACGCGAAAGACGACGATGTACGTGGGATTGATAAAGCCTTCCGGCACGGCACGACTTAGCGATAAGACGCCGCCGCCGCTTTGTCCAGGGGATAAAAAACCTTGCGTAGCAAAGCCGCCTGACAGCACTCCGCCTGTGGTAACAAAAGCACCAGGGTTGGTCGTGACAAAGGAAATTCGTACCAGATCAATCCCGCTGCCCAGCGGAGAGAGATTGGTGGCATTGATGGTCAATTGCGTTCCTGCCGCATTCAACGAAAAGGTGACCGTTGCCGACGCTCCCCCCGCCGCCCCAAAGGACAGCGTTTGGCTTGAGCCAGCCGCCAACGTCACCGAATCGGCGTACGTTGCCGAATAAAACAGCGGCAAAAGAAAGAGCGCGACCAAATTCAACCAGCGCAAATTATTCTTCATGAAGTTACCTCCTATTATAGGCGTCCAGTGCTGCACCAATCGCCCTTCGTGCCCAGGTGAAGATTAGGTGCGGCTTCTCTTGCTAGAAAATACCGACCCCGGAAGTTAGATGATTTCGTGGATGGTCAAACCGTTAGTGCCAAGTCAAAGTAAACAAATTGTTGGCACCTGTCAACAGCCGGAGGACACAGATGTAGTAGCGCGGAAACTATATCGGAAGCTTCTCTTTCTTGCCTGTCCATCGCTAATTTCAAATCGAATGGATGGGGTTGTCAAACGGCACCGCTCCACGGAGAATGACCGACGTGATGAGGCACAACAAACCACTTCTTACACTTTTTATCTTGGGTATTTTGGCCAGTGCTTTCCTGACTGTGTTGCAGACGCGACGCGCACGGGCGCAGGCCCTTCAGGCGAATGCCTTGCCGAGGAGCGAGGCTGGGCAGCAGCTCTTTGTGTCGCACTGTGCGCATTGTCATGGCGCAGATGGCAAAGGCGGAGAGCGCGGCCCGGACATCATCTCGACACAACGCGCCCGGCGACGAACGGCGAATGAGTTGAGCGAAGTGATTCGCAACGGCATCCCGGCAAATGGTATGCCTGCGTTTCGCTTGCAGGAGCGAGAGCTACAGGAATTGATAACCTTTCTTCGTTCCCGCTCTGCACCCGCCGCAGAAAATGCAGCAGCGGGAAATGTTGCGGCTGGCGAAACGTTCTTCTTTGGCAAAGGCAATTGTTTCTCCTGCCACATGATTCAAGGGCGCGGCGGGCTGACGGGGCCTGATCTGTCTGAGCTTGGGTTAGAGCGAACCTTACCGGAAATCGAACAATCGCTGCGCAGTCCTGGCGCACAGATACGAAATGGCTTTCGGCTCGTTTCCTTGCGGTTGCACAACGGACAGCGATTGCGCGGCTTTGCGAGAAATGAGAGCAATTACGATTTGCAATTGCAGAGTCTGGATGGAAAGTTTCACTTGTTGCGCAAAAACGAAATCGCCGAGCTAAATCGTGAAACTACATCGCTAATGCCGGAAGTAAAGGCGACGGAAGAAGAGCTGCGTAATCTCATCGCGTTCCTGAGCCGATTATCCGGTGTTGCCCCCAACGCTTCATCGAATGGCAACCGCGACGGGATTTCCTTTGCCGAAATCGCCAAGCCTCGGTTAGGAGACTGGCCCACGTATCACGGCCTGCTCAGCGGGAATCGCCACAGTCCGCTGAACCAAATTCACACTGGCAATGTCGCGCAACTCGCACCGAAGTGGATGTTCTCTGTTCCAAACGCGCGCCGACTGGAAGGCACGCCGGTTGTCGTAGACGGGGTAATGTACGTGACCGCAGCCAATCGAATGTATGCCCTGGACGCGCGCAGCGGACGGCAGCTTTGGCAATATCAACGTCCGCTGACCAGAGGCTTGGTTGGCGATGCCGCAAGCGCAATCAATCGCGGTGCAGCGGTGCTCGGCGACAAAGTGTTTATGGTCACGGATCACGCGCATTTGATTGCGCTCCATCGCCTGACGGGGAAATTACTTTGGGACGTCGAGATGGCCGATTATCGGGAACATTACGGCGCTACCTCTGCGCCGCTGGTCGTCAATGATCTGGTGATCTCCGGCATTTCTGGCGGCGATGAAGGCGTGCGGGGATTCCTTGCTGCGTACAAAGCTTCGACGGGCGAACGTGTGTGGCGCTTCTGGACGATTCCTGCGCCCGGTGAGCCATTGTCCGAAACCTGGGTAGGCAATGCGCTGCCACATGGATGCGGCGCAACTTGGCTCACGGGAACCTACGATCCGCAAGCCAATCTGCTGTACTGGACGACGGGTAATCCCTGCCCCGACTACAACGGCGACGAGCGCAAAGGCGATAACCTCTATTCCGATTCGGTGCTGGCGCTGGAACCCGCAACCGGCAAGCTGCGCTGGCATTATCAGTTCACACCGCACGACCTGCACGATTGGGACGCGCAGCAAACGCCGATGCTGATTGACGCCGAATTCAAAGGCCGTCAGCGACAGTCACTCATGCAAGCCAATCGCAACGGATTCTTCTACGTGCTGGATCGAATCACAGGCGAGTTGCTGCTGGCCAAACCCTTCGTCGAGCAACTGACTTGGGCCAGCGGCATCGGCACGGACGGGCGACCACAGCTTGTCAGTGGCGGCACACCAACACCCGCAGGCGTGAAGACGTGTCCGGCAGTGGAAGGCGCGACGAATTGGATGTCTACGGCTTATAACCCGGAGACAAAACTCTTCTACGTGATGGCACTCGAAAAATGCGTCATCTACAGCAAATCACCGGAAGCGTGGGAGCGCGGCAAGTCTTTTTATGGTGGCGGCACGCGCGATGTCCCGGACGAAGCCGGAAAGAAATACTTGCGCGCGATTGACGTGCAAACTGGAAAGATCGTCTGGCAATCCCCACAAATCGGCCCCGGCAATTCCTGGGGTGGCGTGCTGTCCACCGCTGGCGGTGTAGTCTTCTTTGGCGATGACAGCGGTGCCTTTGCCGCCGTGGATGCAAAGACGGGCAAGCCGCTCTGGTACTTCCACACGAACGAACTGTGGAAAGCGTCTCCGATGACGTATCTGGCAGGCGGCAAACAGTATGTAGCCGTAGCGGCGGGGTCGAACATCTTGGCGTTCGGGTTGCCGTAAGGGAATCGACAGCCCTGTGACCTGCAACCTCTTTTCAACTTGCGTTGGCGGTTGAAGTAGCGGAGTCATTCGTTTAAGCTTGATGCAGCAGCCACTCAGAAAAGGAACCAGAAACTGATATGAAAACTGAACCTGTTGTTGGCATACAATCCGCGGTTCTTAAATGGGCGCGAGAATCCATTGGCCTGCGTGTCGAGGATGTCGCGCACAAGATCAAGCGACCACCAGAAGATATTCTTGCCTGGGAAAGCGGGGATTCCGCGCCGACCTACGTTCAACTTGAGAATCTTGCTTACAAAATCTTCAAACGACCGTTGGCTGTCTTTTTTCTTCCCGCTCCACCGGAAGAAGCTGCGCCCATACGCGAGTTCAGGACGCTGCCGGATGTAGATTTGCGAACCTTACACGTAGACACCTATTTTCAAATTCGCCGGGCGCACGCTTATCAACTGACTTTGAGAGAATTGTTTGATGGACATAATCCCAGCACCCAACACCTTTGGCAGGAAGTCCCGTTAAGCCTTCAGCAACCAGTGACTCAGCAAGCGGCTACCCTCAGACAAGCACTGGGCATTTCACTTGATAAACAAATTGCCTGGAGATCTGATGATGTCGCCTTAAAAGCGTGGCGTGAAGCCATCGAAGAGCGTGGGATTTTTGTTTTCAAGGCTCCCTTCAAACAAAAAGAAATTTCCGGGTTCTGTTTGCTAGATGCTGAGTTTCCGCTCATTTATCTGAACAACAGTACAACCAAGACCCGGCAAATTTTTAGCCTCTTGCACGAATTGGCGCATCTGCTCTTTCGCGTGAATGGGATTAGCAAATTTGATAATGACTATGTTCAGCAACTTCCGCCTCGGGAGCGCCGCATCGAACAGTTTTGCAATCAGATTGCGGCTGAGGTGCTGATTCCGTCCGAGGACTTTGCTGCTCAAATCAGCGGTTTCCCTCACAATGCTGAGGCGATTCCCGATCACGTCATTGCAAATGTAGCGAGCCGATATGGGGTCAGCCGTGAGGTCATCTTGCGTCGCCTGCTTGATCTGGGTCGTGTGGGGCAATCGTTCTATGAACAAAAGGCCAAATTTTGGGCGAGTCAAAAACAGACCAAAGGCGGTGGCGATTGGTATGCTTCGCAAAACACTTATTTGAGTCACCGTTTCGCGCGCGAAGTAATTCGCCGCCTCTATCGTAATCAAATCAGCATGGAGCAAGCGGCTGAATTTCTGGGAGTCAAAGCCAAAAACTTTGCGGGGCTGGAACAGCGTATTCTGTTAGGAGTCGCCGCATGACTTATGTGTTCGATACGAGTTCTCTCAGCCGACTCAAGCATTTCTTCCCCGCCGTTTTTAAGACCATTTGGGACGGACTTGACGCCCTGGTTCAAGCAGGCACGTTGATTTCAACGCGGGAAGTTTTCAACGAAATCACCCAACGAGGCGATGCCGATCCTCACGTTGATCAATGGCTCAAAGATCGGAAGGAAATCTTCACAACTCCAACAGCAGATGAGTTACGCTTTGTTGCTACCATTTTCCAAGTTCCCCACTTTCAAGCACTGATTGGCGAGAAACAACGATTGGCTGGCACACCCGTCGCTGATCCTTTTGTTATTGCTTGCGCCAAAATACATCAAGGCACAGTGGTAACCGAAGAACGCCTCAAGCCGAACGCGGCCAAGATACCCAATGTGTGCGCCCATTTTGGCGTGCGGTGCATAAACCTCGAAGAGTTTATGCAAGAGCAAGGCTGGAGCTTTTGATCGAAAAAAAACAGAAAATGGTCGGTATTATTAAGTTCTGAAACTCCGCTCGAAAGCGTTGGCACGAAGACTGCCACGATCCCTAGCCATTCTCGATCTAGCCCCTGTCACTTCCTTCAGTGAATTAAAAAATGCATTCTTCCGCCCCCAATTCACAAGTGGGCATTGATAGCCGTCCTGATAATCGCTCTTGCCCAGATCGAAATAGCCCCACGAGGCATACTTGCTCAACGCTTGCAGCAGATTGATGGGAACGGTACTGCGATTGAGTGCAACGCAATGTAGCCCGCTCTGGCTGATGAACAACTGCGGTGGAGTTGGCTACGCGGTGGCGTATTCCGTGTAGGGGCGAATCGAAGGCGGTTGAAATCCCAACACGATGTCGCTTTTCGGAATGCCTGCGTCTTCCAAGCGTTCGGCCATGCGCAAATTGGTGTGATCGGCTTGCAACCAGACTTTTCCGTTGATGATTTCCAAGCTGACAACCGGGCCGTGAATGCGCCGCGCTCCGTCCCAGCCTTCGCGCAAAATCAGATAACAATCTGAGCGGCGATCAAAGACCGTTTTGTCGCGCAACTCCACCGGACGGATGGTCGAATGTGTCGTTTGCTCCATAATCGCGGTCAGCTCTCGTTCAATGATGGTGCGGTATTGTTCTAACTTATCCATTGTACAACCTCCTGACGGTCAGCATTGAAAACCAGCAAGTGAATGTCGCCATCCTCGCGCACAAACTCACCTTCGGGTTGCGCAAAGATCGCATCATACACATCATCACGAATGGCCAGAAACAGTTTCCGCTTCGGGGCGAGCTTCTTCAACGCCGCGCGATACAATAAAAACTGGCCAAGCGCACTTTCCAAATCTGCCATTGCCGAACGACAAACGTTACATCATCATCTGCCAATCATCAGGTTCCAGTTATTTCTTTCAGCAAGTTGAAGAATCCTTTCTTCCTCTCTGTGTTGATCCCCCAATTCACAGGTGGGCATTGATAGCCATCCTGATAATCGCTCTTGCCCGGATCGAAATAGCCCCACGACGCATACGCGCTCAACGCTTTCAGCATATTGTTATCTGCCTTATCAAAATAAAAATGATCGTCTTCGTTGAAGAGAATTGGCATCGGACGATAGGCGGGATCGCGGCGTGTGAGGTTTACCATTTCGGCGATGCGATTGGGATTGGTGACGCCGTTGCCGTGCAGCAAGAGAAAATCCGAGGCGGCGATGACGTTGGAGGAGGGAATGCTGTTGCCGTTGAAGCTGGTGCCTACGGGGACGCGATTGTTCACCGATTTTGCCAGCTTGATGAGTTCGTGGATGCGGTCTTTTTTGATGATGGCGTGATCGTAGGCGCGATTGTCGCACTCGTTGGCGATTTCGATTAGTACGTTACGCCAGGGCTGAAGCCATTTTGTCGCATTCACCACGCCGCGTTTGACGGCTTCTTCGTCTTGCAAGCGTTGATCCTGGCCAAAGTAAAAATAGCCAAGAATCACGACCATTCCGAGCGCATCGGCTTTATTGAGGATGCGTGCGAGGCGGCGCATGTAGGCCTTATTTAGCGTGCCATCGGCTTCAAAGGCGCTGTTGTACCAGGGCTGTTCTTTGGAATAACCCTGCGGGCTTCCGCCTTGTAAATTGAGTGTGATGGCGAGCAGTCCGTGTTTACGCCATTCGGGCATTGCGGCGATGAATTCGCGCGTGTTGCGTTCGGCGTCCCATTTGCCGGTGTCAGGATATTTCCATCTGTCGCGTGTTTCGGGGTTGCGGTCGTCATAGATGCCTTGCACCATCCGCGAGTTCATCAGCAAACCTTCGATCCTCATGCCCTTGAATGTGCGGCCTGCGTAGGTTGGGCGACCATTGATGAAAAAGCGGTCGCCTTGAATCGAAACGCTTGTGCGAGGGGCTGCGACAGTGCTTTGTTTGGCTGTGATTGCTACGGCGGCAAGAGTGGTTAGAAAATTTCTTCGCTGCATATGTTTATTTGTTCCTGGCAATTTCTTCTTCCCATCGCTGCATCTGTGCGCGCAGCGATTTGACGATTTCGGGATGTACATAGCGCAGATCATTGCGTTCGCCAATATCCTGACTAAGGTCAAAGAGCATTTCGTTTTCGCCTTCCTGAAAGTATTTCCATTTGCCTGCACGAACGGCTTTTTGTGCGATGCCGGGTTGATTGATCCGCCAGAAAAAAGTGCGCGAAGCCGGGGATTGTTTGCCCTGCAAGATCGGCAGCAAATTGACTCCATCCAGTGCGCGAGGCGATTTGGCTCCAGCTAGTGCGGCAGCTGTCGCAGTCAAATCCATTGTGATGGCCATCTGGTCGGTGACTTTTCCGGCAGGCAGTTTTCCCGGCCAGCGCATCAGGCATGGCACACGAATTCCACCTTCCCACAGGGTGCTTTTGTGGTGAAAGAGCGGGGTGCTACGCGACAGCCGTTCGCCGCCGTTGTCATTGGTGAACACGACCAGCGTGTCTTTGGCCAAGCCTTGCTGATCCAGCGTTTTTAGAATTTGTCCTACGCTCCAATCCATTCGTTCCAGCATCAAGGCATAGTCCTTGCGCGTCCCGTCAAACCACGTTTCCACCGTACGAATATCCTTTGGTGTGCTGGGAACCTGAAACGGCCAATGCACGGCGTTGTAGGGCACGTAAAGGAAGAACGGCTTTGTCGCATTGCGACGAATAAAATCTACGGCTTTCTCTGTTAGCAGGTCGGTTAGGTAGCCCGCCCGTTCGACCGGCTGTGTGCCTTCGTACAGATCGGGCATTCCGGTGCGATACTTATGCGAATACATATCCACGTTGCCTGTGAGCAAGCCGAAGAATTCATCAAAGCCGCGTGCAATGGGGCCGCGCGTAATGTCGTACCCAAGATGCCATTTCCCAAACATGCCTGTAGCATAGCCTTCCTCCTTCAGTAACTTGGCAATGGTCGGTTCAGATAATGGTAATTCCCCTTGTGGCCCGGCGGTCGGGCGTGTTGCCCATTCCAATCCCACTCGTTGTTGCCATCGCCCCGTCATCAACGCAGCGCGTGTTGGCGTGCAATTCGGCCCATTGGCATAAAAGTTCGTGAACTTGATTCCTTCGCGCGCCAGCCGATTCAAATGAGGCGTGCGAATATCTTTGACGCCGTAAGGGCCAATATCTCCGTAGCCCATATCGTCCGCGAGGAGAATCACAATATTCGGTTTGCGCTGAGCGGAGGATTGCGAAAGCGTGCAAATCCCCAACAAAGAGAGGCTGCAAGCGATGATTACGCAGCGAAACAAGATATTCATTGGTTAGTGTATCCGGTTGAAGTTGGAAACGTCAGGAACAATGCGTTCCAGTCGCATAAACTATTTTGACGAAGGTAAACTCTGCTTGAAATGCTCGACAATCTGCTCTGCTTTTTGTTGCCCGACAAACGGTCGTAACTCTGCCACACTCGCCTGACTTACTTTCTTCAAGCTACCAAAATTCCTGAGCAATCGCTCTTTCAACTTCTCGCCCACGCCTGGAATCGAGGTCAGTTCGGATTGGAAATCGCGCATTGCACGACGTTTGCGATGATAGGTGACGGCGAAGCGGTGCGTTTCGTCACGGATCATTTGCACCAGGCGCAGCACGGGCGAAGTCTGTTCTAAAAACACCGGATCGTGTTCGCGGCCTTTGACCAGCAGATGACTAATCGCTTCGTGTTTGCCGCGCGGTTTGACGATGCCGACCATTGGAATATCGGCTAATCCTAGTTCGTGCATCGCGGCAGCTGAGGCCGACAATTGGCCTTTTCCGCCATCAATAAAAACCAGATCAGGCAATTGCTTTTCCTCGCGCAGCAGGCGTGAATAGCGGCGATAGACAGCTTCGCGCATCGAAGCAAAATCGTCAGCGCCTTCGACCGTCTTAATAATGAACTTGCGGTAATCGCTTTTCTTCATCTCGCCATTTTCGCAAACAACCATTGCGGCGACGTTGTCGGAGCCTTGAATGTTGGAGATGTCAAAAGACTCAATGCGGTTTGGCAGTTGGGGCAGGGCAAGGACTTCCTGTAAATCCAGCAAGGCTTTGGAAAAATCTGGTTTGATGACACGGAAGCGTTGCTCAAAACCGAGCTTGGCGTTCTTTTCCACGAGATCAATTAATTCACGCTTTTTGCCGCGTTGTGGGTCAAGGATATGCACACGTTGCCCGCGTTTTTCGGTTAGCACTTGTTCGAGCAATTCGCGGTCGTCCCAATCAACAGGAACGTGAATTTCCAGCGGAATGTAATTACCGATGGTGTAGTATTGCTCTAACACCGGGCCTAAAAACTCGCTTGGGTTCCAGCCTTCTTCGGGCAAATCTTCCCAGTAAAATTCGCGGCGACCGATAATTTTGCCTTCGCGCATGGTGAACAGTTGCAGCGCGATTTGCTTGCCTTCGCGGTAGTAGCCAAAGATGTCAACGTCCTGATCTGGCATCGTCATCATCTTTTGTTGCTCGTGCAGTGCGCGCATTGTTTTCAGCAAATCGCGATATTTTGCGGCCTGCTCAAAGCGTAATTCTTCTGATGCTCGGAGCATTCGTTCTTCTAAACTTGCTGCCAGTTCCTTGTCTTTTCCTTCCAGCAACAATCGCACATCACTCGTCACTTCCTTGTACTCTTTCTTCGAGCACAAATCGCTTTGGCAGGGCGCAAGGCAGCGTTTGATTTGATATTCCATGCAGGGCCGCCGGGCGCGTTTGTACATTTCGTACACTTCATCAGAGCAGGTGCGCAATTGAAATTCGCGGTTGATCAGGGAAACGGTTTTATCGGCTAACGACGCGGGCAGATAAGGGCCAAAGTACAACGAGCCATTTTTTTCGAGCTTTCGTACTTTGTAAACGCGCGGAAATTCCTCCTGGACTGACAAGCAAACGTGCGGGTATTGCTTGTCATCCTTGAGCATGATGTTGTACTTGGGCTTGTGCAGTTTGATCAGGTTGGATTCCAGCACAAGGGCTTCTTTTTCATTGTCGGTGACGATGATCTCGAAATCACGAATGCGCGAAACCAGTTCCTGCGTCTTCGCATCCATGTTGCGCGAGCCTTGAAAATACTGGCGCACACGATTGCGCAAGACTTTGGCTTTGCCGACATAGATGATGTCGCCTTTATGATTTTTGTGCAGGTAACAACCCGGTTGTGCGGGCAGGTTTTTAATTTTCTCGTCCAGTGTCATATGCCAGTTCTTGGGAAGGCTGAAAGAGTATCACAAACTTTCACGCGTTTGGATTTTTGCGTTTGCTATTCATCATTCAGCGATCATCGTTCATAATTCAAGGACTATGAATTTCCCCTTTACTTTAGACACAAATCGAAAATTTGATGTGGTCGGCTTTGGGCTCAATTCTGTAGACCATTTGATTACCGTGCCCCGCTACCCCGCATTCAATACCAAAACGGCAATGACTGAACATCGGCAATGCGCGGGCGGGCAGGTTTCATCGGCGATGGTGGGCGCACGTCGTCTGGGATTAAAGGCCAGTTACCTCGGCAAAGTTGGAAACGATTACGAAGGCAAAATCCTGATAGATTCATTGCGGGATGAAGGCGTAGATTTCAGTGGCGTTATCATTGCTCCCGGAGCGCGTACGCAGAGCGGCGTGATTATTATCGAACAGCTATCCGGCGAGCGCACGATCATGAATTACTACGATCCGGGTACGAAAATCGCGCCGGAGGAATTGCGCTACGACCTTATCTCTTGTGCCCGCATTCTGCATATTGACGGTTATGACACAAAAGCTGCTACCGTGGCTGCCAAATGGGCACATGAAGCCAAAATGCCTGTCACGATGGATTTGGATACTGTCTACAAAAATCTGGATGAATTGTTGCCGAATGTGGATTGCCTGATTACTTCACAGAGTTTGGCTGGAGAGCTATCCGGTATCTACGACGAGCGCGAAGCACTGCATCGGTTGCACGAACGCTATGGCTGTTATCTGGTCGCAATGACGCAGGGCGCGCGCGGTTCGCTGGCCTATGTTGACGGGCAATACATCGCTACGCCGGGCTTTCGTCCGCCCGTGTGCAAAGACACGACGGGCGCGGGCGATGCGTTTCGCGCCGGGTTTATTTACGGCTTAGCCAAAGGCTTGAGCATCGAGGAAACATTGCGTTGTGCAAATGGTGTTGCCGCGCTCAGTTGCCGCGATTTGGGGGCCAGAGCCGGGTTGCCAAAAGAAGAAGAATTGCAGCAATTTATTGGATGACGAAAGAAGCGCATGGAATACACGCATGGAGTACAAGCTTTAGCT
>JAFDVL010000058.1:0-1151 GCA_018268995.1 Acidobacteriota bacterium | reverse complement strand
AAAGCTTGTACTCCATGCCTTCAACCTGGGCGATTTTGTGGGGGAGTTGTTTATGTCGAAAACGTGTATTTACTTTGTTTTGGCTCTACTGCTTTTGGGCAGCATTGGATTTAGCTGCTTTGCACAGGAGCAACAAAAGCCTTTCACGAAAGAAGAGTTATTGCGATTGCTGAAACCTACGCCGGGCAAGCGCGTCGAACAAGGCGAATTGGCTGGTGAAATTGAGTCGCGAGGGATTGCATTCAAGGCGGATGAGGCTACGCTGGCGGAATTTCGCAAAGCAGGCGCACGGACATTCGTGATCAATGCGATCCAGCAAGCTGAACGCGACGCCAATCGGCCCAAGTTATTGCCAAACACCCCTGCTGAAGCCTTGAATAACGTCACCTCTGATGAAAAAGCGACTGTGGTGAAAACAGAGCCGACCTTGTTGGAAAAAGCGCGCCACCACGCAGAGCAATTTATTGACGAATTGCCAAACTTTATTGTCACCCAATACATCGCCCGTTCGATTCGTCCGCCCGGACAGAAGGATTGGCAGGCAGAAGACAAGCTTGAAGTGGAGCTATCGTTTCAGGAAAAAGTCGGTGAAAAATTTAAGCTGGTTAAGATCAATAATAAGCCAACGTCACAAACCTACGAGAATGTCGGTGGCGCGACCTCAACGGGAGAATTTGGACTGATGCTGGCGGGGTTATTTCATCCACAATCGCAGGCCGAATTTAAAGAGGTTCGTAAAGAAACCTTTAATGGGCGCGAAACGGTTTTGTTTGAATTTCGCGTCAAGAAGGCCAATTCTAATAACCAGATCACGGATAAATCTACGGGACGTTCCGTGACGACTGCTTATTCCGGGACGATCTGGGTCGAAGCTGGCACGGGACGTGTATTGCGACTCGAACAATCTGCCGAGGATATTCAACGCGGATTTCCTATCACGCTGGCCGAGAGCGCTGTTGAATACGATTGGGTCACGATTGCCGGAGCGAAATATCTCATGCCTATTTATGCCGAAGTCATTATGGGACGAGATGCTGACCGTTTTTACTCGCGAAACGTCATCGAACTGAAAAACTATCGCGTCTTTGATACGGACGTAAAAATGATTATCGAGAAGTAAACACTGGGCAATTGAGTCCAGAGAGTCCAGG
>JAFDVL010000057.1 GCA_018268995.1 Acidobacteriota bacterium | reverse complement strand
CCCACGTCGCTACCGCTCCGGGTACAGTACCGCGAGCGGTAGCGACCGGGTAACCATACACGCAACTGAAAACTGATCTAAAAGAAAACGCAACGGAAGATCAGACAGCAGCGCCTGGGGATTTTTATGGCGTGCCGGATGAGTTATTGCTCTCTCGTCGCGGGTGATTTTGCCGCGCTTCGCGCAGTTCTTCCATCGTCAAAATCCCATCATGATTGCGATCTAACCGATCAAAGGCTTTGGGCTTGCGCGACCACTCGCCGCGAGAAATCTGTTGATCGTTATTCGCGTCCATTTTCTTAAAAATCTTTCCTCCCTTGCGCCCGCGCTTTCCCTGGCGATCAGTCACCTGCGCAAAAACAGAACCGGTCAGAGACAAAACCAGCAACACAAAAATTCCTAATGAAACTCGCTTCATAAAACTCCTCGACAAAAGGTAATTAGACACAATGTCTGTTCAGAGTTGAGACAACACAGACCTACCTGGTCGGCGATATGTGTGTCTTTGCAAAGATGAGGGATTAGAGATGCAACGGTCTAAAAAAGTCAGAAGAAATTTTCAGTCGCCACAAACGATCCGAACAGAAACCAAAACCAACCTAAAATTTTTCGTCCTGAATGGTTTTGCAGTGCAGCCCTGACGAGGGTTGTGATTTAATGAGACAGCCCTCCGGTGAAAACCGACATCGAATAATTCACTATGAAACATCGCATTTTATTTTTTCTGCTATTGTTGGTTATCAGCTTTGGTGCAACCTGTCAGGCCCAGGTTCCCATCACCACTCAGCGACACACTGAATTGCGTGCCGCGATAGATCGCCATGATCTCGCCGCAGCAGAAAAAATCCTGCGCGAATTTCAAAGCAAAAGCTCGCAAGGCTTCATCAAAAATAATTACGATTATCTGTTTGCACGCGTGCTGGATCGTCGCGGCAATGCGAAAGAAGCGACAGTGGCGTATCAAAAAGTTGTGAGCCGTAATTCGATTTTCACCGGGGATGCGCTTGGACATCTGGCGGAACTTGCCCGCGCTGGAGGTGATTTCAAAGGCGAGCAAAGTCACTTGTCGCAAATGCTCTCCAGGTTTCCGACGCAAATAAATGCAGAGTCCGCGCGCAAGCGGCTGGGCACGAGCTATTTCAAGTCTGGCAACTTTGCACAGGCTATTGCGACACTCCAACCCATTAGCGGCTTATCCGGTTCGTTTGCACGTGAAAGCACTGCCCGCATTGGCGAAGCACAGCTGGCAATGAAACAAAATGCGGCGGCGAAAACCACATTTGAATCCCTGCTGAACGGTGGAAAAGACGATGCTTCGCTGCGTGCGGTGATGGGGCTGGACAAAATTGATACCGAGGCCAAAACGTCGCTCAGCGAACTGGAACATTTGCGTCGCGCACGCATACTGCAATTCAATCGCGCCTTTGCCGAAGCCCGCCCGCACTGGCTTGCGATTATCAATGATTTTCCAACCAGCGCGAATCGTGCCGAAGCGGCGTACGAAACAGGACGCGGCTATCAATGGGAAGATCAGTTCCGCGATGCGGCAAAGTATTTTCAAATGGCCTATGACATTGCGCCGAAATCCGAAGAAGGCGAACAAGGCTTTTATTATGTCGGCCATTGCTATCAATACCTGAACGAAGCGGACAAAGCCATTGATCGGTACAGTGCGTTTTTGCTGCAATTTCCACGCAGCAAATTCTTTGGATATGCCTACCTGAACGCGATTGATTCCCTACGCGCTGTAGGCCAAAACACAGAAGCCTTGACCTGGGCCAGACGGGCACAAAGCGAATGTGCAGACCCTTTCATTCAAGTAACGGGGTTGTTTCAGCAAGCCCGCATTCATTTGTCGCAGGGAGATTATCTTTCGGCCTTAGCCGATTTCACCGGACTTAAATCGCGCAACCTGAGCGCCCGCGGCCTTGTTGCAGGCACAAACCTGAGTGAAGTGAATTTCATGCGCGCCTATTGTCTGGAAAAGCTTGGGCGCTACGACGAAGCGATCACCGAATACCTGAGCTTTCCCGAAGGCCGCAACGAAGCGCGGGGCTATTACGGGCAACGAGCAACAGCACGATTACAAGAATTACGTGAGAATCAAAGAGCAACACGGGTCATCCAAACACGGCTGAGCGGCTTTATTACTGCTGCGCGCGATGCCAATACACAAGGCAATGCCGCTACGGCCAAAGCTGCCGCAAATCAAGCCTTGCGATTAACTACTGAGGGAGCCGTGCGTAAAGAAATGCTGGACATTTTGCGTTCAGCGTATGCCAAGCTTCCTGGCTATACGCGTGTTCCGTCGTATTCTTTGACGCCTGCCGGGCGTGCGAATTTATTGGGCGAGTCAGAATCTGCCCCCACTGGAAACGATGCGCGCACCTTGGCAAACGAGCTTTTGTTTCTAGGTTTGTATGACGAAGGCGCACCATTGCTGGCGGCTTCAGGGTTGGTAACAGATGCGTATTCATTAGCCGTCTATTTCGAGCGCGGAGACAATGCTGCACGGGCGTTACAATTTATCGAAGGCCAATTTAACAGCATCCCCGACGATTACCGCCCTGAATTAATGCCCCGCTCTACGGCTGAACTGCTCTATCCGAATCCGTATCACGACGCGCTGCAAAAACATGCGGTTGCGCGCAATGTGAATCCGTTTTTCGTGCTTTCGATTGCACGGCAGGAAAGCCGCTTTGACGCCAAAGTAAAAAGCTTTGCTGCTGCACGCGGGCTATTGCAATTCATCTCTTCGACTTCGTCTGCAATTGCGAAACAACTCAACCTCAACGATTTTGAGCAGGATGATTTATACAATCCGAATCAGGCGATTTTGATTGGTTCACAGTACATGAAAAACCTTTTCGATGAACTCAAACATCCTGCCAATGTCGCCGCCGCCTACAACGGCAGTGAGCAATCCGTCCGCCGCTGGGTCGCTCGCAGCAAGTCCGACGACGTAGACCGCCACGTCATTGAAGTCGGCAAACGCGAAACGAAAGATTATGTCTACAAAGTGATGAATAATCTGTGGGCCTATCAAGCGCTCTATCGGTAAAAAGCGGCTCCCGTCTCTGAAGCTTAGTCACACACTGACACGGAACACGCCTGAGGGACGGGGGAGGCCGTGCATTTCCTCATTTGAGTGATCTTCACTCCCCAAGTCACCCTGCCATCCTCTTCAGGAGCAAGTCACTGGGAACGCAGGCTCCCAGCCTGCCTGGCTTTGTACAGGCTTCGACACTTATCAGCTTTGCACGCAAGATGCGTGCGTACCAGAATAAATCGCCCTTAGCCGTCCTCTTGCAAAGACCAGACAAACCAACTATGCTGCGGGCGGCTATAGGTTGTCTAACGTAAGATTCAACTCCATTTTGATTCATTTAACTTTCATTCTTTCGTCCAGTTTTTAGCGGAGCGGAAGAACTTACAGTTGCTGAGCAGGTGATTGCAATTGCTGATTTGCGAAGCACAAGTTTCGTAATCCACTAACCTTTTTCCCTGACACGGAGGAACCATGAGTAAGCTTTTCAGGCAGTTCGGGTCGTTGTGCTTTTTGGTGTTGTCGGTAGCATTGCTCGCTATCCCAAGCCTTTCACAAGTAGATACGGGAACAATTCTAGGTACGGTAAAAGATGCGACCGGGGCTGTTGTCCCTAACGCCAAAATCGTGCTGACCAACAAAGGGTTGGGCGTCACACAACGCGCTGAGACAGATGAAAATGGGCGCTATATTTTCACACCACTCAAAACCGGAACCTATCAGGTCGAAGTGGAAGCACAGGGTTTTAAGAAAGCAATTCGCTCAGGGCTGGAACTCAACATTCAACAACAAGCACAAGTAGATTTCAGTTTGCAGACAGGCGAAATCAGCCAAACCGTTGAAATTTCGGCAGAGTCACCGTTACTGCAAACCACCGAAAGCTCGGTCGGTCAGTCTGTTTCCGGCCAAACCATCAATGACCTGCCACTGAATGGCCGCGACTGGACGTACCTGGCACGATTGAGTGCGGGCGTGAATCTGCCACAACAGGGCGCACGCGCTGCCGGGCAGTTTGCGGCAAATGGAACCCGTCCGGCGCAAAATAATTACCTGATTGATGGGATCGATAACAACACCAGTAGCGTGGATTTTCTGAACGGCACGGCTTATGTCATCAAGCCGCCCGTAGACGCGATTGGCGAATTCAAAATCATCACGAACTCTTTCAGCGCGGAATTTGGTCGCGCAGGCGGCGCGGTGCTGAATGCGACGATGAAATCCGGCACAAACGATTTCCACGGCACGCTGTGGGAATTTCTGCGCAACGATAAATTCGATGCGAATCTTTACCAAAATAATTTCCGTGCCGTCCCCAAAGCCAAATATCGGCAGAATCAATTCGGCGCAGCTTTAGGCGGCCCGATTTGGAAAAACAAAACGTTTTTCTTTGGCGATTTTGAAGGCTCACGCATTCGGCAGGGACGTTCCATTACAGCTTCTGTCCCCACGGCTTTGGAAAGAGCCAGTGGTTATACCGACTACTCGGATTTAATTACGCGACTCGGCAATCGGTCACGCGGCACCGATTTGCTTGGACGTGCGATTTTGCAGGGAACGATTTTTGATCCGGCTACGACGCGCCGTGTGACGGCAGGAACAATTGACCCGGTGACGGGGATTACAGCAACAGGAACAGGATTTGTTCGTGATCCTTTCCCTGGCAATAAAATTCCGGCCAATCGGCTGAGCGCCAGCGCCGTGAAGTTGATGAATCTCTATCCGGCAGAGAACTTCAATCAGGCCGGTACGGCTGGAAACAATTACGCTGCGATTCGTAACCTAACGGATGATGCGAACTCGTTTGATGTCCGCATTGATCATCATTTCAGTGAACGCGGCCATATTTTCGGGCGTTATAGCTGGGCCGATATTGTTCGGTTTCGCCCCGGCCCGTTTGAAGGCGCGGCGGACGGCGGCGCGTATGGCGATGGTAATGAAAAGGTTCGCACTTCGGGGCTGGCCATCAGCTACACGCATTCCTTCACCACCTCGCTCATCAACGAAGCTCGTTTGGGATTGAGCCGTGAGCACTCAAACCGCTTGCCACCTCTTGGCAACGACACTGGCAACATTCCCGGTTCATTTGGGATTCAAGGCATTCCGCAAGTCGAAGGCAATGGCGGACTGCCACCACTGAACATTGGCGGGTTGAATCGGCTGGGCGCGGTGACGTGGCTCGTCGCAGACCGTTTGAGCAACACCACACAACTGACTGACAACCTGACGAAAATCTACAAAAACCACACTTTCAAAGCTGGCGTCGAATACCAGTTTATTGATTTCCCCTGGGTTGGACCGCCGTACGCGCGTGGCAACTTCACGTTTGACGGCAGCTTCACTTCGGCTCCTGGATTGAGCGATGCCAACACGGGGCGCGCGCAGTTTCTCTTGACGCCGATCAGAGCTACGGTGCCGGGCGGCGTGGATTTTGTCGGCGGCGTGAACGTATTACAAGCCTCGCCGTTTGGCAGCATCGCCAGCTATCGCCAGTATTGGGGCGGGTATTTCCAGGATGACTGGAAAGTCACTTCCAAATTGACGCTGAACCTCGGTTTGCGGTGGGAGCATTTTGGCTTAACCGAAGATTCCAACTGGGCACAGGCCAACTTCGTACAGGAAGCGGGCAAGAAGCCGCGTTACATCATTCCGCTCAGTCGTAAAGACAATCCCAAAGTCTCACAAGCCTTCATTGACGGCTTGGCGGCAAATGGTATTGCGCTGGAATATTCCGATGCTTACAGTTCCGGCATCGGTCTCACGCAGAAGAAAAACTTCGGGCCGCGGTTCGGCTTCGCATATCAAGCGACACAAAAGTTAGTCGTGCGCGGCGGCTACGGAATTTATTATGGCGCGTTTGAAAATCGCGGCGGCAATCCGAGCCTCGGATACAACTATCCGTTCCAATTCGATTTCACCTTCCGCTCACCGAATGAAGTCGCGCCGCTTTATTATCCCGACGGATCGCTGGCGACGCTGGAACGTGGTTTGTTGGGCGTGCCTCTTGATCCAACCAAAGTTAATCCCACGAACCTCAATCTGCGCGGGATTGACTTCAATTACAAGACGCCTTATACGCAAGGCTACAACCTGATTACGCAATACGAGCTGGGGGCAAAGAACAGCATCGAAGTCGGCTATGTTGCGTCGTTAGGGCGTCACATCGAAGCCTTCGTCGGCACGAATCAGATCAACAAGATTCTGCCGCCAGGGCAGGGACTGAACTCACAAAATTACGTTCCGTTCCCGACCTTTGCGCGCGGGTCTTCCCTTGCTGCGACCACCGGCAACAGCCATTACCACGCCTTGCAATCGAAGTTCATGCGCCGCATGAGCAAGGGGTTGGATGTGTTGGTTTCTTACACGTATAGCAAGACGCTCACAAACGCGGGCGACTTGTTGAGCAATGGTGGAGCGGGCGGCTATCGTGCCGTCGGCATCCTGTGGGTCAGGCAGGAAATGGCACGTGCGAGCTTTGATATGAAGCACGCGCTCGTGTTCAGCGGCAACTATGATTTGCCCTTTGGCAAAGGACAACGTTTCCTGAGCAATATGAACGGAATCGGGAACACGATTTTGGGCGGCTGGAGTACGAACTGGGTCTATTCGTATTACAGCGGTCAGCCGCAAGTCATCGGTTGCAGTATTGCAACGACCGAAGGATTGGGTTGCAATTCGTTGAAGGTCGCGGGCGTGAATCCATATCGGGATACGCGTGATGCACAAGGCTATCGTGTGATTTGGAATCCGGCAGCGTTCACGAATCCACCCCGCGCCACGACGATTGGTCAAACCGATCTGTCGCCGCTCGGTGGAGGCCGCAATCAACTGAGCGGGCCGCCGCAACGTGGCATTGATTTCTCGGTCTTCAAACAGTTCCTCTTCAAGGAACGCTTCCGTTCGGAATTCCGTGCGGAGATGTTCAATTTGACGAACACGCCGAGTTTCAATATTCCGACATCGAGCTTCATCGCGTCCAACTTCGGTCGTTTGGAATCGCAGCGGAACAATCCACGCCAGGTCCAATTGGCGCTTAAGCTGTATTTCTAACAGGTAACATTTATGCTCACCAGCGATACACAGCGGAATTACTGAGATTCACGGAGATATTCTTCGTGTGATTCGATGCAATCGCGGTGTTTCGGTGGTGAGCATTTTCTTTTTACAGCCAATATGCGGAACAAGCTGAATGCGTAGTAGTATTCATACGCTTATTATTTGGTTAAGTTGTTTGCTGCTGGTAAGCCCGCCCGTCGCACAAGCCCAGACTAAACCCGCCACCAAAAACGTAGCGATACTTGAACGGCAATTGCAAGCAGCCGCACGACGCCTGCCAAACGATTTCACAGCCAATCACAAGCTCGGTGAATTTTATTTACAAGCTGGAAAAATATCGGCGGCTATTCCCTTTTTGGCTCAGGCTTACCGCCTCGACCCAACCCACTACGCCAATGGCTACGACCTCGCGCTCGCGTATGTAAAAACAGGGAAATTGTCACAAGCACGCCAACAAATTCAGCAGATGCTCGCAACAAAGAATACGGCAGAGTTGCACAATCTGATGGGCTTGGCAGAAGAAACCGCAGACAATAAACTTGCCGCTGCTGAAGCTTATCAACGCGCCGCCCAGATTGATCCGAGCGAAAAAAACGTTTTTGATCTAGGCAACATTTTGCTGCAATTGACCGCCGCCAACGAAGCTCTGACGATTTTTCAGTACGGTGTGAGCAAACACCCACAATCATCACAACTCCGTGTTGGTCGCGGCATCGCGGAATACACACTTGGCAAATATCACGAAGCCGTCGAAACGCTCTGCCAGGCCGTAGACCTTACGCCGCAAGACCCTCGTCCGTATATTTTCTTAGGAGAAATGTATGGTGTTTCGGTGGAACTCGCCGATGAAATCAATCAACGATTTGCGGCACTGATTAAACGACAACCTCGCAATGCACTAGCGCATTATTACTACGCAATGAACCTCTGGAAAGGTAAACGCAACGCCCAGCCTGATGCGCCCCCCGAACAACTTGAATCGTTGCTGACCACTGCCGTCGCACTTGCCCCCACGCTTGCTGACGGCTTTTACCAGTTAGGCACATTGTATTTCGAGCAAAAAAAATACGCTGCCGCAGTGCCCCACTTGCGCCGCGCTACCCAACTCAAACCCAAAGATTCGCAGATGCATTTCAAGCTTGCACAAGCCTATCAGCAAACTGGACAAACAGCCTTAGCTGCAACCGAGTTCACGTTAACCAGAAAACTTAAAGACGAAGAACGCCAAGCAGAAATGAAACCCAAAGAATAAATCGCGTTGGATTGATGATCAGGACGTTTTGGGGATATTAGGCTTTTCATAAAATGCATGAAAAAAAGGCGAGACCAAATTTTCTGGCTCGCCCTTTTTATGAAGATGTGGCGTTAGGCAGTTATTTGCCTTCTTTTGCCGCCACCAGCTTTTTGACCGTTAGCATCGTTGGCATAGCTTCATCCGCTGTCCCTTCGACGGTGACTTTGACACCTTTATCCAACGTGCTTTTTTCTAAAAACGCTTTGGCCATGGCTTTGCCATTGTCATCCAGTTCGTAGAACTTGCCATCAGCAAAAACGCCCAGCCCGCTGGCAACACATTTTTCCATTAAGGCGCATTTTTTGGTGTGGTTGCCCGCCGCTTCCATTGGATTCTCTTTTTTGGCAACGTTGCCAGAACAAGCCTTGTCAATAAGGAATCCAGTCACTTTAGCTTTCTTGGGCTTGGCAATTACGATTGCTCCTAAGCAGAGCAATGTGACCAACGTAAGAACAAGATTCTTCTTCATACTCTTGGTAGTCCTTTCAGTTTGCGTTTCGTTCGTAAAAATCAAATGGTCAGAAGGATTCTGACAGCTTCCGATCTAAGTGAAACGGGCGGATGATAGCAAAAAGAAATAGCGGCCACAACTTCACCTGTTGTAGCCGCTATTAAGCGCATAATGCCTTTTCGTATATATTTTATTAAAGCGCACGAGGGCTGCGATATTGTTCGTAACGGCGCGTTGGCTCGTATTTGCTGGTAACCATAGGCTCTGGTTGTGGTGGCCCTTCCAGCCGGATAATCTCGATAGCTTCCTGATAAACGCGCTCCAGGTTTTCTGGTTGAAAGCCATTAAGTAGACAGGCACGAATATGTGCTTGTACGATTTGTTCGACAGCTTGACGCCCCGCCTCGTCCATTTGTTGGAGAGAACGCAGTGCATGTGCAGAAAGTTTCATGACCAATCCTTTCAGTTTTCAATTGGAATCTGACCGCTAAAAACTACTTAAAATGCCTTAGTGAGGGAAGGAACAAAGCGGAGAATACCATAATTTTTTTCAGTGTCTACAACTTTTTTCAGAAAAGTTGTGAACTATTGCAAGCGCGGGATTTAAGGCGGATTTAAGGGGGAAAAGGCGATTTTGCAAGGTAGTTTGCCAACGCTGCGCTCGCCAGCTAAGCGTTGACAAACCAAGGACTTATAGACTTCAAGCGGCTTGTTTGCGAGTAGCGATTCCGATCAAATCGGCGGTACGACGCTTCAGAGCAAATTCAAAAACGCGCGCTTGTTCAATGCTCAAATTTAGCTTTCTCAGCTGTAAATTGACACGATTGCAATAGTCGCTAATGAGCGAATCTGAAACACCTAATTCCTTAGCTAACTGCACATTTGACATCCGCCCTGGCTCCAAATAACAATGCCACAAAATATGTAAAATTCTTTCAGATTGCTTAGGCTTACGACGTACTACTTCAGAAAGTTGATCAAGAAATTTATTGGCCAGATGAATCGCACGTTGCGAGAATTCGTGGCTCAAAAATCGGTCTTCCGGGTTCTCGCGTTCATCCGCAATGTCGAATTCAATCGTCGAACTGGAATTATCATCTTCCGGTTTGCTGATTGGCACCATTTGAATGTTGATCACCGGGAGTCGTGACATCACCAGATTGCGCAGCGTTTTAATGTCAGCCAGCGAATCTACGGCTTGAAAAACCTCAATAATCAGCTCCAGCAAATCGGCATTGGAAATCACAATCTGGGCATCTGCGGTACAACCAGCTTCCCGCGTGTTTCGAACGCGAGTGGGAACTTGCTGAATTAGTTCTTCCAACCGGGCACGCTCTTTGATTTCCTTTTGATCCGGCCATTCTTCCAGACCATACACTTTTTCCGTTAAGCCTCGCCGACGGGCGTTTGCAGCATCGCGCACCTGCAAGATGTCAAAGCGACGAAACCGAGGATTATTTTGAATCAAGGTGCTGATACGACGTGCCAACCGATAAGATTCCGGGTGCTGACGGCGCAAATGCGCGACCAGCATATTGGTCAATTCGATCTGTGAGATTTCGTGTTCAATCTCGCGATCCGTCATTTTCGTTTCAATGTAATGCTCAAATCGCCCTTTTTGGAATAGGGTCAAAAATAGTTCTTGTGTAAGATCGGTGTAAGAGTGGCCTCCATACTGATTATTGCCTAACATCCCGGCATTGCGTGCGGATTGCACCAGCGGATGCAGATAGACCATGCGGTACAATTCGTTCCAAATCTTTGTTACATCTTCGTCAAGTAGTGCCTGTCTCCAGCCGAAACGTTTGTTACTCATTGTTGCTTCACCTCGGTAGTAGTCGTAATTTTGGTAGAAGCGGGGCGATTATGCTCTAATATGAGTTGTTCCAGGGGGGCAATCTATGAGCTGCAATTCACGCTTTGAAAAATCTCACCGCTGCCCGGCCAATGAATCGTTGCTGGCGTTCTTGCAAGCAGTTCCTGGGACATCCTCGGATAAAGACTCTCAGGAAATTGTCGAACATCTGGCCACCTGTGAATTTTGCGAACTCACCCTGGAACTGTTACGTGCCCACCCTGAACCTGTCGCATCGGAGCCTGATTCAATCCCGCCGCCGCCCGAATCGCTATTTCGTTTCTTCACAGCTTCGTGGCTTCCAGCTAAGCGCGAAAACAAATAACTCATCTGACAGTTCTGTATTCTATGGAATCAATTAACAGAAACATTGCACTGCTCTGATAAAACGTAAGCAGAAGAAGAGAAAGTCTGCTGAGAAGTTGTATTGAGGTGTGATTATTTAATCGGTAGCTTTTCACCGAGTACGACTGGAGGCGGGAAGAAATGAACATTTAGAAAAGCTTTCAAGGAAGCCCCTATTTCGCGGAATTGCTGATAAGATGTTTCCCCCCCATAATTTTGCTGGTCAGCGATCACCCCAATGGTATCCAGTCCAAGTTTGTTGGCCAGATATAAAGCCCGTGAAATATGTGTTCTTTGCGTAATGAGGATGGCTTGTTTGACCTCAAAGATTTCTTTGGCACGCATACACGTTTCATAGGTTGAGCGACCAGCATAGTCAATGACGACATCACGCTGATCTACCGCATGGCTGACCAAATATTCAGCCATCGCTTTTGGTTCGTTATATTCCGGGGTTCGGTTATCACCAGACACCAGAATGCGATCTACTTTCCCGGCTTTGTATAGCGCGATGGCAGTTTTGACTCGATCTTCCAGAATTGTTGAGAGATCATCCTGATAAACAGCCGCCCCAAAAACGATGGCCACACGTGGGCGAGGCCAGGATTCGGTGTTTAGTTGACCTGGTTTGACAATGCGGTCATCAAAGCTGTGGATACTGGCACGGACGAACCAAGCTCCGGCGAGCAAAACCAACAGGAAGATAATTGAAGTAAATGCGAGAATCCGACGTTTCGACATCTCAAGAGCAAAGAAATTATTGTGATCACCAGCAAACACAGATATAACACTATTCACCGAAAAGTAAATCAAGTTTTCAAAACTATGACTCGGTTTTATCAGCTCAAGTGGATTCCAGTTTTACTCATTTGTTTGTCGGCCAGTGCGTGTACGATTTTGCAATCCAGCAAACCCAATCTGCCACGCATTTACAATAGTAATGCCGCACCACATCCGACCGGAAAGAATCCGATCATTGTGATCCCTGGCGTACTCGGCTCCCGGCTTGTGAACAGCAAAACCGGCGAAGTCGCATGGCCGAAATTTACGGGCACATCCAGTGCCCTTCTAGCATTGCCGATTACATCACCCAATCCAGCTGACAATCGCGATGATCTTATCGCAACTGAAATCATAGACCGCGCGAAGTTCTTTCGCCTTTCACCAGAAATCAGCCTTTATGATTCGCTTTTGACTGCACTTGAGCAAGCAGGCGGATACAAACGAGGCAGCATTGATACCCCTGCGAGCGATGGCGATCACGACACATACTATGTCTTCGCCTACGATTGGAGGCGTGACAACCTTGAATCTGCGCAATTATTGTTGAGTAAAATCACGAAACTTAAACGGGCGCTCAATCGTCCTGACCTACGCTTCGACATTTTGGCTCATTCGATGGGCGGCTTGATTGCCCGCTATGTCGCGATGTATGGCGAACAGGATGTCATTGAAGCAGATAATCCCAAACCAACCTGGGCTGGAGCGCAGCATATCGGGCGCTTGGTCATGTTCGGGACACCAAATTCCGGTTCCATGGACGCCCTGAGCACAATGATCAATGGCTATTCAGTGCTCGGCACAAATTGGCCACACTTGCGCTTGCTGGATGCGTTGGATAAAGACGCAGTGTTTACCTTTGCATCGTCTTATCAACTTCTGCCGCATCCTGGCTATGCGCGGTTTTATGATGAAAATCTGAATCCGCTCCCCCTGGATATTTTTGCGCCGACAACGTGGCAAAAATACGGCTGGTCAATTGCTTTTGAGGATAAGTTTAAGGCAAAAGAACTCAAGGCATTTGAGAAGCAGCGTAAAAAACTGAAAAAGAAAGATTCACCGGAAGCGGAAACTCAATTGGCCGAACTGGAAGCCGCACACGAGCGAACTTTAGCGGCGCGGGAGCCATTTTTAAAGGCAATGCTGGCACGCGCGGCCAAGTTCCATCGGGCACTGGATGTCGTTAGTGTACCGCCTGCGAATTTGCGATTTTACCTTTTCGGTGGCGATTGCGAGCCAACGCTGGAATCCGCAATTGTTGGCAATATCAAGGGTCAAATGACCACGTTATTTCGTGTCAACCGTGCCATGGGCAATAGCAAACTACGCCGCCGGGCGACAGAGCTAATGTTCGCGCCGGGCGATGGTCGGGTGACGCGCCGTAGCCTTTTCGGGCTTCAGGTAAATGGTCACGCGAACAGCCTGACTTCGATTTTGCCGCGCCTTGAACAAGCAACGTTTCACTGCGAAGCGCATGGCGATTTGCCCCTCAACCCAACGATGCAAAATAATTTACTGACGGTGCTGATGGGAAATAGTTTTTAGTCCTGTCATTGTCCATCTGTCACTTATCAGGAACGAACGTCCATCCATCAAATGAAAAGTAACCACCTATAGGAGTCCCCATATGAATCTGCGAAAATTATTATTTTGCCTGCTCTGCCTATCTGCGCTGGCAGTCACCATGCTATTGCCTCAACAACCTGAAGCGAAAGAAGAAAAACATTATCTGTATGTCGCCTCACCCGGCATCCGCAATTACACAGAATTCGGCGGCGTTGGCATTTTGGTGTATGACATCAACAATGGACATAAGTTTGTGAAGCGCATTCCAACGTGGGATTGGAAGCCTGGTGACACAGCCGAAAACGTCAAAGGGATTGAAGCCAGTGCAACCACGGCAAAGATTTACGTCAGCACGCCAAAACGCGTCGCCTGCTTTGATCTCATCACTGAAAAGAAAGTCTGGGACAAGGAATACGAAGGCGGAGCAGACCGCATGTCACTTTCACCCGACGGCAAGATTTTGTACGTGCCATCTTTCGAGAAGGAACACTGGCACGCAGTGGATGCCCTGACAGGTGAGGTCTTGAAAAAGCTCGTCCTCAATTCCGGCGCACACAACACAATTTATGGCGCGAATGGCAAAGAAGTCTATTTGGCAGGGCTGAAATCACCCATGCTTTCGATTGCTGACCCCAAAACGCATACCGTTGTGCGCGCGGCTGGCCCCTTCAGCAACTCAATTCGCCCCTTCACCGTCAACGGCAAACAGTCGCTCGTCTATGTGAATGTTAATGACCTGCTTGGCTTTGAGATTGGCGATTTGAAGACAGGCAAAATGCTGCATCGCATCGAAGTGCAAGGCTATCAAAAAGGCCCGGTCAAACGCCACGGATGCCCCAGCCACGGCGTTGGATTGCCCCCCGACGAAACCGAAATCTGGATCGCCGACGGCCACAACGAAAGCGTGCATATCTTCGACAACACCGTGATGCCGCCAAAGCAAATCAAAAGCCTGAAACTGCGCGAACAGCCCGGCTGGGTCACATTCAGCATTGATGGCAAATACGCCTATCCATCAACGGGCGAAGTCTTCGAGACCAAATCCAAGAAACTCGTCGTCGCGCTCAGCGATGAAGAAGGGCGTCAGGTTCACAGCGAAAAATTGCTGGAAATTGATTTCGCCAATGGCAAGCCCGTTCGCGTTGGTGATCAATTCGGCATCGGGCAAAAACGCTAACACGAAAGGTCAGCTATGACTGAATACACGGTCATCCGCCTGGAGCGGAACGAACACATTGCAGAAGTCATTCTCAACAACCCGGAACGGTTGAATGCAATGGGCGCAAATTTCTTCACGGAAATTCGGCAGGCATTTGAGGAAATTGATGCGGATGACAATATTCGTACGGCAATCCTCTGGGCTGAAGGGCGAATGTTCACGGCTGGGCTGGATTTGAAAAACAGCATTTTGGGCACGCTCAACAATGCGCAGGATAAGGCCAGTCTCGGTTTTCGCAATGAACAGTTCTATCGTGACATTCGCCAGATTCAAGATTGCTTCACGGCAGTGGAGCGATGTCGTAAACCGGTCATCGCGGCGGTGCATGGGCATTGCATCGGCGGCGGCGTGGATTTGACAACGGCGTGTGATATTCGGCTTTGCACTGCGGATGCGACGTTTGCAATTCACGAAACCAAGGTGGCGATTGTGGCGGATTTGGGTACGTTGCAACGGCTCACGGGAATTGTGGGCAAAGGCTTCGCGCGCGAGATGGCATTCACAGGCAAACGAATTCCGGCTGCGCGGGCGTTGCAGTTCGGGCTGGTGAATGATGTGTATGAAACCAAAGATGCGCTGCTTGATGCCGCCCGTGCGATGGCTGCCGAAATTGCAGCCAATTCGCCGCTGGTCGTGCAAGGCGTCAAACAGGTATTACAGTTTTCCGAAGAACATTCGATCCAGGACGGGCTGGAATATGTCGCGCAGTGGAATGCGGCACGCATTCAAACGGCAGATCTGCTGGAAGCAATGACAGCATTCCTGGAAAAGCGGACGCCAACTTTTACGGGCAACTGATTACACGCTCGACCAAAATTCACAGATAGCGGTTGTCACGGACACGAGTTAGAGACCGACACGGTGCGACGACATCACGCGTGATCCGTTGTGGCAATGGTTTTCCAGGTTGCGCTTCCTCAAACTCATCGGGGCCACCTCTTGACTCAACCCTAAACGCGAAGCTACCATCTGCGCGTCGGTCGAGATACTCAAAAGATAATTTGCTCCCTAACGAAAACCTGTCGTTGCTTCAGCAAACTTGAAGCGTGGTTACGGCTTTCCCCCAAATCAATTTTGTTGTGGACGAAGCGCTAAACCAACAGATCGCAACTGCCCGAAAACAGGAACGCTGGACACCCACTGCGAATGCTTTTGCACGCCTGCTGAAATGGCTGGACAGCGGCACAGATTCACAGGGGCAACGATACGAAGAAATGCGGGATCGTTTAGTCGCCTTCTTCGACCGCAAGAACTGCGCTTCGCCAGATGAATTGGCCGATGAAACACTCAATCGCGTCATGAAATGGGTCGAAGAACACGACCGCGACTACGACGAAGAACCCGCCAAAATTTGCTACAACACGGCTCGTTTTGTCTTTCACGAGTCGCTCCGCAAACCGAATTATGTATCTGAAGACATCAGCGACTTGCCCAAACCGCCCGCCATTGATCCGCGCAAAATCGCCGCGCTGGAAGAAGAAGAACAAGGGAAGGAAAAACGTCTGACCTGCCTGCAAGGATGTTCGCAAAAGCTGCCTGCGGATGATCGGGATTTGATCGTGCGGTATTACTACGGCGAGCAACGCGTGAAATTGGACAATCGCAAAGCATTAGCCGCCGAACGTGGAATGACCGCCAATGCTTTGAGCATCAAAGCCTGCCGCATCCGCGATAAGCTGCGGGATTGCGTGACCAAATGTGTTTGCGAATGAAAGATTTTTTGGAAACCTGCTTATCAAGGCAGGGAGTAGAGTATGAATAGTCGGGATTACGACAACCACATATTAATTCAATACTTGCTGGGCACCCTGCCAGAAGCACAGGCGGAAGAGTGCGATGAACTCAGCATCATTGATGACAGCTTTGCCGCGCGCTTGGAAGACGTCGAAAATGATTTGGTTGACGCGTACGTCCGTGGAGAAATCTCAGGGCAAAATCTGAAAGCCTTTGAATCTTATTACTTGTCATCGCCACGCCGTCGCGAAAAAGTAGCCTTCGCAAAATCGTTTCAGACATTCACCGAACAGCAAGTTGTAACGCAGCCAGTGCAAGCGGCGGCTTCTATAAAATCGGCCATTGATGAGCCGCAAACAGAGCGCCAGACAAAATCAGATTCCTGGTGGAATTCCCTGCTGAGTCTTTTCACGATTCCCAATCTAACGTTGCAATGGGGAATGGCAACCGCAGCACTGCTGATGTTTTTAGCTGGAGGCTGGTTCGTCTGGGAAACAATGCGGTTGCGTGGGCAAGTCAATTCTGCCCAGACCGAATATGCTGCACTGCAACAACGCGAGAAAGAATTACAGGCGCAAATCGAACAGCAACGTACCGCGAACACCAAAAATCTTGAGCAACTAAATCAGGAACTCGCCCGCACACAGCAACAACTGACGCAACTCCAGCAAGAGCAGGAACTGGCGCGGCAACAGGCAAAGGCACAACCACCAACCGACTCGACCGAACCAAGCCTGTTGCACTTTGAACTCTCCCCCCAAACGCGTGGCATCGGCAAATCTCAAACGCTGACCATTCCAGCTGGCACTGGATATGCCGTGCTGCAACTGGAAACGGAAGACGACGATTATCAAAGCCATCAGGCAGAACTGCGTTCCCTGAGCAACGATCAACTTCTCTGGAAAAGTGGCAAACTGAAAGCCAGAACCAGAGGCAATGCCAAAATCATTGACCTGAATTTACGCGCCCGATTGCTCGCCCCCGGCGATTATGTAATCAGCCTCAAAGGCGTTTCTGCGAGTGGTCAACTGGAAGATATTCATCGGTATTCGTTCAAGGTCGTGAAGTAGAAATCTACTTGATTGAAATTGATGGGATGCTGTGACATACCTCTCCATTTCCCCAGGATTTCTTTATGTTCCATTCTTCCGCGCTCAAACTTTTTGCCAGCTTTTTTATTGTTTACATTGCCAGTGTTGCTAACGCGCAAGACCTCACAACGCTGGAACCAGACAAGCCAATCCAACGTGAACTCAGTGGCGGTCAATCGCATTCGTTTCAGGTCAATCTCGGAGCCAATCAATTCCTGAATCTGGTCGTGGAGCAACGCGGGATTGATGTTGAAGTCACGTTGCTCGGAGTTGACGGGAAACCGCTGCTGACCGTGGATAGCCCCAATGGAATGAAAGGCCCTGAACCTCTTTCGTTTGCCAGCGAAATGAATGGAAATTACCAGATCATCGTCAAAGCCCCTGATGCCAAAGCCAAACCCGGCGCGTATGAAATCAAAGTTCTTGCGTTACGCCCTGCGACAACAAGCGATCAAGTGATTGCCGCCGCCTACAAACAATACCGCGAAAGTCAGGCGCTGCTGTCGCAAAAGAAACGTGCTGAAGCCATCGCCCTGGAAGAAACCGTCTTTGCCAATCTGGCGCAGCACTTTGGCAAAGAGGATGCGACCGTTCTTTCGTATCCACACAATCTCGTCAAATGGTACGGCGATTTATTAAGCAAAAAAGGTGGGAGGATGGCAGACACAACAGGGGATTTTGCAGAGGCCGAAACGCTGTACCTGCGCGCGATGGCTTTGATGGAAAAGAAATTCGGGAAGGACTCGATTGAGGTCGTGAATGTAAGCAACGATCTGGGATCGGTGTATTACGGCAAAGGCGATTTCACGAAATCTGCCCAGATGTTTCAGCAGGTGTTGGAAATTCGACGTAAGCTGTTCCCGCCTGAAAGCTATGACATCGCGGTTTCTCTCACCAATCTCGCAGCCTTGCGGTACAAAGAAGGAAATTACTTCGACGCTGAACAGCTTTACCAACAAGCCAAAACAACCTGGGAAAAGCTGGGGCGAAAAGAAGTGTTTCAGGCGCTCAACGGTCTGGCCATCATCAATCTGGAACGCGGCGATTACGATCAGGCCGAAACGCTCTGGCAAAAGACGCTGGAAATTATTGAGTCTCTCGGTCCACAACCCAGCCAAAGTAAAGCGATTATTCTGAGCAATCTGGCCAACCTGTACTATCGCAAGGGCGACAACGAAAAAGCAGAAAGCTTGCAAACACGCGCCTTTGAGATGCGCAAGCAAACCTTCTCGCCCGAACACCCGGAAGTCGCTCTTTCCTATAATTTCCTGGCCGATATTTATTACCGCAAAGGCGATCTGGCAAAGGCACAGGAATTTTACCGACAGGCCCTTGACCTGCTCAAAAAAAAGGTCGGCGAAGAGAATCCAAACGTTGCCTATTCACTCAACCGTCTGGCCAGAATTGCACAATCCAACAACGATTATCCAAAAGCAGAATCGCTCTTTCAGGATACGCTGGCACTCCGCACGAAATTAGTAGGAACCAAACATCCAGAAGTGGCCGAGACGCTCAGCGAACTGGCATTGCTTTATCGCAACACAAACGATTCGCCCAAGGCATTCGCGTATCAATCGCAAGTCAACGAGATTAACGAAGCGAATCTGAAACAAAACTTGCTGGCGGGGTCTGAACGGCAAAAGCTGCGATACATCGCGCTGTTTTCGGATGCGGTCAATGCGACCCTGAGCTTGCACGCACAGGCAATGCCGGAGAACAAAGAAGCGGCGAAGCTGGCGATGGAGGCAATCCTGCGCAGCAAGGGGCGCGGGTTGGACGCAATGTCTGACAGCATTGCCACCTTCCGCCGTCACTCAGATGCTGAACAGCAAAAGCTCTTAGATCGTTTAGCCTCCGCCAGATCGCAGTTGGCAAACCTCACCTTTCGCGGACTCAGCGGGGACAAGCCTGAAACCTATCTGGCGCAGATCAAACAGCATGAAAAGGAAATAGATCAGCTTGAGGCAGAGCTAAGTCAGCGCAGTGCTGAGTTCGCCACTGAGACGCAGTCAATCAACTTACAGGCCATTCAAACAGCGCTTCCCGCGCAAGCAAGCCTGCTTGAGTTTGCAACATATCAACCCTATCAACCGACCAGCAAAACCTTTGCGTCACTTCATTATCTGGCCTATGTGCTGAACGCAGACGGCACAATTCGCTGGAAAGATTTAGGCGAGGCTAACCAGATAGATCAAGCCATCGAGAATTTACGATTCGCCTTGCGTGACCCGAAACGCGATGACGCCGCTTCCCTTGCCCGCCAGGTGGATGAAAAAGTAATGCGGCCTGTGCGCGCATTGCTGGGCGAATCGAAACATCTGCTCATCTCGCCTGATGGAATGTTGAATCTGCTGCCCTTTGCGGCGCTGGTGGATGAACAAAAACGTTATCTGATTGAACGCTACACGATTAGTTATCTGACCAGCGGACGCGATCTCTTGCGATTACAAGTTGCACGTACGCCCAAGGGAGCGCCGTTGATTGTGGCCGATCCCGATTTTGATCTGAACGCGAAGTCGCAAGCAATTGCAATGGCTCCAGCGAAAACCAGCGGCAGACGCGCCACGTTGCGAGGCTTCAAATCCGGCAGTGAAAGCTTCAACGAATGGAATGCGGATCGTTTGTCAGAAACCAGCAAAGAAGCTGAAGAAATCAAAACCTTATGGCCACAGGCCATCGTCCTTGCGCGCGCCAAAGCAACAAAATCAGCGCTCCAGCAAATTGCCGCGCCCAGCATTTTGCACATCGCCACGCACGGCTTTTTCCTGGAAGATGCTGCCCCTGCGGCCAACAACACCCGAAAGGCTGGCGCACGAGGAAGCGAGGCAGACGTTATCGAGTCTTCTCCGCTGAAAGACCCCCTTCTGCGATCTGGTCTGCTTTTCGCGGGTTTCAATCAGCACAGGAGTGATGCGGACAACGGCGTGTTGACCGCGAAGGAAGCTGCCGGGCTTGATCTATGGGGCACCAGACTGGTCGTGCTCTCAGCCTGTGATACGGGCGTGGGCGAAGTGAAAAATGGCGATGGGGTCTATGGACTGCGCCGCGCACTGGTCTTGGCCGGGGCGGAAACCCAGGTGATGAGCCTGTGGCCTGTGGATGAAATCGCCTCGCGTGAATGGATGACAACATATTATACAGGGCTGAAACAAGGTCTCGGTCGCGGCGAGTCTTTACGTCAGGTACAACTCAAAATGCTTCAGAAAAAGAATCGTCAGCATCCTTTTTATTGGGCGGGCTTTATCCAATCCGGTGAATGGGCCAACCTCGAAGGCAAGCGTTAAGTCTTTTCCACTTCACAAAATCAGTAACATCCAAACGAAGTAATCAGGGCTGCACCAGGCAGCCTTTTTTGTGTCTGCGAAAAAGATTCTCTCCGCAGGTGAAATGTTTTTTCTGAAATGTCTTACCTAAGTGGAAGTAGAAAAAACACAAATGAACAAGAACGAAGCAACAAAAAAATAAACGAACTTGATTGAGATGGAGAACACAACTGGAGCACACAATCTCGACGATCACAACTCACCAGAGATTGCATTAGAACGTGAGATTGTGTGCTCACCTTATTATCAAAACCGGAAGGCACTTATGACGAATACCGAAATGCAAATCCTTGATTTTTCAAACTGCTGGATCTTTGATCGCTACATTGCCAACGACGCCTCGACCGCAACGCAATCCCAAGAATTTGCCTTTGACTGGTTGGGAGGCTTCGGCATCTATCAGGATTTTGAATTATTGAATCAACAGATTCCCGGTTTCAGCACAAGAACTTTTCAGTTTGTTGCCAGACGCATCAGCATTCAATGCTAACAAGTTTCCCAATTCGATCCGCTTGCTGGGGGAGTAAAGCGGGTATCGAACGTCGGTCGGCAAGTGGCAGCGCCGGTTTCTAACTTGCCGACTGACGCCTTGAATTCCTCCACAAGTTATTTCACCAAACAGCGAATCTCAGGTTGCAGCACGGAGCCCCGTCCTCAGCCATTCCTATCAAAAGCCTAAAATCTGTGTGGTTTCGGGCCGCAGCCTGGGAAGTCGCCGTTCACAACACAAGCCAACTTAACAGAAGCAAATCAAAGCCTCTCGCCAGCTGCCTCAAAGGATAAATAAGTGACTTTTATTCTGTATTCGCGCGCTGTTGATCCGACAAAAAGCCAAACGTCATGAAATATTGCGCAAGATAATACGTTGACCAAATCAAAAAGCCTGCCAGTTTGCCACCCACGACATGCTTGAACGTGCTCAGTGCAATTAGCGAATCTGAAATTAAAAACAAAACCGCTCCCGCGACGATCCACGCGCCTTTGGAATCCGCCAGCGCTGATGTCATCACCATCGTCGTCAGCACACACATATAGATTGCAACTGGCACAGACAATCCCGGCACAGGCAGCATCCACCACAACATCGCGATGAGATAAAAAAGCACTATCGCCAGAAGTAGATTCTGATGTTTGCTGATGCGCAGAGGCTTAGGCCAGTTGCGAACCCAAAGCACAATAAAAAACAGATGCGCGATTAAAAATGACAGCAGACCAAAAACAAACCAGTTGCCGTTGCGAAGGGAAAGAAAGATGTCACCCAGGCTGGAAAATATAAGGGCAACACTGAGCAGCGTGCCATCCGCGCCCTTCAGCCAGCGCCAGGCGATCACGGCTAAAGGCGAAACGGCTAATCCTTTGATCAGCGTATTGATTGGCCAGTAAGCGCGGATTTGCGATGCAAATAAAAACGGCGCGAGCAAATAACTCACGCCGCAAAAAATTGAAATGGCAAACAACACGCGGTCAACCAATTTCATCTCGCGCCATTGCCAAACATTCGGGGGACTGATGTTCATAGATAAAGGGGACGCAGGGAAAGAAAGAGCGATTGAGAGAAAGAGTGATTGAAGAGGGCAAATAAACGATCTCGCTCTTTCGCTCTTTCTCTCTCTTGCTACATCAAGGTTTCTCTGGCTTCTTCTCCGGCGGCTTCTCTTCGTCGCCAGTGATGAATTTAATGTCGGATTCAAACTTGCGATAGAACTTGAAGTAAATCACGTTGCGCGAATATGCCCGTTGCGTCCGATTGAGCATCATGACCTCGGCTTTGACGGGTAACAAAACTTCGACATCTGTGCCCCGCAATTTGACCATCTCGTAATCAATGATCTTGTCACCACTAAACGTGCGATATTGCGCGGGAGGGTCTTCAATGGCTTGTTCAATGCGCAGCACTTGTTTGGTGTCAGCGTCAATCCAGACGCTGCCGCTGTAAGCCGCGATGAACGGCGGATCATCGCCAATTTTCACATCCAGTTTGGATTTGGGTTGAGCAACGTGATAGTCATAAATCAAGGCTTGATGTGTGCCGAGTTTTTCCTTGCCCGCAGGCGTAAAATACGTTTCGCTTTTTGGGTCAAACAAGTCGTCCAGAGTCGAAGCAAATTCGCCTGCCGAGGTTGCGCCGCCTGCGATGTTCGGACGCGGTGGCGACAACAAACTATTTGCGGCGACGGGCTTATAGGTTTCTTTTTTGCGGTTGTAGGTTAGCTCATAGCGCAAGGCATCCATTCGTTGCCAGGCTCCAGAGCCGTCGGTGTCAATAAACCGCTCGACTTCCTGTGTGCAAATAAAATCCGGCATGCCATCTACATAGTCTTTGACATTCTTGCGGACTTCTTCAATTACCGGATCGGCCTTGATCGCAACGATGGTATCAGAAGCGGGCGCAAACTTTTCGCCCGCACGACGAATGACATTGAGCAAATGCGGATGCGCGCCATTAAAACGGAAACGCCCGACGATTTCTGGTGTCGGAACGAAGTCAACGCCAAGGCGTTGAATCCGCGCTGCCAGATCGGATTCAGTCATATCGCGCCCCACGTTGCGCCGCAGCATGGTATTGATCATCTGCACAGTGAACGGCCCTGTTGTCTCCGGCGGAGATGTTTGTCTTGGATACTGCGCGAGGCTGACGCTTACTAAGAGAGTTAAGATAATAATGGCAGAGAAAAAATTTCGGACAAGTTTCATAAAATCCTTTTGCTCTTGTGAGAACCGCTACAGAATAACATTGTCCGTTTTCAGTTACCATTTGCGGTAAAAAACCATATGAACAAAATCAAACTAGGACTGGAAGTCTTACTTACAGAAAAACTGGAATTATTGCGGGGCGCACGCGTGGGATTGATTTGTAATCCGACCAGCGTCAACCACCAATACCAGCACGCAGCAGATTTATTTCGTGCGCATCCAGACATCAATTTAACTACGCTTTTCGGACCACAACACGGCATTCGCGGTGAAACCCAGGACAACATGATCGAATGGCAAGGCTTTCGAGATCGGCGGACAGGTGTCATGGCACATTCGCTTTATGGCACAACACGCAAACCGACGGAGGAAATGTTGCGCGACGTAGACGTATTAGTCTTCGATGTGCAAGACGTAGGAACGCGCGTTTACACGTTCATCTACACAATGGCACTAGCCATGCAGGCTTGCCGGGAGTTTGGTAAAAAGATGATTGTGCTGGATCGTCCCAATCCCATCGGCGGCACCCAAATTGAGGGAAATATTCTTGAACGCGAACACGAATCCTTTGTCGGCATGTTTCCAATTCCAATGCGGCACGGAATGACTGTTGCGGAACTGGCTCAGCTTTTTAATCGCGAATTCGGCATTGACTGCGAATTGGAAGTTGTTCCGATGCAAGGCTACAGCCGCACCTGGTTTTATGATGAAACGGATGGCCCGTGGATCATTCCCTCACCCAATCTTCCCACGGTTGAGGGCTGTGTTGTCTATCCAGGCACTGTGTTTTTAGAGGGCACGCTGATTAGCGAAGGGCGCGGCACAACACGGCCATTTGAGCTAGTTGGCGCACCGTATGCCGACGCATATGACATTGCCCGGTATCTTAATGACCTGCAATTGCCCGGTGTACATTTTCGCCCGCATAGTTTTCTGCCCACATTTCAAAAGCACGTCGGCCAAATCTGCCACGGCGTTCAAATTCATGTTTTATCGCGGGTCACATTCAAGCCCGTCCTGACGGGCATCGCCATCATCAAGGCCTATCACGATTTGTATCCAGATGACTTTGGCTGGAAAGAGCCACCCTACGAATACGAATTTGACCGCAACCCTTTTGATGTCATTGCAGGCACACTGCGACTGAGGGAACAAATTACGGACGGCGTGCCAATGTCAGAAATCGCAGCAGATTGGAGTACTGGGGAACAGCAATTCAAAGAGCAAAGACAAGACTATCTACTGGCTAATTACTAATCGCAGCAGAACAAGGTATTTTCTGGAAGTAAAGAAGTTAAACTAAAGAGGCTCAATAATTAGAATCTGCCTGACAAAAACTCTTTTCTTGCGGACATAGATTCCTTGTGCTAAGCTTCGGGCCGTAAATATTCGAGACGATAAAAACTAACTTAATCAAGTGTGCCCTCACAGTTAGATGCGGCTTAATAAGCCAACTACCATCCGCCTCACGCCAGCGGACTTGGTTGTGACATCAGCAACCAGGAATTCAAAAAATAACTTGCACGCAGCCTGCGTGAACTCACTGGGACTTGGGTGATTTCCTTGCGTTGAGGGAAGCTTCTTTAATGTGCCTCTCTCTGCTTTCCGCAAAGAAACAGCAAGTGAAGATCGCCTACCGAATAAAAAATATAGACGCCGTGGCGTACTCTCACGACCCCTCTACCTGCGGCTACTCACAAAGCAAAATATACATGGAGTTTCGTATGCAACCCAGGCACATTGTCTCTTTCCGCACACCTGTTCGTTTCCACCTGAGATCAGGAAAAACCCTCATTCAAATGGCGTTTCTGATTGCCGCGCTTGGTGCAATTGCACACCTGACATTTCGGGCCGTGAGTGCACAATCCACCACAGTGACGATTGGCCCAGGCGTTGCCCTCGTGGGACCTGGCGCGCCAAAGACCAATGCCAGCAGCAGTAAGGCTGGGTCTGTCCTGTTCTTTCACAAATACGTCAGTGATAGCACCAGACCGGATAAAGTGAACACAGTAATATCGTTAACCAACACCAACCCAAGTGACGGGGTGACAGTTCGATTGATTGCTGTTCATGACTGTATCTACGAAGATAAATTTATTAATCTGGCAGCCAATCAATCACGCACATTTCTCGCAAGTAAAGAGTTTCCCGACTCAATCGGATACCTGATGGCTGTTGCCGTGACACCAACAGGCGCGCCGACGCAATTCAACTGGATTCTGGGTAGCGCGACTGTTCGTGACTGGCAGGGCTTTGAAGGTAACTATAATGCATTCGCTGTAGCCAAGCGCACAGCGGGTTCTGTAACAGGCGATGGCAAAACTTTTGGGCTGGAATTTGACGGCAAACAATACGATAAGTTGCCCTATGTCGTCGCTGCCGACAATCTGCAATCGGTTGCAGCAGATTTGACCCTTTATTCGCCCTTGCCTGACCTGACTGACGAATTCGGCACGACTTTCGCGTTGTTAGATGCAACGGTTTATGACGCGAAAGGAAAAGCCTATACGACAGAAGTCAGCGGATACATTTGTGGTTTGTTTAGCGCCGCCAGCGATATTTGGACAGATCAGCCGCTCAACACGATTATCAAATCAGGGCAACCCGGTTGGGCGTCCTTCCAGGCTTCAGATAAAGCCAATGAAAAGAAACCAAAGCTATTGCCTACCTTGGGCGTCAGCTTCAGCCCGATTTCCGGGAAGCCTCAATCCGGCGCGCTGAATCTGCAAGTTCTGGAATGGCTGGATCAATACAAAATTAGCCTGAGAGCAGTAACGCCGACCATCGCGGCAGCTCCAGAGGTTCCCTCCCAAGATCAGGCAGAACCCGAAGGCGGTTCCACCGGAATCAGCGAAAGCAAAGCTGGCAGCATTCTACTTTACCCACGATTCGTCAGTGGAGCTAAGCCAGCAGCAACGCTGATCAACCTGACCAACACGCATCCGGCGCAAAAAGCGCGCGTTCGTCTTTTCTTCAACTCCATCGCGCCCACTCCACAAATTGCGGAAAAGATCATTACCCTTGACCCGCTGCAATCTATCTCTATCAAGGCCAGTGATGTCACCTCAGGACAACGAGGCTGGGTAATGGCAATGGCAATCAATTCCGGGGCACAAGCCATTCAATTTAATTACCTCATTGGCAGTGCCTACGTGACTGAAACCAGTGGTGTCGTAACAGCCTTTAATGCGCTGGCTGTTGGGAAAAACTCGGTAGGAGCAGTCGAGCGTGACGAACAAGATATCAAAACAGCAGTGTTGAGTTTTAATGACGTGGAATTTGATCGGTTGCCTTCAACCTGGGCCTTGGCTTCAGTAACAAATCAAAATGATTATAATTCCTATCTGAGTTACTATCGTTTTTCGACCTCGTTACTCAGCAGTCCTTCTACTCGTGGTTCTGGCTCTGTAACTGTTTATGACAGAGCGTTAGGGTTTTATGGCGGCTTAATCGGACAAGCAGAAATCAACCTTGATGAGCTGGCTAAAATTCGTCTTAGCCCGCAAATGCCCGCCTCGGCTATCCAGGAAAATGCTGGTTGGCTGAAACTCAGTATGACCACGCCCTCGGTTGCAGTGATTTCCAACTTCGCCACAGGCCCAATCATTCCTTCGCCCGTAGACGGCTGGGCTGGAGGATTGAGTGGTAGCGGGAACTTACACTTATTGACGACTATCAGTAATCATACGATGGTTGTTCCGGCAGGCAACCCAGACAACCAGGCCCCTATCGCGGAATTTGTGCCTTTTGCTTATTCCACCGAAGCCCGGTCAACAAACGGAACAGTCGTACGCCTGGATGGTACACTTTCAACGGATCCTGACCCGGAAGATACAGTCATGTATCAATGGTATATCAACGATCAACCTATTTCGACGGCGGCGATTACAGACTATCGGCTGGGAATCGGCACGCATGAAATCAAGCTGATTGTGACGGATACCAGTGGTGAAACCAGTCAGCCGTTTGTACAGGCGATTGATGTTAAGGACACAACGGCTCCCACGATTAGCCGCATTCCGTCAACCATCAGTGCAACCACGACATCGGGCGGAGCTAAAGTAACCTTCTCCTCTCCCGTTGCTTATGATGCGATTGATGGCAATGTTGCAGTGACAGCTTCTCGGCCCTCTGGCAGTGTATTCCCACTGGGACTGACAACAGTTACCTTCACGGCGACAGATCGGGCAGGAAACAAAGCCTCTGCAAGTCTGAGTGTCAACGTCACACAAGGAACCGAGGATAAGCAAACAGGCGGCACGACCAGCGGCGCTGCGCCCTTCCTGCCTAACCTCAATGATCAATACGTCAACCCCGCCGAAGTGCGCAAGATCGTCTTACAAGCTGATGATTTGGACGGGGACCCTGTGACATTCCGACTCTCTGGTGCGCCGCCGAACGTCGTGTTAGGAAATATTGATCCTGTCGCGCGTCAGGCAACGTTATTTATTGGGCCGTTGGGTTCGCGAACAACTCCCTCGCTGGTCAGGGTTCAGGTCACAGACAATAAGCAACAAACTTATTTCACCCTGCCCTTCCAAATTATGGTCAGCAACGTGCCCAGTGACGATGCCAATGTTGGTGGTGGCGGTACAGGGACAGGCGGCGGACGCAGCAATCGTGCGCCCAATGCAGTCATGGCACCGTTACCGGCAACCATTGATGCAACTGAGGTAGATGGTATTGTGCTGCAACTCGATGGGACGTTATCAACTGACCCCGATCTGGATAGTTTGACATTTAGCTGGACGGACAACGGAGCAGAAATTGCACAGGGAGCCACTGCCAGCGTGAAGTTGGGAATTGGCATCCACGTCCTGACTTTAAATGTAGATGACGGACGGAGTGGTGTGGGCACAGCAACAGCGACGATTCAGGTGCTACCGCGACCGCTCAGCGTAAAATCGGTAACGCCATATCGGATGTCTCCCAGCAGCATCGCAATTCTGGTGATCAACGGAACTGGCTTCGCTCCCAAGGCGACCGTTTACATTTCAGGAATTGGCGTGGTGACGGAAGATTACTTTAGCCGTTCAGAGACTTCCATTGCAGTCTTTACACGTGCCTTTAGTTTTGCCACACCTGGAACCCGTGATGTGATTGTCACGAATCCAGATGGCAAATCAGCCACCTTGCGGGCAGGATTAACGATCCAGTAAATCCACCGCCCAGACTTTAGGCTTGCTCTCCTTCCTCTATCGCGGGCCAATCGTGCATAAAACCACGGTTGGCCCGCATTTTTTATGGCAGAGAGGTCTACCAAGCCGATCCCAGGCAATCGGAGTAATGGCGGAAGCCCGACTGTGAAGGAGGGCGTCTTATGCACTGCCTCCGCGCCCTCCTTCACAGTCGGGCTTCCGCCGTCATCTCCTGTGGTTGATCTACCACCAAGAACAAAAAAATTGCCGCCCCTTGAATTATCAAGAGACGGCAACAAATGAATGAGCTACCAGAAAGTCAGTGATTTGCCCAACGATAGGAGATTGGGTTCTTAACAACTACGGACAGAATAAAATCATTCAGCCAGGCGATGGAGGGTAGCCGGAACATCGGGATGACTGAAATCAAGTTCCCTAAACCAGGAACAGCATTTCACGATACTTCGGCAGTGGCCACAGATTGTCATCCACCGTGACTTCGAGTTTGTCGCAGACATCACGCACCGCCAGCATTGCATCAGAAACCTCATAGGCAAAAGCGGTAGCCTTGTCTCCGGCTTCTGCTTTCTCGACCGCTTCATCAAGATGCTTGACCGCGCCATTCAGGGACGCAATCAAACCGGCAACATTTTCGACTTCGGCTTTCTGTGTGGCGACGGCATCTGTATTGCCCAGGATGCTGCCAAGGTCTTTCACAGCTGCCACCAGATTGGCCTGATGTTTGTAGGCAGCAGGAAGAACCTGGGTTGACACGATTTCCTTGAGACAAGCGATTTCAATTTCAAGGTCCTTGATATAACGCTCTTCTTCCAGGTGATAGCGTGATTCCAGTTCGTCTTCTGCATACACGCCTGATTTGGTGAACAAGGCTTTTGCCTCGGCAGTCTTCAGTTGTGCCAAAGCTTCGGGCGTTTTGCGCAGATTCAGCAAGCCGCGCTTTTCAGCTTCAATTACCCATTCTTCCGCATAGTTGTTTCCTTCAAACCGCACGTTCTTCGTTTCAATCACAGCTTCGCGGAGGAAATCCAGCACGGCCTTTTCAAAATCGCTGCCATCTTTGATCCGAGACTCAATAGCATCCGCCACTTCGGCAAGCGCGTCACCGACCGCAGCGTTTAAGGTAGCCATCGGCGTTGCGGTTGATGAACTGGAACCGACCGCACGGAACTCGAACTTGTTCCCCGTGAAAGCGAAAGGCGAGGTGCGATTGCGATCCGTGTTGTCGCGGGCCACTTCCGGCAACTTCGACACACTCAGGTTAATCACTTTCTTCTGTGTCGTGTCACCTTCGATTTTTCCGCTTTCAATCGAATCCAAAATCTTCGTCAACGCTTCGCCCAGGAAGACCGAAATGATTGCAGGCGGCGCTTCGTTCGCGCCCAGGCGGTGGTCATTACCAGAACTGGCAATCGCCGCACGCAATAACCCGGCATACTTATGCACTCCCTTCATCGTGCCCAAGAGAAACACGAGGAATTGCAGGTTCTGGTCTGGCGTCTCGCCCGGCTCCAACAGATTTTCGCCATCGGAAGTCGCGATTGACCAGTTATTGTGCTTGCCGCTGCCATTAATGCCGGCAAACGGTTTTTCGTGAATCAAAAACGCGAGGTTATGACGCTTCGACACACGGCGGAGCATTTCCATAGCGAGTTGGTTATGGTCGGTTGCCACGCTAACCAAATCAAAAGTCGGTGCCATTTCATACTGACTAGGCGCGACCTCGTTATGACGCGTCTTAACAGGGATGCCAAGTTTGAAAAGCTCGTGCTCGAACTCCTGCATGAAAGCCAGGATGCGTGCCTTGATGCTGCCGAAATATTGATCTTCCAGTTCTTGTCCTTTCGGCGGTTTTGCACCAATCAAGGTACGGCCCGCAGCAACAAGGTCAGGGCGCAGCGTATAAAACGCATCGTCAACCAGAAAATATTCCTGCTCCGGTCCCAGCGTCGCTTCGACGTGCGTCGGGGTTTTCCCGAACAACTTCAACACTCGCAAGGCATTCTTGCTCAAATATTCAACCGAACGCAGCAACGGTGCTTTCTTATCCAGCGCTTGACCGTGATAGGAAATGAACACTGACGGAACGCAAAGCGTTTTGCCGTTCGTGCTTTCCATAATAAAAATCGGAGTATTCGGGTCCCATGCCGTGTAGCCGCGCGCCTCGAATGTTGTTCGCATCCCACCGGACGGGAAGCTGGAGGCATCGGGTTCACTCTGCACAAGCTGCGAAGCTGAAAACCGCTCTATGGCTTGTCCATCCCCATCAATTGTCAAAAACGCATCGTGCTTTTCGGCAGTGATGCCCGTATTCGGTTGGAACCAGTGGGTATAATGGGTGCAGCCGTTTTCCAGCGCCCATTCTTTCACTGCATGCGCGACAGCAGGCGCAATACTTTGATCCAACTTGTGTCCATGCTTGACGGTTTTGATCAGGGATTTGTAAATATCCTTGGGCAGCTTTTCTGCCATAACCTTCTGGTTGAATGTGTTACAGCCGAAATACTCTGAAGCTTTCCGCCCATTACCAATCTCGCGGGGAGTACGTTTGCTGACTTCGCTAATGGCCCACAGGCGACCTTGATTTTCTGATGTGCTCATAATGATTCTTTTTCTCCAATTTTGTAGTTTTAGGACAGATGCCTTTCTCATCCATCAACGAATGAAAACTTGATAATTCGTAGCTCAACAAATGTCTTGAAGGAATAAAGGTAAGCAATCCTCAAGGCTACAGAGATAGCAAAAACCCTGCCAAAGATGGGAAAAGTAAAAAAGGAATATCTAAGTATAGAGAAATAAAAGAGAAAAGCGTTTCATGAGTAGAAGAAGTCTCTTACCAGAACGATGCCAAAACTGTAAGAATCAATAGCCAATCAGACATTATTGTCGCATTCCACCTTTCACTTAAACCGCTTACAGTCAATTTTGTATTTTTCGACCTTGTACCCCAAAATGCGTTCCGTCGTATCCAGCATTCTGGCCGCGCGCGCTCGATTGCCGCGCGTAGTTTTCAACGCATCCATGATCATTTCCTTCTCATAAGCTTCTACTGCTTGTTCCAGGCTGGTGCGGGTGACCGTGCCGGAGCCTTCTGCCGTCTGTAAGGTGGGTGGCAAATGATAGCCATGAATGACATTGCCTTCGCAAACAAGCGTTGAGCGCTCAATCACATTTTCCAATTCACGGACATTGCCCGGCCAGTGATAGCTGGTGAGCATATCAATCGCAGGCGTCGAAATCCGTTTGATGCTCCGCCCGTTTTGCCGCCCGTATTTTTCGAGGAAATGATCTGCCAGCAGCAAAATATCCGCCCGTCGTTCCCGCAACGGTGGCATATAGATCGAAAACACATTCAAGCGATAATACAAGTCGGAGCGGAAGCTTCCACCTTGGACAGCTTGTTCCAAATCCACATTTGTCGCGGCAATCAAACGCACATTGACTTTGACGGTTTCGACGCCGCCGACACGCTCAAACTCTCGTTCCTGCAACACACGCAAAAGCTTGACCTGCATCGCAGGCGAAAGATCGCCAATTTCGTCCAGAAAAAGCGTGCCGCCTTCGGCCATTTCAAAGCGGCCTTTTTTGCGCCCGATAGCCCCGGTAAAACTGCCCTTTTCGTGGCCGAACAACTCAGATTCAATCAACGATTCCGGCAAAGCTGCACAATTCACTTTTACAAAGGGTTTTCCTGAACGCGGGCTGTTGTAATGAATGGCGTGTGCGACCAATTCCTTGCCCGTCCCCGATTCGCCACGGATCAATACAGTCGTATTTGTATGTGCCACCTGGGCGATTTGCTCATACACTTCTCGCATTTCCTTGCTGGTGCCAATGATGTTGCGGAAGTCATACTTATCCTGCAATTCGCGCTTGAGCAACGTGTTTTCTTCGGCCAGTTGCGCCTTTTCCTGCGCCACCAGTTCCGCCAATCGAAGGCTTTGCGCAATCATTGAAGCTACGATGGAAAGTAACTTTACGGAGTCGTCATAATTAGTCCCCGGTTTGAAGGGAAAAGCGATGGAGATGGTGCCAATGGTTTGCTTGCGATTCTTGATCGGCACGCAAATGAACGAATCTTCCTGCGCGGTTGTACGCTTGCGCGTGCGGAAAAGGAAAAGTGGTTCCTTGCTAATTTGTGGGACGATAATAGGTTTTCCTGAAGCCGCAACTTTCCCGGTAATTCCTTCGTCCAGCCGATAGCGGCCACGCCGAATCTCAGTTTCGGTCAGCCCATGTGCAAACTGAATCGAAAGATCACGCGTTTTTTCGTCTAGCAAAGAAATGGCCCCTCGCTTCATTCCCAACTCGTGATCCAGAATTTCCAACACTCTCTCCAACGCTATTTTGTAATCCAGGGTGGAGCCAAGCGCCTGGCTCACATCCAGCAAAGCCGAGAGACGACGGATCTGTAAAGCTTGTTCTTCCATAGTTTATCCAGCCAAAACACGAAAATGTAAGTTCCACCGCGTAAAGTAACATTTTTGTAGAAAGACGTAAAGCGATCAGAAAAGATGCGGGGAAACTGACCTTGACATTAAATTTTGGCTATGAATACTTGCGCCGGAAAATGAGTTGGTGACGTTGTCTTCTTTGCCCCTTTCTAGCGAAGGGAGCCACAACTACCGCAACATGACAATTGTTACCTGCCCTGGAACAATACAATCTGAGTCAACACCCTGCCTTTCTGAGAATTAGCGATTATTCTTGTTACTCTCTCGCAAAGACAACGAGTATTTCGCCCAATGCAGATAGCAGAGCCCCCTTTATCCATTCGGAGGTCATCACGTGCATAGAAACCATTTCCCCTTCCTGAAATGTATTTATAGTTTGGTAATTCTGGCGTTGTTGTTAGCAATTTTCGTTATTGCGCCCAACATGTCCAGTGCCCAAACTGAAGGCGGATTTGCCCAAAAAGCTGATTCACGGCTCAAAGGCGTTTATCAGGAATTTAGTAAAAGCAAACCACAGACAGAAACGACTTTAAGTGAAGAACGTCGGAACAAACGCAATGCCCTGCGCGAAACCGCGCGGATTGAAGAACGCAATGGCACATTCAGCGTAGGTGTAATTGCGACCTTGCGTGAAGGAAGCGAAGAAACCCTGGCTGCAGCGCAAACGGCGCTAGAAAATGCAGGCTTCAAAGTACGAACACGAGCAGCGAATATCGTCGTGCTTTCAGTTTCTGTCGATGACTTACCGCGTCTGGCAGAGGTGAAAGCTATTGAGCGCATCAGTGCCGCGCGTTACAGCCAGCCATTGAAAACGGAGGCAAGTACAACAAAAAAGCTGAGCCGCCCACCCCTCAAAAACGATCAAGCCAACGTCGCCGTCAAAGCGCCCGACGCACGTACCACATACAACGTAAATGGTAGTGGCGTTGTCGTCGGCGTAATTGACTCTGGCATTGATTGGCGGCATGGCGACTTCAAAAAAGCTGATGGCAATACCCGCATCAAAGCGCTATGGGATATGAGCGATGCGGCCAATTCCGGCCCTGGCAGCGTGGGGAAAGTTTTTACTGAAACCGATATCAACAATGCGCTAGCCAATACTGGCACCGTCGGTGAGAAAGACACCAACAATCACGGCACGCACGTCACAGGCATCGCGGCGGGCAATGGAACCTTGAACAACGGCAATCTCGGTCCCTTCGCAGGCATTGCCCCCCAAGCTGATTTGGTCATCGTCAAAGCCAATCGCGCTGGCAGTTCCGGCTTCGGCGAAGATGATCAAATCGCCGCGCTCAATTGGATTCGAGATCAAGCCAAAGCGTTAAATGCTCCGTTCGTCATCAACATGAGTTTGGGCGGACACACCAGCCAACACGACGGCACAGACGCGGTCGAGAAAACGATTGATACGCTGCTCACCGATAACGCCAGCACCGTTGGATTAAAAGGCCGCCAAGTCGTAATTGCGGCGGGCAACGAAGGCGCATCCCTGATTCATGCCGGTCGCATTTATGAACAAGGAGTCGCAGGCTCCTTGACCTTTCAGGTTACAGACGAAGCTAAAGGATTGCTGATTATCCACTCGGCTCAGGATTCTTTTGACTTCACGGTTTCTAAACCCGGTGGCGGAACACTGGAATTAAAATCTACTGAAACAACAGCCAGCGATGCCGACATCACCATAGAAGCAGAAAACAGCACATCAGGAAACAATGCGCGCAACCTGCTAGTGACTTTCAAGAATAAGTTGGCAGGTAATTGGACACTAACAAGTCGTGGAACCAAAGTCATTAATGGTCGAGTGGATGTCTGGGATTTGAGCGACGGCTCAACTCCATTTGTAACGGCTTCCGCAGATAACCTGATGCACGTTGGTTCACCTGCAACTTCACGCGAAGCCATTGCAGTTGCCAACTTCGTCACAAAAACCATGTTCACCAGTCAAACGGGCACAACTACAAAACCAGACGAAGGAATCGTGGGCAACGCCGCCAATAGTTCCAGCCAAGGCCCCTCCCGCGATGGGCGGCTGAAGCCAGAAATTGCGGCACCCGGTGCGTACATCCTGTCAACGATGTCCGCCGATATTACACCGGCACCAGATGCCAGCGATGTCGCGCCCGATGGTAAGCATCTGGCTTACACAGGAACGTCAATGGCAACGCCCGTCACAACCGGAGTGATTGCGTTGATGCTACACGCCGATCCCAACCTGCCTCCCGCAAAAATCAAACGGTTGCTGCGACGCACTGTGACGAATGACGCAGCAACGGGAACGTCTGTCAGCTACAAAACGGGCTATGGCAAAATCAATGCGCTTGACGCCGTCAAAGCGGTTAAAGACAATGTGTATGCTAGTGAATTTATCAGCGTCAATGGCGCGAGCTTTGCGCTGGATACAGTTGCCGCCCCCGACACAATTCTGTCCGGGTTTGGTGTTAACCTCGCCACAGCCACAGTCAACGCACCATCAGGGCAACCCTTGCCAACCACGTTGGGCGGTATTCAGGTGCGGGTCACAGATAAATCCAATACGGCTCGATTCGCCCAGCTCTTCTTTGTTTCAGCCGGACAGATCAACTATCTCCTGCCGGCAGCAACCGCCGAAGGCGTAGCCATGATCGAAGTGCTGCGAGATAGCACCGTGGTCGCACGCGGGGCAATTAGTGTGGCAAAAGTTTGGCCGGGGCTTTTCACAAGTGGCCAGAACGGCAGCGGACAAGGAGCAGGTAATATCTTGCGCTTTAAGCCCGGTGCAACAACACCAATTACTGAATCTGCGATTGACTCTATTGATTTGGGCGTTCAGGGAGATCGCGTTTTCTTAGAATTGTACGGTACGGGTATCCGCAACAAAACGGGGCCAACGGAAAACCCGACAACAGTCAAAGCCTATCTGGGAGGTACGCCGCTGACCGTTTCTTACGCTGGAGCTCAAAGTCAATTCTTCGGGTTGGATCAAATTAACGTCGAGTTGCCGAGTAGCCTGGCGGGGCGAAACGCGACATTGAATTTGGTGATGTATGTAGATGGATGGGTGGTGAATACAATAACCTTCAAGGTGAAATAGACCCGAAGGATAACTGAGCCGAAGAACGTTTGCGCTCTCGTCGGATAGCCCTTTGCTGAAGGCTGCTCGTGAGAGCGCAAGCGTTTTCACTCCTGTCACATTTGTCTTTTGACATTGCTTGCATACAATACGAAGTTCTGCCTTTCATCGCCGATTCAATAAGAAATCGGCCATTTTTCTTTGAGGAGTCTGAATCAGTTGTATCGTAAATTCATGCACGCCTGGGAACGGCGCTGTCACGACAAAGATTTTCACAGTCGTGTTGTCCGGCCTTTTGAATGGGGATTGGAACACTTAAACGGACAAGCTCACCGCAACAGCTATTCACCACTTACGGTGTTGGAGAAATTCAACCAACAGGTTTTGACGAATAGTCACGAGTTTTACACGCCGCCGCCAGCACGCCCGAAAGATTTTGATTTTGACGGTTTCATGCTGCGGTTTCCGAGCAGTATCGAAACGGCTTCGCCCACTAACAACACGGTTCACGCACGCTTTTACCCTGCGATGCGCAATGGAAAGCCCAGTGATCGCGCGGTCATCGTCATGCCGCAATGGAATGGCAAAGAGGATGCGCATGTCGCCATTTGCAAAGGGCTGAACTATTTTGGCATTTCAGCGTTGCGGCTTAGTTTGCCCTATCACGACTGGCGCATGCCGCCGGAGCTTGACCGGGCGGATTATATGGTCAGTTCCAATATTGGCCGCACGATTCAATCGGTGCAACAAGCAGTGCATGACATTCGTCGCTGCGCCGATTGGCTGCAATTACAGGGCATCAAACGCATTGGCATTATGGGGACAAGCGTTGGTTCCTGTGTCGGATTTCTAGCGTGGGGACATGATGAACGATTAGAAGTTGGAGTCTTCAATCACGTTTCTTCTTACTTTGGAGATGTCGTGTGGCAGGGCATTACAACTCAGCATATTCGCAAAACGCTCGAACAGTACATGACGCAGGACGAAGCCCGGCAAGCCTGGTTGTCCATTAGCCCCAGCGCGATTATTCCTAAGATGAAGCACATCCGGCGCAAAGCGAAATTGATTGCGGCAAAATACGACCTGACATTTCCCTACGAACTGTCGCAGATCGTGCTCAACGATTGCGAGCGCCACGGCCTACCAATAGATAAAGTGATCCTGCCTTGTGGGCATTACACCAGCGGCAAAGCTCCGTATAAGTTTTTAGATGGGTATCACATTGTCAGCTATTTTGTGAGGCAATGGAGATGAAAAAAGTATTGCTGCTCTTACTGCTGCTGACAGCGGCACGAATGAGAATTGCCGCACAGGAACAAGACAATGAGGATGTACAATTCTGGCCGGATGTCACGGTGGGTTTCAAATTAACGCCAGCCATCAACTTGAATCTTTTGGGGACGATCAGGCCAGGACGACATCTTGAAGGATTCGTTTCGGAACAATTGGGAACAGCAGTCGTCTTTCGCGTTGGAAAATACCTCAATATTACGCCTAGCTATCGGCATATCTGGTCACAGCCAGAGGCAACACGGCATTCGCAGGAAAATCGGTACTTTATTGATTTCACGCCGCGCGTACCGTTGGGCAAAGGGTTCGCGCTCCTGGATCGCAATCGTACCGAAGTCCGCGACATCAATGACCGAATTTCGTGGCGCTATCGCAATCGCATCCAGATTGAAAAAGTATTCAACTGGCATGAGCATCAACTCACGCCCTATCTGGCAGAGGAGTTTCATTTTGATTCGCGGCATCAGGAATGGAATCGCAGACAATTCTGGGTCGGAACGCGGGTTCCGCTAAACAAGCACTTCACGCTTGATTTGCATTATTCACGCAATTCGGATGAGCGGGCCAAGCCGGGGTATTGGCATGTGATCGGAGTGTTTTCGAGATTGGAATTTTAAGGGCAGCCGCTCACGTTATCAGGTGTTCCAACCACAAGACTAAATCATCTACCACCTCTTGCCGATTCGTTTCATTCATCATTTCATGCCGTCCTTCAGGATAGATTTTGCAGGTTAGTCGGGTTAATCCTGCGGTCTTATATTCCTGCGCTAATCGTTCCGCACTTTTGCCATTGTCACACACCGGATCGCGGCTCCCTGCCAAAATATAGAGCGGAAATTCACGACGGATTTTCTGCTTGTGCATCGGCTTTGCCAATTCAGTCATTCCATCCAAAAAATCCACCCATAATTGTGTTGTACTGAGAAAACCACAGCGCGAATCATTGAAGTAAAGTTTCACTTCACCCTGATCGCGACTGAGCCAGTCAAAGGGTGTTTCAATCGGAGCGAATTGCTGATTGAATTTTCCGAAAGTCAGCGAATTGATGAGCTGGCTTTTGCCTCGCGGGCCAAGCCGCAGACGCTCCAGTCTGGCAATCAGGCGTCCTGCTTGTGCCAGCAAATTTGGCTTGCCGTTGGGCGCAGACAGCACCGCCGCCTTCAGCAGCTTCGGACGTTCATAAATAATCTGTTGTGCCAAATAGGAACCTAAACTATGCCCCAATAAAATTAGCGGCAAGCCCGCATATTCTTTGGCTTCCGCTTCCAGCATCTCGCTAGCATCAAGCGCAACTCGATCCCAGCCCTGTTTTTCAACCCAAAAGCCTAGCTCGTCTTGTGACTGAGCCGTCTGCCCGTGTCCGCGCATATCGCTGGCAATCACCACGTATCCGTGTGCATTCAGTGATTTCGCGATGCGAGCATATCGCCCGGAGTGTTCAGCCAAACCGTGAAGAATGTGGATCACGCCTCTGGCCTTGGTCACAGGTTCCCATTTGTAAGCTGCGAGGGAAGCGCCATCTGATGCAGTGAAATGATAGGAAGTCATAAGCCAATTCGCGGGGGCGACAATGACTGAGAGTGTAAACAAAAAGCCTTAGCAGTGCTTCAAGAATTGCTGTCATTAAGATGGCATCTTATCAGCAAGCCCAAGATGCCATCTTAATGAGAAAGATTAAGCAGGTTGTTCAGCAGGTGAAGCCGTGGATGAGGAAGATTTCTTTTCTGAAAACAACAAGACAAATAAGATCAACACGACAATCGCAATGGCAGCAGGCACTAACCAGACCGAAGTCCAATTGTAAGTCGCTTTGCCCGCAACCTCGCCAGTTTTGTACATATCCAGCACGATTCCCGACAGCTTCGAGCCAATGCCCATGCCAACGCCGTATGTCGCCAGCGTAATCAGCCCCTGTGCTGAAGCTTTGATCTTGTCGCCCGCCTTGTTGTCAGTGTAAATCTGCCCTGTGACAAAGAAGAAGTCATAGCAGATGCCGTGCAAAACAATGCCCAGATACAGCATCCATTCCGTCGAATGTGCATCGCCGTAGCCGAAACAGAAAAAGCGCACGATCCACGCAATTAAGCCGATGATCAGCATTTTCTTGACGCCGAACTTGCTGTACGCAAGCGGCAGCAACAGCATGAAAAACACCTCGGACGCCTGCCCTAACGACATTTTGTTTTCGACATTCGTCATCCCCGAATCTGTCAGCGAAGGATTTGCCATCGCGTAGTAAAACGACAGTGGAATGCAAATCAGCACCGATGAGATAAAGAAAATCAGGAATGAGCGATCCTTGAATAAAACAAAAGCATCGGCTCCGATGATTTGCCCGAAGGTCGCGCTCTGGCCTTTGGCTTTCGGTGGCGTGTCAGGCAGGAAGAAGCAGAAAAGTCCCAAGATCAACGATGTGACCATCGAGATTTGGAAGATGGTGACCTTGTCGCCGACATTCATCCAACCTACGATATTTGTCACGACAATCCATGAAATCGTGCCGAGGACGCGGATCGCCGGAAATTCTTTTTCCGGGCTTTTCATTTGCCGCATGGAAATCGCGGTTGACAGCGCCAGTGTCGGCGCAAAGCACAAACAGTAAGCCAGGATGTACCAGAAAAACGTCCCCCCATCTTTGATCTGCGTGAGGAAAAACAAAATCGCAGCCCCAATCAAATTCAGGACGCCCATTAATTTTTGTGCGGCAAAATAACGATCTGCAATCAGGCCGATAAAAAATGGGGCGACAATGTTCGCAATGGAAAAGGCGGTGTAAGCGTTTCCAACCTGATCGCCCGTGGCTTTGACTTCCGGCGAAAGCAGATATTTGCTCATTTGCCCATACCACGCTCCCCACATAAAAAACTGGAGGAACATCATAATCATCAGTTGAATTCGGGTACTTTGCTTCATAGGTTTTGCAGTGAGTCGAGGTCCGTAAAAACGAATTGTAATATTGTTGTTTCGTTCTAGCGTGCGGCAACCGCTTGCGCGCTATCAAGATTTTTGTGATGCGCTCAAGTGTATATCAGGAAAGGCAAAACGGGAATGACCGATGAGAGTTCGGCAGTATTGTGCTTTCGGTAGGCATCTTGCATCATTACTGCTATGGAACCGATTTCACATTACTTCTACTCGCATCGCCTGAAACTGCAATTCTGGGACTTCGGACAAGAGGGAAAACCAACGCTGATTCTGGTTCACGGTGGATTGGATCATGCGCGAAATTGGGATTGGGTGGCGCGTTCGTTGCGCGAACATTTTCACGTCTACGCGTTGGATTTGCGCGGCCACGGCAACAGCCAGCAGGCTCCCGGCGCGCTGTACACTTTGGCCGAACATCTGCTTGACCTGACGACGCTAACCGAAGTCATCAACGATTATCCGATCTACCTGATTGGGCATAGCCTGGGCGGCAACATCGTGCTGCATTATTGCGGCCTTTATCCTGAGCGAGTGAAGAAAGCGGTGGCGATTGAGGGATTAGGCTTTCCGATGGGGCAACGGTTTAATCGCCCATTTTCGGAGCGGTTGCGAGACTGGATTGAGAACGTGCGCAAAGGCGAAAAACGCGAAGTAAAAAGTTATCCAAGCCTTGAATCCGCCGTTGCCCGAATGAAAGAAGTAAATCCGCATTTGCCAAACGAAATCGCCGAGCACCTGACCCTGCACGGAACAAACTGGAATTCTGATGGTTCGTTGTTTTGGAAGTTCGACAATTATCTGCGCTTCTTTTCGCCGTATGGAACCAGCCGACAAGATTTGGCCGAAGTCTTAGGCAACATTACCTGCCCAACTTTGTTGTTTTGGGGTAAGGAAAGTTTTTTCTCCAACCCGGAACAGGATGGCATCACAGAAACGCTCAAAAACTATCGGTTGATTGAAGTAGAAAAGGCGGGCCATTGGCTGCATCACGATCAATTAGAGTTGTTTTTAGAGGAAACTACTAAATTCCTGCTGGCTGATTGAAAACAAGAAAAGCCTTGAGAACCACGGTTCTCAAGGCTTTTCTACGTCAAACAATAATTCAAAATTTAATGCGCGATCTCATAACTCGGCGGCGATACAATCATCAAAACGCCTCCGCTCGGAGTGTAAACATCCAGATGATCGCTGCCGTCCAGGGCAACGGTAAAGTCGCCCGGATTGTACATCTTTCCATTCATATAAAATTCCCCAGACATCACCATACACTGTTCATTGCCACGATGATGATGGTTCGGCAAGCGTGCGCCAGCCTCCAGCTTCAGCAAAGATGTGATGTACCCATTGCTCGGCTCGGTAAAAAGAATCTTGCAGGAACCACCCGTAAAAAGCGGAATCCAATCTCCTTCATTAGCGAAAACATCCAAATGTTTGGGCGCAGTTTTCTTAACGACCTTCGGTGTGGGCTGTGGTTCGCTTGCGATGCGTTCCAGTAATCGGGTTCGCAAACTTGCCGGAGGAGCGGACGCCTCAACACTGAGACCTAGTTGCGCAGAAATCTCATTAAAGCTTGCGGCTTCGGCGCGAGCCTCATCAGACGCACGTGCCAAATCATCTTCAAATGTGCGGGCTTCAGCTTGCGATAAAGCGCCGAGTGCATACAGCGCGGCGCGAGCCTGAAAATCATCGTTGTTATTACTATGCATTATCCAAAGTCCTTACAAATTCTAGTGCCCAGCCATTATTGGTGCCAATAATTCTTTGAGCTTTATCATCCCCAACCGCATTCGTGTTTTGACCGTTCCCAGCGGTTGCCCTAAATGTGCAGCGATTTCGCTATGGCTCAGACCGGAAAAATAAGCTAATTCAATGATCTGTCGCTGCTCAGCAGGCAGCGATGCCAACGCACGTCGTACCAATCGTTGGTGTTCGTTGCCAACTGTCGTTTCTTCGGGGCTGGCCTCGAAGCTATGCGCATCGGCTACGACCTCAAGCGATTCTTTCCGCTTGCTCTCCTGTCGCCCGGAACGCAGACGATCTAACGCACGGGTGCGCGCAATTGTCATCAACCAGGCCAGTGGAGTCCCACGTTCCCGGCTGTAATTGCCAGCCTGACGCCATACCTGCGTATAGACATCAAGCAACACTTCTTCGGCGGTAGAGCGGTCACCCAGAATGCGTAAAATCAAGCCGAACGCCAGCCGATTTGTCAAATCGTAAAATTGAGCCAATGCTGTCTGGTCGCCAGCGGCGATTTGCTCAATCCGGGTCACCCAATCCTGATTCCGCGCGACATCTGTTTGTGTCGCAAATTCAGTCATATCTGTTGGTGAAGACACTGAGTCCTCCCTTCCGGTAGTACGCAGCCGCAATGGCTTTTGGATTTCTAAAATTTCGGTTGCGGTAAAAAATTTCACCTCGACGCCGAATTACCTGGGGGAGGTTATCTATCAAACAGCTTGGATTATACCTTAAATGCATTGATAGACCAGAACTTGCCGCCTGATTTGATAGATGGTTGCACAAAGACTGCCGCCTGATTTAGTGTTAGGTTGTTGCGAAAACACTTGTCACTAGAATTTCTGGAGAAAGGTGCCCCGATAATGACCCAAACTGTAAATCGAAAGCGTTGTGAAGTTTCCCTTGCCCTGTTAATTCTTTCTTTGCTGCTCGCGGCTTGTAGTCGGAGTGGTTCAAACGCTCCTGTTCGCGGACAGGAACAAGCACCACAATTTAAGGCTGGATTTAATTTATTGTCCCCACAGCAAGACATTGAGATTGGACGACAGAACGCGATGCAGATTGAGCGTGAAATGCGGATGCTGCCTGATCCAACCGTCCAACAATATGTCAATAATGTCGGCAAAAAGCTGGCAGCACAGGCTCCAGGAGAGAAATTTCCTTACCAATTCAAAGTCGTAGATGTCAAAGAAATCAATGCCTTTGCGCTGCCAGGTGGATTTCTTTATGTCCATACAGGTGCGATTGCCGCAGCAAAAAATGAATCCGAGTTGGCCGGCGTGATGGCGCACGAAATCAGCCACGCGGCGTTGCGTCACGGGACAAATCAAATGTCCAAACAAATGGTTGCGGAAAAAGGGTTGGGCGTGGCGTCCGCCATCCTGAACGGAGGGCATGATGGAGCTTCCCTGGGGGATTCAATTTTAGGCGCGGGGGCGAACTTGTTATTTTTGCGTTTTAGCCGCACTGCCGAAAAACAAGCTGACATTACGGGCGCAGAAATTATGGCATCGGCGGGTTATGACCCACAAGGATTGGGCAATTTCTTCAAAACGTTGCTGGCTGAAGGGGCACGCCCGCCGCAAATCCTGAGTGACCATCCCGATCCCGGAAACCGTATCCAATATCTCAATGAGTTACTCCCACTGCTCAAGCTTGCAGCTAACCCCATTGTAGACACACCAGAGTTCCAGCAAATTAAAGCCCGTGTCCGTGGGCTACCCGGTGGACGCGATTTGCGTCGCCAGGCAACACAGCAAAAACCAATGGCGCGCCCACCGGCACCTGCGCCGCAGCAACAGGCCATGCGCGCTCCAGATGGCTCTTATGGGCTTTCCGTTCCGAACAATTGGCAAATGATCAATGCCAGTGACAACCTGACGATCTTCGCTCCGCAAGGCGCTGCGGGAAAAACAGATACAAGCAATGTTGTCGTCACACATGGAATTTTTGTGGGAACGCAGGACTTACCTGCCAATTTGCAAAACCTGGAACAGGCATCGAAAGCCTTTGTCGAATTACAGCTGCGGGATAATCCTGAAATGCGTGTGCTTGATAATATGAAACCGACGAACCTGGGTGGATTGCCTGCGATGTACATTCCCATTGGCGGCGAATCCCCAGTCACGGGACGCGAAGAGCGCGACATCATTTGCACCGCCATCCTACCTAACGGCAAACTATTTTACTTAGTGCTAATTTCACCTCGCGATGAGGCAGAAGCCTATAATCCAGCGTTCCAACAAACGCTGGCCAGTGTTCAGTTTGGCCGATGAAGGAAAGAAGGAGAGCGAGGGAGACAGAGAGGTTGAGAGATGACTTCTTTGTCTCTCTGTGCATCCCTCCTTAACACGATTTCCTCCTTGTTCCCCCCCTCCATTTCCCCGTCTCTTCCGCACTCTTTCTCTCCTTCTGCCTTCCCCTCGCGACTTCGTGCCGATAATGCAATGGCTCTGCAATAGGAATCAGCAAATCCTACCGTATCTTGAGACCCGTTCCACGCAGGAAAAAGGTTAAAAAAAATCCAGCTTGCGGGAACTTAGTGGCTGCCCTGGCGTTAAATCTTCGAGCTACGCGATTACTCTGTGCGCTCCTCACTCCCGGCTAATGAACGCGCAGAATCATCTGACCAAGATTCTTTTTGGAGGTTTAGTAACACCATGTTCACTCGTCGTTTTTCCCTCACCCTCGGCTTGCTATCTGCATTTGCAGTAGTCGGCAATTTGGCTGGCCCTGTTAATGTGCAAGCGCAGCAAACCGGGCAACAGGCCACGTCACAAACCGCAAGCAAATCCACAGCGCAAGAAGATGGCCCTGTGGCGATCACGCCACGGACAAACAAGCCTGCGACTGACATCAACGCCCCAAAACCGCTTGCCCAAAATCATTTTGGCAATTTCGGGATGCCCTTATTAAATAGCAAGGGGGACTTAGCTTTTGTTGGCCGTTTCGCATCGGAAAAAGGGGAAAACGGATTTGGCTCAGGCTTATTTGTACGCAAGGCAAATGGTTCCTGGTCTTATGTCCGTGATGGTGAGGCAGGTCTTAACTTTAAATCGCCGATTTGGAGTATCCATCAGGTCAGCCTGAGCGAAAACGGCGATGTGGTGTTCAGTGCCACGCTGGATGAAAAGGCTAAACCATTCTCAGTTTCCGGTGGGGCCGCAGATGTCAGCGCGGGAATCAAGCAATCCGGCATTTTCATCAAAACAGCCGAAGGTGTGAAAAGCCTTTATCAGATGGGACAGGAAATCCCGAACAACCCAGCGACGTATATCGGTTTCTCAAACGCTTCGATTAATTCCAAAGGAACGATGGCCTTCGTCGGGACATATACTGACCCCGACGGACGCGGATTGTTCATTTTGGAAGATGGCAAACTGAATATCGTCGCACGCAGCGGACAAAAAACTCCGGCGGGCGAACAAACACAATATTCAGAGCATTTTTATCCGACTGCCATCAACGAACGAGGTGAAGTCGCGTTGTTTATCCGCATCAGCGGTGGTGGTGGAATTTTTGTGCGACGCGCTAAAGGCATGGAAGTGATCGCGCTGCAAGACAAACCATCTCCGATTCCGGGTTCCAACTACATTGGATTCGGCAACCGCACGCCAGCCATCAGCAATAGTGGCGGTGTCGCTTTTGTCGGTTTTACCGATGGCGAGAAACCTGGCCGCATTTTGTTTTACAAAGGAGACGGCCCCACTGAGGTTGCTGTTCGTAGCGGCGATACCGTGCCTGGGATGACAGCGACATTCTCTGATTTCAATATGCCATCCGTGAATTCAAAAGGGGAAATCGCTTTTGTTGGAAACTATGCAGGCAGAGGTCGGGGCGTGTTTGTCAAAACCGCTGAAGGCATTGAGCCAATTGCTCTTTATGAAAAGCCAGTGCCAGGACTCGACCCGAAAGATGAGCGCAATATCTTCAATAACTTCCTAAATCCAGTCATCAATGACAATGGAGATGTAACGTTCATGGCCCAGATCAAGAATGCTTCTGTCGGAATCTTTTTCAAGAAGAAAGGCGAGCCGCTGAAGCTGGTTGCACGCACGGGCGATCCGGCTCCGTTTAAATAAATCGGCAGAAAAAGTAAAAAGAACCGCAAAGCTGGATTGAATTCCTCGCTTTGCGGTTCTTGCTTTTTCAGATTCGATTAGTGTTTGAAGTGACGCATTCCGGTGAAGATCATCGCAATGCCGTGCTCATTTGCGGCCTGAATGCCTTCCTGATCCCGCACCGATCCGCCGGGCTGAATAATGGCTGTGATGCCGTGTTTCGCAGCTTCGTCAATTCCATCGCGAAACGGGAAAAACGCATCTGAAGCCAGCACTGATCCGGTCAACGACAACTGTGCTTTTTGCGCGCCAATTTTTACTGAATCCACGCGCGACATTTGGCCTGCTCCAACGCCAACCAATTGATCGTCTTTGGCGTAGACAATTGCATTTGATTTGACGTGTTTGCAGATCGCCCAGGCAAATCGCAGCCCGCGCATTTCGGCTTCGGTGGGCTTACGTTCGGTCACAATCTGGAATTTCTCTTCATCCAGCAATTCGTGATCGCTTTCCTGCACAAGCATCCCGCCGCTGATGCGACGCAATTCAAAATACGGATCGCGTGACAGGGCAATTTCTCCCATCCGTAGCACGCGCAGATTTTTCTTGGCCGCCAGAATCGTCCGGGCGTCTGCCGTGAAATCCGGGGCAATGATAACTTCGGCAAACAATTCGCTCATCGCTTCTGCCGCAGCTTCGTCTACGGTTTTGGTGCAGGCAATGATGCCGCCGAAAGCAGAGACAGGGTCTGTAGCTTTGGCCTTCGTGAACGCCTCCAATGCTTTCGCGCCTACGCCTACGCCGCAGGGATTCGTATGCTTGATAATGGCACAGGTGTGCGGCAACGCATTCGCAGATGCAGTTCCGCCCGCTTGCAGTTCCTGCCACTGCGCGTGATAAAGCTCCAGAGCCAAATTCCACGCCGCATCCGCATCCAGCAGATTGTTGTACGAAAGTTCTTTGCCCTGTAATTGTTCAGCATTCGCTACGCCATGCTCGTGACTTCCCACCAGTTGGTATAAGGCCGCCTTCTGGTGCGGGTTCTCGCCATAACGCAGGCTGGAACGTTTTTTCAGTTCAAGGGTCAACTCATCCGGTGGTTCATTGGAAGCAGCCGCGCCCGGCAATTGCTGCGCCAAGTAGCGTGAAATGTCGCGGTCATAGGCCGCCGTGTGGCGATATGCTTTCACGGCTAACTCATAGCGAACGTCTTCCGGCAAGGCTCCATCGTTGGCATTTAATAGTTCGATAATTCGCGGATAATCTTCCGGCTCCACAATCACAGTTACATCCCGATGATTCTTGGCTGCTGAGCGAACCATCGCGGGGCCGCCGATGTCTATATTTTCAATTGCCTCTTCCAGAGACACATTCGGCTTGGCGATAGTTTCCCGGAATGGATAAAGATTGATCACGACCAAATCAATTGGATGAATATTGTGATTATGCGCCTGCCGCCGATGTTCGGCATGGTCACGCAAGTACAAAATACCGCCATGTACTTTGGGATGCAGCGTTTTGACGCGTCCATCAAACATTTCGGGAAAGCCCGTCAAATCAGAAACGTCACGCCCAATCACTTCATATGCACGTAGTAATTTGGCCGTGCCGCCAGTCGAGATAATTTCGATATGATGGCGAGTAAGCGCTTGGGCGAATTCGATAATGCCTTGTTTATTGGAGACGCTAATCAGCGCCCGTGAAATTTTCTTGAGTCCAGTCACAGTTTTCTCCTACAAAATTTTGTCCCACGAGATTACAGGTTAACACGAATAGTATGGAGCCGCGAACGGACGCTAAAGGTGAGTAATGAAGAGGGGGTTATTAGGGCCTAAAAATTATTTGGTCGTCGCGGCGCAATTATCGTCCGTACCGTTTGAGTTTACGGTAAAGCGTTGAAAGGTCAATGCCGAGCAAATCCGCGGTTCGGATTTTATCATCCTCCTCGCGGGCTAAAATATCGAGGATGTAACGGCGTTCCAGTTCTTCCAGCGTCACGGTTTGACCCGTCAAATCACGGGTGCCGATATTAGCGTCATTCACTTTGGGGGGCAAATGAATAATTTCTATCTGGTCTTCACTGAGCGTCACCGCCCGTTCCATCGCATTTTGCAATTCACGCACATTGCCGCGCCAACCATAGTTGATGAGCCGTTGCATTGCTTCGTCGCTGACTTTCTTTTCAGGCACGCCCTGTTCCTGACAGAACTTCCTGACGAAGTATCGCGCCAGCAACGGAATATCTTCGCGGCGATCCCGCAGCGGCGGCAACGTAAAGCCGATGACGCTCAAACGATAAAATAAATCTTCGCGAAAGCGTCCCTGATTGACTTCCTCTTCCAGACTACGATTCGTCGCGGCAATCACACGTGCATCAAACGATTCGGGCTTCGTCGCTCCCAGCGGTGTCACCTCACGTTCCTGCAAAGCGCGCAACAGTTTGACCTGTAACGCGGCAGGCATTTCGCCCACTTCATCTAAAAACAAAGTCCCGCCATTCGCAGCACGAAGCAAGCCGATCTTGTTCGCATTTGCTCCCGTAAACGCGCCTTTGACATAGCCGAACAATTCAGATTCAAGCAGGTTTTCTGGCAAGGCTCCACAGTTAATCGCGATGAACGGCTTATCGGCACGCGGGCTGTTGTAATGAATCGCGCGGGCGATGACTTCTTTGCCAGTGCCAGATTCGCCCTGGATTAAAACACTGCTGCTGGTCGCGGCAATCTTCTCAATCAGGCGAAAAATACCCGTCAACGCGTCAGAACGCCCAATGATATTGTCGAAGTTGTAGCGTGCCTTTAATTCACGGCGCAGGTAATGATTTTCGCGAAACAGCTCGCGTTGGCGCAGCGCATTTTTGACCGTCTGCAACAGGTCTTCGTTGATGAATGGCTTGGTGATGTAATCGTAAGCCCCTTTGCGCAGCGCAGCCACGGCGGTTTCGACGGAGGAATAAGCAGTGATCATGACCACCACCGCATCCGCATCCACCTGTTTGATGCGATCCAGCAATGTCAGCCCATCTACACGCCCAATGTTGATGTCGCTGATCGTCAAATCCGGTGCTTCGGTGGTGAACAAATTCAGCCCCGCGTCGGCGTCAGCCGCAGTGACAACGCGGTAACCCGCGTCTGTCAACAAGCCGGCAATGATGCCGCACATCAGGTCTTCGTCTTCGACAATGAGAATCGTTGGTTGAGTCATACAGCTTCGGGAAAAGCGATTGTCACAGTAGTTCCCTGCTCTTTCGGCGCAATGCTGATGCGGCCTCCGTGTGCGGCAACAATGCTGTGACTGACGGCCAGGCCCAGCCCGGTGCCTTTGCCGCCGGTTTTCGTCGAGAAAAAAGGATCAAAGACGCGGTTCACATTTTCCGGTGCGATGCCAATGCCGTTGTCAGAAATTTCGGCAATGACTTCGTGGTTGCGCAAACAGGTAACAACCCGAATCTCTCCACTGTGGCCATCGTCGTTGCGCTCGTCAATTGCGTCGCGCGCGTTGAGCAATAAATTCAAAAATACTTGTTGCATCTGATCCGCGTCAATCAGGAGCAAGGGCAACTGCGGCATAAAATCCAGTTGCACATCCAATTGCTTAAATCGTTTGTCGAAGCGCGCCAGCTCAACGCTTTTCGCCAGCACCTGATTCAAATCCGTCGCCGCGCGTGTGGGCGTCTGAGGGCGGGCGAAATCCATCAGGCTGCGCAGCACATTTGAAATGCGGGTAATCTGCGAAAGAATCAAGCGCAATGTTTCGCGATCCCGTTCCTGTTCTGTGCGTCCCAACAGAGATTGCACCAACGACGAAATTGAAGCCAGCGGATTATTCACTTCGTGCGCGACGCCCGTTGCCAACGTGCCTGCAGTAGCAAGCTTTTCTGTGCGAATCAGCGCCTGATTGATTTCTTTGAGCTGCGCAATATCCGTCGCCATTTGTCGGCTCATCGAATTAAAGCTTTTCGCCAGCACGCCCAATTCATCATTGCTCGTCAGTTCGATCTGCGCGCCGTAGCTGCCCCGCGCCACTTCCAGCGTTTTTTCGGTCAAATCACGCAGGGGCCGCGAAAGGATTTTGACGATCACCAGAATCAAAATCAGCGATGGAACCAATCCGGCAATTGGGGCAAAGATCAGAAACTTTTTCCAGCCTGGATCAGCTGGACTAAAAGCCCAGATTGCGACGGGCACTTGCAGCAAAAAAAAGCCCAGCAAACTGACCAGCGCGGTGGCAATTGTGATTTTGTACGTGATCGGAAAAAGCCGCAGTTGGTCTAGTGCTGTTTGCAAAGAGAAAAGTTTGAAGTTCGTGATTGCATAGGCATAAATCAGCGTTCCCGCCACGATGAACACTGAACTGAAGGGCAGAAATGTATAAACTCCGACCGAAGGCAGCAGGTTTCCGGCAGGCACAATTAGCGCCCCTGTCGCAATCACACCCAAAATAATGGAGGCTAATTGCTGGCCCCACAATGTGCCTTTGTATTTGCGATATTTGCCGATGAGTTGCGCGATCCCAATCGTGAGCAGGACAAAGTTGTAAGCGCCAAAAACATAGGCGGCAGGTTTCAGCTTGATATGAAAATCGCCGTGCGCAAAACCAATGCGCTCCCACATCATCCCCATAAAAAGCATTGGCAAGAGAACCACCAGGGGCGAAGACAAAAAGAGAATTCGATTCCAGCGTGGGCGCGCGTTTTCGGGAAACACTTCGGCAAATAAGAGCAGGGCAATTTGTAGCCCAATGCCAATGATAAAGCTGACAATGCCCCACCAGACCACATTCTCGTCATCTTTGTGAAAGCCCCAGAACGCGAGGTCTTTGACAATCCACAAAATCATCATTCCGATGAAGCTGCCAAATGTGCGATTGATGGCTTCATCCGGTGCCGTGATGATGACGTAAAAACCCAGCGCCAGGGTCAAGACCAATGACGCCAGCAGAATGGTGAGCAGCATGCCAGTAAACATGACAGTAAAGATTCAGGTTGGCAATGGCAGGAAAAAAGGTAATAGCGCGAATTATTAGCGGTGCTTCTCTGTTGCCGGCGTTTGTGATTTGACTTCTGGCAACCGGGTTGCTGCTTACCCCGCTAGGCAATTCGCGCTACATTGAAAGAAAGCGATAAATCCTCTTCGCTGCACTTATGCGGCTAATCGCACATTTGCCGAACAGGCAGCGGGTTTAATTTCACAACTGCCGGCCCGTTGTAACGCCACACAAGCGGGGGAGGCAAGTTCATCGCTGCTTAAGATTCCCAACGATCCCAGCAAATCGCAGCGTCCTGTTTTCAATTTTCCTTGTGTAGCGCCCACGGATTTGTAAATCGTTTGATAACTCCCGATTTCGCCATCTCGACGCACAAAATAATCTGTGACTTCGATGTTTTTCTCACCTAGTAAAGAGGTTCCCGTATCAAGAATTTCCCAATCCGCATTGGCCCACTGACTTTGGCTGCTCAGGCGATAGCGTTTGTACTTGTCGCTGCTTGGATCCAATGCGACTTGAAATTCCATCGCGCTCAAATGCCACGGCAGCGGATACAAATGCCGCGCCGTAACGCCAGACAGCGATCCCAAAGATGTGCCCAATAACCAGCTGCAAGGCTTGCCGTTCAGGCTGACGTGAAAACGATAATTCGTTTGCTCAAAGTTCGTGCGCCCGCAATCCAAGAACGATTCAATTGTCAGCAAAGTCGTACCAGCCAAATCAAACTCAACCGGAACCAGATCGCGAATCCGTTCACTTGGCACCTGATAAGAAATCACCGAACGATGCCGCAGTTCTTTGGTAAAGACCGAAGTTTGAATCTTCGGAAGCGGCGTCATTCCCCACAATGGAGCATCAATATTTTTGGTGCGAAGACTTGGCGTGTAGAGCATAGCGAATTTTTTCTCCGATTTTTAGTAAACCTGCACCGTCACCATTGCAGCTTGTGTGCCAAACCACTCACCAGAAGCTAACTCCTTGCGAGAAAAGATGTAATCCCATTTTCAGGCTTTCTGAAAGAGGCGTAGATGCTGGCGATTTGCAAAATGATTGCGAGGTTCGCAAGAGAGAATTTGTCGCCGCGTCGCACAATTCGCAACAAATTCGCGGCAATTGACACGGTTTGGCAAAATGCAATGTGCAAATAGTGCTTTGGCAAAATGCAAAGGATGAAACCTGCGATGTGCCATCGGTTGGAAGCAAGGCAGGGCAAGAAAGAAAAAGGATTTCAGGCAGCGGCTAAGGTAATAACAATTTCCAATCCATTTGGCAGACGATTGCGGGCGCTAACGGTTCCCTGACAAGCTTCGACGCAGGTTTTGACAATGGCCAAGCCTAGCCCGGAACCACCCGTTTCCCGCGCGCGATCCGATTCAAGTCTGAAAAATGGATCGAAGAGTTGGCTCAAAGCTTCTTCCGGCACGCCAGCGCCCCCATCCGCAATGCAAATTTTTACGTGTGTGCCCTGTGATTGGGACTGAATGATGATCGGCATTGTAGGCCCGGCATAACGAACGGCATTACGGATCACATTTCCTAAGGCCCGCCCCAGCAACTCAGATTGTGCCAGCACTTGAACTTCGGACGCGACTTCGTTGCGAATATGAGGATGAGTTGCGGCTTCGCGGGCGACGACTTGCCGGACAAGGGAATGGACGTTTACCGGCTCCAATTTAATTTCGCTTTGCTTGATGCCCGCTTTTGAATAGGCTAGTAATTCGCTCACCAGCCGGGTCATCAATGTGACCTCTTCCTGCACATCGGCCACGTAGCTGCGCGCATTTGGTTCGACTCGATTTTCCAAAATACTCAGCGCAAATTGCATGCGAGCAAGCGGCGAGTTCAATTCGTGCGAGATGTCGCCCAGAAATCGCTTTTGTCCGTGAACAAAGCCTGACAGTCGCGTAGCCAAATGGTTGATGGCTTTCCCCAATCGCCCAAGTTCATCATTGCGATTTTCATTTACCCGAACGGCAAAATTTTCTTCAGCAATCTGCTCTGTCACCGTTGTGAGCTGCTTGATGGAAGTGGTCAGGCTGCGCACAAACGGAATCCAGAGAATGATCGAAAGCACAAACATCGCAATTGCCACCATCACCCAGGGCCGCAAGTCAAAAAACAGACCATTGCCCGAACGCAATTCTGACGAGGCAATCAAACTGCTCTTCGTTTCCTCAACCTGCCCTTTCTCGTACACTGGAATCCGCACTACAGCCCAATACCGCACAGGATTTTTTGTTTGAAGCAGATGCACAGGAAAAGGCGGAGGGCGTGGCGGTAAATTGCCGCCCGGAGGCGGTGGACGCATGGGCGGCGGCGCGGTGATTTGCTGCATGACTTCTTTCGGCAAATCTACTTCTTTGCCCGCCAGTTTCTCGCCCGCACTGGTATAAAGCAGAAGCTCTACCTGATAGGCTTCAGCATAGCGTTGCAAAATGGCATCGCGTTCAGCCTTCGTCTTTTCGCGTATTTCTGAAGTGATAAGTTGCGCTACGGCTCTGATGCCATTGCTGGATTCACCAAAGATGCGCGTGACGGATGGTACTTGCTGGCTGAAAAAGATGATCAGCACCAGCCCCGAAACAAGCACGTTCAGGAAAAACCACAACAGGATTTTAGTGAATAAAGATAAGCGCATACATCAAAGGCCGGAAAATCTTACTCATCCTTACGCATCAGCACATATCCAACCGAGCGGACAGTCTTAATAAATTTCGGGCTTTTTGGGTCATCCCCAAGCTTACGGCGCAGCAGTGAAATATGCACATCAATCGAACGATCAAAGACTTCGTAATCGCGGCCATTCACTTCATCCAGCAACTGCTCGCGGCTTAACACTCGATCCGCCGCACGAGCCAGGGAACAAAGCAAATCGAATTCAAGCGAAGTCAGGATCAGTGGTTGCTCATTGAGCATAGCCTTCCGCGCAGCCACATTGAGGCGTAAATCATTCACAACAATTTCCTCGTCATTGTTGGCCGCTTGCAATTGCTGTGCTGTCATCGTTGAGCGTCGCGTGACGGCACGCAAACGGGCCAGCAATTCGCGCGTTGAAAACGTCTTCGGCAAATAATCATCGGCACCGATTTCCAGCCCTACGATGCGATCCGATTCATCGCCGAGCGCGGTCAGCATCAACACTGGAACCGTCGAAATTCGCCGAATGTTACGCAACACTTCAAAGCCATCCATCCCCGGCAACATCACATCCAGAATCACCGCTTGATAGTTTCCGTTCGGAATCTTTTCCAAGCCTTGCGGCCCGGTGTGCGCGCTTTCAACCTCGTAGCCCATCGGCTCCAGGTAATCTTTCACTAAACGACACAGCTTCAAATCGTCATCAATCATCAACAGGCGGGTTTTAGCGTACGTTTCAGTCATAACCTTTTCTCAAGTGCGCAGTGTAACGCGACCGATGCGCAAAAACAGCTAACTTTACGTTTCCTTAACAATTCTCAGCATCTACTAAATAAAGCCTTAACGATTGCTTTGTACCTTGATGACAGCGGCAACCTTGCTGCGGGAGACACAATGCAAACCACATCGAAATCACAACTCGTACCGCTCGCGCTGTTGCTGCTGATCGGAATCAGTGGTGCGACGTCCGGCATTACTATTTTTAAGCATCACGCCGAATTCAGCACAGTGCCCACCATCGTTAAGGCAGGTGAGGCAGCGGAGCTGATTTTCAATGTAATAAACGAGAAGGGCGCAACTGTACGATTTCTTGAATTCGTGCATGAAAAACCAATGCATTTGCTGGCGGTTTCGGATGATCTTGCGGAGTTCTATCACATTCATCCTGAATTCACGATGGAGGATTCATACAACGTCACACACATCTTTCCATACGGGGGCAAATACAAATTGTTTGCCGATTACACGCCGCCGGGTTCAGGGCAAATCGTTGAACGCTTTGATTTGCAAGTCGCAGGAACTCCGCGCCCGCGTGTACAGCTAGTTGCGGATCGAAACTTCAGCAAAATAAGTAATGGGTTGCGCATAACGCTGACCGCAGATAAACCGCTTCGGGCCGGCGAAGACGTTACACTGAACTTCGCCGTGCAAGACTCCAGCAACGGCGCACTTGTCACCGATTTGCAGCTTTACCTCGGCGCGCTCGCACACTTCGTCATCATTAGCGAAGACCTGCAAGACTTTATTCACGCGCATCCGCTCGATGCAGGCGAAGTTTTCAACCCTGCCGCAGAGCAATTCATCTCGCACGTGCATGATCCAGCAGAATTATCAAAAGTGCTGCTTAGCCCCAGCCCATCAGAGGTCAAAGCCGGAACTATTTTTCCGCGTGCGGGACTGTACAAAATCTGGGCACAGTTCAAACGCCAAAATCAGGTCATCACCGTGCCGTTTGTATTGGATGTCGCCGCAGCCAAGCCCAAAGCATTCGCAAGCGCAGCGGCTATTCCCGCAGATGCAATCAAAGTCGTAATCGGCGCAACGGGCTATGAGCCGTCACGTCTGGAAGTGAAAAAGGGAGTGCCGATCAAAATCGCCTTCACACGAATTGGGGGAGAGTGTGGAGGTACTGTGGTCTTTCCGAGTCTCAAACTACGACAACAAGTGCCCGTCGGAGAGACCACATTCCTTGAACTCACCCCACAGGAAACAGGGGAACTGGTCTTTACGTGTGGAATGGGAATGTACAAAGGAATGATTGTGGTTCAGTAGTCCTGAGAGCGCGTACGCTCCCAGGAAGGAGACATTTATGATGACAAAACAAACGGTCGCCTTGCTAACAATAACGCTTCTCGTGCTCGGATTCGGAGCGCGCGCAATACAAGCACAAACCAAATCGCTTGCGCCGATTTCCGCCTGGGTGCTGAACACAGATGGACGCAAAGGCTCCAGCACGAACGCAACAATCAATGCCGTGGTCAGTCAGATTCCATCGGACGTGCGGCAAGTCAGCTATAGCGACTCGAACGTTTACATCAAAACCGAAGGCATTCCGACCTACCCGGTGGGGCCGTTCGGCGATGGCAATCCTTCGATTCCGACCGCGCGCAATCACACGTTTCGCATCACACGCAATCCACAACCCGCTACGGGCACGCATACGAGCGCGCCGCTTGGCATGATCGGCGTGCATGTCAATGGCGTGCCGTTTTATAGCGCGCTTGATGCACGTTCATATCGCAATCAAAATATCTGGCATCAGAATGCGTTGTTCTTTGAGCTGAGCGGACTTGATGCCGGGCCGGGACATCCTTCGCCCGATATGCAAATGACAAATGGGATTCTGGGCGGCACGTATCATCATCACAGCTTGCCTACCAGTCTCTTGAAGCAAATCGGCGCAATGTCTGCGACTCAGCATTCGCCGATTATTGGCTTTGCCTTTGATGGCTATCCGATTTATGGGCCATATGGCTATGCAAATCCGAACGGCACGGGCAGCATTACGCGTATTCGCTCCAGCTATCAGAAACGTAACATCACGCGCCGCACTTCCCTGCCCGATGGCACACAGCTTACGACCAATCAGTATGGGCCAGATGTGAGCGCACAGTTTCCGCTGGGCGCGTATGCCGAAGATTACGAGTTCATTTCCGGCTCTGGCGAGTTGGACGCGTACAACGGGCGCTTTGCTGTCACACCTGAATATCCGAACGGCACATATGCGTACTTTGCGACGATTGAAGCCGATGGCACGAACGCATACCCCTACCTGATCGGCACGCAGTATTACGGCGTCGTCACCAATGACAACAATCGCCAAACCGTCAGCATCCCTACCACAGGTCTGTCCACCGTAGCGATGGATATTGCAACGGTGAATGCAGCGAGCTACGTGAAAGACGCATTGGCGGCTGGTGCCATCGCTTCGCTATTCGGCACGTCGTTTTCGACGACGATGGCAAACGCATCGGGCACGACGTTACCAACCACGTTGGCAGGCGTGGCGCTGCAACTCACTGACAGCACAGGCACCGCGCGCGATTGCCCCTTGTTTTATGTTTCGCCCACTCAAATCAACTTTTTCATTCCTGAGCAGGTTGCGACCGGAGCGGCGATCCTGAAAGTGAACAAGGCTGATGGAACCGCCTCCAGTACCGTCCTTACGATCAATGCTGTCGCGCCAAGTTTGTTTGCGGCGGATGCCTCAGGCAAAGGACTGGCCGCTGCGATTATTCAACGCGTCAAAGCAAATGGCATACAAAGCTATGAACCTGTCGTGCGCTTCGACAGCGCGCAAAATCAGCTGGTGGCCGTGCCTGTTGATTTTGGAGCAGCAAGTGACCAGCTTTATCTCGTGCTGTTCGGCACAGGCATTCGTGCCCGCAGCGCCGTGGAAAATGTCAAAGTCGTTGTTGGCGTCGGCGCGCAGGAAGTTTTGTATGCAGGCGACCAGCGCGAATTCGTTGGGTTGGATCAAATCAACCTGCGATTGGATCGCAGTTTATCCGGTCTGGGCGAAACCAGCATCAGCGTCACAATTGACGGGAAAGCTGCCAATCAGGTCAAAGTTTTATTTCGCTAGGCTGTCTTACTTGAGGCGTAAAGACAACTAAATTTCTAAAGCCTCACCCCATCCCTCACAAGCCCCATTAACCAGATTCGTTGGTGTGCGTTGTGGCGTCCGGGTCGCAGTGTGCCCAACGTTTTTCTACCCATTTTTTGGAGGAAATATGAGACTGCTGAAAGTATTTGTTGCCGTAATGTTCGTTCCGTTATTGGTGTTACCACTCGTCGTCAGCCGCTCTGCGAGCAGCCAAACCATTGCCCAAGCACCGACCGGGTTCGATGGAAAAACAAATGGACTGACCGATCAGGCAGCATTTGATGCAGATCGCAAAGCGTTCGAGGAACGCGATGAAATTGCGGATGGGCTGGGGCCGGTATACAACGCCCAATCGTGTTCAGAATGTCACCAAAGCCCAATCACAGGCGGTATCAGTCAGGTGACGGTGTTGCGCGCCGGGCATCGTGACCGCGCCGGAAACTTTGTCGAAGCGCCGGGTGGCTCGCTCGTGCATGATCGCGCGATTGATGCTCGTTTACAGGAAGTGGTCACGCCCGAAGAGGATATTCGCTCATTTCGGACTTCGCTGAATGTGCTGGGCGACGGTTTTGTCGAAGCCATTGATGACAACACACTCGTGGACATTGCCCGCAATCAACCACGCCAAAGCGGTGGTCTGATCAATGGACAGGTGATTCGTGTGCCTGTGCTGGAAGCGCCCGGCATTACACGGGTGGGGCGTTTCGGCTGGAAAAATCAGCACGCCAGTTTGATGTCTTTTTCTGCCGATGCGTATTTGAATGAAATCGGTATCACCAGCTTTTTGTTACCGCAGGAAAATACCTCGTGGGGACGCTCCGTCGCCAATTTCGATTCGGTGCCAGATGTCGAAGACACAGACAATGACATTGAAATTTTCACGCGGTTTATGCGCGCGACGCAGGCCCCTTCGCGTGATGAGATGTTGGCCGCCACACCGGAAGCACGGGCTGGCGCGCAAATCTTCAATCAAATCGGTTGCGCCATTTGCCACGTCCCGAACATCGTAACCGCTCCGGCAGGCACATCCTTCAATGGTGGCGCGTTCATCGTTCCGCCTGCGCTTGGCAGCAAGATGATTCACCCGTACAGTGACTTTCTCTTGCACGACGTAGGCACAGGCGACGGCATTGTGCAAAACGGAGGCCCATCTACCGCCAACAAATTGCGCACGCCGCCGCTGTGGGGACTTCGCACGCGCAATCGCTTCATGCACGATGGATTGTTGCTGACCTATGATGAAGCCATACGTCGGCATCGCGGCGAGGCCGGGCAAGTCATCCAGCGATTCAATCAATTGACTGAGCCACAACGCGGACAACTGATCCGCTTCCTGCGCTCGCTCTAACCCATCAGTACCGCGCCCCGTAGGGAGCGTATCTCGCACAGTCTTACGCTCCCTACAGGTCGCGGTACTGATTTACTTCTCTGAATTTTACGATCCCTTAACAATTCTCTCGCCCCACAACATAAACCCTTTACGTTCCCCCGCTATTCTTCATTCGTCAGCAAGAACAGCAGTTCAGCCAAATTACTGAACTGATTTATCAACTCAATCATTTGTGAAGGAGTAAAAAATGAACAGCAAACGATTATTCATGACAGCTTTGTTTGTAGGATTATTTTCCTTTGGTGCAGCACAGGCACAAGGCCCGGCGGGTGCTGGGCAAAGACCGCCCGCAGGCCCCGGCGGTGGTCAGGGCAGCCCGGAACAATTTGCTCGGCTGTTGGGTTTGACCGATGCACAAAAAGCGCAAATCAAAACGATTCACGAACAGGCTGAAACGGCATCGAAACCGTATCATGAGCAGCTTGAGCCATTGCACAAGCAAATGAAAACACTGACCCACGCGGCAACCTTTGACGAGGCTGCGGCGCGGGCGTTACTGACGAAAATGTCACAACTCGAAACCGAATTGCACCTCATTCACGCCCGCACAGAAAACGCGATTTACAACCTGTTGACGCCTGAACAAAAGGCCAAGCTCGACGAATTACACAAGATGATGGAAGAACGCGAACAAGGCCGTCCACGTCCGAACGGCAGACCATAAACCAACATGCATTTCTTTTCCGGGATGAACCAATCAATGAAAAAGAAAGGTAGGATCAATTATGAAAAAAAGCATCACCATTACTCTGAATATTTTTCTGCTCTGTATTGTAAGCGTTCTGGCATTCGCACAAAGCGGAAGCACGCCCGATAAGAAACCGGAACAACGCCCAGCCGCGCCCGATGTCAGAGGGATTGATTTAACCGATGAGCAAAAAGCCAGCCTAAAAACAATTCGTCAACAGGAACGCGAGCAAATTCAAAACGTCAGAAATGATTCGACGCTTTCAGAGGCAGAAAAGCGCTCGCGAATTGACTCCATTCGTCAGAACTCACGCGAGCAGGCACAAGGAACCCTGACGCCTGAACAACGCGAAGCTGTGGCCAATCGCCAGAGCAATAAGGGTGGCGGACGGCAGGGTGGAATTGACGGCCCCGGAGCACAAGGCGGTCGGTCTAATGAAGGCGGCGGTTTTGGTGGCAGACGGATGGGGAGTGCTGGCAATTCCAATGGTGGGTTTGGTGGTGGCGGACAACGTCCTGGTGGATTTGGTGGAATGGGCGGCGGGCAACGTGGCGGCGGCAGACCATAGCCAACATTGATCCCCGACGAAAAACAAAGCGTCTGTTGTTACTGATAACAACAGACGCTTTGGTACTTTTTGCAAACGAGAATTCGCCTTAATTGCTTCCGGCTTTTTTGATCACCTTGCCTGTTTTCTCAGTGCCTTCACCGACTTTCTTCACACCGGTTTTCGTCACGTTTTTTACTTTCTTTGCGCCTTTCACGGATTTCCGCTTCACAGTCTTGGCCGCGCTTTTTGTTCCTTCTGCTGTGGCGGCTCCCACATCTTTCGCGCCCTTACCGATTTTCTTCACGCCCTCTTTCATTTTATCGCCCGCGTCTTGTGGGCTAGACACCAGAGTCAATGGCATCGTGAGGGCATTTCCAGCCAAAACAATAGTAAATAATAGAACCAGGATCGTTTTTTTCATGTAATGCTTCTCCTTGTTAAAATCAATTATGGGGGGTGCGTTGCAAAAAAGAGTGTAAGACGGATACGAGCTTTTGCCAAATTGGGAGTTGCCTCGCGCCGGATTGCCAAGCACTTTTCTTGTCTTGTACACTGCCTGTCGGTGTTTCTAACCTAATCACTGCACGAAACCAGGATTAACTTTCGATACAGGCTTGACCTCAATCAGAACTTTCGGCTTTTTCATGAGAACGTTTGCTTTCCTTCTTACGCTATTCTTTTGCGCCTCGTTAACCTTTGCGCAACCGCCCAACAGTCCGGCAAAAACACCGGACAAACCAGCTGAGGCGGAAACAAAACCAACTGAAACCAGCAAAACCAGCGACATTAATCTGCTTGGGAAAACTGATGCAGGCGCAGGCGAAAGTCGCCGCAATGAAAATGTGCAATTCAACCTGATTGATAACAACTCGCTGAAAGAATCCAACCTGCGGCTGGGCACAACCGCGACGATCATCAACGAATTCAAGGTCGAGCAGAATTACTTCGGCTCTGAATTCGGCAGCGCGCCCAAAGCCGCGATCACGATCCCCGGCACAATCAAAGCAGGCACACACGGCGAATTGCGCGTCAAACATCTGAACAGCATCTTTAGCGCTCGTTCTTTTTTTCAGGTCGGTGAGGTAAAACCAGCCCGCGAAAATGATTATGGGTTCAATTACAGTTCTGGTTTGTGGAAGAGTGCGAAGCTGTTCATTGACGCCGGGCAAAACAAAATTCGCGGCAACGTGAATGGCAATGTGCTGGTGCCGAAACCGGATGAACGCACACCGCTTGCCACCGATCCGGCAACACGCGCAATCATCATCCGCTATTTGGCAGCGTATCCGACCGAGCTTCCCAATCGCACCGAAATCAATCCACGTGCATTGAATACCAATTCGCCGCAAACGATAGACAATCATCAGGCGAATCTGCGGCTGGATCAGCGCGCAAGCAATCGTGACACGCTGCTGTTGCAATATCAATTCGTCAATCAACGCGTGTTCGCCTTTCAACTTGTCGCAGGGCAAAATCCGAACACGGATACAAAATCACATCTGGCACGCATTGTCTGGACACGACAATGGGACGCCAAAACAATCGTGAACTTCACCGCCAGTTATGATCGCGTCACCTCTGTGCTGCAACCCGAAAAAAATGCGGTCGGACAATATGTTGCGATTGCAGGGCTGACCTCGTTAGGCCCGGACGGCAGCATTCCGATTGATCGTGCGCAAAATCAGATTCGCTCTGGCACACAAGTCCGGCGCGTGATGGGCGCACATAATTTCACGACAGGCCTGAGCGTGTTGCGGCGACAGCTCAACGGCAGCGAAACCGATGTGCATCGCGGGTATTTTTCCTTCAGCAACGATTTCGGACGTGATGCGATTACCAATTTTCGGCTCGGTGCGCCAACGCAACATATTGTTTCCATCGGCAATATTCATCGCGGCTTTCGCAATTGGGACTTTCAGTTTTTTGCCAGCGACAATTGGCAAATCAATCCGCGGTTGAGCCTGCAATACGGCGTGCGCTACCAACCACAAACGCGTCCAGTCGAAGTCAATAATCTGAATACGGTTCCGTTCGACAGCGATCTGAACAACATTGCGCCCTCGTTTGGTGTGGCGTATCGAATGCCGCAAAATCTTGGCGTCTTGCGCGCGGCGGGCAGTGTTCATTACGGCGAAATCTTCACGCCAACATTTCAGCAAATCCGGTTCAGTCCGCCCTTGAACAACAAACTGGTCGTGACGGCACCAAACCTGGTCAATCCGTTAAGCACGCCCCAAACCGGCCCGCTGCGTCCCACGCTTTATGCACTCTCGCCCAATCTTGCACTTCCATACTCCTATCAATACAACTTGAGCTGGGAGCCGGATTTTTTCAAATCCATATCCCGATTTGCGAAATTACAAGTTGGTTATGTTGGCAGCCGTTCGCATAAGCTGTTTGTGATGTGGTACACGAACCGTGCCCATCCTGTAGCCGGGATTCCACAAATCACGGCGACCATCAATCAACGCCGCCAGAATCAAAATTACGCGGACATTCGGATTGTCGAGAATACCTCCAACGGCTATTTCGATGCGGGGCGTGTCTCGCTTGTCACCTCAAACTGGCACGGGCTAAGCATGGACGCAGCATACTGGTTCAGCAAAGCAATTGACCTGGGCGCAAATTACCTGAACACCGCCCACGAAAACGATTCGCGGGTATCACGCAGCCAATGGGAATTTGACAATCACCGCGATATGAAAGGCCTGAGCCTCTTCGATCAAACGCATGCGTTTCTCTGGCGCGCCAATTATGCGATGCGTGCGCCAAAGGAATTTTCGTGGCTGGGCAAAGGCTTGAATGGCTGGAACCTTTCGACCATCGTGCTGGTCAAAACTGGCATCCCCTTCAACATCCAGACAGGCTCTGATGGCCCCGGCTTCGGAAACGTAGACGGCAATGGCGGCGACCGCCCGATCCTGCTTGATCCTTCGATTCTGGGCCGCACGATTGCCGACCCGGACACATCCAAACAACTGCTGCCCCGCAGCGCGTTTGCTTTTATCGGCCCCACAGACACGCGCGGGAATCTGGGTCGCAACGTCTTTCGCAAAGGCCCGATTCGCAACGTCAACGCCTCGCTCTTTCGCAGTTGGGCCTTTAATCACGATGTCCGTGTCACGTTCCGTGTGGAATCCATCAACCTCTTCAACACACCGCAATTTGCTGAACCGGGCTTTGAACTGGCGAACCCGAATTTCGGCGCGATCACGAACACGTTGAATGACGGACGAACCTTTCGCTTTGGGTTGCAGGTAGGCTGGTAAGCCGCGAAGTCCGTTGCATCACGCGCGCCGATTTCTGATGTCTATGACCAAGCAAGAAGAATTTTCACAGCAATATCCCGGCGTTTATTTCCTCGACGCAAACGATCTGGCTGCGCTGACAGATTACGTGCAACAACGCGGATGGCTTGCCCCAGACGAACGCGTGCAGCAGGCCGAAAAAGCGGGCGAAGGGAATATGAACTACACGCTTCGGGTGCAAACCACAGCGCGATCTTTCATCGTCAAACAGGCGCGCCCGTGGGTCGAAAAATATCCCGCCATCGCCGCGCCGTGGGAGCGAGCGTTAGTGGAAGGCCGATTCTACGAGCTTGTACAAGCCCGACCTGAAGTCGCGGCGATGATGCCCAAACTGATTGGACTTGATGCGGAAGCACATATTTTGGCGTTGGAAGACCTGGGCACAGCGCAGGATTTCACCTCACTCTATCGCGGCAAGACACTGACAGAATCGCAGCTTGCAGAACTTGTGCGCTGGCTCGTTGCATTGCATCGTTCATTTGCCGGGAGCGAAGCCAAAGCAGATTTAGCCAATCGGGCAATGCGTGCCCTGAATCATCAACACATCTTCGACATTCCGTTGCAAGCGAACAACGGTCTTGATCTGGATGCAATCACACCGGGGTTGGCGAACGAAGCTCGTGCGCTGCAAGCGGATGCGCGATATGCACAAATCGTGCGCGAGCTTGGCGTGCTGTATTTGCAGGACGGTGCGGCGCTATTGCACGGAGATTTCTTTCCCGGCAGTTGGTTGCAAACGACAACAGGCGTTCGCGTGATTGATCCCGAATTCTGCTTCTTTGGCCCGCCGGAATTTGACGTCGGTGTCCTGCTCGCACATTTGCATTTGGCCCAGCAACCGGCGGAATTAATCGCACAGGTTCTGCGCGAATACGAAGCGACGCTGGATGAATCGTTGACGTGGAAGTTCGCAGGCGTCGAAATTATGCGACGATTGCTTGGCGTAGCGCAGCTTCCGCTTTCCTGCGGCTTATCAGAAAAGGCGCACCTGTTGGCGTTGTCACGCAAATGGATTTTGGCTTGAACATACGTTTTGGAAGCTCCAGAGGAGCGGAATATTTATAGCATCGGATACGCAGATTACCTCTAGCTCCGTTAGGAGCGGCATCTGCTATTTCGCTCCGATGGAGCTTGGGGAAAACGTTTTCACGTCGGCTATAAATATTTCGCGCCGCTGGCGCTGGCTTGCAAAATCACCTGAGAAGTTTTGTTATGAACCCTTCAATGCCCCTGATTTTATTGGCTCTGATGCTTATGAGCTTTACTCTTTCCGCACAATCCAAAGCCGTTTGGATTGACACCGATCCTTCGGTGCAAATGGGCGGACAGGAAGTAGACGATGGCGTAGCCTTAATCCAAGCCTTTCATTCGCTGGAACTCGCCATTCGCGGTGTCAGCGTCGTTTTCGGCAATGCCCCGTTTGAAATCGCGTGGCCAATGGGGCAACAAATCGTGCGCCGTTTCGGCCCGAAAGATTTAGGCATCTTTCCCGGAGCCGCCAGCGCCAAACAACTCGGCGAAGAAACCGCCGCCGTGCAAGCAATGGCTACGGCACTACGCAAAGAAAAACTCATCATCTTCGCCCTCGGCCCCGTCACCAACGTAGCGTCGTTGCTGAAGCTGCACCCCGAACTGCATCGCAACATCATCGAAATCATCGCCGTCGCTGGACGCCGCCCGAATCAACACTTCGTCGTCAAACCCGATCAAAAGGTTCCGTTCCGCGATTTCAATTTTGAATTGGATGCCCCCGGCTTTCAGGTGTTGCTGGATTCAAACGTCCCCATCGTGTTAGCGCCGTGGGAAGTCTCTTCCAAAGTCTGGCTGCGCGAAGCCGAATTAAACCGCTGGGCCAATGGCAACGAAGCCACCAAATGGCTGCACGCACCCGCCTCCGATTGGCTAAAGAAATGGCAACGCGACATCGGCGTAGACGGCTTTAACCCGTTCGACACATTAGCCATAGGCTATATTACCTCACCGCGCCTAATTACGTCCGAAGTCCTGCCCGCCGCCATTCAAACGCTACCCGACGATGTGAACACGAAGCCACTGGCAAATGGCAAGCTGCCCGAAAAACCATATTTGCTGGTCGGCAAAACGATTCGGTCGAAGAAACGCGTGCGGTATTGTTATGACGCTGCGCCGGAGTTTGCTGAGGATTTGATGAAACGATTACTCAGATAACGAATCTTGAGGACTGAAGTTATGCCAGTGATTTATCTTGGCCGTACCATCTTTTCGCCGGAAGAGTTTGCCGCTGATCAAGCTGCCGGTTTAGTGAATTTGCGTGCAACGTATGAGGATTATCTGGCAATGATCCGCGAGCAGGTGGCAATTAAGCGTGAAGCCGAAGAGGCCGCCCGTCGAGATGGCTATGAACTTGGTGCGCCAGAACTTGATCTTTCCCCCAAATTCTTGACCGCGTCTGGAAACAAATCCGCGCCGAAAAAGCTGCTGACCGTGAACGATTGCCACGTGTTGTTTAAGTTATAGAGCCTGATTCAATAAGCGCAATTGTTCCAATTCGTCCCGCTTGAGTGTCTGAAACAACAACAGCAACTTGTGGCATTTTCTCTTCTTGCGAAAATAGAGTTTTTTCCATCAGCTTTTGTCTGCGGTAAAACCAGCTTATATCTTCTGGTGCGCTCAACTCTCCGATAGTAAGATTATCTTGCATTAGCAATAACACGCCTTGATCTTCTTGAATAGATAGAAGAGTGCCAGCGGAAATACCATTAAATACCTTTATCCGCGCTATGTGATACGGCGTATGGCTAGACCGCCCGCGTGCGACTTGTCGCCTTACCAATTCTTTTCTTATATTGTTTTCCTGCGCGGCGAGTATGCCTTCAATGTCATCTATGTCTATTGACTCAAGCCACTGTGATACTTCCTGTAATTTTATAGGGCGGCTAGTTGCCTCATATTGTTTGGCTAAATTCTGCGCAAGATTACGGTCAGAAACACCCAGTAACGAAAGATACGCAGCAGTGGTGGTTGGCACGCCGTACTTTACTAAAAGCGGTAATATTCCAATGTATGGATCAACATTGCTAATGATTGTTCTTAAGAGCGAATGTGCTGAACCAAACGACCAAGATAACCAAGTACTAATATCCGAACAATATTTAACAGCTTCAGTCACGTCCTCTGTTTTTTCGAAGACACCTGAAGCCAGAGATACATTTGATATGGCCTGATAGTTTGCACCGTTGATCCATTCTAATAGTGGCCCAACATGTGCTGACGGATCCACATTATTTTTGAGAACTCCATTACAGATTTCAGGTAGCTTGAGCGATGCTTCAAGTAGTGTCGAGATTTGCGCTGTCTTTCGCTCTATCTCGGAATCGTTATCTGTGAATAAATCTTTTTTCTCTGTGAGAAATACTCTAAGGCTTTCAGAAGAGCTTAACGATAACCCGAGTCGAGAAGCCGATTTTACGTTGTCTACACCAATATCAGCCTTTGCTTTAGCAAGTACATTGAACATTCGCTTGGCAGTCTCTTTAGAGAAGTTTTCGTCATCTTCTTGTATTGCCCAGAGTGAATGATTGAGGAATGTGGCAATACCATCAGAATCTGCTAAGGTTGCGGCCTCCAATCCTAGTAAAGTCGCTTGGTGATTAGTGGGGAGATCAATCATAGCTCCTTCTAATCGGCTCAGTGCATTTGCTAAATCAGTAAGCTGCGACTTTACTCTTAGAGCCGCATCTCCGGCTAAGATATATTTCTTTCCATTCTCAATTGCGGCAGATTGAGATAGTGAATTGGGGATAAGGAATATCCTTCCTTCTGTATCAGTTCGCGGACGCCCAGCACGTCCTGCAATATTCATAAAATCCGATTCAGGAATATCAATGCCTCGATTAGTTGATTTATCGAACAACATATGGCCAGCCATTATTACTGTTGTAGCAGCAGTGTTAAGCCCTTCTCTCAATGTGGCAGTTGCAAACACAACCTTTAACCACCCTCCTTCAAGCGCCAACTCAATCGCACGTTGTACGTTGATTGGAAGGCGAGAATGATGATATGCCACCCCTCGTTTACAATATCCAGCCAATGGGTGATTCGGACCAAGTTCATTAGAGATATGTGCTGCTAACTCTAATCGTTCCTTTGAGAAAATTGGGTCATTGTACTTGAATTCTTTGCACCCTCTTTGTACAGACTGAATTTTTTCCATGAAAACAAGAATTGTTCCAGGTGCTTTCGCTATTGATTGCGCCAAATCAATAGCATGATCAATTGCTGATGAATGCCTTTCTTGTCTATCCTCTCGCGTAGATTTAGGAAATATCCTCTCAGTGTAAAAGCCTCTGAACATGTTCGGGAGTGCGATTTCAAAGCTTTCTTCCAAATCTTCATGCTCGTGGACAACAACAAGCCCCCCACTGAAATCAACACGTCGTAGAGATTTCTTGGATTTACTACTATTCCGAGTTTTACTCTGGGGGTGTTCCTGCCCTCGAACTGCAACACCATAGACTCGTCTTGTAGGGCGGCTACGCTCTGAAATGATAGCCGTGTCGCTCTCTCCCAACCATGACTTCATCTCATCAACATTACTCATCACCCCGCTTAGAAAGATAATTCGAGTTTGCGGATGAATTGATAAAAAACGAGCGACCAGGCTTTCTATCAGCGGCCCGCGATCTTTTTCTGCGATTTTGTGCATTTCGTCAAAAATGACGAGTCGGCAAGTAGCAAAAATCTCTTGGGCGTTCCGGTAGTAGGCATCTAATTTCTCAGGGGTTGTAACTGTTACAGTTCGATTCATCTGTAAAAGGTCTAATTCTTCATCAAGAAGTTCGCTTTGTTCTGCCCCCGCAACTATTGTTCTTATACGGAAACCGCAAGGCTCTAACCGATGTCGAAGATCGCTGCTGACTTGATTAACGAGCGCACGGCTAGGTGTTACATACACTGCCCAACCGGAATTAGTGCCTCGTAATGCGGTAAGAATGCTGAGTTCCGCAAATAATGATTTCCCTGATCCTGTCGGGATCGAAATGACGAAATGCTTTAATGATTTTGCGTCCAGAAGCCCTTTTTCAATTGCTTGTAATTGTGGCCCCCAAAATTCTAAGTACTTATCTCGAGCAAGAAGCAGTCGGTATCTTTCTGGGAAAATCGCTGCTTTTAATGGCTTATGTATATTCGCCTTAGCCATATTATTTACAAGGCTACTTAAACGATCTGCCAACCAGTAGTGGTTTGCATCTCTTACTTTTTCAGCTTTTAGATTAATGAGGTTGAGCCGTTCTGCGGCCCCCTCTGTGAGCCTTTCGATCCCAATCAGCATTCCCAATGCAACCTTGCCGCAAACCCTACCAATTGCTATGGCGCGATCTAGCGTAAGTATTTCCTGATTTGTTGCGTCGCGTGCTTTTAACGTTTCTACCGCAAGCTTCTGCAATGGGTTGAGTTTTTGGCTTGATGCGAAGGTAGCTTGTAAATCTCTTCCAATGAGTGCTGCAATAGTAGCTGCGACTATTAAGTGACAACGTAAATCAGGGGGCAGCGTAGTATCATCTTGTATCTTTTCTCGAATGCGTCGCCCAATAAGAGATGAGTGAGCTTGGTATGGGGTGAATGACGATAAAATTGCGCTGCGCAAAAAGTCATTCAGTGGTGGCTGAAAAATATTATATGTGTCTCTGTTGGTTGATAAGCTGCCTGTAAATTCGTACAGACTGGCAGCCGCAGAAAATAAACTCTCTTGTTCCTCACCCTCTGCTAATTCTTCAAATGCCACATCTTCTAAGAACAATGCATAACGCCTAAGCGACGCAACTTTATTAGTTACATCTATTGAATCTTCCAGTTTTAGCGCGGCTTTCAAAACAGTCAAGTGAACATCTTTAACTGCTTTGATAATACCCGCCTTCGACTTCACAATTAAGGGGGTTGGGGCATTGCGAAGGTTTTCAAGCAAGTTGCGCATAAACTCTCCGAGCGACTTGTTGCCACAAATCAGGCCAATCTATTTTTACAAGGACACAGCTACGGCGAATAGTATCCCCTTTAACTTTTTCGTGAAACGTGGTCATTATTTTTATTCCGTCTCGTCGCTCGTTATGAATAACCGTAACTCGATACCTTCGATTTAGCTTTAATTCACGTGCAATCAGCCCTGGTGGAACATCTCTTTGTTTCAACATCAAGTCTAAGCTTGCGCTAAGTTCAGCGTCATAATCTCCACTTTCAAGTCTCTCAAATTTTGCAATTGCTAGACCACAATTGCTTTGTAGTTCACAATCTGTCGCCTTGACTTGAACAAGACGGAGACGGGGTGTCTCATCTTCAAGGTAAATCGAAAGGATGTCGTAAGCAGGATCGCTGTTGTGTGGAATACCACTGTGAGCGTATGCAACTTGATCCAGACGCTCTTCAATCCAAAGTCCCATCGTCTCACTGGCAATTGTTACAAACTCCTGCGTGTATTCGCCATTCTTTTCCTTATCAAAAAGACGACGATAGAAGTGTTTAGTTCTATCAGGGTTATCTAATTCTATTTCTAACTCCAACATCTCATCAACCGATTGGCTTTCATAGCGTTGCATCAATCGCTTGGCTAGCGTATCTATAAAGCCAGCTTCGGAATGCAGAGATTCACTGGTTATTGATTTCACTCGAAATTCATAGAAGTCACCCGGATCAACTTTCCCAAAAGATTCTAAAACGCAATAACGATTCATGAGGCTCCCCGCTAGCTGAGTGCGATTAGTTTTCTAATTGTCGACGAGGGGGAATTTACCAGCAAAAATCTAAATAGCTCAAGCTTCTTTTAGCGATTCTTCCCATTGCTCATAAAGTTCTTGTAACGTCTCTTCCAACTGCGTGTATTGCTCGCTCAGCGCAAACAAACGGTCTTTGTCGCGTGCAACATCTTCGGTCGCAAGCAAGGCAGAGAGTTCAGAGATCTGCGTTTCGGTTGCGTGGATTTAGACGTCGCTTTTTTCGGTGGTGATGAAATGAGACTGCGCGGTCGCGCCGATTTCGTAGATCGTCAGGATGTTCGAATGACTTAGATCGCTCGCGGCTTTGGCTTCGTGCTCGAAGCGGCAGATGCGCTCGGAAGATTGCGTGAATTCAGCACGCAACAATTTCAGTGCGACATTGCGACTCAAGCGCGCGTCACGTGCGAGATCCCCCCATTCCGCCTTGCCGGATTTCGTAATGATCCAACCGCGTGTGCGGGGCAATAGCCATACTTGTGCGAAAACTACTGGATGAAGCTGTGGTCAATGGAAGGCGAGATTATCTAACGGACAGCCACAGAAGGAAACTTGATTGGCCTTCAAGCCGCCAAGTCCTGCGCTTCTTCTTCAACTTTCGCTTCTGTTTTGGGGCGCTCAAAGGAAACCACTTTGCCACTTTCCTGGGCTTCTTTGGCGCGGAAATATTGGCAGATTGCGCTGATGTCATAATTATGCCGCGCGGCGATTTCTTCTCGGATGCGATGCAGTTCTTCAATAATCGGATCGTCAGTCATACGATTTCTCCTAATTCTTCGGGCGTACAAATTACTGGTGGCTGGTGGCCTTGCGCCGCAAAAATCCGCGCCACCATTTTACGCACGTGCGCGTTGGCGATGTGTTTCATATTCCAAGTCAGCAAATAATCCATCTCATGAACAGTAGCCAGCGCGATGTGCAAGGCATCCACCGCAGCCTTTGGTGGTAACGTACCTGTTTGTACCAACAGGCGAGCTAACTGCTCCGCTTCCAACGTGGTGGTCAAGATTGGCACCCCAGCAACGATTGCGGTTCGCTTCGCAATTTCTGCAGGATCACCCACTTGGGCCTCCTCTATTACCGGCTCTGAGACATAAAGCTCGTACTTCTCGCGTTCCTTTTCCCACCAATCAATCGTCAACTGCTGACGCCCAGCAACGATGAGATCGCGGCTGCGAAGTGCAACCAGATAGCTGACCACGCTGGTTTCCAGATAAACTCTTTCCATGCGCTTCCTCCGTTTCCGGCCAGCATGCTAACTCATTCTGTGGCGTGTGCAAACGTTTAGGCTTCCTGACTCAGTGCCCCTTCCCACTGCTGATACAGTTCCTGCAACGTCTCTTCCAACTGCGTGTATTGCTCGCTGAGCGCAAACAAACGGTCTTTGTCGCGTGCAACATCTTCGGTTGCAAGCAATGCAGAGAGTTCAGCGATCTGCGTTTCGGTGGCGTGGATTTGGCCTTCGATCTCAAAGGCGGTCGGGCCTCTGGATTTATTTTTCTTGGCAGGTTTGGTGGGTTGTTTAGCTGCGGTTTCGGCTTTGCGTTGGGCTTCGGCAGCGGCGCGGAGGGCTTCGGCTTCTTGTTGTTTGGCGCGGTGATGGGCGTCGTAAAATTCAGTGTAGCCGCCGTCAAAATCTTCTACGCCGTCGGGCGAGAAAAACAGAATTTGCGTGGCGATGCGATCCAGAAAATAACGGTCGTGGCTGACGGTGATGATCGTGCCGTCGTAGTCGTTCAGCGCGTCTTCCAACGCTTCGCACGAGGCAATGTCGAGGTGGTTCGTCGGTTCGTCGAGCACCAGGACGTTCACGCGCGAGTAGATCAATTTCGCTAAGGCAAGGCGACCTTTTTCGCCGCCGGAGAGCACAGATACAGGCTTGAAGACATCATCGCCAGTGAAGAGAAAACGACCGAGAAAACCGCGCAATTCGCCGTCGGTGACGGTGGATGCAGTGATTGTGCGCAGTTCGTCCAGCACGGTGTTTCGTTCGTCCACCATCAACAGGCGTTGATCGTAGTAGCCAACGTTGACGCCTGTGCCCCAGCGAAATTCGCCTGCCAGCGGTTGCATCTCGTTCAGGATGGTTCTGAGCAGTGTCGTCTTGCCCGTGCCGTTCGCGCCGATGATGCCGAGGCGTTCGCTGCGACGAAGGGTGAGCGAGATGTCTTTGGCGAGCGTCTTGGTCGGAAACCCCACTGCGATTTTATCGAGAATCAAAACCAGATCGCCGGTTCGGGCAACAGGTTTTAGATTGAATTTCGCAGTGTCTAAATTCGTCACGCTTTCGATGCGTTCGACTTTTTCGAGCATCTTGCGGCGCGATTTCGCCTGCTTGGTTTTCTGCCCGGCAAGATTGCGGCGAATGAAATCTTCGGTGCGCTCAATCATCTCTCGTTGCTGCTCATACGCCTTTTGTTGCTGCTCGCGGCGTTCTTCGCGTAGCTCCAGATATTTGCTGTAGTTGCCGTGGTAACTGATGATTTGTTTGTTTTCGAGGTCAAGGATGCGATTGACGGTGTGATCCAGAAAGAAGCGGTCGTGCGAGATGATGATGTAGGCGGATTTGTATTCGCTCAAGAAATCTTCGAGCCATTCGACGGCCTGCACGTCCAGGTGATTCGTCGGTTCATCAAGCAACAAAATGTCTGGTTCAAGCAGCAACATCCGCGCCAAACCAAGCCGATTTTTTTCGCCGCCGGATAGTGCAGATGCGGGTTTGCTGAATGCCTCTTTGGTGAATCCCAAGCCTTGCAAGACAGACTCGGCACGAGCGTGATAGGTGAAGCCGCCGTTGTGTTCGTAGGCGTGTTGCGCTTCGCTGTAATCGTGCATCACGCGATCCAATTCGTCGCCCGTGACTTCTGTCATCGCGTGTTCGAGGTCGCGCATTTTCGCTTCGAGTTGTTGCAATTCGCTGAACACGTCAAGCGCCGCATCCATCACGGTTGTGGCATCTTTGAATTCGACGTGCTGTGCAAGGATGCCATAGCGAAACCCGCGCATCCGTTCGATGGTTCCCTTGTCGGGCGATTCGGTGCCGGAGATCAATCGCAGCAAGGTCGTCTTGCCCGCGCCGTTGCGACCAACCAAGCCGACGTGTTCGCCGGGATTGAACTGAAAACTAATGGAGCGCAAGACCTCTTGCGCTCCGTAGGATTTCGAGACTTCAGCTAATCGAAAAAGCATTTATTTCTTCGGTGTGGCAGAAGCGCTGGCCGCAGCACTTGGTGAAGCTTTCGCTGAGGCTGCCGGAGAGGCCGCAGCACTTGCAGCAGGCGAACCGGAGGCTGCCGGTGATGCAGAGGCTTGCGGATTGACAGGACGCAACACGCCCAAGCTATTTGGATTCTTAATCAGATCGCCAATCAGATAATTTTCAATCTTCGCCTCGTTTCGGGCTTGCGCCAAAATCGCGGAAGACAGCAGGCTGGCGCGTTGATTACGAATCTGATCCGCAATCTGCTTTCTGACTTCGGGATCGTCCAGGGAGAGCTGGCGCGTTTCAGTCCGCTTGCCCGTCATCTTGAAAATATGCCAGCGACCATTCGTTTCTTTCAACGGCTCCGTGTATCCGCCTTCTTTTAAGGACAAAATCTTGGCGGCAAACGGGCCGAAAGATTGCTGAATTTGCTCCATCGGGATAAAGCCCAAATCGCCCGCACGATTCGCACTGGCATCTTCTGAGCGAATGCGCGCGATAGTGGCAAAGTCAGAACCACTCTTTAACTGAGCATAGATTGCATCAATTTTGTTCTTGGCTTCGACATCGCCTTTGGCATCGTTGGGATCACTCCCTTGAAAGTTCTGCTGTGGGTCAACCACGATATCTGAAAGAGCAATCCCGGCAGGAGCAACAGGCGGCGCGGCCTTGAATGCCTGTTCGACTTCAGGATCAGAAACTTTGATCTGGTTGGCAATGTTGTCATCCAGTTTTTTGATTGCCATTTGCTTGCGAATATCTTCGCGGAATTCGGCCTCGGACTGATTCGTTTCTTTGAGCCGTTTTAGGAATGCTTCTTCCGTCATTCCGCTATCGGCTTTGCTTTGCTGAATGAAGGTCGTGACGGCTTGTTCGTCAGGCAACAGATTATCCTTTTTGGCTTTTTGATACAGGATCTCATTCGTAATCAAACCTTCCAGCACGCGTAAGCGAGCCGCCGCCAATTCCAACGGCGAAAGCTGATTTTGCTGGCCTTGTGCTTGTTCGGCAGTAACACGATCCACTTCCGCAAGGGTAATTTTGGTGCCATTCACGACGGCAGCTGCTTCCCCTTTGCTGGCAGAAGACGACGAACCCGCGCCGGACTGACCGCAAGAAACGAAAGGCAATACGAACATGAAAAGAGAGAGAACGAATACCGGGGTCTTGAATTTTGACACTGTACTTTTGCTCCTTAGAAAAGGTAGGACAGGCTGCCAGCCTGTCGTTTACAGGGAAAAGGATTACGGGCAATTCGGCACGCACAGGCAAATCGCCTAATGAACACCTTAAGCCAACGCAATCACCTCAATTTCGACGCGCACGTCACGTGGCAACCGCGCCGCCTGGACTGTTGAGCGCGCAGGGCGATGATCGCCAAAATAACGTGCATAAACTTCATTCATGGCGGTGAAATCATTCATATCCGCCAGAAAAACTGTTGTTTTCACGACTTTATCCAGTGCGGAGCCAGCGGCCTCCAACACGGCACGAATGTTTTCAAACACACGCGCTGTCTGTGCCTGGACATCGCCTTCGATAATCTGCATGGTTTCCGGCACGAGGGGAATTTGACCAGAAAGAAAAACCAGCCCATTTGTCTTGATCGCCTGGGAGTAAGGGCCAATTGCGAGTGGTGCCTGATCTGTCTGTATAGCTTCCATGTTTGTCTTGAACAAAATTTTGGTTAAAAGCAAACGGGGATTCTACTGCAAAAGGTGATTTCAGGTAAGGCAGAAGGCGAAGAATCGTTGAGAAAGTTTATTTGAGCAAAATCGGGAAAGAGCGTGGGAGCACAAATGGATCGGAGAAAAAGACGGCACATTACCCTGTTGCGTTGTCGCTCTTCCCGGCTTTCCCTCCGTCTTCTCTGACTCGCTTCATCCACTACCATTCTGCGTCTGAGTTCCGGTGCGTTCGACATCTATAACACCGCTTACGCCTTTGATCGCGCCAATCACGCGGTCCAAATGCTTCACATCCGAAATTTCGACAGTCACATCAATGCGGGCGCTTCCGTTATTAAAAATATCCGTATGAACATCTCGAATATTGGTTTTGATGTTGGCAATTGCCAGCGTCAAGTCTGCCAGCATCCCCTGACGATCTTCGGTTGTGACCACAAGCTTCACTGCATAGCTGGAATTCGCCGTGCTTTCAGAGCCAACCCAATCCACATCCACAATCCGCTCAGGGTTGATCATCAGGTTGGCAGCATTTTTGCAGCGACGGGCATGCACAGCAACGCCTTTGCCCTGGGTAATGTACCCAATCACCGCCTCACCCCGAATTGGATTACAGCAGCGCGCACGGTAGACCATGACCTCGTCTATGCCCTTAACGGAAATGCGATCTTCGCCCAGACGCAAAGCGCGCCTAACGACGGCGCTAACCTGTTGCAGGCGAGAAGGCTTACTCTGTTCCAGCTCCTTCAATTTTTCCGGCGGAATGAATCGAACCAAGATGGAACGCGGGCCTAATTTGCCGTATCCAATCGCAGCAAACATATCCTCAATCTTATGGAACCCGTTGTCGCTCAAAACGCGCGCCAATTGTTCGTCCTCAAGAACTTTTTTGGCTTTGAGTTGTAATCTCGAAGCCTCTTTCTCAAACAATTTGCGCCCCAAATCTACAGACTTAGCCCGTTGTTGTTCGGTCAGCCAATGCCGAATTTTATTGCGCGCTCTTGAGGTAACGACAAAATTCAACCAGTCACGGCTGGGATGATGACCGGGCGTCGTCATAATCTCAACGACTTCGCCATTGTGCAGTTCATACTTTAACGGCACGATGCGGCCATTGACCTTTGCACCAGTGCATTGATTTCCAACTTCGGTGTGAATGGCAAAAGCAAAATCTACGGGCGTGGCACCGCGTGGCAACTGAATTACTTTTCCTTTGGGCGTGAAGGCATAGACTTCTTTCGGATACAGGTCTAGCTTCAACCCAGCCATGAATTCGCGTGAATCCGGGACTTCCTGCTGCCATTCAACCAAATGACGCAACCATTTGAACGTATCATCTTCGCTGTGATCGTTCAGTTTTCCTTCTTTGTACTTCCAATGCGCAGCAATTCCCTCTTCGGCAATGCGGTGCATTTCTTCCGTGCGAATTTGGACCTCAAACGGTTGTCCTTCATCTCCAACGACAGACGTATGTAATGATTGATAGAGGTTTTCACGTGGCGTAGCGATAAAATCTTTAATGCGGCCTGGCACCGGATGCCAATGCTGGTGAATAACACCGAGCGCAGCATAACAATCACGCACATCTTTCGTGATCAACCGCATCGCCATCAGATCATAAACCTGATCCAGCGTGATTTTTTGCCGCTTCATCTTTAAATAGATGCTGTACAGACGTTTTATCCGTCCCTCAACACGCACCAACTCGACCCCTGCATCGTCCATATACTGAGATATCCGTGTCTTCACTTCTTCCAGAAAGGAATCGGAGGCAGAGCGGCGACGTTCAATTACGTCCTGTAATTTTTTGTAAGCGTCGGGTTCCAGGTATTTGAAGGAAAGGTCTTCGAGTTCCGCACGAATTTTCCCCATTCCAAGGCGATGGGCAATTGGAGAATAAACATCCAGAGTTTCCTGGGCTATTCGCCTGCGCTTTTCGGCAGGCAAATGATCCAACGTCCGCATGTTATGCAAGCGATCAGCCAGCTTCACAATGACTACCCGCAAGTCCTTCACCATTGCCAAAACCATCTTACGCAGGCTTTCGGCTTGCTGCTGTTCCTTGGAAACCTTGCCAAGATTACTAATCTTGGTGACGCCATCTACCAGGTGGGCGATTTCCTCACCAAAGTAAGTTTTGATGTTATCAATCGTTGTCAGCGTGTCTTCGACCACATCATGCAAGAACCCTGTACTCACGGTCGCGACATCCATCTTCATTTCGGCCAGGATGCCTGCCACAGAAAGAGGATGAATCAGATAAGGCTCCCCTGATTGCCGAACCTGATCTTTATGCTCACGCGCCGAATAGATATAAGCACGCCGCAGCATATCCAGATCGGCATCTGGGTAATAACGCCCTACAGTTCGATAGACATCCTCAAATCGAATCATCACACCACATTATAGCAAGATCAGTTAAAGTTGAATCACCGAAGACAGAAACAGCCAGTACCAGAAAAAGCCTGATACTGGCTGTTGCATGGACTTCCTAAAAGAAAGCTTATTTTTTCTCAGCAGCGGCGGCCTTTGCGGCGGCCTCAGCTTCGGCTTTGGCCTTTGCTTTCGCAGTTAAATCAATGGCAATCTTGGCCTCTTTTTCAGCCTCGTCATTGAATTTCTTCCGATCTGCTTCGGCGCTCGTGGATTTTTGCTTCTCACGATACAAGAGGCTCTTGTAAGAATGCGCTTCTGCATACTCAGGATTTACCGACAAAGCCTTTTCAATATACTCAAAGGCTTTAGCGAGGCAATCATCGAAGATCGCCTTATCCGGCGGATGGTAGAAATTGCGGACGTGGAACGGTTCGCTATTGACCTTCTGCTTATCTGCGTATCGGGTAGATTGATCATAAGCACAGTTCCAGTATTTGACACCAATCGCATAGTAAGTACCAGCTTTGATATCGTTGGTGGCACATTCGCCTTCAGCCCGTTTGAGCAGCCAATTCCGGTTTTCATCAGTATGCCCCAATTCATCGTGAATGGTAGCAATGTATCCAATTGAATTATCCCGAATTTTGCAATTACTGCCCGCCATCTCAAGCGCTTTGGTATAGGCGTCCAAAGCATTTTGAGAAAACTGCTTACGATCTGTGTCTGAAGCATCGCCAGATTTTGATCGTTTGTACCAAACCGCGCCTAAACATAGCCAAACGTCTGGCTTTTCAGGAATGAACTTTGAAGCACTCTCAAAAAAAGTCATCGCTTCGTCAGTTTTTCCCTGGTTATACTTTAAGATGCCCTGATTCAGTTTATCCTTCCCCACAATCTGGTAAACATACCCACAACTTGATGAAGAAAGAACCACGCCAACCAGCAACGTCAAACTAAAACTTATGGCAAGAAAACGTGAAAGTTTCATGATGGGAAAATCTCCCTAACTAAAGAATTGTAGAAAATTTCAGGACTTAGAACTACTCGTCCAGTCCTTCCAATTGCAAGCCAATCGGCGAACCGCCTGCTTCCTTGATGATGTCAATCACATCAACGACTTGCCCATAACGGGTCGCATTGGGAGCTTTGACAAAGACCGCTTTACGATCCGGCGGACGACCATCCAGCGCAGAGTGCAGCAGTTTACTTAAATCACCTAGACTAGAAGCATCTGTCTGATTCAGCTTAAACCCACCGCTTTTGGGGATTGAAACCACCAATGTTAACGGATCAGGTGGAGGTGGGGTTTGATTTTCCGGTGGTTTTTCCGGGACCTTTGCTTCAAATTTATGTGGTTTTTGCGGGCTGATGACCATGAAGATAATCA
>JAFDVL010000056.1 GCA_018268995.1 Acidobacteriota bacterium | reverse complement strand
GCAGAAGCCTGACTGTGAAGGAGGACGTGTTTTCTTTTCGCCATTTGACCGCCAAGCACCGAACACGCCCTCCTTCACAGTCAGGCTTCTGCCTCAAATCTACTCAACAGACAACGGTCGTTCTAGTTTCAGTCGAACGAGTGCGCCGGAATCCAGTCTCACTTCTTTGCCTTTGGTGAGCAAAACGCCTGCAATCAGGCTGCCACCGATAACGCCAGCCGCAGCGGCGGCGCTGCCACCACTAATGCCTCTGATGCCCAGCCCCGTAACATTGTCGCCACGCCCAGCCAGGATGATAATGGTTGCGGCGGCTCCACCAATTCCGGCAGCTGTGCCTACGTTCTTGAGAACATCGCCGCCACTTTTGCCGCCTTTCAGCGTCCCTTCGCCGTTGCCGCTGATTTTTTCATCGCGGGTGAAATCAGAGGCGGATTGCACAATCGCCGTGAGTTTGCGTTCCAGCCCGTCTTCCAGGCGAATGCGATCAAAGCTCAGATGCAATTGGCCGCCTTTCAGCGGACGTTTGGCAGGCTTCACAACCGTCACCCGTCCGACGACTTCGGTTCCGGCTTTCAGCAAGGTTGTGCCTTCAACCACAACATCTTTTTTTACCGTCGCAATGACTTCGTCGCCTACCTCACTAAGCTTTGAGCTCACAGGTTCGCGCATCGTCAGCTGAATCATTGTGCCTTCGGGAATAACCACGCCTTTTGTCGCCGACTGCGCTTGCTGACTGGCCGCCGCTGTGGAGAGTTGCGCTGAAAGTTGCTGGCCAAACAGGGCCAGCAGGCAAAACCAGACGAATAACTTACTTTTCATGTCCTACCTCACTTGGAAATCGAAGCTTGCCTTGAGACTGTGATTTCTTCTTCGGCTGCTTTCTGGTGAAAAAATTGCCGCCGAAAAGAAACCATAGTATAAGACCGCAGAGCGCGCACGCGGGTTATGAATTTAATTTCTCTTGACGCAAATAGATGACAGATGAATTAATCGAAGGCGAAGACTTTTACTGGGATGGTTCCTTTGTGGTTTTCACCGCGAAATTTCACCTGCGTCGAAGGGAATGCTGCGGGTCCGGGTGTCGTCATTGTCCCTATCTTCCTCGTTGGACTCGTGGTGAAACGCGGGTTGCACCAGAATTCTACGGAGATGCCTATCCACAGAATCAAACAGTGAGCGAATAATCTCTTGCCAGTTGACTAAGAGGGGCATAACATTCCCATCAAATCAGCCATTATTAAGTTATTGACTCTCCCCCATTGATTCACAAAGGAGACACGTATGGCAGTCAACGAAGAAAAATTACATGAGTTATTAGGGCGATTCGTGACCGATTTCGGAGCCGCCTTTCATGCGGGTTTGGTGGTCATTGGTGAAAATCTTGGCTTGTACAAAGCGCTGGCTCAGGAGCCGCTCACTTCAGCAGAACTGGCAAAACGCACAGGCACAAATGAACGTTACGTCCGCGAATGGTTGAATGCGCAGGCAGCGGGCGGATATGTCGAATATGATGCCGCCACCAACAGCTATTACCTTTCCGATGAACAAGCCTTTACTTTGGCCGATGAAAAAAGCCCTGCTTATTTGCCCGGCGCTTTTCTCGTCGCCGTTTCCGCCTTGCGCGCAGTGCCGAAAATCACAGAGCGATTCCGAACGGGAGAAGGTTTGGGCTGGCACGAACACGATCACGGATTGTTTCGCGGCACCGAGCTATTTTTTCGCCCCGGTTATGCCGCGAATCTCATGAGTTCATGGATTCCCGCGCTGGATGGCGTGGAAGAAAAGTTGCGAGCCGGAGCCAAAGTTGCTGATGTGGGCTGTGGCCTTGGGGCTTCGACGATTTTGATGGCGGAGGCATTCCCTAATTCAACATTCATTGGGTACGACTATCATGAAAATTCGATTGCGATGGCACGACAGCGGGCGACCGATGCCGGCGTGTCATCTCGTGTGAATTTCGAGGTCGCCAAAGCCAAGGAATATCCTGGCAATGACTATGATTTAGTTGCCTTCTTTGATTGTTTGCATGACATGGGCGACCCTGCCGGAGCTGCTCGCCATGTGCGGGAATCGCTGGCCTCGGACGGCACTTGGATGGTGGTCGAGCCGTTTGCCAACGATCATATCAGCGAGAATCTGAATCCGGTCGGACGGGCTTTTTATTCGGCATCCACCTTGATTTGTACCCCCGCTTCCTTGTCACAGGAAGTCGGTCTGGCACTGGGGGCACAAGCAGGCGAAGCGCGGTTGCGAGAGGTCGTTACTGCGGGTGGCTTCACAAGGTTCCGACGTGCGACACAAACGCCATTCAATCTGATCTTCGAGGCCAAACCTTAATCGTGACCAGAAAGTCAGAGAGTACAAGCCTCAGACCTGGTCTATTTCGCGAATTTGCGCAACGTCTAATTTTACTTCCTCCACGGAGGCCGCCTTGAATCCAGGTTTCTTTACGGTGATCCGATAGAGACCAGGTTTCAGTTGAGGCATCACATACACCCCATTTTCGCTGGTCGTAATATTTTGCGTTTCATTGGTTGCGATGTTCGCAATTAAGACATCAGCTCCGGGGACAACTGCGCCTGTCGCAGCTGACACGGTGCCGCGAATAGTTCCGGTGAACTGTTATGCATAGGTCGTAGCTCCCAGCCCAACCAGCAGCAAGATCAGGTTGAGCCACAGACGCCATAATTCTGGTGATCGTTTTGACCTGAGTCTTTGTCCTTAAATACTTTGGTTTCTCTCTGCCTTAGGCAAGTCTTTGCCCCCGCCCACGAGCAATTCATTCTCTGGGTACGCAGGCTTCCAGCCTGCCTGGCTTCGTAGAGACCTCGACGCTCACCCTCTTTGCACGCAAGATGCGTGCGTACCCAGCGAGAATGAATTGCCCCTGGCCCACGCCGCTTTTCTGAAAGAAGTCAGCCAGGGCAAACAACTGCCACAAGGGGTTACAATTCGTTTATGGTTCGTTTGTTAGTTTTTAGGAGAGGAAGGCTGGCATCCCAGCAGCGATTGATCCTTCCCCCCAGCATTGATTGCTAGTTATGAAATGGTCTACTATTTCACTGCAAAGCTAAATTAAGGTCTGCGTTAGTACGGGGCAATGTAGAGGGAATAAGGCCATCTGTCCTTTAGATAAGGTAAATTTTCCATAAAAACCGGGATAAAGATTTGCTAAATCCAATTTATGACACCTGCGAAAGAACCACTCTCGCCTGCTTATGAGTTCGGGCCATTCCATATGGCGCTGGCTGAGCATCGGCTTTATCGTCAGGGCGAGATGGTTTTGTTGCCACCCAAAGAATTTGAATTGTTACTGTTACTGGTGCAGCACGCGGGGCAGGTCATGGAACGTGACCGATTAATTAAAGCTTTATGGCCTAACACAATAGTTGAAGAAGCCAATCTGAATGTGCATATTTCAGCCTTGCGTAAAGTGTTGGCGACCAATTCTGGAGATAACCAGTATATTGAGACGTTGCCTCGCCTGGGCTACCGATTTATTGCACCCGTAGCGGCCATTAATCCGATTGAAAACCCTACGACCACAACTTCGGCCCTACCTTTACTGAATCGCGAAGAGCCGAGTTTCCCTGTTGCCGAGACACAGGAAACAGTTTCAACTGTGGAACCCAAGGCCGCGTGGTACTCGCACTTGCGTCTGACAGCTGTGACCTTACCCCTCTGGCTGTTGGCCGTGGCTGTCATCGGAATTCTGGCAGTTCTGTATTTCAAACCATTTCAGCCCACCTCAAGGGAAAATGCCGGGGACATGGCCGCGAATGTGACTCCATTGACGACCTATCCCGGACGCGAGTCGCAGCCTGCATTTTCTGCTGATGGCAACCATCTTGCTTTTGTCTGGCGGGGCGAGAAGGACGACAACGCAGATATTTATGTCCGTCTGGTAGATGGCGGGAACTCGGTTCAGGTCACCAATCAGACAGGAGATGATGTGAATCCGTCCTGGTCGCCCGATGGCCGGACGATTGCTTTTTATCGCAGCACAAATGAAGGCGATGGCATTTATCTGGTTCCTGCTTTGGGCGGCGCTGAGCGAAAGTTGACCGACACCTGGGCTACGCGTTCTGGGTTTGGCAGTCATACCTGGCTGCACTGGTCGCCGCAGGGCAACTGGATCGTTGTTAGTGATAAGCCCTCTGCACAGGAACCCTTTAGCCTGTTTTTGTTGGCACCCGATACCGGCGAGAGAAAACGATTGACCACTGCGCCAGCTTCCGTCGTGGGTGATTGTAGCCCTGTCTTTTCACCCGACGGCAAGCAGATTGCCTTTGTTCGCCTGGTGAGTTCAGTTCTGGGGGAGATTTATCTTGTCGCGGCAGAAGGCAGCGAACCCAAACGCCTGACCTTTAGTGGTGAGGGGATCAGCAGCCTGACTTGGACGCCGAATGGAAAAGAGATTGTTTTTTCTTCGCGTTATGGCGGCAAGAATCGGCTCTTACGGGTTTCGGTGGAAGGAGGAACGCCGCAATGGGTAGCCGCCAGTGGCAATGACGCCATTTACCCCGCATTTTCCGGGCCGGGAAATCGTCTGGCGTGGACACGAAACACGGATAACACCGATGTATTCCGTCTTGCCTTAAAAGAGGATGGCGATAGCAATCATCAACTGACCAGCATTATTGCTTCCACCGCTTCCGAAATCAGCCCGCGATATTCCCCAGATGGACGGCGCATTGTCTTTGAGTCGAATCGTTCCGGGACCAACGAAATCTGGGTTTGTGATAAAGACGGCGGGAATCCTGTTCGCATCACTTCATTTCGGGGGCCGCTGGCGGGGTCGCCAAGCTGGTCGCCGGATGGGAAGCAGATCGTCTTTGATTGCCGCCCAGATAGTAACGCCGATATTTATGTTGTTAGCAGCGAAGGGGGAACCCCTCGTCGTCTGACAAATGACCTGGCGGAAGACATTGTCCCAAGTTGGTCGCGTGATGGGCGCTCCATTTATTTTTCCTCAAAACGCAGTGGCAGCCTGCAAATTTGGAAGATGGATGTCAACGGCACGAATGCCGTGCAAATCACAAAAAACGGCGGCTTTGACCCTATCGAATCGCCAGATGGACAATGGCTGTATTTCACGCAGGATCGTGGCTCTTCACAAATCTGGCGCATGCCCGTTGCGGGGGGAGAGGAAACGCCGATCTTTGATTTTCATCAGAAAAACTATAGTCGGATGTGGCTGGTGGTTTCGGATGGAATTTACTTTGCCGTCCCTGCCTCGTCCACTCGCACGGGTATCAAATTCTTCGATTTTGCTACCAACAGTGAAAAATCGCTGGCCGAAGTGGATGTCACATTGCGCAGCAGCGTTTCCGGTTTATCGCTTTCCCCAGATGGCAAATGGCTGATCTTTCCAGTTACCACCCAACGCGGCAGCGATTTAATGATGATTGAAGACTTTCGCTAATCCCCAAATTCCCCGGATGCCATTTGCATGAATCCTGCTTATAACGAATTCGCCTTGAAACCTGCATCCGCCACAATGGCAATTCTGCTAGGTGGTCTTGTTGCCGGAACAATGGATATTGTGGCTGCTTTTATTCAACATGGATTGAAAGGGATAAGCCCGATTCGCATTTTACAATCTGTCGCCAGCGGATTACTGGGGCGAGAATCATACAACGGTGGCCTGAAAGCTGCTTTGCTGGGATTACTTTGTCATTTTGTCATCGCGTTGGGGGCCACGGCGACGTATTACGCGCTGAGCCGGATAGCACCTGTTTTGATCACACAGGCCGTAATTGGCGGCAGCCTCTTTGGCGTTGCCGTCTACTTTTTCATGAATTTGGTCGTGTTACCGCTTTCGGCTTTTCCAGGCAAAATTACATTTCCGCTGGGTGCGCTGGTCATAGGATTATTGATCCATATCTTTTGCGTCGGTTTGCCGATAGCCCTAATCATTCGGCACTACTCAAGATGACGAACGCCAGTGTAATTTCAGACGCAATGCTGCGGTTGGCGTGTCTGCTTTTCCTGTCTGTTAACCTTCGACAATCTCTTTAACCTCGCTGCTTCATCAAAAGCGCAAGCCCGCTTGCGTGCGCTTACAGGGTCAATTCGTCAGCGGAGGAGCGCGTGATAGTTGATCGCCCTCTATTTCTGCTTGTATCATTCGTGCGTGTACAACTAGTACATAATCTGCTCCCCCAAAATCCCAATTCCCCCAAAACATCGTAGGAATATTACAGTGAGCAAAAGGAAATTGCTTGTTCATTGGAATTGAGAAGGAGGAAATATGAAGCAAATCAGCAAAACAATTTTTACGATTCTGGTTGTTCCTGTCAGTCTGCTGCTTCCCGCACTGGGACAACCGCAGGGAATATCCGCAACTTGGGAAAAACAAATCCCACAACAGCGCGGCACGCGCGAACAACAATTGCTAATCAAGGCGATTCGGCATGAACTGGTGATGCTGCCGTATTACAACGTCTTCGACTGGCTGGAATTTGAAGTCAAAGGGGAAAGTACCGTTGTCTTACGTGGGCAAGTGGTTCGCCCAACGCTCAAATCCGATGCGGAAAACGTGGTGAAAAAGCTCGAAGCGGTCGAAAGCGTTGTGAACGAAATCGAAGTCCTGCCGCTTTCTCCGAATGATGATCGTATTCGACGAGCGGTCTATCGGGCGATTTTCAATTACAACTCGCCCCTATTTCGCTATGCCACGCAAGCCGTGCCGCCCATCCACATCATTGTGAAGAACGGGCGCGTTACGCTCAAAGGCATTGTGGCCTCGAAAGGTGACAGTAATATTGCCAACATCAAGGCGCGCGGTGTCAGCGGTGTATTTGAAGTGACCAACGAATTGCAAGTCGAAGCTCGCGAGAAATGACGGTCACGCCGTGTACCTTTCCGCGCTACTTTGCGCTAGAATGGCGCGGCATTCCCCCCAATTCGTTGGTTATAAAAAAGGAGTCAGATCATATGCAACAACCGAAAGGGGGCGGGCTGATCGCCAATTTTTTGATCGCCTGCTTATTAACTTGTAGCTTTATTTTCACCGCTGAGATTCAGGCCCAGCAGCGGAAAAATCCCGAAGCTGGAAAGAAAAAAGCCGCCAAACGTATTGGCGTCGGTGCCGCTATCGGCGGGGCTGCCGGTGGTTTGATTGGCGGACGCAAAGGCGCATTGATTGGCGCAGGTGTTGGGGCAGGGGGCGGCACGGCCTATCACCTCAACAAAAAGCGCAAAGCAAAACGACGCACCCGTCATTGAATGGCGTGAGCGAAGATCATGGGCTGGCAGCGATTACACTGCCAGTCCTTTGCTCATAGCCTCCCGCAATGCTTACCTCTCTCCAGGAAAAAGAATGAAATTTGATTCGCGCAGAAGCTTTCTTCAGGCTGCCAGTCTGCTCAGTGGTGGGATGGTTGTGCAGGCGTTTTCCTTCCAAACCATCAACACCACAAATATCCGTATCGAAGAGATTTCTTACCAGCTTGAAGAACACCAATATCGCGCGCCCTACAAATTCGGCGGCGTCCCCGTAGACCGCGCGACAATTATCAATGTGACCTGTCGCGTGCGCACCCGCAATGGCAAAACGGCGACCGGATTTGGTTCGATGCCGCTCGGCAATGTGTGGGCGTTTCCTTCGCGCACGCTTGCCTATGACACGACGCTCGGCGCGATGAAAGTTCTGGCAGCGCGAATCAACAAAATCACCGCGAGCTATCAGGAATACGGTCATCCGATTGACATCAACACCGTGCTGGAACCCGCGTATTTACAGGCTGCAATTGAAGTCACGAAAGAATTGAAACTCGACGCGCCGATCCCAAAACTTTGCACGATTGTGACGGCGAGCGCCTTTGATGCCGCGATTCACGATGCGTTCGGCAAGGTTCACGCGCGCAACGTCTATCAAACCTACGGCCCGGATTTGATGGCGAAAGATTTGTCGCATTACCTGACGTCGGATTTCAAAGGCGAATATTTGAATCGCTACGTGATGACGAAGCCGCGACCGCGCGTGTTTATGTACCACTCGGTCGGCGGCGCGGATGCGGTGCTGGAAAGCGAACTCACCAATCGCCTGAACGACGGCTTGCCAAACACGTTGGCGGAATGGATCAAGTACAACAACCTCACGCACATCAAAATCAAATTGCAGGGCGACGATCTGAAATGGGACATTGAACGCACCGTCAACATTGATCGCGTAGCGAACGAAACCCGCCCCAAAATTGATTGGAAGTTCTGCGTGGATTTCAATGAACGCTGCCCGAACATTGATTACCTGCTCGAATACCTGCGCAAAGTGAAAGAACTCACACCGAAAGGTTTTGCGCGCATTCAATACATCGAACAACCCACCGCGCGCGATCTGAAAGCAAATCGCCAAAACGTCATGCACGAAGCGAACAGGCTCCGGCCCGTCGTGATTGACGAATCGCTGGTAGATTTGGAGTCACTGTTTTTAGCGCGCGAAATGGGCTACACCGGCATCGCACTGAAAGCCTGCAAAGGCCAATCACAGGCAATGTTGATGGCGGCGGCAGGACAGAAGTACAAGATGTTTTTGTGCGTGCAGGATTTGACCTGCCCCGGCGCGTCATTGCTGCATTCGGTCAGCATTGCGGCGCACGTGCCCGGCGTATCGGGCGTCGAGCATAATTCACGGCAATATATGCCGGCGGCGAACAAACCGTGGGAAGCAAAATTCCCCGGCATTTTTAAGGTGAAGGACGGTTCGTTCGACACGCGTAAGCTGAATGGCTTGGGGCTTGGCGTTATGTAGTCAACGCCTGGGAGCGCGAGCGTCTCGCTTGCCGCGCGAGCGAAGCGAAGCGCAGGGCGTGGGGAGCGATTCCGTTAAAGATTAAGGAATTACCTCGCGACGCAAGCGAGCGGCGTTGCGCGCGCTCGCAGCAGACGCGACGCCTGCGCTCCCGGGGCTTCGCGTTCCACTATTATTTATGAACAACCACCCCACCCCCATCAAACACCTGCGCTGGTACATTGGCGGATTGCTGTTTCTTTCGACGGTCATCAACTACATTGATCGCCAAACCTTGAGTGTCTTAGCGCCCACGCTGAAAACGCAGTTTCATTGGACGAACACGGATTACTCGTACATCATCATCGCCTTTCGTTTGGCGTATGCCTTTGGGCAAACGGCGTCGGGGCGTTTGCTAGATTGGGTGGGCACGCGCAAAGGGTTAACGATTGGCGTGGCGTGGTATTCGATTGCGGCGATGCTGACTTCGCTGGCGTCGGGCTTGTGGAGCTTTTGCGGCTTTCGGTTTTTGCTCGGCGCGGGCGAATCGGCGAACTGGCCGGGCGCGACGAAAGCGGTGTCAGAATGGTTTCCGCGCCGGGAAAGCGGTTGGGCGGTTGCGTTGTTTGATAGCGGGTCTTCGATTGGCGGTGCGATTGCGCCGTTTATTGTGCTGGGCGTGTACAAATACTTTGGCAGTTGGCAGCCCGCGTTCATTGTGACGGGGACGTTGGGCTTTTTGTGGCTGGCGCTGTTTCGCTGGTTCTATCATCGCCCGGAAGATCATCCGCGTTTGTCGGACGAAGAGCGAGAACTGATTTTATCGGGGCGCGGCGAAGCAGAGAATGCCGGGGGCGGAAGCCCGACTGTGAAGGAGGGCGCAGAACGTGAAAAGGAGACGCCCTCCTTCACAGTCGGGCTTCCGCCGTCACTATTGCTCCGCTTGCCGCAAACGTGGGGTGTGATTATCAGCAAGTCGTTGACCGATCCGATTTGGTTTTTCATCACCGAATGGTTTGGGATTTATCTGGTGACGAAAGGCTTCGATCTCGATGCCAGTTTGCTGGGCTGGTGGAGCGTGTTCATTGCGGCAGACGCGGGCAATTTCTTCGGCGGCGGGCTGTCGAGTTATTTGATCAAGCGCGGCTGGGGCGTCGGGAATGCCCGCAAGGTGATTGCGGTGATTGGCGGGCTGGGGATGACGTTGCTGATTCCGGCGGTGTATACGACTTCGTTTTACTGGATCATTTTCTTCTTTGCGATTTCAACGTTATGCTATGCCGCGTTTTCGACGGTGATTCTGAATTTCCCGGCAGATTTGTATCGCACGAATTCGGTCGCTTCGGTCAGCGGGATGAGCGGCACAGGCGCAGGCATTTGCACGATCATTGCAATGCTGCTGGTCGGGCGCATCTCTGACAAATATTCATTTGAACCCATTCTGATCGCGGCAAGCATCATTCCGTTGTTTGCGACGCTGGCGGTGTTGGCGTTGATTCGGAATAACAAAGCGACGGAAAAGGGAATCGTCAATCCCATCTAAAAGACAAAGGCGATAAGCAGTAAGCAGAGACGGACTGAAGTTTTCATTTGCCATATTCGATTTGCGATTTTTCATTGACCATTGTTGGTGTTTCGCCAACAGCAATGACAAATGAAAATTGGAATATGACAAATGGTAAATAGACAAAAATAAACCCCGATATTTTTACACCTCAACGTATGAGCCAAAATGTTCTCCCCTCAACTGCAACGACATCGGAAAAATGGAATTCCGGGCAACGGTACGTCGCCGCGACAGGCTTTCTCAGCTTGTTTTCGCTGGTCGGCATTATGTTTTACGGCCTGCCGTTTTTCTATGATTTCTGGGTCAAAGAGTATGGCTGGTCAATAAGAGAAGTAAACACTGGCAATGCTGTTGGCAAGATTCTTGTCGGGCCGTTGTTTGGTTTTATTGCTGGACGATTCATAGACAAAGTTGGGCCGCGCAAAGTGATGCTGAGCGGGATTGTGATGGGCGGCTTTGCGCTGATTGGTTTGAGCTTCACGACGACGCTGTGGCAGTTTTATTTGTTCTACATTCTCAATGCCCTCGGCTATGTGTTTGGCGGGCCGCTGCCGAATCAGGTCTTAGTGTCGCGCTGGTTCGATAAAACGCGTGGGCAGGCGATGGGCTACATTTATTTGGGCATCGGCATTGGTGGAATGTTGGTGCAGCAGATTGCGAAGTGGTTGAACTTACAATTCGGTTGGCATCGCGCGCTGTTGATCTTAGGCATTATTATGATCGTCATCTCGTTTCCGATGACATGGTTTGTCAAAGACAACCCGGAAGATTTCACCCAAACTGCGAAACCAGACGAGCCGAAAATCCCCATCAGCAGTATCGTAAAAAGCTGGCCATTTTATTTGCTCGCCATCGGCAGCATGTGTTCGATTGGCGCAGTTGGCGGCACGAATCAAAACCTGAAACTGTTCTTCAGTCTGGATCTGAAATATTCGCAAAGTGAAGCCGCGAATATCATCTCGATGGTGCTCGGAGCCAGTATTGCCGGGCGGTTGCTGATGGGATGGCTTGCGGATCGGATGCCGAAAAAATATGTCATGCTGCTGATTTATGCCATCGTCGCAGTCTCAATTCCGCTGCTGTATTTGGCGCATGTGCCAGGCATGATTTATCTGTTCGCTATCATTTTCGGCATCGGACTGGGCGGCGATTACATGATCATCCCCTTGATGGCAGCAGAATTATTTGGCGTGAAGGTGATGGGCCGCGTCATGGGAATCATTCTGACTGCCGATGGTTTGGCCGAAGCCTTATCGCCAATGTTAGTCGGCTGGTTGCGAGATCGCAGCGGCAGTTACGCCAACGGGTTTGCCGCATTGATTTTACTTGCAGCGATGGGGGCCATTGCCGTTGCCTTATTACCACGGAAAAATCGAGAATGAGCAATATCTACGAATGATTTTTAGCCACAGATTGACACAGATTCTCACAGATTACTTGCCTGTACTAAGGTTTAATCTGTGAGAATCCGTGAGACTCTGTGGCTAAAATCATTTGTGTCAATTCGTGTTCATTCGTGGCTTACTCTTCTCAAATCCCCCAGCTTTCATTGAAAAATCCTGCCTGCACAATTTTGCCGGGGTAGCGGAAATCCGGCGGCGTAGTCGTGTCTACCACCGCATAATCCGGCAACTTCGGAACCTGGCGCGCGTTGTTCAGATAATCAAATTCGCGGAAGGTAAAGCCGCTGTTGAGCACGATGTATTTACTCGGATTCAGCGGATTCGGGAAGATCAGAATCGGTGCGTGTGTAGAAGCCGGATAGCGTTTGTCGCCCACAATAACGCTTTCAGTATTCCATTTGATCGGCAGCTTGTCGGCAATGCGCGCGAGGATTTTGTTGCTGCCCGGATCGCCCCACAAAATCAAATTGCTGGCGGCAATGTCGGCATCACTGATGTCAGCGTCCTTACGGACTTGTGCGTCGCCACGAAAATGACGCCGCCATTCTTTGATCGCGCGTTCCTGTTCGCTTGTTACCCAATTCGCCACGCCAGACGCTATCGGAGTTCCCGTTGGCGTCACGAAAATAAAACTGTCGAGAAACGCATCATCAATCGGGCCTTGCAAGCCGTGAACTTTGCGCAAGCCTGCTAAAACAGGCGAATCGGTGACCGCCCATTGATTTCCGTTTTTGCGAAAATGAACTTTCCACGAACGATCCGACATCGGCCCGGCAACCATAAGTTTTTGCCCATCAATTGTGACAACGGGTTTCCGCGTTCCATCCAGCAGACAGCCGCCCGGCCCCATCGCAAAAGTAAACGCTGTGACATTCGCTGTTTCGACGTTGATGCTGTTGTCGCCCACAATTTCAGCGTTCACCCGCGCGCGCTCCCAATGCTGATTCAGCGCGTCAATCGTGGCCCATTTCATTTGGTTGTAGGCCAGCGTCCATGTTGTGAACTTGATTTTGCGCGGGTACGGATCGCGCCCACGTTCGGCGATGGCATCAAGGATGCGATCAATTTCGACTTTGGAATCGGGATGATAGCTGTGACCCGTCTTGGGGCCGACGACACGCGTCATTCGCAATCCTTCCGCCTCCATTGCCTTTTCCATCATGTCGGCAGCCTGCTTTTGCCCGTCAATTTCGCCGTTGTAGGCAACCATCGGCGTATTGAATAAATTAATTGCGTAATCGGTCGCGTCGTACAGATGAAACAATTTTTGTTCCCACCACGGCGGCGCGTCGGAGCCAGAGAGGTTTAGTTTCAGGAACTGCGCGGATTCGCTAAAGCCTGCGCCCGGCGCAATCGCTGCCCACAGCCCCGGATAGTGCGTGCCAAACTGCCACGTCGAAGCGCCGCCCATCGAAAAGCCGCGCACCAGAATGCGGTTTTCATCAATGCGATATTGCTGTTTGACCTTATCGAGCGTCTCGAACAAATCCACTTCGCCCGCGAATTTATTGGCGTTGCAATAGCGCCCGTACAGATGCACAACAATCGTGTCACGCGGCGTGAATTCGCCCATTCGCGTTTCGCGTTCGGTCAGGAAATTGACTTCGCTTAAGGTTTCGCTGCGCCCATGAAACCACGCATCCAACCGCCATTTGTGCGTCGTGTTTGGCGTAAATGTGGGCGGCATCACCAATCCATAAGGTTGCACGCTCTTATCAATTTTGGACACGTAACCGCGCACGACCAATCCTGTCGCCGTTGTCCACGGGGCTTTGCCTTCGGCCAGTTGGCGCGCACGTTCTTCGCCATGCTGCAAGAGCACTTTGGCCTTATAGATTTCTTCAGTCTTAAAGAATTCGTTGTATTGCAGCGCGTATCGTACCGCTTCGTGATAGATCATTACATCGGGCAGCAGCGGATGATTGCCGAGCCTGTCTATCGCGGCTTTCAATCGCTTCAATCCGTTTTCGATTTCGGTGCGATCCTGCGCCGGAACCTCAACCCCGGCAGGTGGAACTGGACGCATCGGCGGACGCCCGGCAGGTGATTGGCCGGGTTGCGGAGAGGGTTGTTGTGCAAAGGCAAAAGTTGTGAATAGGAGCAGACAAAAGAGATTTTTCATAAAGGTCGCGCTAGGATTCAAAGGAGTACACTTTCCCGTTTTCCAGTAAGAGTTGTTTGGCTTCCTTCCAGTCGGGGATTTCATCGCACTGAAAGGTATAAATTCTGATTTCCGTCGCCAGGCTGCGGCTGAATTTCATGGCTTCTCGATGCGCCCCAGAGCGGGCAAATTGCTTTACCTCTTCTTCGCTTTTCCACGCGCTCAACGTGTAATGCAGATAGCCGAAGCCCGTATGTTTCATCGAAATAAAACCGGGCTGTGTTTTCGTCTGACGGACGACGTGCATGGACAGATAAGACATTTTGAAAAAGCCCCAGAGCCGCCTCAGTTTTAGAGAAGTCACCGCAATTACCATCAGTTTTTTCGCTCCTGGATCAGCTTTTTATTTGTATAGGATCGTCAACCACGGGGGGCACGGGGAAATGCAAACCGTTTCTGCCTCTGCCCCGTGCCCCCGTGGTTGAAATTACTGCTCACTGAATCGAAATCCGATCTAAGTGTGTTGAGCTTGCTCACTCTCTGGCGTGAACAAGCGGCTTTCAGCAGTTGCGCCGGGCAATTGGATCATCTTTTCAAATTGCAATCCCAGCTTATTCAGCACGCGAATCGAAGCCTGATTATCCGGTGCCGTGATCGCTACGATGCGCTGCAATCCAATCGTTTCTTTCGCGTAGGTCATCACTGCCGAAGCTGCCTCAATCGCATAGCCTTTTGACCAGAACTCTGGCAAAAATGCATAACCAATATCAGGATCATCCAGCCCGTCGCGTTTTATCAATCCACAAATCCCAATCGGGGTGAGCACATCTTGCAAGGCAACTAACCACAATCCGAAACCGTTTTGCTCATAGCTTTTCATTGGTCCCTGCAAAAGATATTGCGCCGCATCATCCAAATTGCGAACGCCTTTGTCACCGATGTTTTCGAGGAAGGACGGCTCATTCAAAAGCTCCAGGATAAATGCCGCATCATCCAGTTCTAAAAGACGAAGCAGCAATCGTTCCGTTTCACAAACTTTCATTGAATTTCACCTCAAAGGATTTTGCATGCGGCTCGACAAATCGCACCAGTTGTTCGCCCTCTTCCGTCAATGCCGCACGATCTTTTTTCGTGAGCTTTTCAAATGGCTCAATCAGCAATGCTGTTGCCGTTTTGGCTTTCTCAATCTTCCACGCGCCCCGGACAAAGCCGTCTACCAGAATGGTCGCCGCCACACGCAAACCGGGCAAGTAAACTTTTGCCCGATACTCATCCGCCACGATGCGTTTGCGATTGCTGTGCGAAAGCAGCAGGTTGTCATACTCCGGCAGAAAGCGAACGGGCGCAGGCACGTCCTCCGCAGGCAATTCCATTCCTGGCAAATCAAACAACTCGCGCCGCCCTTCGTCACGATAGACAATCAATTCAGGGCGCAACTTTTCAAATGTATCTTTCAATTTCATCCCCAGCCAGGTTTGCGCATCCGTCACCGAAGCTGGGCCAAAGGCTGTCAGGTATCGCCGCACCAATTCGGGCAAGTAATCCTTTTGGTCAATTGTTCGTCCGATCCACGGTTCAGCTAAGGTGAAAGCCGGTTTGTTGGAATAGCTCCAGCCGCCTGCAATCGGCACCTGCACCAGCGGCAAATGTGTTCGCACGGAATAGCGCATCGCGCCGACATCCACATCCGGCAGAAGTGCGGTCAGCATCTCGCTGATTTCTGCAAACGTGCGTGGGGTTTCGCCAATGAATTTTTGTGCGGCTGCGAGCACCTTCTGCAAATCAAACTCGCCACGATCTTTCATAATTGAACTCGCCGCCCCCTGCAAAACAGGCGCAAGCGTTGCGCGAAACCGCACATAATCGTCCGCCGTGCAAAGGTGCAATGTCGCCCGCATCATCGTTGCCTTGACGACTACGCGCTGCTCAATCAATGCCGCCAGGTCTTCGCGCTGAAAGTTCTGTAAACGCGTCCACAGGCCAACATACGGCGCAGAAGCGAGTTGTGCTTGTAAGCCGACAAGCCTTTCAATCGCCGCAGGAATGGGCAATTTTGCACGGTGCAGAAGCATTTGACGTCCGAGCGTAGCCCGGTTCAGCGCACGGAGTTTTAGGATATTATGTGGCATTCTCGATAGAAAGTTTTCACCCTAAGTTAGAACTATGCAAGATTGTTCCCGATTACAACTGCTCTCAGCTATAATCTGATTGCTACAGGAGTCAATATGAATGATCAGTATATAGAAAAACTGGATCAAGTTTGGCAAATCAAAGGTACGCGTGTCGCGTTAGATTCGGTTATTTATCAATTCCAGCAGGGGCGCTCGCCTGAAGCTATTCAAGACGCTTTCCCCGCGCTTTCACTCGGCCAGGTTTATGCCGCGATTGCGTATTACTTGGATCATCAAGCTGAGCTTGACGCGTATTTGGCACATAACGAAGCAACGGAAGCCGAGTTTAGCCAAGAGATCGCCCGCTTGTATCCAAAAGGAGCCGCACTCAAGGCTCGGATCAAACAACGCCTGCCGGAAACTGCCTGATGAAAATTCGTTTTCAAGCCGATAACGATCTTCATGAAGATATTTTGCGTGCGACGAAACGCCTACAGCCAGGGATAGATTTTCAACGTGCGCCGGAAATGAATCTTCATACGGGGATTGCAGATCCTGAAGTGTTACGGCTTTGCGCTGAGGAAGACCGAATATTGGTCACCCATGATCGCCACACAATGCCAGGGCATTTTCTTGACTTTATCCAACAGCAAGACTCACCTGGTGTTTTCATCGTTAGCCGCAAATTGCCTATCAGCAAAGCCGCAGAATGGTTGATTCTTTATTGGGCAGCGAGCGAAGCCGGAGAGTATCAAAATCAAATTATTGACATCCCTTAAGATTTCCCGTCGCGATTATTTAATGCACCCAATTCAATTTGTCAGGCTGTATATGCTTCAAACATCGCACTAATCTCTCGATAGCTCGCCGCTTCATTCCCAAACGTAAACGTGCCTTGTTCTTGAATTTCTTGCGCCGCGCGCAGAAAGGCACCGAGAGCCGCGCGGGATAAGGAACTGCCTGTACTGATGCGTTTGACGCCTATTTCTGAAAGTGTGGCGACGTTGATTTGTATGCCCTGCATTCCCATCAGTACATTCACGGGGCGATCCACCGAACTCACGACGGCGGCAATTTCTTCCTGTGTTGTGAGCGAGGGGGCGTAAAGAACATCGGCTCCGGCTTCCTGATAGGCTTGTAACCGTCGAATCGTGTCGTTCAGATCGCGGCGACCGACAAGGAAGTTTTCGGCGCGGGCCGTAAGTGTGAAGGAGAAGGGAAGCGCGCGGGTCGTTTCTACGGCAGCCTGGATTCGTTCGACGGCGAATTCTATGGGGTAAATGGGATCGTCCAAACGGTAAGTCGCATCTTCGATGGAACCACCGACCAAGCCAGTGGCGGCAGCCAGTCGAATCGTTTCCGCTACCAATTCGGGGGCATCGCCAAAACCGTTGCCAAGATCAGCGCTGACGGGTAAGTGAGTGGCGGCGACGATGGTGGCACAGTGCGCTAGCGTTTCATCGCGCCCGATGATGTTGTCTTGTTGGCCAACAGAAAACGCGTATCCCGCGCTTGTTGTTGCCAATGCCTCAAAGCCAAGATGCGCAAGCAAGCGAGCGGTGCCCACATCCCACGGGTTCGGGATCACAAAGGCGCGACCTCGTTCGTGAAGCGCGCGGAAGATGGTTCCTTTTTCTGCCTGGGTTCGCATATCTTACCTCGTGAAAAATGATCTGTTTGGTTGTCACGGTTGATGCCGTCAGTCTGGCGTTTGGCTTGATCACCACGCTCCATTTCACCCGCCGCAGTATCGCACAGCAACATACATCCTCAAACTTCCCCAGGGGCAATTCATCCTCGCTGGGTACGCAGGATTCCAGCCTGCTTGGCTTCATGAAGAGTTCAACTCTCGCATGCATTGTACGCAAGATGCGTGCGTACCCAGAGAATGAATTGCTCCTACAAACTTCCCCACTCGTTGCTTACTCGGCACGCTAGTTGCTCACTCGGCGTACCGACGGGCGGCTGATCTAAATTCAGACACCCCGAAAAAGGAGGACTGAGATAATGAAATGTTTGTTGGATTTTGTGTTGATTGCAGCTTTGATCATTCCCGGCGTGAGCATGCCGCTTACTTCTACCGCTGATTCTGCTCCTGTAAGCGCCCCGGCTTTATTGCGTTTTGATGAATTGATTACGCTCTATGAACACGAAACGCCACCAGAACCGCTCGCGCATAAGCTCTTTGCCTTGTTAGAGACGCCGTTTGTGGATAACAGTGCAGCCGCTGCATCTGATTCTATTGCTCCACGAAGCGGTTCGGCCCTGCAAGTTGCGCACTGGAACATCGAACGGGGAATGTCCTTCGATGATATTCGCGCTGCGATGGGCGGACGCTTCAGGCGCTGAACTATTGCCTGGGCGAGCGTATTTCCGACCATAATCCGATCATGGTTGATTTGCCTATTACGGTAAGCGAAGCCACAAACAGAAAAGAGCAACAATAAGCCATTATCGAAATGGGGTAGAGGGGGCGATAGAGGGAAGGCGAGACGGAGCGGGAAGGAGAGACAGGGCGAAAGAGAGAACGAGCGGGAAGGAGAGGCAGAGCGAAAGAGAGAACGAGAGACAAGACGATACTCTCTTAGTCACTCCCTCTCTCCGTCTCTCTGCCTCTCCCTCTCTTAGTCTCCATTTCGCGGTGAAATTCTTTCGCTCTGCTAATTTTTCCCCGTGGCGATTGGGTTGCCGGAGGCTTCCTGCTTCCAGCCGGGCGTGATGCCTTTTTCTGCGGCGTCCTGTTTATAGGTCGTGCTCCACCCGCTCCAACCGTCGGAGTAGTTGCGGATGTTTTTGTAGCCCAGCACATAGGCATAAAAAAATGCCAGACTCGAACGCCAGCCACTGCCACAATAAAAAATTACTTCCCGCTCGAACTGCTCGCCGGGCGTAGCGGCTTTGATGCCTGCCTGTGTCCACAGTGCAGCAATTTCCTGGCGTGGGCGAAAGCGGCCATCACTGTCCTGATAAATCTGTGCTTTGTCGTCGGGGTCTTGAATGTGCAATGCGCCCGGAATGCGACCCCGTTGTTGCAAGTATTCATATCCGCTGACTTCGCCGCGATATTCCGCCAACGAACGTGCATCGGCCAACCAGACGCTGGCTTTGTCAAAGCGTTCGCGCACGTACTCGGTCGTTGCCAACCAGTTCTCGCGCGGTGCGGCTGTGAAGGAGACCGCATGCGGTTCATTGATCGTCGTCTCGCTTGCATATCCCGCCGCGATCCACGCGGCCTGACCTCCGTTCAGAATCCGTACGTCTGACACACCTGCATAGCTCAATATCCACCACACGCGCGCCGCCGCAATCATTTGACGGCTGTACACGACAACGGTCGTATCGCGGTTGATGCCAAGTTTGCCGATCACCTGTTGCAATTCAGCCAGCGGTTTTAAATGCCAGCGCGGATAGCCATTTTCAAATTCATCGGTGTTGACATAGATCGCTTCGGCAACGTGGCCAGCCTGATATTCTTTGGCCTTTTCCAATGGTGCCCAACCAGTTTCCAGCACGACGAAGCGCTCATTTCTGTAGTTGACAGGACGCAGCAGAATGGCTTTTTTCTGATTCGAGGCAAACTGAAACTCTTGCACGGACTTCACCCAGCTTGCGGTCACGATGCATTCGGGATGTGCCGCCAGCGCTTGACCGTTATTTCCTGCCATCAAACAAAGGAGTACAGGCCAAAGCGAGTGAACGAAAGTCTTAGCATTTCTCATTTCAGCGGTTCCTTACAGATAACTCAGCCACCAATCTTTGCGCCGTTGCCTCACGGCGGCAAACCAGCGGCAGAGTGGGTACAGCAACAATAAGCCAACGAACCAAAATACATACACAACCCACAACGAAAAGCCCAGATTACCAGGGTTCGGGCGGGGCTGTTCCAATAAGCCAGCCAGCAACCATCCAATGGGCTTTCCGGCCAGATAGCTGACCAATATCGCCAGCCCATGCGCCGCAATCCATTGCCCGATGTAAAAAAACAATGGCACACGCCCGAAGGTGATGAAGATCTGCGAGAGCCACTCTCGCCCCAGGCGCTCAAACCAGGGGAGCGCGAGAATTGCTGCGCCAATGGTCAGCAAAAGAAACAGCAACGAGGGCGGATACTTTGAGACATTCAGGAATGACAGAATTGTGAACCAGGCATTTTTCTGCCCGCTCCACCGATTTGGATCACCGTAGATATTGAGTCCACGCAACAGCACAAAGCCGATGAGCAAAGCGCTTCCGAGCCGAAGCAAAAATTGTTGTCGTCGCGCTGCTTCCCAATTGTAGACCGTGCCAAAAACATATCCGGCGGCCAAGACTGCAATCCAGGGGATCAGTGGGTAAAGCACCAGTCCGTGAATCCTGGGGGTAAAGAAAATCACGCCCGGTTGATGGAACACCATCCAAAGATACGCTCCAAGGCTGGTGGGCTTGACCTGAATCTTATCGAGCAAGTTATGCAGGGCGATCATTGCCAGACTGACGATGGCGATCACGCGGAGCGGCAAGTAAATCAAGCCTGCCAAGACGATCATCCCAACGCCAATGACCCAAATTACCTGCAACATCAGCGCAAAATGAAAATCGAAATTGAACCAGACAATGACGCGGATCAGGGTGAGTTCCAGCAGAATCAGCCACAGGCCACGCGTGAGCAGAAACTTCGATAATTCGGCTTTGCTTTTGCCTCGCATCGTTTGCAAATACGCACCCGTCCCGGCGAGAAAGACAAATATCGGCGCACAAAAATGTGTGATCCAGCGCGTGAAAAAAAGCAGTGTATTGGTTTTGGTCAGATCGGTCGGATCAAAGTTCAACGCGTCGGCGTGAAAGAATTCGCGCGTGTGATCCAGCATCATAATCACCATCACAATGCCGCGCAGCAGGTCTACGGCATTCACGCGTTGCGTTGGGGAAACTTGAGATGTCATGTGATTTTATCAGGGGATTTCAGCGCGGATCATTTCTTCGATGGCGACTTGTTCGATGGGTTCCGTTAGCAGTTGTTGCACACTCCAATGCTTCTTTTCCAACAAATGCGCGACCAGCAAATGAAAGCGCCAGTACAATCCTGACTTCGCCCAATCCATTTTCGGATCATTGGCGAGAAATGCGCGTTTGGCTTCGTCGTAATTGAATGCCGCTCCTTTGCCTACATAATCCGCATAGCCTTCGCGCTTCCACTGCGGCAGCCGATGATAATCAATCGGGCCAACAGCTTGTCCGGTCAATGTATGCGTGATTTCGTGGGCAATGAAGTAATCCAGTGTGCGTTCGCCCGGCACGCGACTGCCTTTCGGCCCGATCAAACAATTCTCTTCAATGATCGAATCACGCAGGAAAACATTCGTTGTAAACGGATAGTAATTCACGCCCCCTACGCCATAGACATACGTGAAAAAGAGCCGTTGCCGCCAGCGCGCATTGCAGATGAAGATGAGATGTTTCTGCTCGGCAGCATAAAGCGGAGACTTACTGAGTTTGTCTTCGACCAATGTCAGTACGCGCTGACCTGCATCCGGCGCGAAGGATTGATCGGAATACAGCGTCAGATTTTTCGCGCTGACAGCGGATTGAAAAAACGGTTGTGGTGCGTTCAGCAATAAGCCAATCAACGCGATGACCGCCAGCAACGCGGCTCCGATTTTTAGCCCGAATTGTTTGGCAAGTTTCATTACGCAAATCCTCAGAATGGCGCTTTGAAAAGTTCCGCAGAGAGCCTGCGGATGCAGGCGGCAAGCATAAAGCCCCGGGGGGAGGCGATAGCCGCAACCCTGGGTATTCAACGAACAGACACGCCAGCCCACGGAGGCGGGCGATAGATTTGATAACACAATTTGCTCAACAGCTATCGCCCCACTATCGGGGGCTGCCTGTGCCGTCAAAGTTGTACCCCGGGTTGCGCTCCGCTTCACCCCGGGCTTTATGCTTGCCGCCCGACTTCGCGGGCTGATCTTTTCAAATATCGTCTTACCTACTTGGCTGCAAATGCATCTGCATAAACTTCAAAAACAAATCCCAATCGGATGGAATCGTGCCGTGTCCGCCCGCGTGTTCGACATAGCCAATCGTGTGAAAAATTGTCTGTCCCGGCGCAGGCATTTGTGTTGTGCCGAGTCCTTCTTTGCCGAACAATTTGAAAACAGGCTCGGCTGCGACCGCCGCTAAGAATTCGCCTTTCGGATCAGACCAATAATCGGTGTCGCCCGTTTGCAGCAGCACCGGACGCGGCGCGATCAGTGACACCAGCATATGCGCATCAACGGGAAACTCATTCACGCGGTCGCCATACTTGCCGTAATTCGCCGCGAACTGATACGGGTAGCGTGTCGCTTCAGTCAAATGCTTGATCGTTTCGCCGTAGTTACGACGGCTGATGGCCGCGCCGCCTTCGCCTGAACAACTGGCAATCACCATCGCAAAACGCGGATCGTGCGCGCCCGCCCACATCACCGTTTTGCCGAGGCGCGAAATGCCCGTGATCGCCACGCGCTTGGCGTCTACGCCTTTGTCTGTTTCGAGGTAGTCCAGCGCGCGACTTGCGCCCCAAGCCCACGCACCAATCGCGCCCCATTCGTTCGGCGCGGGTTCGGTCTGTCCCGGCTTCAGATACATTGCACGCACGCCGTGCGGAACGCCTCCAAGAAAATCCGGGTCAACGTCGCCGTAATAAAACGTGGCGATGCCAAAACCTGCTTCCAGAAACGGCAACACTTTCAGGCTGCCAAAACGCCCGTCTTTCGGCGCAGGCACGCGCTTCTTGTCACGGTTCCAGATTTCGCCGGGCTTAATGCCAGGATCGTTCACCGCATTGGAATTGGCGGTGAAGCTCACATTGAGCAACAGCGGCACGGGCTTCGTTACGTTTGCTGGCAAGTACACGAGCAAATCCATTTTCGGCCCGTCTTTCTTGGGCGAAAAATAAATCGTGACTTGGCGACGAATCGCTTTGCCATCGAACGCAGGCGTGCCTTTATCGAAGACATCAAAACTCATTCCCACCGGACGTCCGGGGCTTTTGCCGTACTGATGTTCCTCAAACAAGCGCACAATCTCCGGGCGACGTTTTTGCATCCACGTTTTTGCATCGCGCACAGGTTTGCCGTTCGCAAGAATCAGCGGATCAGGCAACGTGTAGTTGATAACTTTTGCCTCATCGTAGTTGACAGGAATGCCTGCGACTTCGGAGCGCAGGGCGTTTTGGGTTTGGGCAATGCTTGTACAGGTCAAAGTCCAAAGCGCGAGGATCAATGCAACAATCAGCCGGGAATTTTGTTGTGATGACATAGTGGTTTTCGTCGCAGCGCGACGCCTGAATTTAGCCGTGGTGTTTCAACCCACGAAACGCGCGAGAAAAATTCCCCCGTCGCGTCAGCGGCGATTGAATTCACCTTGCAAGTTGGTTGATATGGGGTTCAGTCGTCGCTGACGCGACGGGATGGCCATGAATTCTTTTCCGTGGGTTGAAACACCACGGCTAAATTCAAACCATCGCTACGCGATGAAAATTATCACGTTTGTAATGCGGCTTGATTAGGCTCGCATTTTCTTGTCCGTCGCCAAACATTTTCCGCTACTGATTTTTTCGTTGCGAAAGTTGACGCGGATTATCTTTGGCGTGCATCACAAACCCGTAGAGCATGTCGCCCGCGCCTGTGACGACGTATTGCGCACCATCCAATTCATACGTGATGGGGCCGTTGGCAACACCTGCGCCGAGATTCGCATGCCAGAGCGCGTCGCCTGTGCGTGCATCAAGCGCGACAAAATTGTTCGAGCCGTCGCCAGTGAAAACCAGATTGCCCGCTGTACTCAACACGCCCGAACGCGAACCGCCGCCTTCCCATTGGTGTTTCCAACGAATCTTGCCCGTCTTGTAATCAATGGCCTGCATCATCGCTTCCTGCCAACCGCCGCGATCTGTGCCGCCCCAGCCTTGCGGGTTCTCCAAGTCCGGGTCGTAGATGTAATAGATGCTGAACGCACGAAACGAATTCACGTAAAACAATCCCGTGTCCGGGCTGAAGCTGGGCGGCGGCCAATTCGTCGCGCCGTATTGATTGGGCGTCACGAGCGCACCGTCCAATTGCGGGTCTTTGGCTGGGTTCGGAATCGGTTGCCCTTTGGCATCAAGCCCTTTCGACCAGTTCGTTTTTACGAACTCAGTGGAGGAAATGTTTTTGCCGGTCGCACGATCCAGCACAAAGAAAAATCCGTTGCGACTGGCTTGCGCGAGCAGCTTGCGTTTTTGCCCGTTGATTTCGCCGTCAAACAACACCGGCACTTGCGTTGCGTCCCAATCGTGCGTGTCGTGCGGCGAACACTGAAAATACCAAACCATCTTGCCCGTGTCGGGATTGAGCGCGACGATGGATTCGGTGTAAAGGTTCGCGCCAGCACGATTTTTATGCGCGATCACCGGTTGCGGATTGCCCGTCGCCACATAAATCAAATTCAATTCGGGATCGTAGGTAATCGGCTGCCATGTCATGCCGCCGCCGTGTTTCATCGCGTCTTCGTTCGGCCAGGTTTCGCTGCCGGGTTCGCCCATCTTTTGCGGCACGACGTACCACCGCCATTGCATTTTGCCTGTGACCGGATCGTGCGATTGAATGTATCCCGCTCTGTCCAGATCATCCCCGCTGATGCCCGTGATGACGTGATTCTTGACGATGATCGGCGAGGTTGAGCCGAAGAAAAATTGATCTAAATCGCAAATCGTTTTGCGCCATTTTTCCTGACCGTCTTTCAGATTCAGCGCGAGCAAATAGCAATCGGTGGTTTCGACATACAGCGTGTCGCCCAGAATGCCTACGCCGCGATTGCCGATGGTGATGCCGCCTTCGGTTTTCCAGGTTTTATGCCAGATTTCGCGGCCCGAACGCGCGTCAATGGCCCACACGTGACTCGGCAATGTGAAGTACATTACTCCATTAACTACGAGCGGCGAAGATTTCACTGCGCCCTGATTGACGTTGGCGCGATAGACCCACGCCAGGCTCAACGAGTTGATGTTCGTTGTATTGATTTTATTGAGTGTGCTGTAACGCCGCCCTGAATAATCGCCGTGATAGCTTGTCCACGAATCCGTCGGCGCTTGTCCAACTTTCACGGGATCGAGACTGCCTTGCGCGAACAACGGCCCAGCCAAAAGAGCAATAAAAAGGAATGCCATGATGTGTTTCATTTTAATGTCTCCAGATAAGCAACGATGTCGTGCATGTTTTTGTCAGTGATTTTGTCGAGCAATTCGACGTGTGTTTGTAACGGATCATTCTTGACGACTTTCAGTGAAGCTGTGCGCTTCCACGAATGATAGTTGCCGTTGTCATCGCGCAACGCGACATCGAAATCGTCAATATGAACTGGCGCACCAGTGACGGCTGCGCCATTGGCGGGCGTGACCGTGATCGTCAGTTTTTTGGTGCGCGGGCGCGGGAACATGAAACGTTGCTGAATGTTGACGGGATTGTTTCTGCCAAAGCCTGCCAAATCGCTCTTTGCTGAATGACACGTCGCGCATTTGCCTGCGCCATTGAAATACGCCTCGCCTTCTTTGACATTGCCGGTCAACACGTTTTGCGGATTGAAAATCGGCGAACCGCGCAACGTGTCGTACAGGCGTTGATGGATGAAATGCGAAAGGTCTTCGACCTGCGTTTTGCTCAAGCTATTGCTGGCAACGCCGCTTTGCGTCGGATGTCCTTTTTGCAAAAACGGCATCAGATCGCTGCCATAACGGTCGCTCCACATCATATCCGAACGAATCAGATTCGCGCCTTTGTCCGTGCCGCGCGCTGTCGTGCCGTGGCAACCAATACATTGCGTTGCCCATACGGAACGACCACGATCCGCCGCCGCGTTGTCTACGATATGTTTGTCATTCGCGCCCGCGCCCAATACGCCGACGGATTTGCCCGCAGGACGATTAACCGTTCCCGCACCGGCATCGCGCCCGTGATTGGTCGCCAGATAATTGAGCACGATGGCGTATTCCTCATCTGTAGCTTTCGCGCCCATCGAAATCATTTTGCTCATGACATCTTCCCATTGCGCACGGCTACGCGGCGATACAGTGGCGCGTTCGAGTGCGTGACACGAAGAGCCGCAGACTTTTTGCGTAATCGCCTTCGCGTCCACTTGGACAAGGGCAGTCGCCGCCACCTGCGGTTGATACACGATGCCCGCCGCGCCCAGCAATAATGCCGCACTGAGCAAGGCAAGGCGATGGAATCGTTTGGTCATAATTTTCTCCCCATTGAATAGAGCAAGTTCCAGATTTCCGAAGAAAGCGTAACAATCGCTACGCCCGCATTTTCTTGTATGTTGCCAGACATTTCTCAGCCGTTTCCAGCGAAGAGTAGCGGCTGCCTTCCTGTTCGAGCAGGTAATATTCCGCGCCACCTTTGGCTTCGGCTGCTTTGAAAATTTCCTGCCAGGGCGCATCGCCTTCGCCGAATAACACGCGGTAGCCTTTGTCGGCTTTGTTGGTTGCACCTGTCCAGTCTTTCAGGTGCAGCGAACGGATGCGGCCCGGATTGGCTTTGACCCAGGCGATGCAATCGGCTCCGGCTTCGACGGCGGTGCCGACATCGAATTGCAGCGTGACATCCTTGGGCGTGTTTGCGGCCAGCACTTCAATCGGGCGTTTGCCGTCAATCGCTACGAATTCGACTTTGTGGTTGTGGAAGCCCGCGCGCATGCCGAGCGGTTTTAGTTTCTCCGCCGCCATTGTGAGCTTTGCGGCGACGCCTTTCCAGCCGTCAATCCCGCCTTCGACGCGGCCCGCGCTTGCCATCACCAAAGTTTTCGAGCCGATGATTTGATTCAACTCAATTGCCTTCGGCAGGTTTTCCGGCGTGAAAACGTTCGCGCTGTTGTGCGTGGACAAGCATTTGATTTTCAACTCATCGAGCAGCTTGCGCACGTCTTTTGCATAGTCTGTTGTCCATTGCGTGTAGGGGGAATAAAACTCGACAACTTCGTAGCCGAGTTGCGCGACCTTGCGCACCGTGCCCATCAAATCTTTCTGCAATTCATCGCGCACGGCATAAAGTTCAATGCCAATCGGCAAGCGTTTTTTCGCAGTGGCAGGCAAGGCGAGCGCGACGGTGGCAGAAGCGGTGAGGGAGAGAAATGAACGACGGGAGAAGTTGGAAGTGGATGTCATGTTGGTTTCCTTGAAAGAGGATGATTTCGATTGCGCATTCTTCGCCGCAGCGCGACGGTTGAGTTTAGTCAGGTTTTTCAAAGCCTGCTGCAAAAAGGATGTCCAAAATCATTTTCGTCGCGTAGCGACGGTTGAATTGTAACGATTACAACCTGATTCAATCGTCGCTATGCGACGTGGTGTCTGTGGCACATTGTGCAGGCCATAAATGACCTGCCTAAAATCAGGCGTCCCGCTGAGACGAAAATTCAATTCATCTTCTCGTGACAGAACAAACAATCGGTGCTGGCCTTGTTGGCCTGATGGCAATTCATGCAACTGGCCATATTGATTTCTTTGGCTTTGTACATTTGCGCCATCTCTTTGACTTCGCCGTGGCAGGTCACGCACGTTGCGCCTGCGGTCAGATGCGAACGATGACTGAAAAAGACGTACGACGGGATTTGATATACGCGTCGCCATTTGATCTCGCGGTTATCTTTGGCATACGCCGCAAGCTTTTGAATTTCCGGGCTGTCTGGTTTGACATCCGAATGGCATTGCATACACAGCCCCGCCGTAGCGAGTCCCATGCTATCGCCCGGATCGGGGTTTTTGTGGCACGTCGCACACTTCAAGTTTTGCGTCCCTGCGTGCAGTTTGTGACTAAATGCAATTGGCTGTTGCGGGCCGGGCAGCGGCTGCTGTTCGGTTTGCGCGACAACCGCGATGAGGCAGGCTGCAAACACGCATCCAAGTTGAAGGAAAGTTTTCATAATTGATGGCTTTCGACCAGACAGAAAAATGTGGGAGAAAAAAATAAAAGCAGTATTTTTCTCTCCTACATTTTTCTGTCTATTTTACAAATCGCCCTTGCGCAATTGCTCCGCCAAATATTCCGACGCGCGCATCGTCAGCGCTAGAATCGTCAGCGTCGGATTCTGCGCGCCGCCCGTCACAAAGCTGCTGCCGTCTACGACAAACAGGTTCTTGATGTCGTGGCTTTGATTCCATTTGTTCAGCACGGATTTCTTCGGATCATCGCCCATCCGACAGGTGCCGAGTTCGTGAATGCTGTGACCGGGCGGGAACATCTTGTCATTGCCGTGCAGCACCTGAAAGCCAGCATCGTTGCAAATGTTGCTGATCGTTGCCACCGCGTCTTTCGCCATATTAAATTCGTTGTCGGAATAGCGGCAGTGAAAATTCAAAACAGGAATACCCCATTTGTCCGTGACCTTCGGATCAATCTTCACGTAGTTTTCAAAACGCGGCAGCACTTCGCCCATAATTGTCGTGCCGAACGCCGCCCCACGATGTTCCTCGAGTTGTTTTTGCAACTCCGCGCCCCACGTGCCGAAATACTTTGGATCAGGCGTGCCACCCGTGTTCAAATCGGTCGCATAACCGCGAATGAAGTTTTTCTCTTTCGTTTTCAGATTGCGGAAGCGCGGCAAATAGCCCGAACCGCCCATTAACCCGCGCGGCGCATTGCCGCCTTTGGCTTCAGGAACAACTGCCTGCACGCCGTTCGAGATGTAAAACTGATCGTGCAGATAATGACCGAGCGTGCCGCTGGAATTGGCGATGTTGGAATTCAGTAGGATGCGCGT
>JAFDVL010000055.1:55078-58814 GCA_018268995.1 Acidobacteriota bacterium | reverse complement strand
AAAAATGTGATGCGTTCGCCCTACTCAAACCCCGCATTGTGTAAATTTAGGATCAGGAATGATTTGACTTGCATCGGGCATATACTTGCTGGTAAACGAGAAGCAAATGACAATCAGGAGATACCTTGGATGAGAATTTTGACGCGAATCCTGTTGGCGGGACTGTCAGCACTATTCTTCGTAGCTTGTACGAAAAACACCACTGAACCAACTTCCACGCAGCCGACAAAAAACACGGCGACAGCTTTTAATCACAGAGCGTTCGATGAATTACTGTCGCAACACGTCAACAAAGAGGGATGGGTAAACTATGAGGGGCTGAAGAAAGATCGTGAAAAATTGAATCAATATCTTGCTACGCTGGCAACTGCCAAGCCGCAGGAACTCCCCGACGATGCCGAACGATTAGCATTTTGGATTAATAGCTATAATGCTTTCACGCTGGCAGATGTTCTGGATGATGTGTACGGCAAGGTGAAAAGCGTGCAGGATGTAAAAGGCTTCTTCAATGCGAAAAAGCACAAAATCGCCTGGGAGGGGTTGACGCTGGACGAGATCGAAAAACGTGGGCGCGATATGAAAGACCCACGGATTCATTTTGCTGTCAATTGCGCCTCGAAAGGCTGTCCGAAGCTGCAAACCTTTGCCTACAACGGAGCGCAACTGGACTTACATCTGACCAAAGCCGCCCGCGAATTTTTGGGCGATAGCGGACGCGGGATGAGCTTCGACCCTGGGCGCAACCTGATCTATCTCTCGCCGATTTTTAAATGGTATGCGGCAGATTTTACTGGCTCAAATGCGGTTGTTGCTCGCGTCAAGGCCGAAGCTTCCGGTACGGAATTGCTGGAAGTCGCCAAACAATATATTCCATCCAACGTTGCCCAATTCATTGCCGAGAAAAAGATGGAGGTGAAATGGATGGAGTATGATTGGTCTCTGAATGCACAGGAAACGCAGAAGTAAAAACTGTGTTGGAGGCGACGGGTAAACACTGAAACGAACACGAAAAACAAGGAGGAAAGTAATGAATCGTTCAATTTTTATCATATCTGCATTGTTGGTTTTGTTTTCACTTGTGGTTGTCGCGCAAGACAGCAATGAAAGCCGCAAGGCGACCCGCGCGAAAGGGGATCGCACCTTTGCTACCGGAAAAACTGTCTACGGAAAAGTTTCGACCATGGATGAAGCAAAAATCGTGATCGAAAATGATTACGGCGCAAAAAAAGAAATCAAGCTCGATAACAAAACCAAGTTCCTCAATGCCAAGAGCAAAAATTTCAAAATGACAGATTTCGCGCAGGGCGCAATGGTCAAGGTGACATTCCGTGAGGTTGATAACACTGCGACTGTGGTGCAGGAAAACGTAAAGAAATAAGCTCTCGTTCGTTGTCCAGTGCCCGTTGCTGAAAATGAACAATGGGCACCGGGCAACGACCCGCTGACAACGAATGAACAAACGCAAAATTATCTGGGTTGTATTGGTTTTGGCTGTGGTCGGAATCGGTTTTTTGTTTCTGCCAGTCAAATCATGGGCCATGGCATTGCAAACCTGGATTCAGGGGCTGGGATACTTCGGCCCGGTAGTTTTCATTCTGTTGTATGTCGTTGCCACCGTGTTCCTGATTCCTGGCAGTGCATTGACCTTGGTGGCGGGGGCGATTTTCGGCTTATGGCTCGGTGCCGCTACGGTCATCGTCGGGGCTAATTTGGGTGCTTTGACTTCATTTCTGCTGGCAAAAACGAAACTGCGCGACAATGTCAGAGAGTGGGCGAAGGGGAATCCCAAATTTGCCGCATTGGATCGTGCCATCGGACAAAATGGTTTCAAGATGGTATTGCTTACCCGGCTGAGTCCTGCCTTTCCGTTTACCCTGCTGAATTACTTTCTGGGCCTGACTTCGGTTCCGGTTGGCGCGTATGTCCTCGCGAATTTTCTAGGAATGTTACCCGCTACATTTATGTATGTGTACTTCGGCTCACTGGCCGGAGACACGATTACAGGGGCAGGTAGTGGCAGCGCCAGTGTATTGCAATGGGGCTTAAAAATTGTCGGATTGCTGGCGACGATTGTTGTGGTTGTCTTTGTGACGAATATGGCGCGCAAGGCGATGGCTGCGGCTGACATTCCAACGGATGACGATAAGCTGAAGCCTTCGGAGGCAGCCTAATGCCAGTTTCTACTGATGAGCATTGGCGACAAATGATTCGGCCTGAGGATTTTTTCGATCAGGAATTAATCGCCCACGTTCATCCGCCCACCTGGGTAAATCCAACTCCAAGCGGAAAATATAATCTGGTTGTTTTGGGGGCAGGAACGGCGGGATTGGTGAGTGCGGGCGGCACTGGCGGGTTGGGCGGCAAAGTTGCTTTGATCGAAAAAGCCTTGATGGGAGGCGATTGCCTGAACATTGGATGTGTACCTTCAAAAGCGGTGATTCGCGCTGCCCGTGCGGTGTATGACGCTCAGCGCAGTGCTTCGTTTGGACTCAGTTTGGGCGATCCTCCTGCAATAAATTTTGCTCAGGTGATGGAACGGATGCGGCGGCTACGCGCTGAAATCGCTCCGCATGATTCTGCTGAGCGCTTCAAAAACGATTTCAAGGTGGATGTGTTTCTAGGGGATGGGAAATTCATCAGTGACCGTGAAATTGAAGTAGCCGGGCAGCGCCTGCAATTTGAACGTGCCGTGATTGCCACGGGCGCGCGTGCTGCGGTGCCCCCGATTTCAGGGCTGGCGGAAGCGGGCTTTTACACCAATGAAACGATTTTTACGCTGACATCTTTGCCCGCAAGATTGGCTGTGATCGGTGCAGGCCCAATTGGTTGTGAGTTGGCGCAAGCTTTCCAGCGTTTCGGGACAAAGGTTGTCGTGATTAATCAAGGGGATCTTTTACCTCGTGAAGATCGTGATGTTGCCTCCATCGTCCGACATCAGATGGAAAGGGAAGGCGTGGAGTTTCTTCTCCAGACAAGGATTTTAAGAGCACAACAAGACCCGCAAGCCAAAGCTCTGGTTGTGTCACAGCAGGGAACTGAGCGAATTGTCCCCTGCGATGCAATCCTTGTTGCTGCTGGTCGAACCCCAAACGTCGAAGGAATCGGGCTGGAAGCTGCGGGCGTGAAATTTTCTTCGCAGGGGGTGGAAGTGGATGATTATCTTCGCACGAGCAATCCTCGGATTTTTGCCGCGGGGGACGTTTGCTCGCAATTCAAATTCACGCATTCCGCAGATGCAATGGCGCGCAATGTCATTGCCAATGCCTTCTTTTTTGGCCGCCGAAAAACATCTGCTTTGACGATTCCCTGGTGTACGTTTACCGATCCCGAAATCGCGCATGTTGGTCACACGGAAGCTTCAGCAGCAGCAGGTTTTTCTGTCGCAACGTTCACGCAATCGTTTGAGGATGTAGATCGAGCCGTTTTGGACGGCGAGTCGGATGGCTTGGCGCGTGTTCACTACGACAAAAAAACGGGCAGGATCTTAGGCGGCACTATCGTCGCACGGCACGCGGGCGAGATGATTGGGCAATTGACCCTGGCGATCACGGCTGGCCTGAAACTGTCGGCGTTCTCTTCGACGATTCAGCCGTACCCCGTGCAATCGGATGCGCTTAAAAAAATTGGTGATGCGTATATGCGCACGCGGCTGACGCCATTCGTCCAAAATCTGTTTCAGAAATGGTTCGCGTGGCGAAGGTCGTGACAAAAGCAAAAGCATGGAGTTCAGACTTCA